>NZ_JASY01000014.1:0-111949 GCF_000735715.2 Flavobacterium chungangense LMG 26729
ATTTGAGGTTAGAAAATCAGCATAAATCTTATCAGGGACAACCCTTATTATCAACGAGTAAGATATAAAACCTTTTGTTGAATTCTTATTCGCAAACTTGCTGTGTCTTAAAATAAAACTAATTTAAATTAAAAAAAAAGATTTATTAACTTGTTTATGTCATAGTAATCGGGGCTAGATTAGAAATTTTTATTTTCAAAAGACATTTTAGTAGAAGTGTTAGCAATAAAATTTTGAGTTAGTTGTAAAACTTAGCAACTTAGAATCTCAGAATCTTAGTAGCTTAAAAAAGTTCGTATCTTTGATAAAAAATTAACCATGATGAAATTATATAAATTACTTAGTTTTTCTTTTTTACTGGCAACACTTACAAGCTGCACTTTTACTGAAAATATAACCATCAACGATAACGGAACAGGCAAATTTTCTGTAGATATGGATGGTTCGTCTTTAATGGCAATGGCTGGAGACCAGATAGGGAGCCAGATGGGAGCAGATACTAAAAAATCTATGGATTCTACTTTTACTTTTAAACAGCTAATTGCAGAAAAACAAGACAGTATCTCAAAGTTATCTCCCGAAGCTCAAAAAGAAATTAAAAAATTAGAGAATTTGGTATTCAATATAAAAATGAATGGAGAGCAAAAACAGTTTTTAATGAATATTGCTACTGATTTTAAAAGTGTAAATGAACTGCAGGACGTACTACAGTCGATGAATACTCTTCAAAAGCTGGAAGGCGGAGCAAATCCATCAACTCCTTTTGCAGGTCTAGGTGATAATAAAAGTAAACTAAGCTATACGTACAACGGAAAGAAATTTACCCGTAAGGCAATAATAGACAAACAAAAACTGACTGAAAAAGCGAATGATTCGACAGCAGATATGTCAAAAATGATTTTTGCCTCTTCTAATTATATCGTAAAATATCATTTTCCTAAAAAAATAAAGAAAGTTTCAAATCCGAATGCTTTATTTAGTGAGGACAGAAAAACAATTACAATTCAATACCCTTTCACGGATTATATGGAGAATCCTGACAAACTAAACTTTGATGTTGAGTTTGAAAAATAATTAAAATGAACAAAAAAATTCAACTTCAGGATTTAGGAAGTAAAGATTATAAATCGGCTTGGGAATATCAGGAAGAACTTTTTAAGGATATAGTCGATTTAAAAATTAAAAACAGAAGAGAAGAACTGGATTTAGAAACTCCAAATTATCTGCTTTTTGTAGAACATCCGCATGTGTATACTTTAGGTAAAAGCGGTGATCTCGAAAATTTATTATTAAACGAAAAACAGCTCGAAGCAAAAGGAGCAACCTTTTATAAAATCAATCGTGGCGGAGATATTACCTATCACGGTCCCGGACAAATTGTAGGTTATCCGATTCTGGATTTAGAGAACTTTTTTACAGATATTCATAAATATTTACGTTTTCTCGAAGAAGCCATTATTTTAACCCTGAACGAATATGGCTTAGAATGTGGACGAAGCGATGGAGAAACCGGAGTCTGGCTTGGTGTTGGAACTCCATTTGCACGTAAAATCTGCGCTATGGGTGTGCGTGCTTCACGCTGGGTAACCATGCACGGCTTTGCCTTAAATGTAAATGTAGATTTGGGGTATTTTGACAATATTATTCCGTGTGGAATTCGTGGTAAAGCGGTTACATCTTTAAACGTTGAACTTGGAGTAGAAAAGGTAGACGAAGAGGAAGTGAAAGCTAAAATCATCAAACATTTGACTAATTTGTTTGAGGCTGAATTTATTTAAAGACAGCTTTAAAAAATATAAGTAGTAATAAAAATAAAAAGAGACAACAATTTTCATAATTGATTGTCTCTTTTCTATTTAAAATTCTTTTCCTCTCCTTTTAATTTATATAACATAAGACCGATTATCTAAAACAAAACATCATTATGCTATAAAATTAGTCTCTGTTTTTAACAGAAAATAGTATTTAATCCAAATGATAAAAATTATAAAATTGATTTCTTATAACCTTAGTTCGATTAATACAGCACAGAACTTGTTTACAAATAAATTATATCAGTTAATGTTCCTGTAAGGTTTTTTCAACCTTGTAGGATTTTGAATAAATAACAAATTATGAAAGTATTGTAATTCTTTTCTGTATTTATGCTAAATTTGAGTAAATGCTTTATTAATCTAATTTGTCTGACTTATGAGAAAAATTTACTTCATCTGTATTCTTTTTATATGTAATGGTCTTCTGGCTCAAAAGAAGGAAAAATTATATCCGGTTACGATTTATGAAAAAGTCTGGCAGGAACGCAATAATGACACCAGATTAAAATTAATAAAAACGATTTGGCTCGAGGACAGCACTTTCGAAGATCCTTCTGCTTCTATAAAAGGTATAGCTGCATTTAATAATGTCATCAATGAGTTTTATAAAAAAAATCCGGATGCTGTACTAACTTCCGGGGCAAAAACGGTAAAAGACAATTATGTGACCTGGGACTGGAAGATTCAGGATTCTAAAAATAAGCTGATAATGGCCGGTCGTGAGTTTGCCAGATTAAACGGAAAAGGACAGGTGAGTAAAATTATCAGTTTTTGGGATAAGGATGCAGTTTTGTCTGAGGCTGATATTTTGAAAAATCTTGAAGCTGATAATTTTAAAGTGGTAGCACAATATTTTGAATGCCTTTTTAAAACAAGGGATTTTAATACCATAGCAGCTTTAATCGATGACGATGCAATTTATAATCAGGCAGAAGGTTTGCCTTATGGAGGAACTTATAAAGGCTTTAATGAATGGACCAAAATGTTTGCAAAATCAGCCGAGTTCTTTGATTTGCAGATAGAAAAAGAGCCTGTTTATTTTAGTGATGCTTCCAAAAAGGAAGTCATTATTTATTTTACCATAAATTGTAAGTCAAAAAAGTCAGGCAAAACACTTTCGATGCCAATCTCGGAACATTTTGATTTAAAAAACGGAAAAATTACTGCTATTAGGCCATTTTATTTTGATACGAAACAATTTGCAGAATTTTTGAAAAGCAGAAAGTAACAATATAGTTTTACCAGTGAATTAGAATTTTTGTGATGAGGCAGACAGTGTTTCAGACAAAAATACTTAGGAATATAAAAGTAAGATTAAGCAGCTTTTTTAATAAAAGTTGGGTAATTATAAATTGAATCTCTTTTGTAACAGATCCTCTTTTATCATTTAGAAATAAAGACAATCATGAATTTTCAGGGTCTTTTTTTAAAACTCAATTAAATCATTATTTATAGTGATTTCTAATATTTTCAGTAAGTGTATTTTTGTAATAATAGCTAATCCATAAAATAAAAGAACAATCTGTAAGAAAAAGCGTAAGCTTACAAAAATCCATAACGGTTAATTCATAAAACTAAATCGAGACAGTAAGCTAATTAAATAATAAAGGAATTCGTAAATTAAAGTATGCAGATGCTAAATTTTCGATATAACTATTTTGATAAATTCTCTTTAATAGTGTTTTAACGCAATCTTTTTTAGGAGCTAAAACTAAATTTTCTAAACCACAAATTTATGCAAAGCGTTATTGCCGATTTATCCGGATTCATGGAATTTAATGAAAAAGAGAGCCTGGCTTTTAAAAATATACTAAAGCCGAAAACAATCAAAAAAAATGAGCATCTTTTGGTTGAGGGAGATTTTTGCAATTTTGGTTTTTTTGTAGAAGAGGGATGTATTCGTTGTTATTATTCGGTTGATGGAACAGAATCAACAGTAAATTTTTTCTTTGAAAACGAATGGTATTCTGATTTTGAAAGTTTCTTATATGAAAAACCTTCCATGATGAATATTGAAGCTTTGGAAGATTGCCGCTTTTATTTAGCTTATAAAAATGATTTTGATAAATTAGTTTCTGAGTATCCGGTTTTTAATAATTTTTTAAGGATTATGATGCAGCGAACCATTCAGGGTTTAACAGGAAGAAATAAGTTCATGTCATTATTGTCTCATGAAGACAGATATCTTAGATTTATAAAAAACTACCCAAAGGTTGTCGAAAGAGTTTCTCTCAAATATATTGCAAGTTATTTAGGGGTAAAACCAGAAAGTTTAAGCAGAATAAGAACGCGTCTAACCTTAAATAATAAATCTTAACCTGAGTCAATTTTTAAGAAAAACCCTCTTTTTACATTTGCTTTAATAACTATAAAGCAAAGTAAAAAATGAAAAAAATATTTTTGATTATTTTAAGCCTTCTTGGTTTAACTTCTTTTGCCCAGACAGGAGTTGTTAAAGGGAAAATAATTGATAAACAATCTGAAAAACCAATTTCTGGGGCGGTTATTACGCTCATCGGAAATGATGAAAATCAAACCACATCTGATGAAGAAGGAAATTTTAAGTTATTCGGAATTCCGCTGGGAAGGCAAAGCATTTCGATAAGTTTAACAGGATATGAAAGCACATCAGTTTCTGATCTTGATATTACTACAGGAAAAGAGAATCTGCTGACTATTCCAATGATGGAACAATTCAATACATTAGATGAGATTGTAGTTACTTCCGGATCCAATAAAGCTAGAGCTATAAATAAAATGGCTATAGTTTCTACAAAACAGTTTAGTCCCGAAGAAGTTACAAGGTTTTCAGGCGGGAGAAGTGACGTTGCGCGTCTGGTTTCAAATTTCGCAGGAGTTTCAACAGGTGATGATAGCCGAAATGATATCGTGGTTCGTGGAAACTCTCCTTCCGGAATGTTGTGGCGTATTGAAGGAATGCCGGTTCCAAATCCAAATCACTTCGCAACTTTAGGAACTACAGGTGGACCTGTTTCTGCTTTAAATCCGAACCTTCTGGCGAATTCTGATTTTATGACTTCTGCCTTTCCGGCTGAATACGGTAATGCAATTGCCGGAGTTTTTGATTTAGGTTTCAGAAAAGGGAATCCTGATGAATATGAATACATGATAAGTGCAGGCGCATATCCCGGATTAGAATTTATGGCAGAAGGGCCGCTGGGTAAAAAAGGAGGCTCGTTCGTGGCAGCTGCAAGATATGGTTTTGTTGGGATTCTGGGACTGGCCGGAACCACTGCTCAGCCTAATTACAGCGATATTAGTTTTAATGTGGCTTTTGGAAAAAGTAAATTAGGAAATTTTTCTCTTTTTGGGATATATGGTACTTCAAAAATTGATTTTTTAGGAGAAAATATTAATAAAGAAGATCCTTTTGCAGCTCAGGACGAAGATGGTTTCGTAACTTCTTCATTTGGATCAATAGGATTAAAACATAATTTAGATATTGGAAGCAATTCATCGTTAAAAACAATTATTGGATTTGCAAATTCCGGGAATACTTATAAAAATGACCGCTATTATAATTACGATACACCATCAGAAAATAAATTAAGATTTTCGGACATAGACAATTCTGAAAGCAGAATCACTTTTTCTACTCTTTTCAATTCAAAACTGAATAAAAAGATAACAATCCGGGCGGGTTTATTATTTGAAAATTATACGCTTAATGCAGATTTGGCAACCAGGGACAGACAACAGGACAATGATGGTGACGGTTATCCTGATTTGGTTCAGTTGATTCGTAATGATGGGAATTTTAATATCGTACAGCCATTTGCACAGGGGCAATTTCGATTAATGGAAAAATTAACTTTTAACGGAGGTATTCATGCCCAATATTTTTCAATTAATGAGCAATTTGTTTTTGAAACAAGAAGTGCCTTATCATATGCTGTAAATCCTAAAAATACAATAAGTTTAGGTTACGGATTACATCATCAAAGTGTCCCTGTTCCAATTTTATTTTTAAGTGAAAATATAAATGGAGACAGAGTCCAAACCAACAAAAATTTAGATTTGGTTAAGAGCGATCATTATGTTTTGGGCTATGATGTTAAATTGGCGAATAAATGGAGAGGGAAAGTTGAGTTGTACTATCAGCAAATTGATAAAGCAGCGGTTGAATCTTCTCCGAGTAGTTATTCGTCATTAACAGAAGGTGCAGATTTTGGCTATTCAATTGATAAGACCTCTTTGATAAGTAACGGGAAAGGTCATAATCAGGGTGTTGAATTCACTTTAGAGAAATTTTTCAGTCAGGGATTTTATGGTTTGTTCACCACTTCAGTTTTTGAGAGTAAATATAAAGGAAGCGATGGGATAGAACGAAACTCACCTTTTAATAATGGTTATGTCATTAATCTTTTGGGAGGAAAAGAATTTAAAATAGGAAAAGATCAGAATAATGTATTTTCGATTGATACTAAGTTTACAACAGCGGGAGGTCGTTATTATACACCGGTTGATTTGGCAGCTTCAAATTTGGCTGGATACGAAATCAGGGATGATGCAAATGCATTTAGCCGGCAATATGATCCTTACCTGAGATGGGATGTGAAGTTTGGAATTAAGTTAAATAGTAAAAACAAAAAAAGGTTTCATCAATTTTATATTGATTTTCAAAATGTTACTAATAATACTAACGTTTTTACCAAACAATACAATCGGCTTACAAATACTGTGAATCAAAAAGATCAAATTGGTTTTTCACCGGATTTTGGATATAAATTTCAGTTTTAACCGATAATTTTTTTGTAATGGGCTTGTCAAATGTGATAAGCCTTTTTTATTGTTCAAAAAAATCCAGTTCTAATTGTTCCGGCAGGAGTCTGAAGCTCATTCGGTGGTATTTTGTAGTACCATATTTTCTTATGGCTTCGCGATGTTCTTTGGTCGGATAGCCTTTGTTTTTTTTCCAGTTGTACATCGGGAATTCTTTATGAATTTCGTTCATGAATTCATCCCGGTACGTTTTTGCCAGTACAGAAGCTGCGGCGATGCTCAAAAATTTCGAATCTCCTTTTATAATGCTTTGATTAGGAATTGATTTTAGCAAATCGATTTCTGTTGCTGAAAATTGTTTTCCAAATGTATTTTTCAGACCTAATTTTGCATTTAGCGAGCGGTTACCGTCAACAATAATAAACTCCGGGATCTGCTTTAATTTTAAAATACATTCCTGCATTCCTTTCATCGAAGCATTCAGGATATTTATTTCGTCAATCTCATCCGGATGTAAATGTGTTACAGCAAAGCATACGGCGTTTTCTTCGATAATGGGTTTTAAAGATTCTCTTATTTTTTCAGATAATTGTTTACTGTCATTTAAAAAAGAGTGCTCAAAATCAGCAGGTAAAATAACAGCAGCAGCAGTAACCGGTCCCGCCAGGCAACCTCTTCCTGCTTCATCAGTGCCGGTTTCGAAGACATATCCTGAAAAATTTTTCTGAAGCATTTCTTTGAATTATTAGAAAGACAAAAATATGTTTTTTTAGCATTATCATATAATATTTTGTACTATAAATCATTTCAATATTGTACTTCTATTTTACCTGTTTAGGTGTTATAGAAAATCACTTTGTCTTATTTTTTTGCATTATAACGGGAATTAAAAAGGGATTTTCATTTTAATATAAATAAATTCTTTCAATTTTATTGTGATTTTAGATTTAAAGTAACGTTAACCTGAAAAAACAACAAAAGATTTTTAGTCTAGAGGATACTATAAATAAACACTATTTTTTACCAGATTTTCCACTTTTTTGAGTAAAAACAGCATTTTTAAAAATGTTAAAAATAACTAAAAACACATAAAATGTTATAAAAAATTGAATATTTATAAGTTATTTCGTTGTTAATTTAATGTTAATTCAAAAAATAAAGAAAAAACCTTCTTTTTTGTTTTATTCAATTAATTGTTAATTTATATGTTTTTAATTGAATTTATATGTGTTTTTTTTGTTTTTTATTGTGTTTAATTTAATAAAAACGCAAATATTAATTTGTTATTTTAATAAATATTTAAGAGTTTTACGCCCTTACTAATTCAAAATAAATTAAAATGAAATTAAAATTAAAATGGATTTTTACGTTATTGATAGCGTTATCTATACAGTTTTCTTTTGCACAGGGGGAAATTGTTACCGGAGTTGTCTCTGGCAATACAGGGGTAATACCTGGCGTTAATGTTATTGTTAAAGGGACAAAAAATAGTACCCAGACTGATTTTGACGGAGGATTTTCTGTTAGAGCAAAACCTGGCGATGTATTAGTTTTTTCGTATGTAGGAATGGATGATGTTATTGTAACTGTTGGTCCTTCATCTAAAGTAAATGTAACGATGGTAGATTCAGGCAAAGATTTGGATGAAGTCGTGGTTGTTGCCTATGGTAAAGCTAAAAAAAGTTCCTATACTGGTTCAGCCGTTTCAATCAAAGGTGAACAATTTGAAAATAGACCTTTAACAAATGCTTTGTCAGCTATTGAAGGTAGTGCAGCGGGAATTCAAATACAAAGTGCTGCCGGGCAGCCTGGCTCAGCTCCGTCTATTAGAATTCGTGGTTTTAGTTCTATCAATGGGTCAAATACACCATTATATATTGTCGATGGTATTCCATTTGCCGGAGATATCAGCAACTTGAATTCAAGTGATATTGAGAGTTTAAGTGTTTTAAAAGATGCTTCTTCAACTTCGCTTTATGGCTCTAAAGCTGCAAATGGAGTTGTTATTATTACAACGAAAACAGGGAAATCATCAAAAGATAAATTTAGCCTGAATGTAAGTCAGGGTTTGACTTCAAGATTAATTAAAGAATATGACAGAGTAAATGTTTATGATTATTATCCCTTAATATGGGAAGGAATCAGAAATAGTCGCCCAATGGCTAACCAAACTCAAATAGATGCTGCAAATACATTTGCATCAGGAAGAGTACCTGTTGTTTTAATAACAAACCCATTTAATGTTCCAAATGCTCAAATTGTTGGTACGGATGGTAAATTAAATCCGAATGCACAGCTTTTGTATCCGGAAGATCTGGACTGGGCTAAAGAATTAGAAAGATCGGGAGTTCGTCAGAACGTTGATTTTTCGTATCAGGGAAAAACAGAAAAATCAAACTACTTTGCTTCTTTAGGGTATCTTAATGAAGATGGGTATATTCAAAAATCGGATTACGAAAGAATTACGGGGCGTTTAAATGTTAATACATCATTGAGCGATTTTTTTAAGACTGGACTTAACTTGTCTGGTACTACTACTAATTCAAACCTGGCAGTTGATGGAGTTGATAATACTACGTCTTTTAATAATCCATTTAGAACTATCCGATACATGGGACCTATTTATCCAATCTACAGCCATGCAGCAAATGGAGACTATATATTAGATCCGGTAACAGGTGAGAAGGTTTACTCAACCGTTAGAGGTTCCGGGGCATCAAATGGTAGAAATATTGTATATGAAACACTAAACAATACTGATAATCAAAAAGGATTGGCGCTGTCAGCGAGAACATACATTGAAATCAAATTCTTAAAAGATTTTAAATTTACAACAAACGCATCGTTAGACAAGACTTACTACAACAGGACTTATACTTACAATACTGAAATAGGTGATGGTGCTCCTTCAGGATTAGTATCTCGGGAAAATAGAGTATTAACAGGAACTACCTATAATCAATTATTAGATTATACTAAAGAAATTGAAAATCATAGTGTTTCTGTTTTATTAGGCCACGAAAGCTTTGATTATGAAAGAGAATGGCTTACAGGTACAAAAACAGGTCAGGTTTCTCCGGATAATCCTGAATTCATTAATTATTCTACTACAACTAATTTAAATTCTTATACAAGAAATTATGCAACTGAGTCTTACTTTTCAAGAATTGGATACGGTTATCTTGATAAATATCTTTTAACCGCTTCTTTTAGAAGAGATGGTTCTACAAAATTTGCAGAAGATAAGCGTTGGGGGAATTTTTGGTCTGTTGGAGGTGCATGGGTAATTTCAAAAGAAAATTTCCTGGCAAATGTCTCGTGGATTGATGAGTTAAAATTAAGAGCTTCTACCGGTCAGGTTGGTAATGATTCTCATACGAATAATGATGATTTGAATTTTTATGTTTATCAGTCAACATTTAGTTTAGGTTATGATAATGGTAGCGAAGGAGGTATTATTACAAATGCTAAAGGCGCAACTGAATTAAAGTGGGAGAAAAACACTCAAAAAGATGTTGCAATTGAATTTTCATTACTTAAAAATAGATTTAAAGGGAGTGTTGAATATTACCACAGAAATACAGACGATCTGATATTTTCGGTTCCTAATCCGTTATCTTCTGGACTTGATAACAGAGTTGAAAATATTGGTTCAATGTACAATAAAGGTTTCGAAATATCTTTGGATGGTACAATTATAAAAACAACTGATTTTTCATGGGGATTGAATGTAAATGCCTCAACAATTCATAATGAAATTACAAGATTGCCACAAAAAGAAATCATAACAACAACAGGTAATAAGAAACTTATGGTTGGAAGATCACTTTATGATTTTTGGTTAAGAGACTGGTATGGAGTTGATCCTACAGACGGGTATGCCTTATATGTTTCTGATCCGGCTTTAATAGTTACTGGTGACGCTACTCAAAGAGTAGTGAATGGTGTAAGTGTAACAACGGATCAAAATAAAGCATTATATCATTATGGAGGTTCAGCAATTCCTGATTTATATGGAAGTTTTGGAACTAACGTAGAATATAAAGGTATAAAATTAGATGTTTTATTTGCCTATCAAATAGGAGGGGAAATGTATGATACTAATTATGCTTCCTTAATGCATACAGGAAATAACTACGGGTATGCATTAAGTACTGATGCTCTTAACAGATGGCAAAAACCAGGAGATATCACAGATGTTCCAAGAATGGATATTAATAGAAATACGCAATCTACAGCAGCTTCTGACAGATGGCTGATTAGTTCAGATTATCTGACGTTAAGACAAGTTAATTTATCTTATAAAATGCCTTCGGAGTTAATTTCTAAATTAGGGATTGATAATGCTACTTTATATGCAAATGGTGAAAACTTATTATTATTTACTAAGCGCAAGGGGTTAGATCCAACTCAAACTTTTAATGGAACAACTCAAAACAGATATACCCCTTCAAGAGTTATTACATTAGGTTTAAACTTAAACTTTTAAAAAAATAATATTATGAAATTTAAATATATAAAACAGCTGTTTTTTGCAATATCGTTATTGATAGTAACTTCTTGCTCAGATGATTTTTTAGAAAAAAAACCAACTGAATATGTTGATTTTGAAGGAGCTACAAAAACGACAGAAAATTTAATGACTCTTCTGAATGGGATACACAGATCTTTGTATATCAGATACGAAAGCAATCAAAATGAAAATGGACTAGGAAGTTTAATGCAACAAGTTGATATAGCAGGAGATGATATTGTATACCCTGTAACTAATGCATGGTTTTTACAAGTTTATAACTGGAATGGAGTAGCTAATGAGAATTCTCAGGATATTAGATTTCCTTACAGAACTTATTACAGAATAATAAGAAATGCTAATACTATAATTGAAAATGTAGATGCAGCTATTGGTTCTGATGCTGAGAAAAAAATATTGAAAGGTCAGGCATTGCTTTACAGAGCTTTTTGTCATTATCAATTAGTTCAGTTATTTGGAAAAAGATATGTTAACGGAATTGATAATACACAATTAGGTGTGCCTGTAATTTTAACGGTAGGAAATGATAATTTTCCTCGTTCAACAGTAGAAGAAGTTTATGCTCAAATTAACAAAGATCTGGATGAAGCCAATATTTTATTAGTGGGTTATGCAAAACCAAATAATTCTCATTTGAATTTAAAAGTTGCTCAGGGTCTAAAAGCTAGAGTTGCGTTAACACAAGGAAACTGGGCTATTGCTGCAGATTACGCGGCTAAGGCAAAAGCAGGTATTGCTTTAATGACTGCTGAGGAATATGTTAAAGGATTCAATGATTTTAATGCTAACGAATGGATGTGGGGCAGCCACATTAATGAAGTTCAAACCGATTATTTTGGTAATTTTGGTGCATACATGTCCAGAAATTATAATTCTACAGTTATCCGTTCTTGTCCAAAGGCGATTAACAGTAAACTTTATAATCAAATACCAACAACTGATGTACGTTCAAAATTATTTGATAAAACAGGAGCGCATACTGCACTGGCACTTCTCTCTACTTATGCTAAATTTCCTTACACAAGTCAGAAATTTTTATCAATAAATGCAGGAGACAGCAGGTGTGATGTTCCTTATATGCGTGTCGCTGAGATGTATCTTATCGAAGCAGAAGCGAAAGCAAGACTTGGATTACCAGATGCTAACACAGTATTGTTTACTTTAGCAAGAAGCAGAGATGCCGCGTATGTTTTGTCTGTAAAAACAGGACAGGCATTGGTTGATGAAATTTGGTTTCAAAGAAGGATTGAATTATGGGGTGAAGGATTTAGATTTTATGATTTAAAAAGAACAAATTCTCCTCTTGACAGAACGGGAGCTAATCATGATTCTGCAATTACGAATAATGTTTTAAGCGTTCCCGCTACAGATAAAAGATGGCAATGGCTAATTCCCAGAGCAGAAATCAATGCTAATCCATTGATAAAACAAAATGATCTATAAATCTTTTTATAAATTGTATGGAGACTGCCCAAATTCTGGGCAGTTTTTTTATGCTTGTTTCAAATTTTGTAAATACTAATTGATGTGTTTTTTTATTTATATATATTTATAATTTACCTTTGCTTTAGTAATTTTATTGAAATCATTACCCATACATAACACCATCAAATGAGAATACTTTTTTTTCTATATCTATTAGTTCTGCCCTCTTTATTATTTTCTCAGGGTGGAGCTCCCAAAAAGAGTTTAGATATGAATTCGCAATATTCTAGTATTACGGATACTGTAAAAAAGAAAAAAGCCCTTATAGCCAAAATTGAGCAATATCAAATTGTTACTATAGAGCACGATACAACTATTGTAGATACTTCGTTAACATTAAAAAGTGCTTATAAACAAAATTATCTTAGAAGAGATAATTTTGGCCTTTTGCCTTTCTCAAATATTGGTCAAACCTACAATACCTTACAATATAGCCTGACTGATTTTTCTCCCTATCCGGATATTGGTTTTCGTGGAAAACATTTTAATTTTATGGATGCCAGCGAGATTCACTATTATCACGTTGCAACGCCATTGACCGAGTTATTCTTTAATACATCAGTTGGAAAAGGTCAAAATGTCGATTCGTTTATTACTTTAAATACATCCAAAAATCTTAACTTTTTTATCGGATACAGAGGTTTACGTTCAGAAGGAAAATATATCAATCAGTTAACCAGTATTGGAAATTTTAGAATTGGAGCCAGTTATAATACTACCGATAAACGTTACATTTTATATCTCCATTATGCATATCAGGATGTTTTAAATGAAGAAAATGGAGGAATTACAACCCCGGAAGATTTTGAAAGCGGAGATCCAAATTTCTCGAATCGTCAGCGACTGGAAGTTTATCTGACAGATGCCGAATCTTTCCTGAAAGGAAAAAGACTTTTTTTTGACCACGCTTTCAGAATAAATCCTAAACAGGCTAATAATAATTTGTATGTAACACATCAGTTTAATTACGAAAATAAATTTTTTGAATACAAACAACCTACAGTTTTGTCAACCGTAGGAAATACAGTTGTTCAAAGGTTTGGAGAATCTTATGTTACCAGTAATCTTAAAGACCAGACCCGTTTTGAAAAATTGTATAACAAAGTAGGAGTAGCGTATGAGAATTCACTTCTTGGGAAATTTAATTTCTTTATTGATGATTACCGTTCAAATTATAAATATTACCGTATCATTCTTGATAATGACGGGAATGTTGCTGTTAATGATAATTTATATAGAGAAATTAATAATGTTGGTGCGCAATACGAGTACCAAAAAAATAAATGGAACGGAAGATTTTTACTTACAAGATCCATTACAAAAGAGACAATTTCAGATTTAGATGCCAAGCTGAGATATAATTTAAACGAGAAAATCCAATTCGATTTTCGCTACCAAAACATAAGCAAACTGCCAAATAATAATTATGAACTTTATCAAAGCAGTTATATACAGTATAATTGGGGTGATGATTTTAAAAATGAAAAAATCAATTCGTTTAGCGGAAAAATTTATACACCATGGCTTAATGGGGAGGTTCAGTATTCTGTATTGAACGATCACTTATATTTTGAAGATGTCTCAACACCTGAACAGACAGAAAATAGGACTCAAATTATAAATCCGGCACAATATGGAAATGCAATTAATTACATATCTATTAAAGCAAACAGAGAGTTTAAATTTGGAAAATTTGGCTTAGATAATACATTTTTATACCAAAAAGTAGATCAGTCTGAGGCTATTTTAAATGTTCCGGATTTTGTAACCAGAAATACATTATATTATTCTACCTATTTCTTTAAAAAGGCACTGTATATCCAGACCGGGATTATTTTTAATTATTTTACAAAATATTACGCAAACGATTATAATCCTGTAATAGGAGAGTTTTTTGTTCAGAATACCAAAGAGATTGGTGGCTATCCAACTTTTGATTTTTTCCTGAATGGAAGAATCCGTCAAACCCGAATTTATTTAAAAGCAGAACATTTTAATTCTTCTTTTTCAGGCAACAATTATTATGCAGCACCAAATAATCCATATCGTGATTTCACTATCCGATTTGGACTGGTTTGGAATTTCTTCCAATAAAATAAAATTTCGATTAAAATAAAATTAAACACAGATAGAATGGACTTTTCAAATACTATTTTAGAAACCATTGGCAACACACCTTTAGTAAAACTAAATAAAGTCGTTGCTGAAATTGATGCTTTGGTACTGGCAAAAGTCGAAACTTTTAATCCCGGAAATTCTGTTAAAGACAGAATGGCCGTGAAAATGGTCGAAGACGCCGAAGCTGATGGACGCTTAAAACCGGGTGGAACCATCATTGAAGGGACTTCCGGAAATACAGGGATGGGGCTGGCACTGGTAGCTATTATTAAAGGATATAAATTGATTTGTGTAATTTCTGACAAACAGTCTAAGGAAAAAATGGATATTTTGCGTGCCGTAGGTGCCAAAGTAGTTGTTTGTCCTACAGATGTTGAACCCACAGATCCAAGATCTTACTATTCGGTTTCAAAACGTCTTGCTGAAGAAACGCCAAATTCCTGGTATGTAAACCAATATGATAATTTATCCAATTCTCTGGCACACTACGAGCAAACAGGCCCTGAAATCTGGAAACAGACAGACGGTAAAATCACTCATTTTGTAGTAGGCGTAGGAACAGGCGGCACTATTTCAGGAGTTGGAAAATATTTAAAAGAGAAAAATCCGAATATAAAAATCTGGGGAATTGATACTTATGGTTCAGTTTTTAAAAAATATCATGAAACGGGAATCTTTGATGAGAACGAAATCTACTCATACATCACCGAAGGAATCGGAGAAGATATTTTGCCTAAAAATGTTGACTTTTCGCTAATTGACGGATTTACAAAAGTAACAGATAAGGATGCAGCGGTTTATACCAGAAAAATTGCCATGGAAGAAGCTATTTTTGTTGGAAACTCAGCAGGAGCTTGCATAAAAGGGCTGTTACAGTTAAAAGAGCATTTTAAGCCGGATGATGTTGTCGTGGTATTATTTCACGATTCAGGAAGCCGTTATGTAGGTAAAATGTTTAATGATGACTGGATGCGTGAACGTGGTTTTCTGGATGAAAATGTTACAAAAGCAGAAGACGTTATCAAAGACCATATTGACAAAGAATTAATCGTAGTGCGTACAGAAGAACTGGTTTCGCATGCTATCGAGCGTATGCGTAAATACAAAATTTCACAGATTCCGGTAGTGGATATCACGGGTTTTGTAGGTTCAGTGGATGAAACGGATTTGTTTAGAAGTTATGTAGCCGATAAAAATGTAGCCGAAAAACCAATCAAGGAAGTAATGGGAAAACCATTCCCGATTGTAAAATTAGGAACTCCTATCGAAGAGGTTTCAAAGTTATTTACCAAAGAAAATGATGCTGTTTTAGTAGATTTAAAAAACGGTAATTATCATATTATTACCAAATATGATATTATTGGTTCTATAAAATAATAGCCCGTCTAAAAAAACAAAAGGCATGCATTTAAAAAATGCATGCCTTTTGTTTTATCTATTGATTTTTTCCTCATTATAATCTGAATCATAAGTATTCAGCCTGTTTTTACCCGTAGTCCGATTTGGACTGTCGTTTATAAATTCTTCAGCAGTCTGGGCATTTTTATTATTTTCAGAATTGATTTTTAAATTCCGAATATTTTCTACCATGTCTTTTTCAGGACAGTTTTCGTTGTCCGGATCATAATTTTTCTCGGTCATGATTTTGTATTTTAAAGATTATTCAGTGGATTTTTAGAGTTTGGAGTTTCCTCTTTTAAGGATAATATAAATTTAAAAACGATTCTCTTTATTCCTTTTATAAAATTTAAATCTTCTGTTATATAATTATTAGAAACTGACCATATAGTGTTTAGTTATTTCAGGTGAATGCTAAAAACAAAACCCTTAAAAGTAAAGACTTGCAAGGGTTTAAAAAATAACGAAATAGAAATTAAAACTTCATTCGTTGAATCCTGACAGCATTCAAAATAGCTAACAAGGCTACTCCAACATCAGCAAAAACAGCTTCCCACATGGTTGCCAAACCTCCGGCTCCCAAAATCAAAACTCCTGCTTTTACGACGAAAGCCAGTGTTATGTTTTGCCAGACTATTTTCTTGGTCTGTTTTCCAATATCAATTGCCATCGCTATTTTACTCGGCTTATCATCCTGAATTACCACATCGGCGGTTTCAATGGTGGCATCGCTTCCGAGTCCGCCCATGGCAATACCAACATTACTGAGTGCCACAACTGGGGCATCATTTACACCATCGCCAACAAAGGCAACAGTTTCATTATTAGCCTTTATTTCTTTGACTTTATTGACTTTATCTTCCGGGAGTAAATCGCCAAAAGCATTTGCAATTCCGAGTTTTTGAGCCACAAATTGTACAACTGTATTTTTATCACCGCTTAGCATAGTGGTTTTTACATTCAGTGCTTTTAATTTATCGATGGTTATCTGCGCATCTTCTTTAATGCTGTCGGCAATGGTCAGATAACCGACAAACTTTTTGTCGTAGGCAACCGCAATCAGTGTGTATACTATCGAATTGGGGTCAACATCATAAGGAATGAAGAAAGCATCCATCAACTTAAAGTTGCCGACCAATAAGCTTTTTCCATCAATGACTGCTTTTAGTCCTTGCCCTGGGATTTCTTCCACTTTTTCGAGTTTAATAGAAGTGTCAATTGTGCCTGCATATTCATGTATCGCAGTCGCAACGGGATGTGTACTTTGACTTTCCAAAGCATTTACCATCTGTAAAATTTCCTTTTCATCGAATTGTGAGTCAAAAACAACTTCCTGTACTTTAAAAACGCCTTCGGTCATGGTTCCTGTTTTGTCCATCACAACATTCTGAATGGTGGCAATTGCATCAAGAAAATTACTTCCTTTGAACAGAATACCGTTTTTACTCGCAGCTCCAATTCCACCGAAATAACCAAGCGGAATAGAGATTACCAATGCACAAGGGCAAGAGATAACCAAAAATACTAAGGCTCGGTAAAGCCAATCTGAAAAAACATAATCAGGTACGAACAAATAAGGAAGAAAAGTAATCAGCACTGCCAGTAAAACCACAATAGGAGTATAGATTTTAGCAAACTTCCGGATGAATAATTCAGTAGGTGCTTTTTGCGCTGTGGCGTTTTGTACTAATTCTAAAATTTTCGAAAGTTTGCTGTCGTTATACGCTGTGGTCACTTTTACCTGTGAAACTTTATTAAGGTTGATCATTCCGGCTAAAACAATTTCTCCTTTAGATTTTGTATCAGGTTTGCTTTCTCCTGTTAAAGCAGCGGTGTTGAACGAAGCAGTTTCAGAGATTAATTCTCCGTCCAAACCTAATTTTTCGCCTGCTTTCAACTGGATGATGTCGCCAATTGTAGCGTCTGAAGCTTTTATAGTTTTAGGTTCAGAACCGACTAAAATAGTAACTTCATCGGGCCGTTGGTCCAATAAAGATTTAATATTCGTTTTCGCTTTTGTTACTGCCAAAGCCTGAAAAACTTCTCCAACAGAATAAAAAAGCATCACAGCCACCGCTTCGGGATATTCACCAATGGCAAATGCTCCAACAGTAGCAATCACCATCAACAGGAATTCAGAAAAAAGATCTTTATACCTAATACTTTCAATAGATTCTTTGATAACAGGAAAGCCGACAGGAATATAAGCGACAAGATACCAGGCTATTCGTATCCAGTCTCTAAACCAAATTGGTGTAAAGTAATTGTCTAAAACTATAGCAATTAACAACAATACCAAAGAAATGACTGAAGGCAGAAACATTTTGAAGACGCTTTCATTTGCATTATGGCTATGGTCATGTCCCTCATGATCTGTATGCTTTTGTTTTTTGGAAGAACAACCGCAATCATGGGTATCCGTTTGGATATGGATTTTTTGTTCTATGGTACAACAAGACTCTTTAGCCTCTGCATTATGTTGGTGTTTGTGTTCCATATTTAAATGTTTTAATGTTCGTGTTCTCCGCCACCTTTTGATTGTGATAAAAGATAATAAGCACCTTTAATCACAATTTTGGCATCCGAAGGAATTTCTTCAATTAGCTTCACTTCGGTATAGCCCAAATCGGTTGTTCCTACTGAGACTTCAATTGCTTTGAAATGAATTTCTGTATGATTTTCTCCTTCCTTATGGTTTTCTTCTTTTTTTGAAACTTCTTCGTGCTTATCTTCTTGAATGTAAATAAAATACTTTTCTCCGTTTTTTACAATAGCGTCTTTTGGCAATGCCTGAACCGTCTGATTCAAAATGTTGATATTCGCCGCAACATACATCCCGGAGATTAAATCTTTGGTATTGCCCGGATTTATTCTGGCGTGAACGGCAACGGTTTTGCTTTCATTGGAAAACGATTTATTGATACCAAATATTTTCCCTTTAATCGCTTTATTCGATTGATTGGTCAGTATGAAATCGACTTCCTGTCCTATCGAAATTTTACCTAAATCCTTTTCAAATACATTCAGGTCGAGGTGCATCTGACTATTGTCAACTACTTCAAACAAAGTTACGCCAGTTTCTGCAAATGCGCCTTTGGTAATATTGATATTACCCACATAACCGCTAATTGGAGAGACTATAGGGACTAAGGAAGTACTGCCTTTAGGATTTACGTTTAAAGCCTGAAGTTTATTTTTGGCTGCCTGTGCTTTGGCTCTTTCAGAAGCAAGTTTTGATTTTACTTCCTGAAATGTTTTTCGCGGATTGACATTTTCTTCACTTAATGTTTTCTGACGTTTAAATTCCTGCTCCAGATATTCAATATTCGCCACTGCCGATTGGTATTCTTCCTGCATTTCAGAAACTTCCAGATTTTGGATGGTTGCCAATGTTTTACCCTTTGCTACAAATGTTCCTTCCAAAACAAAAATATCTTTTACAACTCCGCCAATTAGTGTCGAAACATCAGCTCTGTTTTGGGGTGGTACAGCTGTGTAACCGTTGGCTTTGATGATGGTGTTGAGGTTTTTCATTTCAATACTACCCGTTTCAATTCCGATAGTTTTGGCTTGTTTTTCGGTTAAGGCTACTTCGGTTTCTGATTTTTCTTCGGCATGTTCTTCTTCGGTTTTCTTTTCTCCACAGGAAATAAAAAGGAAAATAGAAAGTAGAAGTATTTTATTGACTATTATATTTTTCATCTTATATAAATTAATTGTTAGGAATGGATGGAAACTGCAGCTGAATGGCACTTTGATTGTATAAATTAACCGCTTCGGCATTTTGCTTTTTGATGTCAATAGCCTGATTCAAAAAACTGATGTACGACCAATAGCTCATATCACCATTGGCATAGCTTTTTTGAGCCGTATTGATAATTTGGTCCGCATATTCCAACCCTTCGTTTTGATAATATTGTAATGCTTTTTGCTGTTTGTCAAACTCATTCTGCAATTCTTCTTTTTTCAGTTTTAGGGCTAATTTATTCCTGTCCAGCAGCAGTTGTGATTGCGAAACACTGATTTCGGATGCTTTGGCTTTAGCCGAATTTACGCCTCCAAAAAGCGGAATCTGAAAACCTGCCGTAAATCCCTGAAATAAGGATTTAGTGTCAATCGTTTGGGCGAAATAACCCAATCCTAATTTAGGTGTTCGCTGTGCTTTAAAAACACTGGTTTCTTTTTGGTTAACTAAAATCTGCTGTGCATAATAATCGTTTACCAAACCTTCTGCTTTGGATGAACTTACATCAAGTGTATTTTTATATTGTAAAGTAGCGGTTGTTTCAGGAATGACGATAGCATCGCTTTGCACAAAATATTGCAGCTGCTTTTGATAAATAGCCAAATCGTATTCAATCTGAGCTTTGATTGTTTCAATTTCCTTTACTTTGGCTTTGGCACTTATTGCTTCAATATTGCCGCTTTCTCCGGTTTTGAAACGTAATTCGGCATTTTTGAGGAATTTGGTATAAATCAAATTCAGCTCGTTATTCAGCTTTTGTAGTTCGACACCGTACAAATATTGATAATAAGCTAAAGTTACCGCTTTTTCAATTTCATATTCAGAGATAGCTTTGCGCTTTTCGGCCAATGCTGCCAGTTCTTCCTGTAATTGTCGGTTGGCTTTCGTTATTTTTCCAATAGGGAAATATTGCTGAACAGAAACATTATGATCGTAATCTGCACTGTTGAACTGCCCGCCCTGATACTGAATCTGTAATGGATCAGGCTGAAAAGCAGTTTTCTTCAGGGCGTTTTGTTTTTCGATTTCTTTATCGGCTATTTTCAGTGTCGCATTATTTTTTTTTGCTAATTCAAGAGCCTGTTCCAAAGTTACCGTTTGGGTATTTTGGGCAAAAGAAAAGGTGCTTATCAGCAAAAAGATTGTTGTCATTATTGAAGTATTCATTGTGTTTTTTCTTTTAATTCCACGTTCGAATAATAAATAAAGTATTGGCAATACAATGAGCGTAAGTAATGTTGCCGAAAATAATCCGCCGATAACCACAGTTGCCAGAGGTTTTTGTACTTCTGCACCACCACTCGTTGATAACGCCATTGGCATAAATCCTAAAGAGGCTACGGCGGCCGTCATTAAAACGGGGCGTAATCTTGTTTTGGTTCCAATTAAAACGCGTTGAAGCGGGTCAATAATGCCTTCAGTTTTGAGCTGATTGAAATAGGAGATAAGCACGATTCCGTTTAAAACAGCAATACCAAACAAAGCAATAAAACCAATTCCCGCAGAAATACTAAACGGCATTCCGCGTAACCAAAGTGCAAAGACACCTCCAATCGCAGAAAGCGGAATGGCTGTAAAAATCAATAACGATTGTTTGATACTTTTGAATGTAAAATACAGCAAAACAAGAATCAAACCCAAAGCGATAGGAAGTGCGACTGAAAGTCTTTTGTTGGCTTCGATCAGGTTTTCAAATTGTCCACCATAGGTAACGTAGTAACCCGCAGGAAGCTTGAAGTTGGTTTTCAGTTTCTCCTGAATTTCTTCTACCACGCTTTTGATATCGCGTCCCCGGACATTTAAACCAACAGTAATTCTTCGTTTACCATCTTCACGGGCGACCTGAACGGGACCTTGCTCGTAACTGATGGTTGCTACCTGCGCTAGCGGAATCTGCTGTCCATTTGGCAACGGAATAAACAGATTGCTCACATCTGAAATATCTGCCCGATTGTCTTTATTCAGCCGTACCACTATATCAAAACGCCTGCTTTGCTCATAAATTTTTCCTGCACTTTCTCCCGCAAACGAAGAGCGGATAATTTGATTGATGTCACTAATATTCAATCCGTACAGAGCAATTTTGTGATAGTCATATTTGACCGTGATTTGAGGTAATCCCGTTACTTTATCGGCTTTCAGATCACCAATTCCGTCAATGGAACTGATTTTTCCAATAAGTTCTTTGGCTTTGTTGTCTAAAACTTCCAGATCATCACCAAAAATCTTGATGGCAATATCGCTTCTACTTCCTGTCATCAATTCGTTAAAACGCATTTGGATAGGCTGGGAAATTTCGATATTGGCTCCGGGAATCGCTTCCATCTCTTCTTTCATCAAATTGGCTAATTCTTCCCAATTATGTGCAGAAGTCCATTCTTTTTTATCTTTTAGGACAATAATCAAATCAGCACTTTCGATCGGCATTGGATCGGTCGGAATTTCACCGCTGCCGATTTTTGCCACAATAGTTTTAATTTCAGGAAATTTGGCTTTTAAAATCTTTTCGTATTTCGTAGTCGTTTCTACCATTTGACTCAAAGAACTTCCTGTCATAATTGTAGTATTAATGGCTAAATCACCTTCTTCAATGGTTGGGATAAATTCGCCACCCATATTTTGGAAAGTAATAAAGGCGAAGGCAAATAAACCAACAGAAACCAAAAGAACCGCTTTTTTAAAATGTAAAGCTTTATTCAGCAGCGGAGTGTATTTACTCTCAAACCACGCCATCATTCGGTCACTGAAATTGGTTTTATACTCCGTCTTTTTTGATAAGAATAAAGAAGTCATCATTGGGACATAGGTTAATGACAGTACGAAAGCTCCAATAACTGCAAATCCAACGGTCATTGCCATGGGTTTGAACATTTTTCCTTCGGTTCCGACCAAGGCTAATATTGGCAGATACACAATCAGAATAATGATTTCGCCAAAGGCAGCACTGTTCCTGATTTTGGAGGCTGACAAATAAACTTCGTTGTCCATTTCTTCCTGAGTGAGTTCCTTTTTCCTTTTGATGTTTGCTAAATGGTGCATTGTGGCTTCCACAATAATTACGGCGCCATCGACTATAATTCCGAAATCGATGGCTCCCAAACTCATTAGGTTTCCGCTTACGCCAAAGTAATTCATCAGTATCACTGCAAAAAGCATGGATAGCGGAATCACTGAAGCAACGATTAAGCCGGCACGCAGGTTTCCGAGAAACAATATCAGGACGAATATTACAATTAATGCTCCTTCAACGAGGTTTTTGGTTACCGTTCCAATGGCGTTATTGACCAGTTTTCCTCTGTCAATAAAAGGTTCTGCGACAACTCCTTCGGGTAAGGATTTGTTGATTTGCTCCATTCTTTCCTTGACTCTTTCTACAACTGCGCTTGAGTTTTCGCCTTTTAGCATAAGAACCAATCCGCAGACAATTTCGCCTTTTCCATCTTTGGTTGATGCTCCGTAACGCAACGCGATGCCTTCGCGAACCGTGGCAACATCACGAACCAAAACAGGAGCGCCGTTTCGGTTTTTGATTACCACATTTTGCAGATCAGCAATTCCTGAAGCCATTCCGACACCACGGATGAAGTAAGCATATTCGTCTTTTTCGATATAAGCCCCGCCGGTGTTTTGATTGTTTTTTTCTAAAGCTTCAAAAATTTCTGTAATCGTAACTCCCTGACTGTTTAATGTGTTAGGATCAACGGCAATTTCGTATTGCTTTAGTTTTCCTCCCCAACTGCTTACTTCGGCAACACCTTCGACACCCTGCAATTGCGGAATAATAATCCAGTCCTGAATGGTTCTCAGTTTTACGGCGTCGTACTTGTTTTCATAGCCTTTTTTGGCATAGACATCATACTGGAAAATTTCACCAAGACCGGTCGTGATTGGTGCTAATTCAGGAGTACCTGCATATTTTGGAATATTTTCCTCAGCTGCTTTTATTCTTTGAAAAATTTGCTCCCTTGCCCAGTAAATATCGGCCTCGTCTTTAAATACAACCGTTACCACAGAAAGTCCAAAGCGTGAAATACTTCGCAATTCAATTACTTTGGGAATGGTTTTTACAGCCTGTTCTAAAGGATAGGTAATCAACTGCTCTACTTCCTGACTGGCAAGAGTGGGAGCTGTAGTAATAATTTGTACCTGATTGTTGGTTACATCAGGTAAAGCATCAAGCGGTAATTGCTTAATGGAATAACTGCCCCATGCCAAAAGCACAAGGGTAAAAAGCAGTATAACGAATTTATTCTTTATACTGAATTGTATAATCTTGTCTAACATTTGAAAATGTATAATGTATTAGAAATAAGTAAACAGAACATTTGCCATTGTTCGTGCCAAAGCACAGCTTTCTAACCTGGTATTACCCGGGTATCATTATACTAATTGAGGCGGCTGCCAGATACTTCCGTAGAAATTGGAAGTGAAAATAGATTGGTAAGTTGGCAATTGTGTTTCTATATCTTTAAAAGGTATTGGAAAATCTATTGCTATAGGTCGTGAATAGCTTGCCATTTGTGAACCACAGCAGCTGCAGATACAAAACGGTGAACACAAATCATTTTCTTTTTCGTGTGAATGATTGTCTTGTTTTGAAACCAATTCTGATTTAGTGTGCGCGAAACTATTTATCCCCATGTCTGCACAAGGCATACACGAAAGTATTAGAATAACAATTGATAATATGGTACTTGTAAGTTTCACGGTTGTAAAAATAGGATTTTTATTTTGATCCTTACTAAATTATTTGGAGTGAGTATTAATAATAAATAAAAACAAACAAACCCCTTACGAAAGATGTAAAGGGTTTATGTATTAAACTAAAAATTATTTTTCCAGTAAAACTGTTTTTCCGGTAATTTGAAATCGGCCTTTTTGTGTGTCGTCAGAACCATCAGGTTGTTTTCCGCCTACCGATATTGTAAACCACCCCGGTTCAACAATACGCTGGCCTTTTTTATCTATTAGGGACAACTGTCGGGGAGTTATTGTAAAACGAACCGTTTTTGATTCTCCTTTTTTCAGGCTGATGCGTTCAAAACCTTCCAGTTGCAATATCGGGCGTGGTGTAGAGGCTTTTTCATCTTTTAAATACAATTCGACAACTTCATCTCCATCACGTTCACCGATATTCGTTACATCAACAGATACTTCAAAATCTTTTTCAGAAGATGGGCTTGCTGCGAATTTCAGATTGTTGTATTCGAATTTGGTATAGCTTAAACCAAATCCAAAAGGATACAGCGGTTTTTTATCAAAATAACGATACGTACGGCCTTTCATATCGTAATTTTCAAAAGGAGGAAGCTGATCAACCGATTTATAATAAGTCACCGGAAGTCTTCCGGCCGGGTTGTAATCGCCAAAAAGCACATCTGCAATTGCGTTACCGCCCTGCTGTCCCGGATATCCTGCGGTTAAAATTGCAGGCACATTATCGTTGGCCCAATTGATTGAAAGTGCGCTTCCGTTTATTAAAACCAGAATGACAGGTTTTCCGGTTGTTATCATTGCTTTCATAAGCTCTTCCTGATTAGCCGGTAAGTTAAGACTTGTACGGTCTCCGCCCTCAAAACCCTCTGCCTCAACCTTCATTTCTTCGCCTTCCAGACGTTCGTTTAATCCTAAAACCAATACCACAGCATCTGCCTGATTCGCAGTCTGAATTGCTTCCTGTAGTATGTTTTCTTCAGGTTCAGACCATAAAAGCTGTGCGATGGCATCACCATAGAAGTTTTGGTACTTAACCTCGATTTTATATTTTTTCCCAGCTTCTAATTGAATTTTCTGCGAACGGATGCGCGGGTGGTGATTGTTTTTTCCACCAGTGTTTTTTCCACCTTCAATTTCCACTGTCATAAAAGGTTTAGACCATTCGGAAATATTGTAAACTCCCGTTTTTGGTGCTACAATATAACCAGTCCATCTCACACTGTAGTTGCCCATTTTCATGCGGGTATCTGGAGAATTTATGTCCCAGTGAAAGTCAACATTATCATCTATACGGGTAAAAATTGGTTTTCCTTCCCATTCCTTATTGTCAAAGTATTCTGCTGTCAGCCCTTGTGTACTATTTTCATTTTGAAGATAAACAGAAGGAATAACTTTCATTTCCGGAACTCCTTTCGCTAAATCGGTTCCCTTTGCATATAAAACCTTAGCCTGAGGCTCTAATTTGTTTTGAATTCCTTTTAACACGGTAACAGGATTGCTTGGAATACCGCTATAATTGCCCCATAATGACTGTAAATCATTGGCATTTGGCCCTATTACGGCAACCGTTTTGATATCTTTAGAAAGAGGAAGTGTATTATTTTGGTTTTTTAAAAGAACGATACTTTTTTGAGAAGCGACACGAGCCAACCAGTCATGGGCTGAGTTGTTGTTTACCGAATAAGGAATTTGAGCGTAGGGCACAATCTCCTCCGGATCAAACATACCTAATTTAAACCGGGCTGTAAACAAACGTTTTAAGGTAATGTCAATATCAGCTTCGGTTAGTAACTTGCGATCAAGAGCTTCTTTTAATGATTTGTAACAGCTTCCACACTCCAAATCCAAACCTTGTTTTACAGCTAAGGCAGAGGCTGTTGCAGCATCACGGGTAATTTTATGGTATTTCCAGATGTCGGTTACAGCCCCGCAGTCTGATACAATATAACCCTTAAATCCCCAATCATTTCGCAGTATATTGAATAAAAATGGACTGGCACTGGCTGATTCTCCTCTAAAACGGTTATAAGCGCCCATTACGGAATAGACATGTCCTTCTTTTACTAAAGTTCGAAAAGCAGGAAGGTAAGTTTCATATAAATCGATATCACTCGTTTCTGCATTAAACTGGTGACGGGAAGGTTCCGGACCAGAATGAACTGCATAATGTTTAGCGGTTGCAATTACCTTAAAGTATTTATCATTAGTACCCTGAAGACCCGTAACATATTTAAGGCCTAACTGGCCAGTAAGATAAGGGTCTTCGCCATAAGTTTCGTGTCCACGTCCCCATCGTGGATCACGAAAAATATTGACATTTGGTGACCAGAAGGTCAGTCCCTGATACATGCCGTGCTGTCCTCTTCTTAAATATTCGTGATGTTTGGCACGTGCCTCATCCGAAATAGCATTGGCTACATCAAAAATTAATTGCCTGTCCCAGGAGGATGCAATCGAAATAGATTGCGGAAAAACGGTTGCATATCCGGCACGGGCAACCCCATGCAGCGATTCGTTCCACCAATTATATTCAGGTACACCAAGACGTTCAATCTCGGGAGAGGAATCCATTAACTGACTGATTTTTTCATCAATTGACATTCTGGACACGAGATCATTAACACGCTGATCAGTTGGTAAATTTGGATTTTTAAACGCAAAGTTTTCCTGTGCGAAAGTGTTTACTGCCAGAAAGCTTAGTACAAACACAAGATGGTATATTTTTCTCATGGAATTCTCTTGAAAGTTTTTGGTTTATAGTTAGTGGGGTAATTATTTTATAAATTTCGAAAATTTTGAACAATCAATTACTTTTCTTTCGCAAAATTAGATGTTTATATTTTTTGGCTTGGGATAAATTACTATTTAAGGGACGTTATAAAGCTCATTGTTAAAATTTAATAATTTGTTTTACTATATCGAGTAGGTACAAATTACTATTTAAAGGGTGGTATTTGGCTACTGACAGGGTGAATCTTAGGTTGGGAAAAGAATTTTGATATTTTTGTGCATTACGTAATAAAAAGATAAATGCTGAAACGAAACATAATTATAGTTTTTTTCTGTTTGATTTGTGGTCTTTGTATGTCACAGCCATCGGGTATTCTTACTCATTTTTCGCATGATCTGAAGTTAAGTCAGTCGCGTATCCTTGATATACAGCAGGACAAAAAGGGATTTATCTGGCTTGGTACTTTCAATGGTTTAATACGTTATGACGGGAATACTTTTCAGAAATTTAAGGCAGAACAAAACAATACCATGAATTTATTATCGAACAGGGTTGCTAAATTTAAGTTTGATAAAAACGGGCGTATATGGATTCAGTCTGAAAAAAATGATATTTATTATTTTGATACGCATCAATTAAATTTTCATTACCCTGTTGAAGGAAAATCTGTTATATCTTCTGATAATGTTTTTCAAAAATTTAAAGTTATGCCTTCCGGAAGAGTGTGGTTGTTTCCTGAAAAGAAAAACTATCTGACAGTTTTCGAAACGAATAAGAAAATTCGAAAAATTCCTTTAGACCCTTCTAAACATTGTGGTAAAGTCCATGATGTTTTTGAAGATAGATTGGGAACAACCTGGATTTTGACAGATAACGGTATTTGCAGACTAAAAAAGCTGGGTACAGGGCCCGAATATTTTTTTGTAAATATGAAAGGACAGTCCGGAAAGTCTTATTCGTTTATTTCTTTCATGGAAACCAAAGAGGATATATGGTTTGGAGGAGCCCGTGGAAAGCTTACGCGCTTTACTAAAAAATCAAGTACTTTTTTTGATTTTGAGCTGGGGATTAACGAAGATATTATTAATGAAGAAAGTGTGGGCGAAAGCAAAGTATTGCTAATAACACGCAGCAATGGCTTTTATATTTATGATACAAAAACGGGCAAACTGGATGTTTACAATAGTAAAACATTGGCAGGTTTTCCTGATAAGAATGTTAATTATTTAGGATCAAGCCATTCGCGTCAGTTTTGGTTTGAGGGTGCAGGAGCAGGTGTGTATCAATTTGATTTGGTTACCCGAAAACTAAGACATATGAAAGTTGATTCAGCTGATCCGGCCTCTGCCGGTATCGAAAGAAAAAGTTTTCTGCTTAATTCACCGGACGGAAAGGTCTGGATTCAGTCACACAGTGAACCATTTGCTTATTGGGACGAAAAAAACAACAAATTATCCTCGATTATCCAATCTATTAAAGAATCAAAAGAAACAGTGTCTGATGTGATGCATAAGGCAATGTTCGACAAATTAGGAAACCTCTGGTTTTGTTCCTTCAAGCAGGGATTAGATCTGATCACTTTTAATAACAGTAATTTTTCAATATTAAATCTCAATTCATCGAATAACGGTCATAAACATAATGTTCGTAGTCTGATGACAGATAAAAGCGGTAATATTTGGGCCGCAAGCCGTACTGAAAAAATCACCTTGTTTGATGCGAAAAAAAACAAGATAGGTGTATTAGCATCTGACGGACAATTGTCTCAGGCAGGTCCGGGATGGGGAGCAGATATTTACAGCATGATGCAGGATACCAAAAACAAGGTGTGGATTGGAACCCGTGGAAATGGATTATTTTGTTTAGCCCCTACAGGACAGCTTTTTAACTACAAAGTGACTCATTATAAATATGATGAAAATAATAAATACAGCATTAGTTCAAATGATATTTATAAAATTTTTCAGGCGTCATCAGGTCAGATTTATATAGCTACCTGGGGAGGAGGAATCAATCTCATTCGTCAGTCAAATGATGAATTCCGTTTTATTAATTACAGGAACGAACTAAAAAACTTTCCGATAAAAACAGCTGATAAAGTTCGTTCTATAGTTGAAAATAAAAAGCATGAATTATTTTTTATTTCATCCCATAAATTATTCTCTTTTTCCGGAGAAAATAAACCCGCAGAAAAACTGCAGTTTAAAGAATATCGTCAGGTTTCAGGCAACGATATTTTAGATGTTCTAATAACCCATGACAATAAGGTAGCGCTTGCAACCAATGGCAATGGATTGATTTTGAATGATTTGTATAAAAAGGAGCAATTGAATATTAAGTCAGTTTGGAACGAGAGTACTGCTTTTCCTGTTGAAGGAGTAGTGGCAATGCAAGAGGATAAAGTTGGGAATATTTGGTTAATGAGTGACAACCAGTTGGTTAGATTTGATTCCAAGAAAAATACTGCCGAAACGTTTCCTGAACTGAAATCACTTATTGGTACAGAAATATTTTCAGAAGCAACAAAATGCCGCCTTGCAAATGGTGAAATTGCAGTAGGGTATTCAAACGGAGTTATTTATTTCAGACCTGAAGCTATTAAAGCCTTCAATTTCAAGCCTTACCTGGCAATATCCGGTTTTTTGGTTAATAATAAAGAACTACATGAAATAAATCCTGATACGCCTAAAAATCCTGATTTACTGGAAGAAGTTACGCTGCAACACGATCAGAATTTTTTCAGAGTACAAATTTCCGCCTTGGATTACATTAAAAGCGAGAGTATTGTGTATCGCTACAAACTCGAAGGAGTTGATAAGCAATGGAATTATCTTAAAGGGGGGCAATCCATTAATTATACGAATTTGGGAAGGGGAAATTATACCCTTTTGATATCCTCTACAAATGGTCATAATCTATGGGCAGATAATCAGAGGCAGATTAAAATTACGATTCGGCCTTCTGTTTGGGGAACTAATTTGGCTTATTTCTGTTATCTGGTATTGGCTATTGGTTTATTTTTAGTGGTTAATCGTGCGATCCTGACCATATTAAAACTGAGAAGTGATGTAAAATTGCAGAAACAAATGGGGGAATTAAAATTAAAATTCTTTACTGATATTTCGCATGAAATCCGGACTCCTCTTACCATGATCACGGCACCTTTGGAGGTAATGCTTACCGATGATGATATTAAAGATTCTGTAAAAGGCCAGCTTCGAATTATTGAAAAAAACAGCAATAAGTTATTGAATCTGGTAAATCAGATTTTAGATTTAAGAAGAATTCAGGACAGGAAACTTGCAGTTAGTGAGATAGATTTAGGAGTGTTTGCAACTAAAATAAGTGAAAATTTTAGTGAAATGAGTATTCAGCGTAACATACAATTGGAGGTAAATATTAGTGATTCAAAACCAGTTGTTTGGGCTGATCCGGATAGTCTTGATAAGATTTTGGTTAATCTGCTTTCAAATGCGTTTAAATATTGTCGAAAAGGAGATTTGGTTCAGGTATATGTGGAAGAATCTGAAAAAGAAGTTTTTCTAAAAGTGATGGATAACGGACCGGGGATTAGTCCGATACTTCAAAAACGATTGTTTATACGTTTTTCAAACTACAATGAAAATCCCTATAACCCAAGCACTGGAATAGGGCTTTCTATTGTCAGGGATTTGGCAGATAAACACGGAGCAGGTGTTTTAGTAGACAGTACTCCTGGTAGAGGAAGCTGTTTTCAAATTAGTTTCTTAAAAGGATATAAACATTTTAATGAGGATGTGGATATTATATTTGAGGAATCCGAATCTGATGAGCATTTTGTTAATGATCACAAATTTGAAGAGGAGTCCATTTTGGAGACATTTGATGAAGAGGAAGAACAAAATCCTGTAGGTTTGATTGTAGAAGACGATCCTGAATTAAGAGCCTTTATTGTTTCTGTTTTAGAAAAAGAGTATACTATTTATGTAGCAGAAAATGGAGGAGAGGGGCATTTAAAAGCTGCAGAATTATCTCCTGATTTTATCATCAGTGATATCATGATGCCACAAATGGATGGGATAGAAATGCTTAAATTGATTCGAAACAACCTTGCGACAAGTCACATTCCGATAATTCTGCTTAGTGCAAAAACAGCAATTGAAAGTAAATTGGACGGAATGGAATACGGCGCTGATGATTATATAACCAAACCCTTCAATGTAAGTCTTTTAAAAGCAAGGGTAAAAAATATTTTAGAACAGCGTCAACGCCTTCAACAGTTATATTCTACGGGTACAATTCCTGAAATTTCTGAAAAAGAGCCATTGCAAATTTCTACAAAGGATCATAAATTCATGTTACAGGTAATAAATCTGGTAAAGGAAAACATGTCTAAATCAGATTTTTCAGTTGATGAATTAGGTAAATTGATGTGCATGTCGCGTGCCAGTTTCTTTAATAAACTTAAAAGTATTACAGGAGTTTCGCCGGTAGTATTTATTCGCGATATGCGTTTGAATGAAGCAGCCGAACTTATTAAAAAAGAAGATTTGCTGATCAAGGAAATTTGTTTTGAAGTTGGTTTTAATGATCTGAAATATTTCGGAAAGTGTTTTAGGGCAAAATTTAATTATACACCGGCTGAATACCGTCGCTTGAATCGCTGATAAATAATATAAAATGCAGAAATAGTTTAAAGCCTGAATTCGATTATTGAATAATTTGTTATCTATTGGATATCCTGCAAGGTTTTTTCAACCTTGTAGGTATGCATACTGATGATAAGATACCTACAAGGTCTCCAAAAAGACCTTGCAGGAACATAACTGATATAATTTATTTGCAAACAAGTTCTGTGCTGTATTAATCGAACTCAGATTTAAAGGAAAATTTTTGCACTTACCATTTTTAAAATGCAGAAGTTTTCTTTTTTATTTATAGTGTTTGTTTTAAATACTAATTGACTATTATCCGCAAAAAGGATCTTACAAAATCTATCAATTGCCTCCTGCTTCAGCTGGAGGTAAATAAATTTCAAAGGTTATTGGCTTTAGCCAAATGAAACTGCTACGTTATTTTTGCTAAAGCCTTTACTACATCAAATCATAATCCTCCAGCTGAAGCAGGAGGCAATTCAAAATCTTCTTACTAAAGAACTCGGGTTTGTAAAATTTATTAAAGCTTCAAACTTTGTTTTTAGCTAAATACAATGCGAGTTTGTTTTTTATTAGCGGTTATTTTTTAGTACAATGTAAAAAATATCCTAATTAATTGACTAATCATCAATTATTACTACTCGAATTAGTGATTTCACCCTCCTCGAAAAGCAATATTTACACCATTTTCCAGCTCGCTATCTCTAGTTTTGCTGCATAAACCAAAAGTCTTTAACTAATTTTTAACTAACTATTAATAACCAAAACTTATGAAAACAAACCAGACTCTCATTCTATTATTAACTGGCGTATTGGTCTCAACAGACGAATATTTAGCAGATAAACAGTTTCAATTAAAATAATAGGATATGAAAAACATAAAAAAACTAATACTCGGAGTAGGCGTATTTCTTTTTATCATGACTTCCTGCTCTAGTGATGAAATGAAATACGAGCCCTCTGTTGTGAGAGATTATGCACTTCAGCTGAATGGTAATCCGTGGAATATAAATGTAGGTATATCGACAAGACCTATTTTTATTTATAAAGATAACGGTGATTATTTTGGCAACTACAGTTCGCTTTATCGTTTTGCCCTTGAAAAAGGAAGTTACAAGTTTATTGCATCTGATATTCCGGTAGAAATGGTTCCGTTACCGGTTAATCTAAATGATTTTGTTGTTCCTCAGTCAGTCAATGCTGATCAAAAAGTAAATTTATCGGCAGTGGTTCCTTATGGAACACCATTTGAGGAAAAGCTTACCATGAACATTCTTACCAGAACAGGGACATTACGCCTGAAGTCAAAAGACATCGTAGCCGATCCAGGTTATGCTGTCATAAAAACTACTGTTTCTGTAAAACGTAACGGATACAAAGTCTCCGATGAAACCTTTGTAAAAGGAGATATGACCGTTTCCAGATCAAAGAAAACAACCACAGGAGGAATTAACTACTTAGATGATTTTATTGTATTTCAGACTGATGAAGCAGCGAATAATGTTACGATTCGTATTGAATTTATGACAGCCGATTTGGTTGTAGTAAAAACAAAAGAAATTGAAGGCTCTTTTCCAATTTTAGGAAACGGTGTTACTAATATCGATTTTAATCTTAATGATCCCGATACACCAATCATTAAAGATTATGTAGTGACCATTAATGGAGTTGTACAGACCAGATAAATAAAATTCAATGATGAACAGATTTGAAAACAAATCTAAATCAAAATAAAATATAGTAGTTATGATGATAAAAAAACATATCATGAGCACGTTAATCGTCTTGTTTTTTGCGATTGGCGGTTATGCTCAGGAAACTGTGACCGGGGTGGTGAGAGATAAAATGGGCTCGATTCCTGGCGCAACAATTATTGTAAAGAATGAAAAATCAAATACCACCAGTGATTTTGACGGAAAATTTTCCATCAAAGTAACGAACCCTAAAACGGCTGTTTTGGTGGTTAAATTTATTGGTATGGAAGATATAACGGTGCCTTTAAATGGGCGCACCTCCGGAATTGACATCGAGATGAAGGAATCGACCAGTGAATTGAATGAAGTAGTGGTAATTGGTTACGGTACGCAAAAACGTGCAAACCTGACCGGTGCCGTATCCAGTATCAAAGGAACAGTATTAGAAAAAGTTCCAACCAGTAACGTAGCAGAAGCGCTGGTAGGTAAATTGCCGGGTGTTCAGATTACTTCGGCAGATGGTTCTCCTGGTTCCGAGATAATGATACGGGTTCGTGGAGGAGGTTCTATTACTCAGGACAATGCACCTTTAATTTTGGTTGATGGGTTTGAGGTTGCTACCTTAAATGATATTCCGCCAACAGACATCGAATCGGTAGAGGTATTAAAAGATGCTGCATCTACTGCTATCTATGGTGCCCGTGGTGCTAACGGGGTTATCTTGGTTACTACAAAAAATCCTAAAGCAGGAAGGGTTTCAGTGAATATAAACAGTTATATGCAAATAAAAACCTTAGCGAACCGTCTGGATGTAATGGATCCGTATGAATATGTTATGATGCAATATGAGTATGAAAAAGGAAGATCCTCAAATCCGACTGCTTTTTACAATCGTTATGGACAGGCGAATGAAATGTATATTTATAAAGGTGATCATGGAGTAGACTGGCAGGACGAAATTTTTGGTACTAACCCGATTACTAAATACCTTGATTTTAGTATGAATGGAGGTAATAAAAAAACCAAATTCAAGTTTTCGCTAACCAATCAGGATCAGCCCGGAGTATTAATAGGAACTGGTTTAAAGCAGACCAACATGAACCTAACGCTTAATACAAAACTGTCTGATAAATTTACTTTCGAATTCCAGTCCCGCTTTATAAACAAGAAAATTGAAGGAGCAGGTACAGAAGGGGTTAATTTGCTTACTGCACTGCGTCAGGCACCAACACTGGGTTTACAGGATTATATGACATTGCCTGATGATGATACTTATTTTGATCCGGAAGATTATGAACCTGTTCCGCGTTTCAATCCGATACAGGAAGCCGAAAGAAATTATCGGGAGCGTACCGCACGTACATTCAATACAGTGGGGGCATTGACCTGGAATTTAATGAAAGGATTGACTTTTCGCAGCTCATTCGGTTTTGAATACCAGTATGAAGAAGACGGCCGTTTTTGGGGCTTAAAGACCGGTACTGCAAATGCTAATGGAGGTCTGCCGGTAGTGGGCTGGCAAATGACTCAAAGTCCTCGTACACAATTGAACAATGTATTAAATTATAGCTTCAAAATCAATAATGTTCATGATTTTCAAACTATGGTGGGGCAGGAAATGAAGGATCAGAGGAGTGCCAGTAAAACTTATTACACGGGTTATTTCCCTGAAAGTATAACAGCAGAGAAAGCATTGGATAATCTTGCCCTAGGAAAAGGTTATAATAACTCATCAAAAGAAGGTTCGCCTAATAAAATTTCATCATTCTTCGGTCGTGTAAATTACGGTTATGACGACAGATACCTTGCAACATTTACAATTCGTGCAGACGGTTCCACAAAGTTCGGTCCTGCAAATCGCTGGGGAGTATTTCCAGCCGGAGCATTTGCATGGAGAATATCAAATGAAAAATTCTTAAAAGAGAGTACAACCGTTTCAAATTTAAAATTACGTTTAAGTTACGGAGTTTCGGGTAATGATAGAATTGATGGCGATTTGTACGCCAAATATTATGGTGTTTCACAAGACAGATCAGTAGGCTGGGGAGAGGAGAGTCATTACTACTATAACTTTTATAATCCGAGCGGTAAGAGTGTAACGTATTTAAACAATCCTAACGTGAAATGGGAGACAACTTATACTGCCAATATAGGTGTTGATTTCGGCTTTTTTAAAGAACGTCTAACCGGTAATATCGAATTTTACCAAAACACGGTAAAAGATTTGTTAGTGCCTTCTGATATTCCCGGATCATCAGGTTTTAGTAAAATTATGACCAATGTGGGACAGACATCCAACAAAGGGGTTGAATTTGCAATTAATGCCAATCTGATTCAGAAAAAAGATTTTCATCTGGATGTAAATTTCAATATTGGATATAATAAAAATAAAATTGACGCACTTTCAACCGGAGAGAGTGAATGGATCCTTAGTTCAGGATGGGCAGGAACACAATTGTTAAATGATGACGATTATCGTGCTTATGTAGGCGGTACAAAAGGGTTGATTTATGGTTTTGTTAATGATGGTTTTTACACCATGGATGATTTCGACTCATTTGACCCATTAACAAAAACATGGAAACTGAAAGAAGGTGTGGCAAACTCCAAAAACCTGTCAGGTGATCCGCGTCCGGGAAATGCTAAATTTAAAAAACTGACACCTGTTGATGCATCAGATTCAAATACGTATGTAATTGGTGCGAATGACAGAAAAGTGATTGGGGATACAAACCCAAAATATTCAGGAGGTTTTGGACTGAATGCAGTATGGAAAAATTTTGATTTCTCTACTTTTTTCAACTTTGTATATGGGTTTGATGTTTTCAACGCAAACAAAGTTATGATGACTTCATGGTATCAAAACAACCAAAACAACTTAGGAATGGAAGTGTCGATGGATAACCGTTGGCGTAACTTTGATGATATGGGGAATGATCTTCGTTACTCTCCGGCACTTTTGGCAGATTTCAATAAAAATGCCACTATGTGGAGCCCAACATCAATCGGTCGTCCTATTGCTTCGTCTTATGCCGTTGAAGATGGTTCTTTTTTACGATTAAACACACTTTCTATAGGATATACAATTCCAATAGACGTATCCAAAAAATTAATATTTAACAGAGTTCGTTTGTATGTAACCGGTACTAATTTATATGTCTGGACGAATTACTCAGGCTATGATCCGGAAGTTAATCTGTCAACAGGATTGACACCTAACATTGATTACAATGCATATCCAAGGACAAGAAACTACACTTTAGGAGCTCAGTTATCATTTTAATTAAATCAAAATTTAAAATTATGAATAAAAAGATATTATTAAGTATGCTATTTAGTTTCGCACTGTGCTTTACAGCTTGTGATGATTATCTAGACGTACAGCCGGCAACCGGTTTTACCGGAGATGAAGTTTTTAGTTCTGAAAGTGAAATACAATCTGCACTTGCAGGGGTATATACACTTATGCTGACTGATGATACGTATTCTAATCGTCTTGCCTTTGTTTTTAATCCGAATACAGATGTAGAGATGGCAGCGGTAAGCACTACTGCAGTTAATGTTAACGGCTCTGATATTGCCTGTTTTGAACCGAAACCGTATTGGACAACCCTTAATTCTACCTGGAATGCCATGTACAAGATTATCAATGCTGCGAATGATGTTATTGAAGGAATTGAAGGTTCTGATCTTTATAAAACAGCCAGCAAAACTGAGCCTTCAAAAATTACGCAAATGTATGGAGAAGCTAAAACAATCCGTGCCATGATATATTTAGATATGATCCGAATCTGGGGAGACGTTGTGTTTCGTACTAAATCATCAACAGGTGATGAGGATTTTAGAGTAGGAGTTACAGACAGAAATAAAATTCTTGAATTTCTAATAGACGATTTAAAATCGGTAGAGCCATTAATGCAATATGCAAGCGTAGTAGAGTATGGTACAGAACGTGCATCAAGAAGCTTCAATCAGGGTTTGATTGGTTTGCTTGCCCTTACACGCGGAGGATGGACTTTACGCCCGGATAGTGATGCAGCCAGTATTGGTCATATGGTTCGTGGGGAAAATCATGAATTGTATTATGATATTGCCATTCAGTATTTAGGAAAAGTAATTAATGAAGGACAGCATGACCTCAAATTAAGTTATCGCAATTTTTGGATTACGCAAAACAATTGGGTAACTCCGGTTAATGATGATGTAATGTTTTCATTGCCATTATTGAAATCTATCTCAGGCGAATATGGCTATGCTATTGGTATTCCAATTATAGAAGGAACTCACCCTTACGGAAGCGCTTCCGGAAGTCTCAATTTAGCAGGAACCTATTTGTACTCGTTTGACAGTAAAGATTTGAGACGTGATCTTACCTGCGCACCTTACTCGTATGATGCCAATTTAAAACAGGTAATTCGTCTGGATTTAGCTAAGCTGGCTGTTGGAAAATGGTCAAAACTTTACTCAGCCCCACAAGGAGGTACAAGTACTAAAGGAACAGGTATCAACTACTCCTGGATGCGATTTGCAGATGTACTGTTGATGTATGCTGAAGCGGTAAACGAACGATTTGGTCCTCGTCAGGATGCTCAGGAATGTTTAAAACGAGTGCGCCGCAGAGCATTCAGTCAGGCAGACTGGGGAGCAAAAGTAGATAGCTATGTTTCCTCAAAATCAAATCCGGATCTGTTTTTTCAGGCAATTATGGATGAACGTGCCTGGGAACTTGGCGGAGAAAGCAAGCGTAAATTTGACTTAGCCCGTTGGAATAAATACAGTGAAGTAATTTACAATCAATATAACAAATTCGTGAACTGGGGCAAAGTAGCCAATGGAGCGTATGTTCCGGGTGTTGACAATGTTCCGGGAAGCGTTTACTGGAAAGAGATTCCGGACCCAATTAATGCAGGCAGAATAATTTTAGATATAAAAGGAATTGATCCGGTTTTACAAGCCAAACCCGCAGGTTATACAGAAACGACTTTTGCCACAAAATGGTATGCCTTAAATAACGATACGCAGGCTTATGAACCAAACAACGAGGTTAAGTGGAGTTTTAGAGGTTTCATAAACTTCAATAACGCTTCAACTAAATCTCCAAATGACCCATTGCGTTATTTATGTCCTTATCCTTCAAAAGTGATTTCAGATCATCGTGGGGCTATTCAGAATTATTATGGTTTTAACTATTAATTGAATTACATATGAAAAATTCAAAAAGAGCTATTTATATTTTATCATTCCTCAGCATGATTTTGTTTGGAGGAATGCTAAACTCCTGCCAGCAAGACGATTTTGCTTATGCTAAGGTTGGAGATTTGTTTCAGCCAAAGTTTGTACTTACTGCTCCTGTGGTTAAAAGTAATTCTATTGCAGTAGTATGGTACAAAGTAAATGATGCTGTTTCCTATACGGTAGAATTGCATTTAGATAATTACTACTCCAGTTTATTCAAATCGTATACTATTACAGATACGCAAATTTTAATGGATGATATACCATATAAAACGCAGTTCTATATAAGGGTTCGCGCTAATAGTGATGACGCTAAATTTAATTCGCAATGGGCTTATACAAATGCTTTGACAGAAGATCGCCCGACTTATGCTCAAATATTGAAACCTGTAGAGAAAGTAAATATTACTGAAACTGAAGTGACCGTAAGCTGGACAATCGATGCGGCTAATCCAGTCGACAGTATTTCAGTAGCACCGGCACAGTCTAAGGAAATTCCGGCTATAGGACGTAAATTGACTCAGGCAGAAATAAGTCTTGGACAGGCTAAAATTGAAGGTCTTGAAAAAAGTACAGCCTACAATGTAAATGTTTACGACAATAATAAGCCACGTGTTTATGACAGACCATACAATCAGGAAAGTTTCCGTTCAGCAGGACCATCACCAGGACAGATTTTGGTTATGAAAGGGGATGATTTAGATGCATTATTGAAAAAAAACAATACTGACGCTACAATTCCGGAAGGAACAGTATATTTCCTTGAAGCAGGGTCGTTATTCAAGATTACACCATTTACGATTTCAAAAGGTTTTAAACTTAAAGGTGGTACAGAAGGAGCAAAACCTCAAATTGAGATGAACGGAAACTGGAATATTACTGAAGGATCATTTTTAACCTCATTAGAGTTTGAAAACATTCGTTTTTATCAGACTATTGATGCCAGTTATTTCTTTAATAGCGGAACTTCATGGAAAATTGGAGAGGTTATCATTTACAACTGCGACTTTAATAATTTTAAACGCGGTTTCTGGAGACATCAGGGAAGCGGAAAATACAAAGAAGTAGGAAGCTTTAAGATGGAATATTGTACTCTGGATGAAGTAGGAGGTCATTCAGGAACCTATGGTACCTTTGTTTTGGGTTCTGCCGGAGCTGACAATTTTAAAGAAGCTATTTTCAAAAATTGTACTTTTATGAGAGACTATTATGGGACAACCAATAATACGTACAATTTTAAAAACCTGTTCGATTATGGTACCTCTACTTATCCAATTTATTTAGAATACGACCATGTGTCTATTTATGATTATGCTTATAACCGAGGGTTGATTAATCTCCCGGCAGCTGTAGGGTCTACTTTGGTTTTCAAAAATGTATTATTAGCCTCAGCTTGTGGTAAAGTTATCCAGTCAATTGCTGCAGGCAGTACAACTTCATTCAGTAATAATTATACCACTACAAATTATCTGCTGGGACCTTCGAGTATTCAGGGTACCGCATTAGGAATAAGTGCTCAGGACTTATTCGTAAATCCAAAAGCAGGAGATTTAACAATCAAAGATTCAAATTCTCCAATTGTTACAAACAAAGTGGGCGATCTTAGATGGCTTCCTTAATACCTGCTGGTTAATTGTTTAGTTAAAAAAAGAAGTATCCTAACCCCGGATACTTCTTTTTCCTACCATGTTTTTTCTAATGCTGAGACCTCAGACATTTTAGTCCGGAGATAATCAGTGCCTGTTATTATAAATGTTTTTTAGTAAAAACATGTTGATTAAATACTTTTTAAAATGAAATTAAAACAATTAGTACTGTCCATAGGTCTGACAGTTTATGGATTAGGAGCAAATGCTCAGGGATGGAATGGCGATTTAGGAAACGGAAAGTACAAAAACCCTATTTTACATGTGGATTATTCAGATCCGGATGTATGTGCGGGCAAAGACGGTTATTATATGACTGCTTCCAGCTTTAACAGTTCACCGGGACTTCCGATTCTGCATTCAAATGATCTGGTAAACTGGGAATTAATTGGATACGCATTACAAAATCAATTTCCTGTAGAACATTATCGCACGGTACGTCATGGCGATGGTGTCTGGGCACCTTCAATTCGTTATCACAATGGCGAATATTATATTTATTGGGGTGATCCTGATTTCGGAATTTATATGGTTAAAACCAAAGACCCGGCAGGGACTTGGGATGAGCCGATATTGGTAAAAGAAGCAAAAGGAATCATCGATACCTGTCCGTTTTGGGATGAAGATGGAAAAGCATATCTGTCTTATGCATTTGCAGGTAGCCGTGCAGCTGTAAAGACTGTTTTAATGTTGTCAGAACTTGCGCCAGATGGAGCCAAATTAATTGGTAATCCGGCGATGGTCTTTGACGGACATAATGGTCATACCACTGTTGAAGGTTCTAAAATGTACAAGAGAGATGGCTATTATTGGGTAATGGCTCCTGCCGGAGGTGTAAAACCGGGATGGCAACTGGCTATGCGTTCTAAAAATGTCTGGGGACCTTATGAATCTAAAATCGTATTGCACCAAGGAGATACAAAAATGAACGGCCCACATCAGGGAGGATATGTTGAAACGCCAAACGGAGACGGATGGTTTATACACTTTCAGGATCGTTGGGCATATGGGCGAGTTGTCAATCTGCAGCCTGTTACCTGGAAAGACGGCTGGCCAATAATGGGAAAAGATTCTAATAATGATGGCATTGGAGAACCGGTTATGGAATACACAAAGCCAAATGTGGGCAAAAATTTTCCCGCAACTCCTTTGGTTTCTTCGGATGAATTCAACGGACATCAATTGGGACTGCAATGGCAGTGGCAGGCCAATCAAAACCCCGGACAACAATGGGGATGGTCATCTGCCAATCTCGGATTTATGCGTTTAAATTGTATTCCTCGTGACGAAACTATAAAAACTATGTGGATGATGCCTAATCAATTATTACAAAAATTACCTGGTGCAAACTTTACAGCCACCTCAAAACTCACTTTTGAGAACAATCCAGATGCAAAACAATGCAGTACCGGGCTAATTCTTTTTGGTGAAGATTATGCGTACATCGCTATTGAACAAGATGTTGAAGGTAAACTCAAATTAGTACAGCGATTAATGAATGACGCCCGTACTTCTAAGAATACTGAGACAGAAGTAGCGTCAATACCCATCGATCAAAAAACAATTTATTTCCGTACTAAGGTCGAAATGGTACAAAACAAAGAGCCTTTTGACTCAAAAGCGGCTTTTTATTACAGTACTGATGGAAAGACATTCAAAGCATTTGGCAAACCTTTTAAACTTGTTGCAGGCCGTTGGGTAGGAGCAAAAATAGGATTGTTTGCAACAGGAACGAAACTTATTAGTGACAGCAGTTATGCCGATTACGATTGGTTTAGAGTAGAAGAAAATAAGTAATATAAAAATAAAAAGTTGTCAGGCTGAGCGGAGTCGAAGCCCTTTCCGTTTAAAACTCTTCGACTTAGTTTATCCTGAGCGAAGCCGAATGGGCTCAGGATGACATTGATTTCTAAAAGTATAAATATACTTTACTCAAATAAAAAATGATAAATAAAATTAAATATTACGTCCTCTCAATTCTGGTTTACCACTTGGCTTCATTTGGGCAATTAAAACCAAAGGACAATCAAATTTCACCAATTGAATGGGCTAAAAAAATGGCCGATTCCGATCAAAAACGTACTCCAAATCCGGTATTTCTGGATGGTGTAAAATTTCCTAAATGGAATTATACAAACGGATTGGTAACACTTGCCAATCAACAGTTATATGATTATACAAAGGAACAAAAGTACTGGGATTACGGAGTTTTATATGCTGATCAGCTCATTGATAAGGAAGGAAAAATATTAGGAGGTTACGAACTGGAAAAATATAGTCTTGATTTGATAAACTCCGGAAAAATTCTTTTTGAAATATATAAAAAAACGGGTGAGGAGCGCTACAAAAAAGCAATGGACACACTCCACAAACAGTTAGAAGGTCATCCAAGAAACTCAGATGGAGGCTATTGGCACAAGAAAAGTTACCCTTGGCAAATGTGGCTGGATGGCGTTTATATGGCAGATCCGTTTTCTGCAGAATATGGAGCCGTTTTTAATGTTCCGAAGTCCATTGATGATGCCATTTTGCAGGCAGAACTCATTCAAAAACACACTTTTGATTCAAAAACCGGACTGAATTTTCATGGCTATGATGAGAAGAAAGCACAATTTTGGGCGAATAAGGAAACAGGACGTTCTTCCCACATATGGGGACGCGCTCAGGGCTGGTATTGTATGGCCTTGGTTGATATTCTGGACTTTGTTCCGGCAGAGCATCCCAAACGAAAAGATTTGATAAAAATCCTCCAAAAAGTATTTACAGCTGTCCTTAAAGCACAGGAAAAAGATGCTGGGGTATGGTGGCAGGTAATGGATCAGCCGGGGCGTAAAGGCAATTATCTGGAATCAACCTGTTCAACGATGTTTGTTTATTCGTTTGCGAAGGCGTATCGAAAAGGATATGTAGGTTTAAAGTTTCTAAAATCGGCAAGGATTGGTTTTAACGGAATCCAAAAACAGTTCATCAAAGAAAATGCAGACGGCACTATTTCGATTTCAAAATGCTGTGCTGTTGCCGGATTAGGAGGAAAAAATCCTAAAGATCGTGATGGTTCATTTGAATATTATATTTCAGAACCTATAAGGGATGATGATGCCAAAGCAGTTGGTCCGTTTATTATGGCGGGTATCGAATTGCAAAAGATTTTGGATAAAAAATAATTTGATTGTCCGCAAAAAAACAAAATATCTCCATTTAGCCCCGATAGCAGTGGAAATCCTTGTGAGCCGGGGTTCGGCTTACAAGATTGCAACGAATAGCGGGACTACACGCCTGAAAATATTCAATTTTTCTGCTTCAAAAAAATTATAGCAGCGATTAAAACATAAAATTAATTATGATAAAAATTAAAGAAGTTTCCCTTATCGGATTAGTAATGTTCTCCCTGATTTTCTGTAACGATATTATTGCTCAAAATAAATCCAAACAAAAAAACAAGGTTTCCACAGAAAGCAAACTCCCTTTTAATATGCCGGAAGTACAGCTTCCAAAGTTTAAAAAAGACACGTTGAATATTGTTGATTTCGGAGCTGTTCCAAACACAGAACAGCTTTGTACAAAAGCGATTAATGATGCTATCAATAAATGCTCAAAATCGGGTGGAGGTGTTGTTGTGATTCCTTCAGGGATGTGGACTACCGGTCCGATAAAGATGCAAAGCAATGTAAATCTGCATACCAAAAATGGTGCTTTTATTTCTTTTACAAGCGATGTGAAGCAATACAAACTGATAGAATCCTATTTTGAAGGGAATAAGGTTATCCGTTGTGAATCTCCAATTATGGGAGTTGGTTTAGAAAATATTGCCATTACAGGAGAAGGAATTTTTGATGGAAACGGTTCTGCTTGGCGTCCGGTTAAAATTGGCAAAATGACTGCCGGACAATGGAGTGAACTTGTTAAATCCGGAGGAGTATTGTCTAAAGACCGTAAAATTTGGTACCCTTCAGAAGGAGCTTATATTGGCAACGAAGAAAAAGATAAACTTCCTAAAACGGCTACTGTCGAAAATATGGAGCCTTACAAACAAGCACTTCGCCCGGTAATGGTGAGTCTTGTGAATTGTAAAAAACTGTTGTTGGATGGCGTTACTTTTCAGAATTCTCCGGCGTGGAATGTCAATCCGTTAATGTGCGAGCATGTTACTTTAAGTAATCTCACCATTCGTAATCCGTGGTATTCTCAAAACGGAGATGGTCTTGACTTAGAATCCTGCAGAATTGGTACTGTAACAAACTGTCGTTTTGATGTTGGCGATGACGCGATATGTATCAAATCAGGTAAAGATAAAGAAGGTAGGGATCGTGGAAAACCGACAGAATTATTTGTAATTACGGATTGTGTGGTCTATCATGCGCATGGTGGTTTTGTAATCGGAAGTGAAATGTCAGGCGGAGTTAAAAATATATTTGTCAAAAACCTGACGTTTAATGGTACCGATTGCGGTCTGCGTTTTAAATCGGTCAGAGGTCGTGGCGGTGCGGTTGAAAACATTTGGATGGAAGATATAAAAATGAACAATATTCCAACAGATGCCATCAATTTCAACCTGTATTATTTTGGAAAAGCAATTGATGAAGATCCGGAAACAGGCGAAATGACAGTTGAAAAAATGGCAGTTTCAGAAGAGACTCCTTCGTTTAAAAATATGTATTTCAAAAATATTTATGTAAACGGTGCCAAACAAGCTTTAAAAATCATGGGAATCCCTGAAATGCCTGTTGAAAATCTGCAATTCAAAAACATGGTTATTCGATCAGAAGCAGGAATCCAAATCAATTATGGAAGTAAAATTGATTTTGATAATATTGATCTAAGACTTGATAAACCGGGTATAGCAATCAGTCTTTCTAACAGCCAGAATATAAATGTCGGAAGTTTTAAATCTGCCGGAGAAAACCAATTGTTTTGGGTTGGAGGTACTTCCACAAAAGAAATATCATTGAAGAAAAATGGTCAGAAAATGGCTTTTGATGAAGATATAAAAGTGCTGGAGTCGATTAAAGACGAGGTAAAACTTGTTGAGTAATTAGTGATTAGTCCTTAGTAATTAGTCCTTAGTGATTAGTTCTAAGCTCAGGATAATAATAAAAATATTAAAAAGATCAATTCGAGTGTTTTCTGTAATCGATATACAAGAAAAAATGTATCGGGAACCGTTTTGATAGTTTACTGTTCTCGATGCAATCCCGCTTTTGGGCGGGATTACTCGAACTGATTAAATGTATCATCAAATTAATTAAAATCTAATGAATTAAATTACGAATACACCTTTCTCCGAAATTAAATTGGAGCAGGAAGATAAGTTACTAACTATAAACCAAACCATAAAATGAAAAAACATTACTTTATGTTCTTGTTACTGATACTCTTTTCAGTAATGGGATTTTCGCAAACAATTCAAAAAATTGAAGCCGAAACTTTTAATACAGCTTCAGGAGCAAAAGCAGAAAATAATGCCGCGCTCTCCGGAGGAAAAAATGTTGGATACATTAAAAATAATACCTGGATTAGCTTTACCGGACATGTTTTTAATCAATACGACAGTAGCTTTAATATTTTGGCAGCCGGAGCAACAGGAGGGACGATTGAGTTGCGATTGGGTTCGGCAACCGGAACTTTAATTGGAACTGTAACAGTAAGCGGATCAACCGGATTTAGCGATTACAAAAAATTTTCAACAACAATTATACCTACAACCGGAACACATGATTTATATCTGGTTTTTAAGCATCCAACCAATACGGGTTACTTATTTAATTTAGATTATTTAGAAAAAGTGACTACCATTCCGGGTGCGATTACTTATAGTTTAACTACGAATGTAAGTCCTGCCGCATCGGGTACAGTTTCTTCGAATCCCGGAGGAGTTAGTTTTGTTGATGGAACTGCCATTACTGTAACCGCAAATAAAAACTTTGGTTATAACTTTGTTAGATGGACAGATGGAAACGGAACTCCTGTTTCAACGGCAAATCCATATACTTTTACGATCACTTCAAATGCTAATTTGGTTGCAGAATATGCAGCAGTAAATACCTATAGCTTAAATGTAAATGTTGCAGGCGCTTTCGGTTTGGGCGAATATACGGTTTCTCCTGCTGGTAAAGATGGTGCATTCTCTGTTTACGAAACAGGCACAAATGTTACGATTACGGCGGTCGAAAATGATATTATTAAATTCAACAATTGGTCAGACGGATCAACTGCTTTAAGTACTGCTGTTACAATGACTGAAAACAGATCTGTCACAGGAACTTATGATAACGCATCATTTATAGCAGGCTGGACCTTCAAGAACGATCAGTATGCTAATCCAAGAATTGCCGAATTGTTTTCTAAAGTTGAAAACAAACCTGAGCTATCTGCTTATAATGTTGCAGATAATGTTTTTGCACCAAATGTGAGACTGCAAAACAGAGGCGGGAAAAATGGTTTCTGTGTTTGGAATACGGTTAGAGGCGATTTCTTCTATTTTAGTACCTCTTTTTCAACGGTTGGATATAAAAATATTAATGTTTCCTCTGGACTTATTGGATATTATTACGGCTGTGACGAATGGACTTTTCAATATTCACTTGACGGTGTGACTTTTCAGAATATTTCAGGCTTAACAACCATAAATACAAGCTCAGTTACGCCAATCGGAGGAATACTTCCGGTTGAAGCAGAAGGAAAAGCAAAAATATATCTGAGATGGTTTCCAAATGTAAACGGACCAAAACACGGAAGTGCAACCGATGTAACTGCAACAGTATTGTCTAATGTGATAATCAAAGCAGAAGAAGTTTTAGTTTCGGATGCAATTGCTCCGGTGCTTTTGTCTTCAATTCCTGCGAATGCTTCAACAACGGCTGGTGCCAGCGGAAATATTATCCTTAATTACGATGAAAAAGTGAAGTTAGGTACAGGATTGGCAACACTTAACGGAAAAAATTTAACGGCAGAATTTGTAAATAAAACAGTAAAATTCAGCTATTTCGGTTTGGACTATAATACACAATATACTTTTAGTCTGCCAGCAGGATTGGTTACAGATCTTTCGGGTAATAATGCTGCAGCAGTTTCTCTATCATTTAAAACAATGGAAAAACCGGTTCCTGCAAAACGTGTATTCAATTTAATTATTGATGCTAATGCAACAGCTGACCAAATAGCCTCAGGAAAATATGTAAAAACCATTGCAGAGGCATTTACTGCAGCACCTTCTAATTCATCAAGCAGATTTTTGGTACTGATTACAAATGGAACTTATAATTTGGGTGGTGATGGAACAAATCCACAGGGAATTGTACTGCAGCTTCCTTCAGGAAAAAATAATGTATCCTTAATTGCCCAGTCAAAAGACAAGGTAATACTTCAGGGAAATCCGGGATGGGGAATCAAGAATGCGGTGCTTTCTATTGAAGCCAATGATTTATATATGGAGAATATAACAATAGAACACAAAGACGGAATCACAACATCAGGCCAAAGACCAGCACTAAACCCTGCCGGAGATCGAAATGTGTATAACGGAATCAAATTAAGAAGCAAGCAGGATACCCAGGTTACAGGCGGAAACAGAAGTTTTTATTACAAATCAACCATTGAAGGTGATGTAGATTTTATCTGCGGAGGAGGAACACATTGGTTTGAAGAATGTAAACTGGTTTCTGTAGCAAGTGGTTATATAGTAGCTCCAAATCATACAGCAGACATTAAATACGGATATATTTTTAACAATAACACCATTACAGCAACTACCAGTTATTATTTAGGCCGTCCATGGCAAAATTCGCCAAGAGCTGTTTATCTGAATACTACAATGGTAAATGAGCCAAATACATTAGGCTGGGCAAGTATGGGAACTTTACCGGCACTTTTTGCAGAATACAATAGTGTAAATGGAAGTGGAATAGCGGTTAATACTGCGAACAGAACCAATGTGTTTTCAGTGAGTGGTGTTAATCAGACAGGAAGTTATAATCCAATTTTGACCAAAGCACAGGCAGATCAATACACCATAGAGAATGTCCTTAGCGGTACAGACAAATGGGATCCTCGTTTGGTGGTGGAACAAATTGGAGCGCCAACTAATCTTTTGAATCTTGGTAACAACACGCTGAAATGGGATGATAATCAATATGCGATTTGTTATGTTGTAAGCAGAGACGGCAAGGTGTTGGCAATTACAACTGATGCAGCTTATGAAGATACTGCTGCAACAGCAGGAGGTAATTATGTTTACACAGTACAAGCTGTTAGTGAATATGGTGGATTGAGCGCTGTTAGTACTTTGGGTACTTTGGGTTTAGGAACGAAAAATCAATCAAAAGAAGTAAGTGCATACCCAATACCTACAAATAATATCGTGAACCTAACATTGCCAGAAGGAACCGGAAGCGTAAATTATGAAGTGTATTCAATTCTGGGACAAAAGGTAAAACAAGGCGTTTTAGCAGCTAATACAACCCGATCAGTAGATTTAAGCAAATTGACTTCCGGTGTTTACATTATTAGTATGAAAAATACAGACGGAGTAGTATATAAAGTAAAAGTGATTAAAAACTAGAAAAATTTAAATATGAAAAAACAATATTTTATTTCCTTATTACTGGTACTCTATTCATTAACAGGATTTTCGCAAACAATTCAGCGTATTGAAGCAGAAAACTATAGCGCCTACAATGGTGTATCCACAGAAACTAATGCGGCTCTCTCCGGAGGTAAGAATATCGGAAGTTGCAAAAATGGATATTGGGTTAAATTCGCAGGACATGTTTTTAGTCAATATGATACCCGTTTTGATATCGCAGCTGCCAGTAAAACGCAAACCGGATCACCAACAGTTGGCACTTTGGCCGGGACTGTTGAAATAAGAATAGATGCAGTTGCTGGTACTCTGATTGGTACAGCCAGTGTTAATGCGACTTCGACGTCAAATTGGACAACTTATCAAATTGTTTCTGCTGCAATAAGCCAAACGGCAGGTACACATGATTTGTATTTTGTATTTAAACCTGTATCAGGAAATAACTATGTAGGTAATTTTGATTATTTTGAAAAAGTGACCAATGACCCCAGTGTTACCATGTATAGTTTGACAACCAATGTGAGTCCTGCTTCATCGGGAGCAATAATTGGGAATCTATCCGGTACCCAATATGCAGAAGGAACCCTGATAAGTTTGACGGCAAATCCAGAATATGGATATGTTTTTTCAAAATGGGTAGATGGTAACGGAACTCTTGTTTCGACAAATAGAACAATTACGTTTGCTATGACCGCAAATACCACCCGTGTTGCACAATTTGTGGCAGAGACTTTTCCTGATGCCGCCACTACACAAATCCTGCCTAACATACCTGCCACTCAATATGTGATTACCGAGGCAATATATGGGGGAAGCACTTCCAATCTTGATAATGCAGCGGCTATAAATGCAGCCATTATTGCTGCAAACGCTGCAGGAGGGGGAACTGTTGTCATTCCTGCCGCTGCTTCACCTTTTTTTAGTGGCCCCATTACGATGAAAAGCAATGTTAATCTTTATATTTCGGCAGGTGCGACCCTACAGTTGATGCCTTACGGAAACGGAAATGGATCTCCTGCCGGTTCTTATCCAAACAGTGGAACAACGGATAGTTATACAACCTTTATTTATGGAGAAAACCTTACCAATATTGCCATAACCGGAGGAGGAACTATAGAAGGAGACGGCAGCGCCTGGTGGACAGCCTTTGATGCTACTGGTATCGGTCGTCCGGGGATAATACGTTTTAAGGCCTGTAATAAGGTTTTAATTTCTGATATTAAAGTACACAACGCCCCAAATGTTAGTCTTACCATGGGAAAAAGTGGCAGTGGCCGTGGTGGAAACGGAACAATCAAAAATGTAACAGTTATTGCACCGGAAACTGCTCCAAATACAGATGCGCTGGATGTATGGTACTGGGACGGATTGGATGTGCTGAACTGTAAATTCTCTGTGGGTGACGATGATGTGGCAGTAGATGCCAATTCTCAGAATATTAAAATTAAAAATTGTGCTTTTGGTGAGGGTCACGGTGTTTCGGTGGGAAGCTACACTTCTAATGTAAACAATGTTTTTGTCGATAATTGCAGTTTTAATGGCACTTCCAACGGATTCCGCCTAAAATCAGCTATTGATCGTGGGGGAAATGAAACTACATTTTACTATTCGAATGTTACGATGGAAAATGTATCGACTCCGTTTGCAATTACAAGTTGGTATCCAAAAGAGCCTACAGCGTCACCATCAACATTAACTCCCGGAACAGTTACAAGTACAACACCAACCTGGAAAAATATTACGTTCAAAAATATTACCGTAAACAATTCGGCCAACGCTGGAGTACTTTATGGTTTGCCGGAATCCCTTATCACCAATGTTGTTTTCGATAATGTGAAGATTAGCGCAAAGAAGGGAATGGTTGTCAATTTTGTAACAGGGCTTGTATTCCAAAACTGCTCTTCTATTAGTATTCCTAATGGTGATGCGATTATTCCTTATAAAGCAGAAACAGTAAACGGAAGCAACACAATAAGCGGCATCAATACAACGACTGGAGTTCCAACATCATGTAATTTATCAGTGAAGGATGTAAATTTTACTAATAAATTTTCTTTTTATCCAAACCCGGTAAAAGGAAATGATTTTACAGTGAGTACTGATACAGGGATTGAAAAAATTGTAATTTATAATCTTTCCGGTGCAAAAATAAAAGAGATGAAAGGGAATGATTCAACTCAACAAACCATTAATGTTGAAGGATTTTCTGTGGGTTACTATTTTATACAAATTATATTGGATAATGGTAAAATTAAAACAACGAAGTTTATCAAAGAATAAATTGATTACTGTCAGTATATTTGAAGTTCAATCCTATTATTGATTTTGATTACATTATTTAATAAGCAAAAAATGAGATTTGATAAAATCATTTTCGTTCTAAATTTTTTTCTGTGTTTCCAAATTTGGGCACAAAAGACAGTTAGTGCTATTCCAAGAGATACTTCTTTTACTGCAGCAAATGAGTTTAAGAAGAACCTCAGGCATTTTCCGGATATCAAAGTAGCTAAAGATATCTTACCGGCAGGAGTTGCAGAACACCGACAGGTTATTTACACCACATTAAAAAACACTCCTTTTGGAGACAGGGATTTGCATGTCGATGTTTTCTCTCCAAAGAAATCAGGAAAATATCCTGCTTTAATTATGGTTCATGGCGGAGGATGGCGATCGGGAGATAAATCATTACAAATTCCGATGGCACAAAAATTAGCTGCTAAAGGCATAGTAACAGTATGTGTAGAATATCAGCTTTCGATGGAAGCAAAATATCCGGCAGCTGTTTTCAATATCAAATCGGCTGTCAGATGGATGCGGGCAAATGCAGAAAAGTACCATATTGATTCTAATAAAATTGCTATTTCCGGCTGTTCGGCTGGTGGACAGCTGGCAATGTTGGTCGGACTAACAAATGGGGTGCAATCTAAAGAAGGCGATCATGGAAATTTAGGTTTTTCAAGTGAAATTCAGGCTATTGTTGATATTGACGGGGTAGTCGATTTTATGGCACCATCGTCTCTAAATTTAAACAGAAAACCAAATTCTCCGGATGTAGAATGGCTGGGAGGTACATTTTATGAAAAGCCCGAAATCTGGAAAGACGCTTCCGGTATTTTTTGGGCAAACGAAAAGTCCTGTCCCGTTTTATTCATTAACAGTGGATTTTCGAGATTTCATGCAGGTCAGGACGAGTTAGTCGGGATGATGAAAGAATGGGGAATTTATACCGAAGTTCATAAATTTGATGTAAAAATGCATCCCTTCTGGCTGTTTGAACCCTGGGTTGATCCTACGGTCAATTATATCTATGATTTTTTAATTAAAAACTTAAATAAATAATGAATTCAAAATTTACAGTTTCAATTTTTTGCATTGCTGCCAGCCTTATGATTATGGCTTTTACAACAAAAAAATCCAATATAACAACCGTTTATCTAATCGGAGATTCGACTATGGCAGATTATGCCAATAATTATGAACCGGGAAAAGATTATATGAAAACGAGATATCCGGTGACTGGCTGGGGACAGGTTTTTCAACAATTTTTTGCGAAAGACAGTTTAAAACAAGTAAAGAATTTAATAAAAACAGATAGTGTTTTTGTAGATGACCGGGCAAGAGGAGGAAGAAGCACCAGAACATTTTTTCAGGAAGGACGCTGGAGATCCGTATATGAAAACCTTAAAAAAGGAGATGTAGTTATCATGCAGTTTGGACATAATGACGGAGCTGTAGATAAAACAGAAAGATATGTAGATGTTGAAGGGTACAAAGAGTTTTTAAGGCTTTTTGTATCGCAGGCAAGAGAAAAAGGAGCGTATCCTATTATCCTGACTCCTGTAGCAAGGAATTTCCCATGGAAAGACAATGTTTTAAACAATGCTCATGGCGAATATGATAAAGCACCCAAAGATGTTGCCACAGAGATGAAGGTTTCTTTAATAGATTTAAACAAAGCTTCAAGAGAATTTTTTACCAAAAAAGGACAGCCTTACGTTACTGAAAACTACTTCATGAATTTACCCGCAGGCGTATATGAAGCCTATCCGGAAGGCCAGAAAGACAACACTCATTTTCAAACCAAAGGAGGAGTTGAGGTAGCCAGATTAGTTTTTCAGGGAATGAAGGAATTAAACTCTAATTTTAAAAAATAAAATATACGGTAGGGACCTAAAAATGCACGAAGATATATTTTTCGTGCATTTTTTTTTATTGCTGACTATTATAGGTTTTATGATTTTAAAAATGGCAGTTGAGCCTTGGAGAATTTAAGGACAACCAAAATACGCTATAGATGATTTGTGAAAATAATTTTATTATATTCGGAAAATAATAATGTACTACAACTGCGCCAATCTACCTAAAATTGGGTGTATATGTGTAATATAAATAAGTGGCAGAAATGTCTTAGGTGTACGGCGATAGTGATCATTAAATCAATATGGATATGTCACCATGTATGAAAAGTTTGTCGAAAGAACACAACAATTGCTGTCAGCAACTTCCTCAAATTGCTGGCTTTGTTTTTATGGGAAAGAGTTTTTTCCATAACTTCGTTTTTATTTCCATAAGCAGTAGATAGTTGTGAACCGTTGATAATGCTATTTCAAAATTTCAAAATCATGAAAAATATTTTAATTACAATCTTGCTTTTATTTTCATCAATTAGTTTTGGACAGAAAAAGAGCTTAAATGAAGATTTAATTTTATTTGAGAAAACAGTAGCAATACAAGAACTATTGCATGATGAATTATATCAAATTGTAAGTGCAAAAGACACGGTTGGCATAGATAAGGACGAAAAAATAAAACAGAAATTTTCTATTGAAATCAAAGAAAAAATTCTAAATAAAGTAATTAAAAACTACACAGAATTAATAGTAGAATATCCAAAATCAAAACTTATTTTCAGGGCTTTAAATAACAAAGGATTTGCAGAATTTGAACTTGAGGATTACAAGAATGCTAAAAACACTTTTTTAAAAGTCTTAGAAAGTGAAGCAAATGACAAAGAAAAAGGTGGAATTGGCTCAGGATTAATGGGAGAGCCCTATGCAAATTATAAAAACAGAGCTTGCAAAATACTTGCTGATTTAGAGATAAAAAATAAAAATTTTCAAGGCGCAATAACTTACCTTGATTTAACTAAAAAATATCCATATCGCCATTTTTGCGGAAATGAATTCGCTGCAGAAGAAATTTATATGGCGCAAATGTACTCTAAATGTTATTTAGGTCTAAATGAAGAAGAGAAAGCTTATGATATTTTAATACCAAACATTATTGAAAATGGTTTAGCAAGTAATTCTGAACTTGTAAATATTACATTCAATGCTTTGCTGAAAAACCACAAAAAAGAAGATTTAAAAGCCCAATTAGAAAATTCTTTTAAAAATGTTGCAGTTACAAAAGAAACCAGAAATAAAAATGAATATACTTATTACTACATAAATTTCTTAAATAGAAAAATTGAATTAAGTTACTGGAGATTAGGCGGAATGATGAACGAACAAGAGAGAGGGCAAATAATTGCTGAAATTCAAAATAATTCTGAATTTTATAAATTGCTGTCTGAATAAAAATACAGCCAACATTCTTGATTAGTCAAGATTAGTCAGTATAAAACGGCTTGCTGATTTTTTGAGTAAAAAATATTTATAAAAAATAATTGAGTTATAAAGACAAAAATAGATTGTGCAAGAAACCATAACCACAACTTGTGATCTTGTACAGCAACACAAATTTTAACAGAAAACTTAAGACAACCTAATATAATAACAACCATAATGAAAAGTAAAAGATACTTTATTCTATTTATACTTGTAATGAGCATTAATTATTCAAAAGCTCAAACTAAAATGATTGTATCAAAAAAGCATACTTTATTGGTAGATATGCCTAAAAACTGGATTCAGGTTCAGGATGGTCCTGTTCCTTTTTTTATTGTCCCTGATGAAAAAAATGTAAGTGATAAAACTTATATTTATGTTTTTGGTAACGATTATGAAACCGCACCTGAAATTGATAATTGGATTGAAATTGAAAACCAATATCAAAAAGAAAACAATAAAGGAGTAAAAATTGGAGAGCAGGAATTAAAATTCGAGAATATTCATAAAGATAATTTTTTAACCGGAAAATATAAGGTTATAACATATGATTATTTAGACAAAAGCCAGCAAATTACATTAGTCATAGAATGTAAAACAACTATTGTTATTGTGGTGCTGAATACAATTGATGAAGACGAAAAAAATAAATACATGAAAGACTTCATCGATATTTCAAAAACAATCAAAATTATGAATTCAACTGTCAAAAATTAAGTTTCACAGCCGAAATTAAATTTTAATTAGTTATCAAATTTGTTGCAGGAAGCTTTTCCAAATGCTAAAAAAATGAAGAGAAAACAAGCTGTCATAGTATTAATTATAATTTTGTTCACTTCAGTTGGCTTTTTTGTACAATCTAAAGAGCTAAAAAATGATGATGAACGTTTCATTAGCTATACCGTTAATCCAAAAAAACTAAAAGTTGAATTTTATTGGAAAAACCAGGAAGATGAAAATTTTAAAAATGCTGAAAATCTAAAGGTTGAATTGACAAAACAAAAAAGAGAACTTGTTTTTGCAACCAACGGAGGAATGTATAAAAAAGACAGCTCACCACAAGGGCTCTACATTGAGAATAAGGTTAAGAAAGTTGAAATCGATACAACTCAAAGTGGGGGGAATTTTTATCTTAAACCAAATGGAGTTTTCTACATAACAACTAACAATACACCAATTATTTGCTTAACAAATGATTTTACAGATAATAGTAAAATAAAATATGCCACGCAATCAGGACCAATGTTAGTAATTAACGGAAAAATTCACCCCGCTTTTAAAGAAAATTCGACAAACTTAAATATTCGAAATGGTGTTGGAATTCTCCCAAACAACGAAATAGTATTTGCAATGTCCAAAAAGGAAATAAATTTCTATCAGTTTGCAGAATACTTTAAAAAACTAGGTTGTTTAAATGCCTTATATTTGGATGGATTTGTTTCACGAACTTATTTACCAGAAAAAAACTGGATACAAACAGATGGTAATTTCGGAGTGATAATTGGAGTAACAAAATAAATTATTACAATAACCCGTTGTGTGAAATTGATTAAAAAAATTGATTTAACTAAAAAAAGTATAAAATCGTGAGTAAAACATCATTTTATAACTTAAGGCATTGATGTCATCCTGAGCGGAGTCGAAGGCTTTTGAATACGAAAGGGCTTCGACTAGGTTTATCCTGAGCGAAGACGAATGGACTCAGCCAGACACTTATTTTTAATTTCACCCAACCGGGTTACAATAATATTTAAAAGTAGTTTTGAATGAATTGAACATTAGTCAGTAACCATATTCATAAACATAAATTAAACATGACATTTAATAAAATATTAAAACCGATTTAGGAGTTACTGAAGTTATTGACAAACTAAATATTGTGACAGAAAAATTTCATACAAACTCTGGAAAAAAATACAAATTCGAAGGTAAGATATACAATTCCGAATTTCAAATATTTCCAACTTTTGATTATGGATCCAGAAATCAATTACGTCCAGAAATCAATGGAAAGATAGAAAAGCATGAAAACTATAGTTTAGTTAATTTAAAATTTAAAGTGCAAGACTATCTAAAACTTCCAATGTTTATAATTATAATTTTGAATTTAGCTTTTGCAATATTTCTTTTTATAAAACCAATTAGCAGCTTTTTTACCTGGAATTTTTTTATAATATTATTACCGGCTACATTCTTAATTTTCTACATAAGTTTTAAAGTTAAAATTGAATCATCAACAAAACTATTGTGTCAAATTCTGACTGCAGAAATAATAGGATAAATGTCTGCTAAAAGCTCTTACGTGAGATTGGAATATTGGTTTAGTTTAATCTTAAATCTTTTGTAACTGCTGTATATTTGTAATAATGTTTGAGAATTCAAAAGTCATCAGATCATCTGTTTTGTTTGTCATTATAAAATTTTCCTCCAGTAAACCAATAAAGTTTATTTGGAGGATTAGATACCATTTTTAAAACGAGGGATCTTATTTTATTATGAATCCATCATTTGTTAATTAGGAGAAAGGCATATCATTATCAAACTCCTGTTCTCACTCTTTCCTCTTCATTTCCGGTTCTTCTTTTTGCAACACTTACTTTATTGCTTCCAAGCTTATAGTTGAAAGACAATTGCAGGTATTGGGTATCAAAATAATAGTTAGAATCACGATATATCCCATTAACAGTTGAATTAAACCTCATTTTGTCTGTCTTAAAAATATCATTCGCTTTCAGGGTAATTTTTAAATCTTTATTAAGTAATAAATATTGGGCAGAAAGAGAAGTTGAGCTGGATAAATCAAGCCTGTTAACACCATAAGTGCCTACAGGCATACACTGGAAATTGAAATTTAACAATACTGTTTTTTCCTTATTTAAAACAAAATCATTATTGGTAGAAAAGTTGGAGTAAAAACCATCCACGCCATTTGCCGGTATATTAATAGTTTCGGCAGTCAAATAATTTAAAACAAACGTAGTGTAACTGCTCCACCAGCTAAATGTATCGAAAACATAGAGTTCTGAAATTCCATATCTTTTTATATTAAACATATTTCTATTAGTCAGGCGAACAACAGAAGTATTGTCATCAGGCAGTCCTATTTGGTTATACATATTATTTTCTATACTGTAATAAAGCTTGCTTTCTAATTTTTTATAGGAATAAATCAGTTCAAAATTATCTACAAAATAAGGCCTTAGAACAGGATTTCCCTCAACGCTCAAAAATGGGGTTACGTAAGTTATGTTTGGGTTCAATTCTGAAAAATTAGGACGTCCTATCCTTTTTCCGTAACTAAATCTGTATGTAGAATTTTCGGCAGGAGAGTAGGATAAATTGATTGTAGGAAATAGTTTTATGTAATCATTATTTACCACTGCATTTAAATTTCCATCATGCGATTTTGTTTGGGTAGCTTCCATCCTCAGTCCGGCCTGTACTTCCAAATTTTTAAATTTTTTATTTGCAGAAAAATACAACGCCTGAACATATTCGTCATAATCAAATCGATGGCTTATTTGCGGCATATCGGTTACAGGATTATCGACAAGTCCGCTATTGAATGATGCAATATTATTTTCTGTATTTGAAACTGAAATTTTTCCTCCCGTACTCCAATCAGCAAATTTGGCAGGTAATTCGAGATCAATTTTAGCAGAATAATTATTAGTGCTTTGCATATTATTGTTGATTCCTTTAAAATACTGGATATCATACGGATCCCTTATTTCCGAAGTTCCTCTGTAAGGTCTCGAATCATTATTTGAAAAATTAAAATAATCCAGATTCAGGATAATTTTCTTTCCAATAGAATCAAGTTTAATTTCATTAAAAAAGTTTATGGATTGAAAATCAGGTTTTTGATTAGAATTTGTAGCAGCTGTAATATTTTTAAAGGGTACATCGTTATGATATTCATAGACAAATGATCCTGCAGGTCTGTTAGCTTTTGTTTTATTAAGATTTGTAATGTACTGAAAGCCAAAAGCCCATTTAGAAGTTGCAGCATACTGTATACCCAGGACTCCGTTTAACCTTTTGTAATCTCTGTTAAAGGTTTGTTTGGTGTTCCAAAATTCATCAGAAAAGTAAATATAATCCTGATAATCAAAAGACTCTCCGCCGTTTCTGTAGTTTAATGAAGAATTGAGGCTTAACTTATTCTTATTGTACATAAAATTACTGGTAACCGATCCCTCATCATCTTTGGATCGATGCAGATAAGTACTTCCCAGAGTAAGGCTCCAGGCATCTTTTTGAGATTTTTTCAGTTTAATGTTAATTAATCCGCTCCCACCGGCAGCATCATATTTTGCTGGTGGTGTTGTAATGACTTCAATATTTTTGATATTATCAGCGGGAATTGATCTTAAGAAATTCGCCAAATCCTCTTCTCCAAGTTCCAGCATTTTGTCATCAATCAAAACTCTTATTGCTTGTTTTCCAACAATAGTGATGTTTTCATTTCTCACCTGTACACCAGGAGTAATTTTTAAGGCTTCCAGAGCATCACCACCAACTGCGCTGATTGTGTTTTCTAAATTAAAAACAAGTCGGTCAACCTTTCTTTCTATGAGTTCTTTCTTCTTTGAAATTACGACCGTTTCTAATGTATTTGTTGTATTTACAGGTATGTTTCCTGCTTCAAAATCCGAATTCAATTCAATGTTTTTTGTGTATAAGATTTCTTTAAATTGACGAATTTCTAATTTATAAATACCTTTTTGATATTCGATATTAAATTCACCTTTTTCATTTGTCAGGGAATTAATCAGCGGAACTGACTTGTCTGAAAAAAGAATGACTTCGGCATATTCTACAGGATTATTTTCTATCGTCACCACTTTTCCGGAAATTTTAACCTGTGCCACTATTGCAGTACTCAGCATGAATGCTATAAACAAAAACATGTTTCTCATCTTAAAAAATTAATTATTAATAATGAGGGCAAATATCCGGGAGTCAGCTATTTTAAAGGTTTTAGTTTATAATGAAGTAGTTTGATTTTATAAAACAGAACTCATTTGGAGTACGATTTTTGGTATTCGGCAGGAGTTAAGCCGGTTATTTTTTTAAAGGCAGTAAAGAATGTTGATTTTGAGTTGAAGCCGCTATCATACCCTAAGCTTTCGATTGAATAGTTTTTTTCGGTTTCTAATAATCTTTTTGCTTTTTCAACCCTATATTCTTTAATAAGACTAGAGAACGATTTGCCTAATATTTCATTTACATACTGTGATAAAAGATGTTTGGTTATTTTGAGCTCTTTGGCAGCTTCTTCAAGATTAAAATTTGGATTAACAAATAACTCTTTTTCGATTATTAGTGCTATTTTTTGGTCAATCAGAAGCAGTGTTGCTTTGTCAATTTCTTTGTTTTGGTATTTTTCTTTTTCATTAAAAAAAGTAGATTCATTACTATTTCTAAAAATTAAAAGTAAAATAATCAGGTACAAAACAAAAGTAAAGGATAAAGCACCTACTATATAAGAAGTATAAGCAGCAACAATATAAGCAAGACAGATAAAAGCAACTCCCAGATAAATGCTTAGAAACCAGACTTCTAATTTTTTTAAACTACTTTTTTTATTGGTTTTTTGAATAATCGGCCCGATATATTTAAAAGAGAAGACAATGTAAATAAACCATTGAAGATATATTGCTTTAACAATAAATAATTTCCAGATTTCTAAATGTTCGACATATGGATAAAAAATCCCTAAAGCTGTCATTATTGCCAGGTAAGGTATGATATGTTTTTTCCAGTTCGGTTTTTCATCACTATAGGATTTCAGGTATAAAAAAAGAAATGGACCAATCAAAATACAGGCCGAAAGACCAATCTGAATAAAAATACTGGATAAATGCGGATTAAAATAGAAAAATACTGATTTTACAATTCTAATGCTTAAAACCAGTAATAGCAAGGATAAAAAATAGTTTGTAAAAATTTTCTTTTTAGCATTTATGGCAAAATAAAATGAAAGCAGAAACCCATTAAAAGCTCCTAAAGCACTAAAAAAGAAAAGGAATGTCATGATTAATTAATTAGGGAATTATTTATGTGTTCAGTCTCAGATTAAAATACTTTGAAAACCAGTCTCAAAGAACAATTTTGTTTTAATCATTTTTCTGAAATGTATGCCGAAAAATAGTTGCTAAACTTGAATGTAACAGTTGAAAACAGTTCGTATTCTTGTAGTTTTCTACTAATTTGATTGTAGCGAATATAGTAAATAATAAGAAACTATTTCTATGGAAAAGGTATAAAATCCTGCAAAATATTCCGGGAACAGACTCGTATGTTTGAAGTAAAGAAAAAAGATATAGTTTCCAAAGCAGAGTAAAAACAGCAGGGTAAATTTCTAAAGCTTTTTTTGATATTTCGAACCAAGTAAATAGGTCTTTTAAATAAAAATAGCAATTTATACCCCTAAATATTGCATTTTGTCTCCTTGTTAAGTTGGGTGAAATTTTATATTTGCTTTTAGTCAAATTATATTTAAATTACTGTTTTAATTTCAAATTTAGCATTGACTGAATTTACTAACCTAACCGACCAAATAATGTATGAATCCGAAAACTACCAACTTTTTTTTAAAAAAAGCAGTTCTTCTATTGCTGTTTTTCATTGGAATAACCACACACATTTATGCCCAGCGAACCGTCGAGAAACTCAATCACGGTCTAATTGCTATGCGTTTAAATGCCAATCAGGTATATGTTGGCTGGAGAATGCTGGGAACCGAACCAACTGATGTGAGTTATAATTTATATTGCGATGATGTAAAAATTTCAGATAGTCCTTTTGTAAACACAACTAACTATACTCACAACGTTACAACTAATGGAGTTTATTCCGTACGTGCAGTTATAAACGGAATAGAAGAAAATAATTCAGAAACTGCTGTTGTATGGGCAAACCCTTATTTGGATATTGCCATGCAGGTTCCTGCCGGCGGAACAACCCCTGATGGTCTGGCCTATACCTACGACGTAAACGATTGCAGCGTAGGAGATGTAGACGGTGACGGCCAATATGAAATATTTGTAAAATGGGATCCAACCAATTCAAAAGACAATTCGTTAACGGGTTATACGGGTAATGTTTATATGGATTGCTATCGATTGGATGGAACACGCCTCTGGAGAATTGATTTAGGAAAAAATATCCGTGCCGGTGCACATTATACCCAATTTATGGTGTACGATTTAGATTCTGACGGAAAAGCTGAATTGGCCTGCAGAACTTCAGATGGAACCATAGACGGAACAGGAGTTGTTATTGGAGACGGGACTGCAGATTACAGAGTTCATGACAGTGCCAGTAAATCGTTCGGATTTGTTTTGACAGGACCTGAATTTTTAACGGTTTTTAACGGGCAAACCGGAAAAGCAATGGCCAGCACCAATTACTTGCCTGCCCGTGGTACAGTTTCTTCATGGGGAGATAGTTATGGAAACCGTGTAGACCGTTTTGTTGCAGCTGTGGCGTATCTTGACGGATCAAAACCAAGTTTGGTAATGGGACGTGGTTACTACACAAGGCTCGTTCGTGTGGCTTGGGATTGGAGAAACAACACGCTTTCACAGCGATGGATTTTCGATAGTGCTGCTTCCGGTAATTCGGCTTATGCTGGTATGGGAAATCACCAAATGACTGTTGGTGATTCAGATGCAGATGGTAAAGACGAAATTTTTAACGGCTCAAGTGCTATAAATGATGATGGTACAAAATTATATGCCAACTCTTTAGGACATGGCGATGCGCTTCATATGAGCGATATGTATCCGGATCTTCCGGGAATGGAAATATGGCAGTGTCTGGAAGAACCAGCCAAATACAAAACAAACGGTCTTGTATTTTTAGACGCCAAAACAGGAAGTACTATTTGGGGTATACCCGGAACAGGTGATGTAGGCCGCTGCAATGCTGCAGATATTAACCCACTTATCAAAGGATATGAATGCTGGGGCAGTACTGGTGGTGTAAACTATTTAATGGATTGCAAAGGGAATCTTATCAGCAACTCAAAACCTTCACAAAATTTCTCAATATGGTGGGATGGTGATTTGATTCGGGAATTATTAGATTCGAATAAAATTGACAAATGGAACCACATTACTTCGAAAAGTGTTAATTTACTAACTGCAACAGGATATTCTTCCAATAATACTACTAAATCTACACCATGTTTAAGTGCGGATATTTTTGGAGACTGGCGTGAAGAAGTTATCTTTCGCAAAACAGATAATACTTCTATTAGAATTTACACTACCTCCATTCCAACAACAAACAGATTATATACTTTGATGCACGACACACAATACAGAGCAGCAATTGCCTGGCAAAATTCGGGTTACAATCAGCCTCCGCATCCTGGATTTTATTTGGGAGTAGATATGGCAGCACAGACACAGCCTAATATAGTTACAACAACAGCAACTCTGGGTAATGATGATTTTTCGATCGCACCCTCTTCAGTCAATGCTGTTCTGTATCCAAACCCTGCAAGTCAGACTTTTACTATTACAGCTTTGGGGAAATTCACATACACCATTCATAACCTGTCAGGACAAAAAATAGGATCAGGAAAAGGAGAAAACCAAACCGAAGTTGGGGCTATAGCTGCCGCAGCCGGAGTTTATATTATCACTGTAAAATCTGAGAAAGGAACTTCTACAATCAAACTGATTAAGGAATAAATGGTGACAGTTTGCGATAGAAGGTAAATAGTTTTCACAAAATATAAAATAGTTCAGAATTAATAAAATAATATAGTTTATGAAGAATGCAATAATTTTAATTTTTTCGGTTTTTTTGTTCTCCTGTTCATCAGATGGAACTGAAAAAGCAACACAGGTAAAAACAATTATAATTAATGGTGATAGTGTAAATGGAACACCTAAACAGCTAACGGCCATCGTGCTTCCTGATGAAGCGATCAATAAAGAGCTAACATGGAGTGTTTCTGATCCCACAATAGCTTTCATTACAGAAAACGGGCTATTAACCGGGATAAAAAATGGGACTGTAAAAGTTACTGCTACGGCAAAAGACGGTTCGGGCATTACTGCAGAAAAAATCTATACTGTTTCCGGGATTACGGAACCAGCGGTATTTATCCAAACGGTTTCTATTACACCGGCTACTATAACGAATGGTCAGCCCTTGCAATTAACCACTCAGATTGCTCCTGCAAATGCAACCAATAAAACAGTAACCTGGAGTCTTTCAAGCGATGCGATAGCTACTATAAGCCCGGAAGGATTATTGACTCCTAAAATTAATGGAAACCTTACGGTAACGGCAACAACGACTGACGGAAGCGGAAAAAGTGCTCAAATAGAAGTAACGATTACTGGTGTTACTGCTGTGTATGCTACAACGGTAAGGGCAGAAAGCATCTTAATCTGGCAAAGGAGTAACGGAGGCTGGGGGAAAGCTGTTGCTGATTTAAATCTGTATAACGTTGCACAGACTACAGAACAAAAAGCAGCAGCACTCGCATCAAAAAACAATACCGATACCACAATAGATAACGGGCATATAGTAACAGAATTAAGATGGCTGCTTGCCGATTACAAAACAACCCAAAATCCTAATTACCTTGCTGCAGCCGAAAAAGCAATTGACTGGCTATTCCTTGCACAATATGCTAATGGAGGATGGCCTCAATATTATCCGGACAAAAGTGGCTACAGGCATCAAATCACATATAATGATGGGGCAATTGCCAATGTGATGAATCTAATGTGGGATATTACTAAAGGCAAAAATAATTTAGACCTTGTAAATCCGGCTTATAAAGACAAAGCGGCAACAGCATTCAACAAAGGAATTGACATTATATTGCAAACACAGATTACATACAAAGGCAAAAAGACGGTTTGGTGTGCACAACATGATGAAGTAACCTTAAAACCGGCACTAGCCAGAGCTTATGAATTGCCTTCTTTTAGTGGCTCAGAATCAGTAGGTATCGTACGAATTTTAATGTTGGTAGAACAGCCTTCTCCCGCAGTAAAGCAAGCCGTAAAAGATGCTGTCGACTGGTTTAATGGCGCTAAACTTATGGATATAGCTACTAAAAAAATCACAGACTCTTCACAAGCTTCAGGTCAGGATGTAATAGTTGTTTCTTCTCCCGGTAGTGTGCTTTGGGCAAGATTTTATGATTTAGAAAATAACCTGCCATTATTCTGCGGACGAGACGGAATTCCCAAAAAGACTTTAGCCGAAATTGATAATGAAAGAAGAGTAGGATATTCATGGTACGGCAACTGGCCAAATGGGTTAATAGGTTCAGAATATACCAATTGGAAAGCTAAACATGGTTTATAGAATAGTTCTTTGATAGCTGACTATAGTTTTTGATTCGGTCAGGGGTTGAAATGCTTTTAAGGCTAAGGTATTTCAATCCTTGATTTGAATTAGGAATGAAAGATTCATTTTAAAAAATAAATAACCTGAGTTCGATTAATACAGCAAAAGGGGAAATTTACATTTTTAAGGCAAAATAATTTTCATTAAAAAGAAATAAAAGATAACAATTGAAATTTATGAGAAAGGATTTTATAATGTTTAAAAATGTAGCAGTTTTACTTATTTTTTCAGTAGTCGCTATTACCTCTGCACAAAACAAGCGAATCGTGCAGGATATATCTAATAACAACTGGAAACTTTGGCTGGATCCAATGGCACAATGGCAAAATGATGTATTATTTACTCCGCCAGTTGATGTCAAAAAAATACCTGTTAATATTCCACGAGGTGGCTGGCAGGCACTTCAGAAAGGCGAAAGCAAAGCGGTACATCTTCCGGCAACGGTTGAAGAGTTTCATTGGGGATGGAATAAAAATGCCTTTGGGGTTTCAGGTAATTATTTAGGGATTTCTTGGTTTACAACCGAAGTTAAGGTGCCGTTATCAATGAAAGGGAAACGAATTGTTCTGCACTTTGAAAGCGTTCGTTTCAGGGCTGAGGTTTTTGTAAACGAAAAACTGGCAGGATATGATTTAATCAACGGAACTCCTTTTGATGTAGATATTACCGATTATGTAACAGTAGGAAAATCCAATGCTGTAGCGGTTCGAATTACCGATCCAAACGGGAATTTCGACTGGAGGGACAGTTCCAATTATATGTGGGGAGACTATCGTACCAATCCTACGCACGGATTTGGCGGAATTACCGGAAAAGTAAGTCTTGTAGCCACTGATCATGTTTTTATAAATGATATTTTTATTAAAAATAAACCGGATGTGAATGAAATTGATGCTGAAATTTCGTTAACAAACAACACTTCAGCAGCTTTTAAAGGAAATGTTTTATTAGAAGTAAGAGAGAAAAAATCGGGCAAACCCGTTTGGGAAAAAAGCTTTCCTGTTGAGGCAGTAACAGGAGATAATACACCACTGTCTTTTTCCATAAAAATAGATAATGCAAACCTTTGGGACGTTGATCATCCTAATTTATATGTTTTTAAAGCTTCTCTTAAAAATGACAAAGAGGTAAAAGATGTCGCAGAGAAAAAATTTGGTTTTCGCTGGTTTGAAGTCAAAGAAGTTAATGGAGACAAACAGTTTTATCTGAACAACAAACGCATTGTCGTAAGAACCGCAATATCATGGGGATTTTGGCCGATAAACGGAATTGCACCAAGTGACGAACTGGCAAAAAAACAAATTTCAGATGCCAAAGCCGTTGGTTTGAATATGCTTAATTTTCACAGAACTATTGGGCAGACTAACGTTTTAGATTATGCCGATGAAATGGGCTTACTGTATTATCAGGAGCCCGGAGGAAATCAATATCCGGCCAATCAATTCAATCCTAAAAATGAACTGGAAAAAAAACAATCTGATTTTTATTTTGCCGCGCGGGACGAAAAGTTCTTCAGAATGATCAAACGGGACAGGAGCCATCCTTCGCTTGTAATTTATAACATGCATAACGAAAGAGGAGCAGAGCCTCAAAAAAAAGACAGTTTACAGATGCTTGCGGGACACAAACTGGATCCAACCAGAATCATGACCTACAATTCGAGTAACGGCCCGATAAAAACAGGAATTGATCCACGTTTTAAATTACACTTGCTGCCTTATAGCAATCGGTTTTACAATTGCGGTTGGTTCGACCAGCATCATGCCGGAGGCCCGGGTGTATATCATGATAATTTGTACAGCAATCCTAAAAAGTATGCAAAGTTCACAGACAACAAAGAAGAAATTGTCTATTACGGAGAAGAAGGCGCAATTGGCACACCGCCACGATTACAGCTAATCAGGGACGAAATTCTGAAAAAAAGCAAAAACATTGGCTGGGAAAGTGACGATTATTTGAAATGGTACGATGCCTATGACACTTTCTTAAAGAAAAATGATTTCCAGAAGTCTTTTCCAAACGTGGACAGCCTGACCAGACAAATGGGGAATGTATCTTTTTATTATCAGGGGCGTACGATTGAGAATGTCCGAATAAACAATACAATTGATGGTTATGCGGTAAACGGCTGGGAAAGCATGAAGCTGGAAAACCATTCGGGTATTGTAGATAATTACAGAAATTTAAAAGGTGATGCCGATTTAATTGCCCGTTACAATAAGCCTTTGTATGTAGCCGTAAAACTGACAAACAAAGTTTTATCTGTAAAAGATACAACGGTAGTGGATTTTTTCATTGTGAACGAAAAAGATATTAAAGGAGCATTTGATTTGAAAGTTAAAGCGACAAATAACAAAAAAGAAACAGTCTGGACAAAAACAATTCCGGTAACTGTAACCGGAGGAACTACCTATGGCGAATTATTATCTGCTAAAAACAATTTTGCTCCAGAAACAGAAGGATATACTATGATTACTGCCGAATTGGTTTCGAAAGACAATAGGGTTATAGCCACCGGAGCCGATGAATTATTTGCTGTAAAACTGAATAAGGAAAAGATTGCCTCTAACATTATGGTTGCCGATACGACGGGAATTGTAGGGAAGTATTTCGATTCGGAAAAAATAAATTTTAAAAATTATAAAAGCGGAAACCCATCCGGAAATTGTTTGGTAATAGGAGACTTTAAGCCACAACAGACCGGAAATCCATTGGTTACGGATCTTTTAGAATGGGTGAATAACGGAAACACTATTGTCGTAATCAACGATATTGATATCTGGGCGACCTATTTTGCTAAAAAAGAAGCAGCTGATTACAGAGGATTCAAGACATTAGGAACATCTTGGTACGGAGGGAATTACTTTGTAAAAGAAACCAAATGGTTCGACGGTTTACCGCAATCCTGTGTATTCAATTGGGAATATCAGTGTTTTGCAACGTACAATAAAAACCGAGTTGGACTTCGAATGTTCAACGGAGAGACTGTTGTTGGTTGTGTATCCGATCATAAGCAGGAAGTATATTCAGCGTTAACGGTAATGCCGCACGGACACGGAAAAATCATTTTTTGTGCACTGGATGTTTTTAGCTGCATAAAAGAAAATGAGCTACTTAAAAAAGCAGAAGGTGATGGCGAAAACGCCTCTATGAAAACTTTCAACGTTTCGGCTAAAAACAAGGCAAATATCATAGGACAACAGCTTTTATTAAATCTGTTAAAATAAGCGGGATCCTATTTTTCAGGAACAGAAATCATAAAGCATTTTTAGCTGTAGGGTTTCTGCTCTTTTGCTTTTATCTTTAAAGACAAGATCCCTGAATATATTTTAAGGATGTATACTTCGAAAAAAACGAAACTTCCTGATGAAGCTTATTTCAAGAACTAAAAATATACTTCCTTATTATATTTCAAAATATAATAAGGAAAGTAGTAAATAGTTACGCATTACCAGGTTGTGGAGCTGCTAAAGTTTTTAATTCAGATTTTATAACATCCTTATATTTTGCTAATCCTATTGCTATTATAGGGATCGATAGTTTGCCAATTACTGAACTAGCCTGATTTTTGCCTATTTTTTTTAGGTAGGAGGATAAAAGCAAAGACCCAATAGCACCATATAGTATATAATTTGCCGGTACATCAGCTATCTTATTTTCAATAAATTCCCTGATATCTTCCAGATTCTCCTGATTAATTAAGTTTTCCATAATTCTGTACTTTATTATTTTAAATCTAAAATTACAGATTTATGGTTGCTGCAGTTTACAGAATTGGAGGATTGGCTTATATAATTATCAGAGGTTTGAAATAAATATGCTTTTAAGTCAAAGTGTTGTAAATTAAGAATATAAAAAAAACAATAACAATCACTAAACGTCGAATTTTGTTGCTATATAAACGTTAACGATGGCTAACAATCAATATTCATGAAATTCTTGTACGGTACTCATGGTATAGAGTACCGTACAAGAGTTTCATTTTTAACTATGAAAAAGTTGTACTTTTTTTAATGATTTCTTTTTACGGATCATTTTTAATCCTAATAGTCTCCAAAAACTATTTTTATTAATACCCTTTTTATTAAAATAAAAAACATCAGGTATCGGAAAATTTACTGACTTATTCTCACATTCAGTTTTATACTTTATCATATCATAAAATAAGCACTCTTTCTTGTTAGAATAGATTATTTTTCCATTATCCCATCTCATTTTATTATGCATAGTTTTATAGAAATAAAATTCAAAAAGGGGTTTTATCCTGCCTTCTGATTCAGCTTTGCGTACTACATAAGTCATACTTTGTATATGATTTGGAAAGTCAAAAACAGATACTCCGGGTGTTTGCAATTCATCGTATAAAGAATTACATTCATCAAAACCGACCCATTCGGGTGAAGAAAATACTTTTTGATAATCCCGGCTTTCCATAAACAACGTTCTCATTAAATCATTATTACGATACAGGCAAAATGTACCGGTTATAAAGTCCTTGTGCGCACTTATAAGATCATATTTGTTTAAAATATCGGGAGTGATAAAGCTTCTTATATTGCCATAAACCATGTCAATATCACCATGTCCCCAAAAATCATATTTTTCAAGAAAATCCTGGAATAACAATCCACAAACGGGTTTAAAATCACATAATTTATAAGCGTTATCAAAATTTAAGTCAAAACCCAATTTTTTGCCAGCCTCTGCTTTGAATTCATCTAATGATTTGTTTATTATGATAACGTTAGACGGTTTATTTGGGATTTCTTGCGTATTTTCGGTTACAATTACGAAATCAATTGTTGGATTATGAATACAAGACTTGATGAAATAAGGAAAATACCAAGGGTAATCTCCATACCAACAGGTAAATAAAGCTATAGAATGTTGTTTGTTCATATTGATTTTAATCTGATTTTTGGGAGTAAAACTCTTTATCTATTTTGGGATTTTTTTGAATTTATTGTTTTAATATTTATCAGTGAGTAGCAATAGCTGTAATGCCTTCATGAATTTTTTAGTCCCATATTAGCAGATAAAGCAAAACAGACAAAGAAAGAATTAAACCGATTGTCAAAATAATGGGTATAAGTTTAGTTCTTTTTGTATTTTCATTCCTAATTATTCTCCACAGAATAAAACTGATTATGCCCATAGGATATGAAATAAAAAGTGCTGCATTATATGTCCAAATGATTCCTGTCCATGCAAACCAAACTGCAAGTAGTAAGCTTATATAAAATAAAATATCATTTTTGTTAAGTTTCATTTGATCGTTGGTAATAAAATATAATTTATCTGCAATTTTTCATTAGATCAGCAATCTGTTCCCTATTGAATCCTAAACTTATTGCATTATTAAATTCTTTACATGCTTCTTCCGCCTTTTTAAGTTCTAAAAGTATTTCACCTTTTGTTATGTAAGCAATTTGATATTTATTGTCAAAATAAATTGCTTTATCAACATCTATCAGAGCTTCATCAAACTTTTTTAATTTCAGATAAATATCAGCTCTGTTGTTAAATAATATTGCGTCTTGTGGATATGCAGAAATTAATTCGTTAAAATCCTTTAATGCTTCATTTTCTTTTCCCTGACGTTTTTTAATGTTTGCCAAATTTGATTTTGCTTTATAGTTGTTAGGATCATGTTTTAATAATAATTCAAGATCCTTAGATGCTAATTCTAAGTTATTTATTTTTTTATAATATACTGAACGATTTAATAATGCAGTTTCATTAATAGGATCCAAATTTAGAGCTGCTTCATAATCTTTTAAAGCATCTTCACTTTTACCAAGCTGTTCATTCAGAGTCGCTCTGTTTGTGAAAGCTGTAATTAGATTTGGATTGTTTTTTATAGCCAAATCGTATGATGTAAGTGCTTCCTTTTTTTTATTAAGTCTTCTTTGGCAAGTACCAAGATCAGAATAATACCTTGCGATTTTTATTTTGTCATTTTCATTTTGTATCATTATCAGGTAATTTGCCTCAGCACATTGATAATCTTTTTTTTCAAAGCAATCATTTGCTTTTTTGTTTAATTCAGTATTTGTTTGACCGAATGCAAAGTTTACTAATGTAAATGATATAAATAGGATTAGTTTTTTCAATTTGTTAGGGTTTTAATATTTACAGATTTGTTAATGAAAGTTACTGATGGTGTAATATTGAATAATTATTTACTTCTTATTAAAACCTTTTCTGGTCATTTCGCCCCAGCCTTTAGTTCCCATAATTTTTTCTTTATAACCAACCAGGGCAGCATATACCGTAAGCGGATGAAAGTACAATGGTTCTATGAAAGCAGCCAGCAGAAGCTTAAAAAAATCAGCCTTTTTAGGATATTTATGATAAGTAAACTCTTCGCTAAATAAAGCTATAACTGAAAAAAATACGGCAAATGTATACACAAAAAGTACAAGTAAAAAGAAAAAATGCCAGTTGATAAAACCCAAAAATATAAATAGGAGCGTTATAATGAGGCCTGTAAACTCTATTGCGGGAGCCAGAAATTCAAAAAATGTCCAGTAAGGAATACTAAGCATCCCTAATAATTTGTATTTAGGGTTCAGGAACATTTTTTTGTGAAGCGTAAGTGTTTCGATTGTTCCTCTCATCCAGCGGCTGCGCTGTTTTTTGAATATTTTGAAATCTTCAGGTGCTTCTGTCCAGCAAAGCGGGTCCGGGATATAACTAACCGAGTAAGGCAATTTATTTTCAACCATGTAACGGCGCATTCTTACAACCAGTTCCATATCTTCACCAACCGTTTTTGTACTGTAACCACCTGCCAATAAAGCTATTTCTTTGTCAAATGCACCAAATGCACCGCTAATAAGCAATAGCCCATCGAGTCTGCCCCAAGCCATTCTTCCTAAAAGAAAAGCTCTGAGATATTCTAAAACCTGTATTCTTGGTAATATAGCATCAGGTATATTTATTTCTACTAAACGACCATTCCTGATAACACACTGGTTTGCTATTCGTACTACACCACCTGTAGCAATAATGCGCTTGCCATAAGATTCTAAAAAAGGTTTTGCTAATTTTAATAACGAATCTTTATCAAGGATACAATCAACATCAATACACACTACGTACGGGTTTTGTGCAATATTAAGCCCTACATTTAGGGCATCAGCTTTGCCTCCGTTTTCTTTGTCAACAACAATTAGTTTTTTAAACGCAGCATTTCCGGAAGTATATATTCCTCTAACCTTTTTGGTTTCGATTTTTGAATCGACCGCAAGTTCTGTCAGGACAAGATTGTAGGTATTAATCAGGATTTCCATCGAATTGTCTTTACTGCCGTCATTAACCACGATTACCTCATAATTATTGTAGTTTAAAGAAAGTAAGGATTTTACATTTTCTTCAATAGTAAAACCTTCATTATAGGCAGGGGCAATCAAGGAAAGTTTGGGTGCAAACTCGCTGGTAAGCAGTACTTCATAATCTACAAAACTATTTTTTTTTAGATAACTCCTTAGCGCTTTTGTAGAAAGGTAGGCTAATATAAGATAGGATGACATGATTAGGACAGCATATCCAAGAATAAGGAGTATGTAAACATCGATAAACCATGTTGTTTCACTATTAAAAATCATTTACTTATAATGTTTACGGTTAGTGCCTGTACTACACTTTGTGCTTCATATTGGATTTGTATGTTTGGAGCCCTCTCTGCCAATTCTTTTACATGAGAAAGTTTTTGTGTAAACTTAAGTTCTTTAATAAGCTTTAGTCCAAGCGCCACAACTGTAGAATTTTTTGATTCAAGCAAATATTCGACACCTTGTGTATCGCCAATATCATGTTTTTTGAAAGCATTTATAATATTTAGCTGGGTCCAGTTATCAATAGGATAAGGATGTTCTGTAAGATGAATAATTCCTGTTGTTCCCCCGAGTTTGATACAGGCATTTATGGCTGTGATTTTTAAGGTTTTATTTTTGGATTTAGAAATAGTTACAACAGTATCAAAAGCATCAGTAATATTCATTTCGGCCAATTCTGTAATTCCTTTGCATTTAACTTCCCATTTATGGTTTTTAAGTTTTTTAAAAGAACGATTGATCAATTCAGACTCTTTATAAAATTCTTCAAGCTTTATTGCATAAATACCATCGTAATTTTTATGAAGATTGATTACCGATTCTGTCAATACTTCTCTGAAGTAATTGTCCTTTAAAAACATCTCATAATTTTGATCTTCTTTTACCGAAGAAAAAGGAGTATCCATAAAAACCACTGAATACATTAATTCTACAATGATTAAGTCGTATTCATTTCTGAGTTTTTCCTGTTTTATTTTTCTGGTGCGGCTTTCAATAATTAATAAGTAAAGGACAGCTGATATCCCTACAAATAAGAAAATTGAACCTATTAGAAAAGGTTCTACCCAGTGACTGTTTTTATAAAGTTCCCAGATTTTTACCATATTAACTTCATTACAAACGGATATTAAGTAATTTATTAATTCTTACAAAAAGTACAGCAGGGCTAATAGGTTTAGCAATAAATTCGTTTGCGCCTATGTCAAAAGAATCCAATTCTGTTTGTTCTACACCCGAAGAAGTAAATATAATGATCGGAATATCTGAATTGATATTTTGTCTTACATATTGTGTAATTTCCATTCCGCTTTTACCCGGCATATTAATATCAGTCAGGATTAAGTCATAATTATTTTTTTCAATAGCCTCGAGTGCCTCCTGGCCATCAGAAAACTGGTCAACGGTAAATCCTTTAGATGTCAAGAAAAAAGATAGTGATTTGCGTAGGATTTCATTATCTTCAGCTATAACTATATTCATTTGGTTTAAATTTTGTATTTGAGTAAAACGTATCTTAAAAATCAGATACGTAAAGCTATTGTATATTTCTCTTTTATCATAGTTCCTTTAATATTTTAACTACTTCAATAACACTACAATGTAAGATGTTTTTCCTGTCTTCGCTTTCAGTGGTAAATTGACCCATAATGGCTTCTTGCTCAATAACAGACAAGCAATGAGAAAGGTCTTCCAACATAAAAATATCAAAACTGGATTTCATATTATGTGCTAATTTTTTTGCGCTATCATAATCATTCTTGTTAAATGCTTCTTCAAGCTGAGTTACTTCATTTGGAATTTTTTGTATAAATAAAGCTATCATCTCCTGAATAAAGTTGGGATCACCACAAGACATTTCATCTAAGAGCGACAAATCAATTTTTCTTTTTACAGGAAGCTTAATATCTTTATTCATGACTGATTTTATAGCTTCTAAAAGCATTGCCTGTTTAAAAGGCTTAGGGACATAAGCATCCATTCCTACATTGTAACAGCGTTCCTGCTCTCCGACCAGAGAATGTGCGGTCATGGCTATTATAGGAATGGTTAAATTCATTTCGCATCTGATGTATTCAGTAGTTTGGTAGCCATCTTTTACAGGCATCTGAAGATCCATTAATACCAAATCATATTCATTTTTTGACAACAGATCAATTCCTTCCTGACCATTCTCTGCAATGTCTAATTCAAAACCAAAATTATGAATCACATTTTTTGCAAGTTTCTGGTTTAAAGCATTGTCTTCGCAAAGAAGAATTTTTAGTTTACCCAGTTCTTCATCTAATAATGTTTCATTTTCTGACTCAATATGATCTGCTTTTTTATAATCAAGTACAAAGAAAAATTCTGAACCGTATCCTTGTTTGCTTTTTACATGAATTTCAGAATGTTGAAGTTCTATTAACTGTTTTACAATATTTAACCCAAGCCCGGTACCGCCAAATCTTCGTGTCGTACTTTCTTCTGCTTGTGTAAAGCGCTCAAATATAGTTTTGAGTTTGTCCTCCGGGATGCCTATTCCGGTATCTTTAACAGAGAATTTAAGTGAGTAATAATCGTCAGTCTCAGCCACTTTTTTTACAGATACTGTAACTTCACCTTCTTCGGTAAACTTAAGAGAGTTGCCTGTAAGGTTAACCAGTATCTGGTTTAATCTTCCCTGGTCACCAATTACAGTTTCAGGTAAATCGGCGTCAAGAAAGAGATTGAATTCAACAGTCGAAGGTACTTTAACCTTTAGTAAATTATACACATGTTTAAGTGTCTTTCTCAAATTGAAGGGCTGTGCATCAATAGTCAAATTTCCGGATTCGATTTTAGAAAGGTCCAGAATGTCATTAATAATGATTAGCAGATTCTCTCCTGCAATTTGTACACTGTCAATATAATCCCTTTGTGTAACATCTAACTTGGTTTGGGCCAGTAAGTCTGTAAAACCAATAATGGCATTCAGCGGGGTCCTGATTTCGTGACTCATGTTTGCTAAAAAACTATCTTTTGCCAATACGGCACGTTCGGCAATTTTTCTCTGAGTATTGAGCTCTATGTTTTTTGTTGATAATTCCAATTGGTTTATCACATGCTTAGCAATAATTGATAAAGCATTTCGCTGGTCTTCATTAAGTTCTTTAGAAACATGGTCTACAGCGCATAGGGTCCCTATGTTATAACCGTCTGGTGTTGTAAGTGGGATACCGGCATAAAATCGTACCTTAAATCCTCCTGTGACATTAGGATCATCTTTAAAGCGTTCATTTAAAAAGGTATCTGGGATTTCAACCATTTTAGATTCCATAATGGTATAGTTACAGAAACTAATTTCCCTTGGAACCTCTGATACCCCAACTCCGATTTCAGATTTAAACCACTGTCTGCTCTCATCTATGAAAGAGATATGAGCGATTGGTACACCACATATATAGGAAACCAATTTTGTTGCATCGTCAAAAGCATGATCAGGAAGTGTATCAAGAATATTATAACGTTTTAATGCAGCTAAACGTTCCGTTTCATTGTGTGGTATTGGGTATTCTTTATTTTTCATTTTATCAAAGGGTGAAGTCTATAAATATAATAATTTGGGTTAGAACTTTACAACAAAAATGATCTAAAATAAAGTATTGATATTTTTCTATACATTTTATTACCCCCATAAATTCTTAAAATGGAATAAATTCATTTACTAATTATAAAAACGAGCTGTAAGTATTGTAAAATATAGGTTTTGTAAAATAAGAAAAGTATTGAAATGTAAAAAAGCGTCTCATTGAGATATTTTCAGCATAGAAATAGGGACTCGAACTATAGTTTGAACCCGCTTATATAATCCATATTCAGCTTTTCATTGTCTGCAGTTGATTTCTCTGCTCAAATTTTTGCCATAGAGAATTTAGGAAATATTTTAATTTTCTTGCTGCATTTCCAGATAAAGTGGTTTAACTTCTATAGCAACAAGGGTAGGAACTGCAATTTGTTTGATGGTATAAAATTGCAATAGAAGCCAGTCTTAAAGCAATGTGATTTGATAAAAAAACCGTTGATAAATGTCAACGGTTTTTGAGAGTGGCTAAAAGGTGTAGGTAAACAATAATCAAATTATATATTCACCACAATTTTACCAAATTGCTGGTTAGACTCTAAATAGTTATGAGAGTCAACAATTTCATTTAAATTAAAAACTTTATCAATAATTGGTTTTAATTTTCCTTCGGTTACACCTTTGTCAATAAAAGCAATAGCTTCTGTTAAAACATCCCTGTTACCTAAAACTTCAATTGCAGAATATCCTCGAATGGTTGGCGTTTTCATAAGAACATCAAAGGCAGGAAAACTTGCTGGTTCGTGGCTCAATGCTCCATAAATAAATACTTTTCCGTTTTCGGCAACTGAGCTTAAAAGATTACTAAATTTAGCTCCTATAACTGGATCTAAAATTAAATGGGCACCTGTATTATTAGTAATTTTTAAAACTTCAGTTGCTATGTTTTCCTCAGATGTTACAATCACATGAGAAGCTCCCGCTTTTAATAATGCTTCTTTTTTATTTAATGATGTAGTTAAGGCTATTGAAATTCCGCCAACATAATTTGTTATTTGAATCGCAGCAAGTCCTGCACTACTTGATGCAGCATTGATCACTACAAATTCACCTGCTTTTAATTTTCCGGAATTTACTATCATACCATACATGGTCGAGTAACTTGTCCATAAAGCTGCGGCCTCATCATAAGATAAATTGGCTGGATATTTATGCACCGCATAGGCTGGCATTGTAATATATTCACCATAAGAAGAATAGTTGTGTAATGAAAATCCTGGTATAACATTTACAACATCACCCACTGCTAAATTAGAAACATCCGAACCTATTGCTTCAACAATTCCTGCTGCTTCATATCCTAACCGGGCAGGAAAAACAGGATTCTCTATATACATTCCCTGACGGTACATCGCATCAGCTCTATTAATTCCAATTGATTTAACCTGAATTCTTACTTCCTGAGATCCCGGATAAGACACTTCTACTTGTTCAACTTTCAATACTTCCGGAGTTCCAGCTTCGTGAAAAACTACTGTTTTAGACATTTTTGATAAATCGCTCATTGTTTTATTTTTATAATTTTTTAATTGATTTTGATATGGCAAAGTTGTATCAAAGGAATGCCTTAAAACAATGAGATATGATAAAAAAAACCGTTGACATATATCAACGGTTTTGTAAAAATGTAACAGAGTTTCCGACTTTTGTATTAGAGTGTGGTTAAGCTTCTGTTTTAGTTTTGCATTGTAAAATAAATAAAAAATAAAAAAATGCAAAAGACAATTTTTATTACTGGTGCTTCTCGTGGTTTTGGAAAACTATGGACAGAAGCTTTTTTAAAACGTGGTGACAAAGTAGTTGCTACAGCACGTAATATTAAATCCTTAGAAAATCTTGCAAAAGAATACCCTAACAATTTCCTGCCCTTAGAACTTGATGTAACCAATCGTGAAGATTGTTTTGCCACTGTTAAAAAAGCACATGAATACCTTGGTGTTCTTGATGTTGTTATCAACTGTGCAGGCTATGGTCTTTTTGGTGCGGTTGAGGAAACAAGCGATGAAGATACCCGTAACTTAATCGAAACAAATTTCTTCGGTTTGGTATGGGTTACTAAAGCAACATTACCTATAATGCGTCAGCAAGGCAATGGGCATATCATTCAGGTTTCTAGTTTGTTAGGAGTTAATCCCCTACCTTTAATGGGAATGTATAGCGCTTCTAAGTTTGCTATGGAGGCATTTAGCGAAACACTGGCTATGGAAGTAAAAGATTTTGGAATAAAAGTAACCATAGTTGAACCCAACGGCTATGCAACTGAATTTACAAGTGTTTCTGCAGTTCATGCCGAGTCAATGGAAGTGTATGCACCGTTAAAAACTGCTTTTTTTGAAGGATTTTCAGATGACATTTTTGGAGTTCCCGAAGCTACGGTGAAAGCTGTTTGCAAACTTATTGATTCACCTGAACCACCGTTGAGAATGTTTTTAGGAAAACACGGATTGCCTACAGTATCACAAACGTATAAAGACCGTCTTGCCACTTGGGAAGAATGGAAAGAAGTATCGTTTGAAGCACACGGAAAATAATTATATTTACCAATACAGCAGAACTTATTTTTGAATGAATAGGTTCTGCTTAACTAATTTTAAAATGAAACATTATAGCACTCTAAAGGAAGTTCATGATGCCTATGGCTTTCCACCACCGGAAAATCCATTAATCAGCATACTATTTGATGCAGAAAGAGCGGAGAATTTTGGCAATCATATTCCTGAACATACCTGCGATTTGTACATGGTTTGTTTAAAGAAAAAGACATCTGGTTCAATGAAATACGGTTATGGAAATACAAAATATGACCATACCAATGGTACGATGTTCTTCCTAAATCCCAGACAGATTATGGAATTAAATGAGGTTGAGCAGAAGGTAGAAGGATATTTATTATTCATTCATCAGGACTTTCTTAATGGACATCCGCTGCATCATGAAATTAAAAAATATGGCTTTTTTGAATATGAAATAAATGAAGCATTACACCTTTCGCCAAGTGAAGAAAAAATAATTGGGGAGTTATTTCAAAAAATAGCTATTGAATACGGCAATAATCAAGATGAGTTTAGCAGAGAAATTATGCTTTCTCACGTCCAATCGTTGTTGAAATATGGTAACCGATTTTATAAAAGACAGTTTATCAATAGAACAATAATATCAGGATATACAATAAACAAATTCAATGAAGTACTTGCCGGGTATATAAAAAAAGATATAATAGAAAAACAAGGATTGCCTACTGTTAAAAGTATTGCATCAAAGCTTAATGTTTCACCACGGTATCTTAGCGACCTTCTTAAACAGGAAACAGGTAAAACAGCCATAGACCTCATTCATTTATCCTTAATATCTGAAGCAAAAAATTTACTAAAAGCAAAAAATCTATCCGTTTCAGAAATTGGCTATGCATTAGGCTTTGAGAATTCGTCCTACTTTTCTAAGTTATTCAAAAAAGAAGTAGGCATTAGTCCCACTAAATTCAGAGAAGAGCTTTTGAATTAGTAAACCAAAAGAAAATTGAAGTCTGCCCAACTGTTTACATATATCAACGGTTTCTATAAATCAAAACTTAAAAAGGGGTTTATTTTGGGCTTTGTTTTCTGATTCTGCTTAATGTTTCTTTCGTAATTCCTAAAGAAGAAGCGATAAGATGTTGGGGAAATCGTTGTAGAAATTGCGGATGACTATGAACAAATTCTTCATAACGTTTTTCAGCAGTATTACTCAAAGCAGAGTCTAATCTTCGTTGGCTGACAATGGCATTTCTTTCATCCATTAATCTTACCATTTCTACCAACGCCGGTACTTTTTCCATCAAGCTGAGCATATCGGCTCTTGTAATAAGAAGCAAATCTGTATCTTCCCAGGCATCAATATTATATTTTGAAGGTGTAAGCATTGTAAAGCTTTCGCGGTCATTTGCCCAATAATTTTCGATATATAGATGTACAATGTGTTCGGTACCTTTATCATCCACACTATATTGTCGCATTGCTCCTTTTACAATAAAACCAGAGTATTTGCAAACATCGCCTGACTGTAAAAAATATTGTTTTTTTCTAATCTTTTTTGGTTGAAAAGCATCTATAACCAAGGCCTGTTCTTCACTTGTAAGGGACAAATTAGTATATTGACTAATGTAATCGAAAAGGTTGTTGTGCATTGGTTTGATAAAGTAATTAAGTCTACACAAAGATATAAAAAAGCATTAATTCATTTGCACTAATACCAGTTACTGAACTAGTAATAGAAAAGTGCATTCCAGTTATGGTAAAAACCTCAATTGTCAACGTAGCTTCAGTATGTAATAATATTGGATTTAGACTTTTTTTTTAATTTAAGAAATGATCTTTGAATTTATTTGGAGTAACACCTACTTCTTTTTTAAACAGACGGGAAAAATAAGTAGGATTTTCGAACCCAAGAGAAACAGAAATTTCGGAAATATTCATCTTTCCTTCTTTCAATAAATTTTTAGCTTCTGAAATCAAATAGAGATGAATAAGTTCTAAAGCCGTTTTTCCGGTTTCCTGTTTCAGCATATCGCTCAGATAACGTGGGGAGACATTCAGTTTTTCTGCTAAATGACTAACAGTAGGAAGTCCTAAATCATTATTTTTTCTATTTTCAAAATATAAAGAAAGCATATCATTAAACTTAGTAAATGTCGCTCCGGATAATTCTTCCCGATTGATAAACTGTCGTTTATAAAAGCGCTGTGCATATTTAAGCATTGTATCAAGGTGACTAAGAATAATGCTTTTACTGTAAGTATCAACGTTATTATGGTATTCTTTTTCCATCCCGTACACCAAGTTCCAAATTGTTTCTTCTTCACTGGGAGAAAGGTACAGTGCTTCATTTACTTCGTATTCAAAATAGGCGTATTTCTTTATTTCGTTATGCAAAGCAGTTCCGGATAAAAAATCTTCGTGAATAAGAATTGTAAAACAGTCTTCTTCTAAACGAATGTTTTTGCATCCGGTAATCTGTCTCGGCTTAATGAAAGACATTTTTCCGTGGTTATGATCGTATTTGGTTCTTCCGTATTGCATGCTTCCCGATTCGACCTTTTTGAAAATGATGATGTAAAAATCAGCTGTAAATTCAGTTTCCCTGGCAACATTACAAGATTCTTTATTGCCCCGGGCAACATAAAACAACGGATGTTCAGGAGCTTTAAGTCCGATAGCCTGATTGTAACTGCTTATTTTATCGAAATGATTCATCTATTTAATTTTAAAAAGAAAAAACAGAACCCGACGAATCGGATTCTGCAAATCTAAACTTTATTTTCCATGTGCCGCTTCAGAAACGTCCTGCCATTCCTCCCAGGTTTTCAAACGTTCGCCATAAGCGTATTTAGTCCATTGTACACCAGCTTTGCCTAAAAGCAATCGTAACGGAGGATTTTCTGCATCTACCAGTTTTAAAACAGCTTCTGAAGTCGCTTCAGGCACGCCATAATCTTCTTCTTTGTTTCCTTCCTGAAGTGCTGCTCTTACGGCATCATACAGTGGTAAAGGTTTACTTTGTACTGCAGAAGAGGCACCAAAATCGGTTTCATAACCATTTGGTTCTACAAGAGTGACTTTGATTCCGAAACCAGCAACTTCTGCAGCCAGAGATTCAGTCAGACCCTCAACAGCAAATTTAGAAGCACTGTAAATTCCTAAAGTAGGCAATGCAATAACGCCCAAAACGCTCGAAAGCTGAATAATATGACCTGATTTTTGTTCGCGCATAATAGGAATAACTGCTTGTGTAAGCCAAATTAATCCAAATACATTGGTCTCAAACTGTGCACGGATTTCCTGTTCTTCTAATTCTTCAACGGCACCAAAATGTCCGTATCCTGCATTATTAATCAATACATCAATTGCCCCAAAATGGCTCTTTGCTTTTGAAACTGCTTCAAAGGATGCTTTTTTATCGGTTACATCTAATTGTAAAACCAATAAATTATCCTGATATTCCGATGCTAAATCCTTTAATGATTCTGTATTTCTAACTGTTGCTACAACATTATCACCACGTTTAAGAAAAGCTTCAGTCCAGATTTTTCCGAATCCACGGGATGCACCTGTTATAAAAATTGTTTTTTTCATTATACTATATTTTTTGTTTTAATTATTGAGACAAATTTCCATCAATTGGTGATAAATAGTATGATACAAAAGTGGGTAATAATGAAACGTTTTAACGAAACCGTATCAATTATTAAAGGTATTTAGGATATACAAATAAGAACTGCACATTATGTTAAGCCCTATTTTGGCTGTAATCACATATTTTTTTTAACCTGTTGGGTGAAATTATTAAAAACGTCAGTTCGAGTGTTTTTTGTGTAGTAAAACGGAACAAAAAATGTATCGAGAACCGTTTTTAATGAAATTTTTCTTGTTCTCGATACAATTTTCTATCGAAAATCACTCGAACTGACGAAAAATTATCATTAAAAACTAATTTCATCCAACGGTTTTTCTATTAAAAATTTGATCGGAATTTTAAAAGGGGATTTTAGTAGAACTAACCGCCAGATTAGAACTTGCCCTGGCAACAAGTTTCCCATTATTTTGGTTTATGACTACGGCATTAAAATTAATAATCGTTTTTCCTAATTTGATTAATTCTGTTTTAACCAAAACGGTATCATTTTCAAAAGCAGGATTAAAAAAATCGACATTTAAATTAATGGTAGGGTAAAAGTTTTCTAAACCGAGTATCATAAAATTAACTCCTATGCAGTCATCAATCATACTTGAAATAACACCTCCATGTAACATTCCTGCCGGATTGGTCATTTCTTTTCTAACTATAAACTTAAATTCTATTGATTTATCGTTTACAGAAACTACCGTCCCATTTAGCCATTTGGCAAATGGAGACGGACTTCCTGAAAATGGTTTACCAATAAAAGCTTTAAGTAATTGAAGCCTTTTATTTTCCATTTTTATTTAGCTAAAAATTCTAATGCTTTTTTTACAAAATCTTCGTGGTTTTGGAATATTGAACCGTGACCTGCATCCTTGTAAATAATTATCTCTGAATTTTTTATGCGATTTTTTAATTCGTATGAATTACTGGAAGGAACCATTTTATCGTTGTCACCGTTTACAACTAAGACAGCTTGGGTAATTACTGATAAGTCTTGCGGAGCTTGCAATCCATAAGCCTTTATTGCTTCGAGCTGATGTGTCAGGTGTTTCATTTTCAATTTTTCACCTCTATTTTCTTTTCTTTCTTTTATCCTTTTAAGATAACTTTTTGCCGCTTTATGTCCATCAGCATTGCTGTTGAAGAACAAATAGAATTTTGGATTTCTGAAGGTAAAATTCCCTTTGATTACATCTTTGATAACTACGGGTGTCATTTTGCTGATACCAGCACCACCAGCAGGTCCGGTACCGGCAAGAATTACTTTGCGTACAAGTTGTGGCTCACGAAGTAAAATTTCCTGTGAGATGAAACCGCCCAATGAAAATCCGAAAAGGTCAACTTTTTGATAACCGAGTGCTTTAATAAAAGCTATTGCATCTGTAGCCATTTCAGCAACGTTTTTTGGAGTTACTCCTCCTGTAGAACCTATGCCTCGATTATCAAAGCAAATGATTGGATGTTCGGAAGCGAAGCCTTCCATAATTTTTGGGTCACAATCATCCATTGTAGCGGTTAAGTGATTTAGAAAAATTATTGGTAAGCCTGGTTTATCTTCGCCAAGTTTGCGATAATAGAAATCTGTTCCTCCAACATTTATGGATTGTGTTTTTACATTTTTTAAGCTCATAATTGTAATTTTTAGTGAATTATTATTTTAATTATTTGTTTGAGTATGTGCCACATTAATCCCTATGAAGGACAAAAGCAGTAATGATTTTATTTTTTTCGTTTTTACAAAATTTTATTATATCCAGGATTATTATGTCACTTTTTTCTGGAAAGTTATTATTGATTTAAACATCTATACTTCTTCAATTGTTGGTGGAATCAATTTATACATCACAGGAGTAACAATTCTTGATAATATGGTAGAGCTTATCAATCCGCCAATCAATACAATCGCCAACGGAGATATTTGGGGATTGGGGTTTAATGCCAGCGGAATCAAACCACAGATTGCTGTTACAGATGTCAAAACTACCGGCAGGAAACGGGTTTCACCGGCAATAGCAATCGCCTCATCAATAGACTTTCCTTCTTGTCGTAATTGATTGGTAAAATCTACCAGAAGAAGGGAATTTTTTACCTGAATTCCGGACAATCCGATGAAACCGATAATTGAAACCAGTGACATTGGGTTTCCTGTTGCCAATAAAAACAAGACACCTCCAAGAACTCCTAACGGAATGATCGACAGTACGATAATGATGCCTTTAAAGGTTTTAAACTGCAGTAACAAAACAGCAATGAATAAAAAAGTACTCAATATGATTACCGAAAGGAAATTGCCCCCCAAAGCATCACCTTCTGATTCTTTTTCTCCGGATAGTTTGTAATAATATCCTTTTGGCATTTTTAGTTTGTCCAGTTTAGGAATAATATCGACTAATAAATCATTGGCATAAAAACCTTTTGCAGACATAGCCGAAACTTTTGAAAAACGTGATTTGTTAAAGTGATTAATAGCCGTTGGCGCCGTTTCAAAAGTTATCGCTGCAATCTGATTAAGGGCAATTGGAGTTCCCTGAACATTATTTACATACAGATTTTTTAACGCATCCAGTTTAGAAAACTTATCTCTTGGGAGTGTAATGGTTACATTTCTTGCATCGCCACGGTCATCAATGTAATCCCCAACCGTTAGTCCAGCTACAGCAAGTCGGATTACTTTATCGACTTCACTTGTCAGTACGCCAAGTGTTCTTGCCTTTTCTTTATTGATTTTTACTTTGACATCTGTTTTATAGGTGTTTAACTCGTTGTTGATGTAAACCGTCCCTTTTTGGTTTCGTAAAATGGTCTCTACCTGAGAAGATAGTCCGCGTAAAACTTCCTGATCTTCTCCAAATAAACGCACAACAATATTGGCTTCTAATGGTGTTCCCTGTTCAAAATCTTTTACCTCCACTTTAGCATAAGGCATTGTTTTAAAGGTGTCACGTAATTTTTCAATTAAAGCCGTTTTTGCAGTAGGAGAGGCTTCATCTTCTAACTGAACAAAGAGCTGGGCAAAATCAGATTTTCTGTCCTGCGGATGCACGTTGTAATAAATCTGCGGATTTCCTTTCCCCACATTTGAAGTGTAGTACACAATTTCTTTGTGGTTTTTCAATTCTGCTTCCACAATTTTTGTAACCCTGTCACTTTCCGAAATATTGGCCTGAAGCGGCATTTTAATATTGATCAGAAACATTGGTTTTTCTGAATTTGGAAACAATTTAAACCCGGTTGCTTTCAGTAATCCAAAAGCGGTAATGCTCAATACGATGGATATGGCAATAGTTGTTCTGGGAAATTTTAAAGCTTTTGGCATAATATCCCTGTAAGCTCTGGTAAGGAACTTTTGCAAATATTGAAGAAAAATATTTCCTCCTGTGTGTTCGTGTGTTTTTAAAAAACGGCTTCCCAAAAACGGAACCAGTGTCAAAGCAACAATCATAGACGCCAATACACTTGTAATAACCGCCATAGGTAAACTTCGGATGAATTCACCAGCCATATCAGGAAGAAAAACCAATGGCAAAAAGGCAATGGCAAGCGTTGCTGTACAGCCTGCAACAGCAATTCCTATTTGTTTTGTCCCCATTAGAACGGCTTCCATTTTTGTATGGCCTTCACGCAGCCAGCGCTCAATGTTTTCGACAACTACAATACTGTCATCTACCAATAATCCTAAAGCAACCACTAATCCAACAATACTCAATTGGTTTAAGGAATACCCTAAAGCATTCATTGCAATTAATCCTAAAGCCAATGATAAAGGGATGGATATCATAACGATAAGGGATGCTCTTGAACCTAATGGTACCAATGTGATGACAACCAAAAGAATGGCGAGTCCGAAATCAAAACCTAAATGTCCCAAACGTTTTGATACCATATCAGCCTGATCAAAGTTTTTTACCAGTTTAATGTTAGCTGGCAAATCTTTAGAGAATGCCTCTACTATTGGTAAATATTCCTTCTGAACATCGCTAATATTTACATTGTCCTTCATTCCGGCAGTAACCAAAACGCAGCGGTGTCCATTAATTCTTGTAATATGGTTTACTACTTCAGATTTGTAGCTTACTTCGGCCACATCTTTCATATAGATAATTTTTCCATTAGCGTTGTAAACAACGGTATTGGCAACATCATCTGCATTTTTGAACTTACCACTTGTTTTTACATTAAATACTTTGGTATCCAAATCAATACTTCCGCCAGGAATATCGGCAGCTTCACTTTGTAAACTTCCCATTACTACATTCAATGGAATTTTTGATTGTGCCAGTTTTTCCAGATTCACGTCTACCCGGATTTCCTGTTCCGGAATTCCGGCGTATTTTACATCTTTAAGATTGGTTATTTTTTCAATTTTTGTTTTTAGTTCATCTGCTTCATCCCGCAGTTTTTTGTCAGATGCATTTTCGGAAACCAATGCTACCTGAAGGATTTTCACATCCGAAGACGAAATTTTCTCTGTTTTTATCTGGTAAATATCTTTTGGGAGTTCACTGTTTTTCAGGGCATTCATTTCGGTAGAGATTTCCTGATATTTATTGTCAACATCAACTCCGTATTTGAATTTTACCTGAAAAGCGGCTACACCATCTTCTACAGTCGTGAGTATTTTTTCGATATTTTCTAATCCGTAAATCTTATTTTCAATAGGTTTTACTACTTGTTCCTCCATATCTTTTGGGCTTGTACCGGGATAAATAACCGTAATTAGATATTGTGGCGGATGCGTTGCAGGATCTTCAGCTCTTGGCATCGTAAATAAGGTAAGAACTCCTACTACAGCAACCAAAAGAAAGATAATCAGCGTAAACTGATAATTTTTAACGGCAAAGTTTGTAATTTTCATAATGCTGATTATTTAATGATTTTGATCTTCGATTGTTCGTTTAGATAAGCACTGTTAGAGATCACGATCTGATCTGTTTTTTGGAGGCCGTCTTTTATGAATACCTTATTGTTTTCAAATTTCGTTATCGTAACAGGCTGACGTTTTACTTTATTATTGACTACGATAAATACAAAGGCTTTATTTCCGTCGGCTTCGATAAGGGAATTGTAAGGGATAACGATAAAGTCTTCTGTATTTTCTGTTTTAATTTCTGCTTTTCCAAACATACCTACCGCCGGTTTGCTGTTTTTCATATTCAGTTTCAATTCTACCTGAAAAGAGCCCAGTGCCGCATCTGCAGATTGTGATTTTCTAAAAACAGCAGCATCAAAGTACGCTTCGGGATAACCATCAAGAGTAACAACTGCTTTTTGTCCTATTTTTACTGATGCCCACTCTTTATCTGTCAGGCCCACTTTTAATAAGTAATTGTTGTTTTGATTTGTTTCATTTATAGCCAGAATTGGAGTTCCGGGACCTACAACTTCTCCTTCGTTGGCTATCTTACTGGCTACAAAACCATTGGCTGTAGCATATATTTTGGCATAACGGGCATTAAAAGCGACGGCATCCTTTTGTTTTTTGGCAATGTCCAGGCCTGTTTTTGTATTTTGAAGCTGTTCCAAAGTATACACACTGTCTTTGTACAGATTATTGGCACGGTTGTAATCGCGCTCGTATTTTTTTACATTCAGATCTGTTTGGTTTAAACCGGCATTAATTTCGGTTGCATCTAATGCTGCCAAAAGCTGCCCTTTTTTAAAAAACTGTCCTTCCTCTACATAAATGCGGCTAACGATACCGCCAATTTTAAAACCATAATTAGCCTGATTTTCTGTTGTTACCAATCCTGATGCACTTATATTATTTGTGAGTGCGAGCGATTGGACTGTTGCTGTTTTTATCGGAATGATATCTGCAGTTTCGAAAGATGTATGTTCTTTTTTATCTTCTTTGCAGGCATATAAAAGAGGAAAGGCAATAAGGCATAGTACAATTGTTTTTTTACTCATTAGTGTAAAATTGTTTTTTAGGTTTTGGTAACCCGTGCCATTTTGGCGAACAGTCGAAATAATCTTTGATTTCATAATTTTTTATATTTAGTTAAAAGTAAAAGTGGCATTGGCTCTTTCCAGTTCTGCATACGCAATCCAGGAATTATAAAGGGCAATATTGGTATTAAGCTGGGCATTTACCCACTGGTTTTGTGCATCCAGAAGTTCAATGTAGATGGCCTGGCCTTCTTTGTATAATTTGGTAATGTCCTCATTATATTTTTTGGCCGATTCTTTTTGGCTTTTATCAGCGTAATATTGTTCTAATGCTGATTTTAGGTTATTTTGTGAAACCTGAAACTGAAGCAGTAACTGCTGTTTTACATTATCGATCTGAGAACTGATTTTTTTACTGTCTTCTTCTGCCTGTTTCAGTTTGAATTTATTTTTGTTGCCTGAAAAAATATTCCATTCCAGACCTACTCCTGCAAAATAGTAACGAGATTGTTTGTCTGCCTCAAAATCAAAATCCTGAATTCCAAAATCGGCAAAACCGTTTACTTTAGGATACCAATACGACTGTGTAAGTTTGCTTACATTATCGTTTAATTCTTTTACAGTGGTAAGTTTCTGCAATTCTTCTCTGCTTTGTGTATTTTCTGAAATTGCTTCAGCAGGTAAAGTTTCATTTTGGTCAGTTTCAATAGCAGTATCTAATTTTTGATTGAGTAAAAAGTTGAAATACGATTGTGCATTCTTAGAATTTTGAATTGCCGTTTCTAAGTTGGCTTGTATCCTTTTTACTTCGTTATCGCTTCTTAAAACAGCTGTACGGTTTATTTTGTCATTTTTAAACAAAGACTGGTTAACCCTTTGGTTTTCTTTGACCAGTGCCAGGGCATCCTCATAAATTTTGACCCCTTCAACAGACTGCAGGTATTTGTAGTAGGCTATTTTTATTTCCTTTACCAATTCCCTTTGATATATTTCCAGTTCTGTTTTTTGTAATGAAGCCTGTTGGGTTTTAATTCTCTTGTTATAGATAATCTCAAAATTCAGCAGGGGCATTGTAGTATGAATTTTAGCGTCATAGAAATTATCAGGGTTAATTAGAACGGACTGATTTTCTAAAGCCGGAAAAGCATTCGAATTTGTAATTTGATTCAGCGTACTGTATACCGGATTCAGCATATCTCCTATTGGAATATCAATGGTTCTTCCTCCTTCAGCCTTGGTATAAGTTCCATTTAAAGAAACAGTAGGATAGAATAGGGCATGAGCTTCTTTTAAAGCATACATACTTTTATTAATGTCAAAGTTGTGCTGCTTAATTACTTCGTTGTTTTTTAATCCTGCTGCAATATAGGCATCGAGCTTACTTTGTGAATATCCCAGATATCCTAGGCAGATTAGTGTAAATGTTAGTGTTTTTTGTATCATAATATACGTTGTTTATAAATTGAACATTGTTCATTTTTTTAATCAAAAAAAAATTAAAGTTTTTCTATTATTTTTAAATATTCATTATACCCGTCAAAGAGGATAGTGTCCGGATTTGTAAATTTTACTCCTTTGGTTCTCTGGCGAATTTCAAGGCAGCACATACCATGTACCAGACTCCAGACCATGAATGAAAGTGGTTCAGTGTTATGACCTTTAAAATGTCCTTTGTTGATACACTCCTCAATTGTTTTTTTAACCAGGTCAAACGTTATTGCCCCTTCATCCCAATCATCATTATCAGAGTTTTCTAAAAATTCCATCGGAGCTTTCAGGTTGAACATTAAATCATACATTTCAGAATTTTCTAAAGCAAATTTAATATACATGAATCCCATTTTACGCAATCGCTCCATTGGGTCTTCAATAGTAAACAATTCCTGAAAATACCCACCCAATTCCTGAAAACCTATAGAATGCAAATCGTGTAAAATGGCATTTTTATCTTTAAAATAGACATATACCGTCCCTACACTATAATCAATCTCATCTGCTATGTTTCTAATCGTGGTCTGCTCAATTCCTTTTTCGATAAAAAGCCTTTTTGCCCCTTTTAGAATTAGCGATTTTAAGGCTTCTTTTTCGCGTGCTTTTCTTTCTCCTGTGCTCATATATCGAATTTTATTTGACAAATATATGTTCTTTTTTTGAACAACGTTCATTTTTTTAATAAAAATTAGCGCAGTAACCCAAAACCCCATGTTTTACTGCGTTAATTTCAATATTTTTTTTAATTGTTTTTTGGATTCAGAGGGAATAAGGAGCGATTTAATTCTACAATTTCCTCATGAGTTGGAGCTGTAGTTCTCTTCATGAATGTATTAATGACTAAATCTCTATAGGTAGCAGCAGTATCTTTAACACCTGCCTTAAGTGCATTTTTGAGTTCCTCAGTATTCAATTCTGTGCAATAAGCAGGAGTTCCCGGTTGATGTCTCCATGATTCTGACAGTGTTCCTGCATCGACAGCATCAAAACCCATATCACTGATTAAACCTGAAACTGCTTTTTTTGAATTTTCATCATCTCCAGATACAGCCATCGCTATTCTGTCTTCAGTACCTGTTTCTTTTCCGCCATTGGCCAGGCTTTCTGCTAATAAATTATTAAATGCTTTAATTACCGGGCGGCCAAGTTGTTCTGAAACCCACACACTTTCAACCTTTCCGTTTTTGAGTTCTTCAATTTCAGCATCACGAAAAGGGTAATAATTGGATGTGTCGACAACTATCACATCATTAGAGACATTTTGAAACAATGACTTTGAGAGGGTTGGGATTGCGACAGTGGGAACAGATAATATAATAACATCTGCATTCTTCACCAATTGCTCTATAGTTGCAGCAATTACACCCAGATCTCTTGCCTTTTTTTCTAATTCTAATGGTTCACTTGTATTATTAACTATTATTTCATGTCCTTTATCCCTAAGTTTTCGTGCTATGATACTGCCAATGGCTCCGGTACCAATTATTCCTATTTTCATAATCTGTTAATTTTTATTATTGATATTATCTAAATTCTTTGCAAAGTTAAAAACTATTACTTTCTTTTGTATAGCACTTTCCTAAAGGAAAGTGAAATGTAATTTGTAAAACTATGGCACAGAAGAAAATACACTGCGATTGTCTCGATACAATAAAACCGGTTCGGGATGCACTGGACGTAATAAGTGGAAAATGGAAACTGCCTATTATTATTTCAATCGGAGTTGGAAATGAAAGATTTACAGACATACAGGAAAGTATTCCCGGAATCACTCCAAAGGTATTGGCAAAAGAACTCAAGGATTTAGAGCAAAATGAATTGATAAAAAGAACAGTAATCGATGATTACCCTGTTAAAATATCTTATAAATTAGAAAAATACGCAGATGCTTTAACGCCCATAATTTACGCATTAAAGGATTGGGGAGTAAATCATCGAAAAAAACTTTTTGAGAATCAGAACTAATTTACTTTCAGAATTCAAAGACTACCTAAATACTAAAACAAAAAGTATTGAAATAAATGTTGTTAAAAAAGCATATTCTGTTATTTTATTTCAAAACTAATCGAGAAAACTAAAATTATTTTTGCAGATTTTTAGCATAAAAACCGTAAAAGCAAATAAGCATTTTATTCTTACTTTTTGCAATGATTTAAGGAGTTTGGTAATAATTATATGGTAAAAATGATGATTTGTGGTTATAAAATTTATATTTGTGTAATTAAACTAAGATAGCAAATTAACTCGGAACAAGAAAATATCAGAATTGATGAAGCGTATTACAAAGAACTGTTTTATTCTTTGTATCCAAGACTTGTGAGCTACAGTTTTACGTTTGTAAAAGACAATTTTCTGGCAGAAGAGGTTGTTGAAAATGTAATGCTGCAGCTTTGGGAAAACCGTGTTAAATTTGAAAGAATAATTGACGTCAAATCCTACTTGTATACCATGGTTCGAAATGGCTCTCTTTTAATTTTAAAAAAAGAGCAAAAGATTGTTGAACTGGATTCTAAACTTTCTGATGAAACAGCAGATTTCGATTTTAATATTCTGGAAGAAGAATTATATTCCACTTTAATTGACGCTTTAAATTCGTTACCTGAAAAATGCAAAGAAGTTTTTGAACTTTCCTGTTTAGAAGGAATGAAGTATAAAGATATTGCCGAACAGCTTAATATTTCTGTTAATACCGTAAAGTCTCAGCGCGCCCGTGCTATAGAATTATTGAAGGAAAAACTCAAGAATCACTCCGAACTTTTATTTATTTTGCTTTTTCTTTAAAAAAAATCAAAAATCTTTCCACCCATTTTTGATATTTCGTACTCTTAGTTATATAACATTTACTTAAACTGTTAATAACCGCTACTTAATATCAAAAAAATATGGCTGCAGGAAAGAAAGAAATCACAATCGCCGCTCTCATTAAAAAGGAATTGCTTGTGGGAGAATTATCGATTGAAGAAAATAACCTTTTGCAGGAATGGCTTTCTGTACCCGGAAATCAGGAATATTATCAAAAAGTTATTGATTTGGAAACTTTAAAATCAAAAGAAAGATTTTATAACATAGTTCCTACTGATTTGGCTTATAAAAGAATTAAAGACAAAATCGACTTTATTGATGCACCTGTAATTTCACTTTTCAATTATAGAAAATTATTCAAATATGCTGCTGTTTTAGTTCTTTTAGCGGGATTATCTTCTGTTTTCTTTTTCTTGAATAATAAGGATGAAATAAAAAAGCAGGAGGTAGTCGTAAAAAGTATTAAACCGAAATACAATAATCCAACCTTAGTTTTGGCAGATGGAACTGTTGTTTCTTTAGAACCTAAAAAAGAAAAAATCGTTTCAAAAAACGGTGTAATCTCGAATGTAAATAATGTTTTAGTTTACGATGTGAAAGCACTGAACGGAAAAGTTTCTACAGGCGAAAATACGTTGATTGTTCCTGTAGGAGGAATTTACTCAGTGAGCCTTTCAGACGGAACAAAAGTGTGGCTTAACTCGAAATCATCTTTAAGATATCCAGTAGAGTTTAGAGGGGATGCCCGCAATGTTACTTTAGAAGGAGAGGCTTATTTTGAAGTCAGTAAAAATACCCGCAGCCCTTTTACGGTAAAAACAAAATCCGGAGATGTAACGGTTTTAGGAACGCATTTTAATGTAAACGCTTACACGGAAGATCATAATTTTGAAACCACACTTGCAGAAGGAAAAGTAAAAGTTTCAGCAGAAAATGAGTCAGTTGTTATTAATCCCGGACAACAGGCCAGAATTCAAAATAGAGGTTTAAAAGTTATAGAAGTCGATCCGTCCGTTTATACGGCATGGAAAGACGGGAAATTTTATTTTGAGAATGAAAATTTGAAAAACATTCTGAGCAAAATGTCCAGATGGTACGACTTTAATGTGAAATTCGAACAAAAATCAATAGAGCAGATTAAATTCACCGGCATTATCTTGAAAGATGAACCTTTGGAAAACCTTCTTAATATAGTGAGTAAAACATCGAATATTAAATATAAAATAACCAAAATAAACCAAACGTATGAAGTAACCGTAAGTAAATAAATAAAAAAACCGGAAAATGTTTGCACCATTTCCCGGCTAGTATTGTTCAGTCGAAAAAAAGAGTTCGAAATCAATTAACCAACCAAAACATTTTAAAAGTATGAAAAAAAACCTATCCGCAAAAGATTGTGGGGTAAAATCCGCGCTTTGGGATAAATTTCTTAACGTCATGAAGAAATCCCTACTATTATCCATATTTTTTTTCAATATAGTTGCTTTTGCCTATTCTCAAAAAGTAACTATAAAGGTAAAAAATCAGTCAGTATCTTCTGTTTTAAAAACAATAACCAGAAAAACCAATGTCGAATTTTTCTACAGTGATGATGTTTTTAATGCGCAGCGAAGAGTTGATATAGCATTCGATAACGCTGATATAATGACCGTTATCAAAGAACTAATAGGAGATAATTATAAAGCAGAATTTGTAAATAACAAATTGATTGTTATTGCATTAAATACAAAAGTAAAAACCGCAACGGCTTCTGTAATAGAAGAAAAAGTAAAAATTAAGGGAGTTGTTACCAATGCTAAAAAGGAAAATTTATTTGGCGCATCGGTTTGGGTTAAAGGCACCAAAGACGGCGCTGTTACCAATTTTGACGGTTCTTACGAAATTATGGCTCACAAAGGAGATGTTCTTGTTTTTGAATATTTAGGATACAAAAAAACAGAAGTAACGGTTTCAGAAAGCCTGATTATCAATCCTGTTTTGTTAGAAGATGTCAGCAAACTAGACGAAGTGAAAATCGTATCAACAGGATATCAAAAATTAGACAGAGAGCGTTCTACGGGATCTTTTGTTGCCCTTACGGCTAAAGATTTAGAAAAAGTGCCGGTTAATAATGTCCTTCACAGATTAGAAGGTCAGGTGGCTGGTTTGCAATTAAATATTTTAGATTCTGATAACACTTTTGTCTACGGAACCACATTTGGAGATGGTCAGGGAAGATCGAGCTATAATGTTGCCATTAGAGGAAAATCTACATTAGAAACCAATGCAATGCCATTGGTAGTATTAGACGGAACACCAACAGAATTAGACATCAGAACAATAAACCCAAATGATATTGAAAAAATTACTTTTCTAAAAGATGCTGCTGCAGCTTCTATTTATGGTGCAAGAGCGGCAAATGGAGTAATGGTAATTGATACCAAAAAAGGAAAACAAGGACAAACGAGAATTAGTTTTTCTCAAAATTATGGTTTTTCGAACAAGCCTTCTTTGTCAAAATTGCCATTAATGAATTCGTCTCAGGTTTTAAATTTAGAACAGGAGTTTGTAGATAGAAATTTGGTTACAGATCCGGCAAGTGTAACTTATATGCTGACTACTCCTGTTAGTCAGGGAATGGACCTGATGTTTCAGTACAAACGGGGTGATATCACTGAAGCCCAAAGAAACGCTGGCTTAGATGTTTTACGTAATCGTAACACTTATGGACAGGCAGAAAAGTATTTGCTGCAGGCTGCAACAACTCAAAATTACAATTTATCGGTTAGCGGTGCAGAAAACGATTATTCGTATTTCATGTCGGGATCGTATTCTAAAGAAGAAACTCAGGCAAAAGGAAATAGCGGACAACGTTTGACTTTATTATCGAATCAGGATTTTAAGCTGTTCAATTATTTAAAAATGAATACAAGCTTAAGAGGTTCAATCTTCAATTACAACAGTAATGGATTAGGACTTTCTCCATTAGGAACTTCATTGAATACTTTATTGCCTTACGACCAAATTGTTGGAGATGATGGGAATTCTGTTGATTATTACCGTCGTTATTATGCAGGACAAACGATTCCGTTGGAGCAATCCGGATATTTACCATGGACTTACAATTATATCGATGAATTAAAGAATAGTGACAGGTCCTCAAATGAATTAAATTTTGGTGCTACAATTTCGGCAACAGCTCCATTATTAAAAGGTTTAGACGCAGTAGGTACCTATTCTGTAGAAAATTCAAGTTCATCAAATGATAATATGTTCAATGAAAATACCTTTTATACACGTGACAGAATCAACTCGGCAACCTCTATAAACGGCAATGGCGATTTAGTGTACGGAATCCCAAAAGGAGGGATTTATCAAAACAATGAATTTGGTACAAGCAGTTACACGATGAGAGGGCAATTAAACTATGATGGCATTATAGGTCAGGATCATTTGATTAACGCAATGGGAGGTATTGAGGCCAGAGAAACTAGAGAAACTCAAGACAGCAGAACATTGTTTGGATATAATTCAAAAACGCAAACCTCTGTAGATATTCCGTCACAAAACTATGTTGATGTAAATGGCTATAACTATACCCTTCAATATGGTAATGAGCATAAAGATGTTCGCAGAAGATTTTTATCGTATTATGCAAATGCCGGTTATACCTATAAAAACAAATATACACTTACAGGAAGTGCCCGTTTAGACGACTATAACAATTTTGGAGTAGATAAAAAATTAAGAAGAACACCATTGTGGTCGACAGGTGCAAAGTGGAATATTAAAGATGAATCTTTTCTTAAAGAAGTAAGCCTGATTAATAGTCTGGCTTTAAGAGCAAGTTATGGTTATAACGGAAATATCAATTTGGAGGTTTTTCCTTTTACAAATATCAGTTTAAGTAATTTAGATACTTTTTCACAACAGCCTTATGCTTTTATTACTGCTCCGGCAAATCCTAATTTACGTTGGGAAAAAACAGCCATTTTAAACTTTGGGGTAGATTTCTCTATCTTGAACAACAGATTAGGCGGTACGATAGAATATTATCAAAAGGATAGTAAAGATTTGATCGTAGATTTCCCAATTTCTCCATTTTACGGTGTTCAAAATAACGCTTTAAAGCAAAATGCAGCAACAATATCGGGAACTGGAGTAGACTTAAGTTTAAACGCAACCATTCTTAAAGCTAAGGATTTTACCTGGGATTCAGGTCTTGTAGTTTCTTACAATACTTCAGAAGTAACCGATTCCCGTTTTCAAAACTACAGTCAGTATTTAAATGGTACGGGATCAACGCCGCCTATTGAAGGCTACCCATTAAACAGTGTATTTGCTTTTAGGTCAGCAGGATTAGATGCAACAGGAAGAACTCAGGTTTATGATAAATCGGGTAACATCGTTAATTCTTTTACTTCTCTTAAAGAAATTGCTGATATGAAGTATATGGGTACAAACATCCCTTCTTACTTTGGAAGTTTTAATCATACTTTCACTTACAAAAAAGTGTCACTTTACATTTTAGCAACATACAAATTTGATTACGTATTATTTAAGCCAACGTATGGAGGTTACGTAAACAGACAAGGAAGATTTAATCAATACGATTTAAATACTGATATTGACCAAAGATGGAGAACTCCTGGAGACGAAGCTACTACTTCTGTACCGGGAATTCAGGGTTCTACCGGGCTAAGTTATGTGAGGTATATGTTTGGAGAAGATCAAATTATAGAAGGAGATCATATTCGTTTTAGAGAGCTTTCACTTAAATATGATTTGAACAGCTTAATTAACAGAGGAACCATAACAGGTGCTTCAGTAACATTTACAGCCAGAAATCTTGGTTTCTTCTGGAGAAAAAACAAAGACGGTTTAGATCCTGACTTTTTACCATATACAGGGACTAACATGAAATTGCCGGCAATGGCAATGTATTCAATTGGTTTAAATGTTAATTTTTAATTTTTTAAAGATGAAAAAGTATTTAAAATACATCACGATAATAGCTTTAGGAACAATTGTTTTAAGCTGTGACAATTATGTCGATATCAAAACCGAAGGAAGATTAATACCGGAAGAAACAGAAAACTACAGGTATCTTTTGAACAATTCATATGCATTTGATATAACCTATGGTGCTGTAGATGTGGCCTCAGATGATATTAGTTTTCAAAATGAGGCTCAGACCACTGCATTGGGGGCTTCTGATTATTATCGTCCATTTACGAATTTTTATAAATGGTCAGATGTTCTGTATTTTGATGGTGAAAGAGATTACAATATGGAGAACATGTATAGTGCCTTGTATAATGCAAACATCGTGATCAATGAAGTAATGAAAAGTAAAAATGGAACGGAAGCCGAAAAATTAGCTATAAAAGGGGAAGCACAAATACACCGTGCATTTATCTTTCTAACCCTGGTAAATACTTTCGGAAAAGCTTATGATGCTGCAACATCAGCAACAGATCCCGGAATTGTACTCTTTACAACAGCAACCGTTTCAGACGACATAAAAAGAACTTCCGTTCAAAATGCGTATGATATTATTCTTAGTGATTTAAACGATGCTGTAAATTCAGGTTTAAAACCAGTTAATTCCGGAAATAATGTTGCATTTCCTTCCCGCGCAGCAGCTTACGCACTTTTAGCAAGAACGTATTTGTATATGCGAAACTATCCTTTAGCTTTAGAAAATGCAGAAAAGGCATTGGCCATTCAAAGCACATTAAATAATCTGGAAGATTTTGAGTTTAATGCTTTTCCTACCAGAAGATTTGATAAAGAATTGATTTTGTCAAAGTGGAATGGTTATACTTCTTTTTCTTACGCACCACAGATTCTATCATTAAGTAATGAATTGATTAACTCATTTGATACAAATGATTTGCGTTATGTGCTTTTTACACAACCATCAAGCAATTTTAATTCTGAATATACCACAGGAAGAACATATGCCAAAGAAGGTTTAACAGGAGAAAGCAGAAATGCGGGACCAACAGTTCCTGAAATGATGCTGATAAAAGCAGAATGTCTGGCAAGAGCGGGTTCCGGTAACTTAGCAATGGCTGAAATAAATAAATTAAGACAGAAAAGATTCAGAGCAGGACAATATGTTGCCATGACTGCGACAGACAATAAAGATGCTTTAATCAAAGTGTTGGCAGAAAGAAGAAGAGAGTTAATGGGATCTGGTGGTTTTAGATGGTTTGATTTGAAACGATTAAACAAAGAACCGGAATTTGCCAAAACCATTACGCATGCTTTTGCAGGACAAACGTTTACACTTGCCCCAAACAGTGACCGTTATCAAATGCCTTTTGCCCCAATTTATTTTGAATACGCTCCAAACTTACAACAGAATCCATAATTAGTTAATTAAAAATGTGCACTCAGATTTCTTTTGAGTGCACTAAATTCAAAAAAAAATGAAAAATTTAAAGCTGATCTTATTTTTATTCAGTGTTACAACCAGCATATTTGCTCAGGATGCACCTGCACAAATACTGACTCTTTCTCCCGAGCATCCAAATCCAGGAGACGAAGTGACCATAACTTATAATGCCGCGAACGGGCCACTTGCCAATGCAATGTATGTAAACGGGGTAGTGTATACTTATGATAATTTTAAATGGATTACCAACGACGTTACTTTAAAAGCAGCCGGAGATAAAAAGTGGGAAACCAAAATGAAACTTTCAGCCCATGCATCTTTTATAAATTGTGTGTTTAAATCGGATACCATTGTAGACAAAGGAGAAAAAATGCCTCATGGTTATATGTTTGCACAAGTTCCGGGAGCTTACACTGGCTGGGGAATTTTGAGAAGCAGGGCTTTTGAGAATGAAGTACCCAATGTGGTGCATGACAGTGCGTACATTGCTGATCAGGTTGGTTTAATGTGGATAAATTACGAATTGCAGTATCATCCGGAAAGCCGTAAAAAGATATTTTATTACGGGTTAAAATTAAAAAAACTAACATCAGGAAAGGAGCAATCTGTAGCTATTAAAAAAGAATTGCGTGGTTTGCTTACTGATGCTAACTTAGATAATGCTACACAATATAATATTCAGAAGACTTTGGATTTATTGGAATATCCAGCTGATAAAGTATTTTCAGATTCTGTGCAAAATGTTTTGGTAACGAAATATCCTTATGGAGTTTTAGCAAGAGACAGACAGATTCAGGAAATAACCAGGGAAGTTGACTTTGCTAAAAAGGTTAAATTATATACGGAATTCGAGAAGAATTTTCCACAAAATAAATTTGAAGACGTTTATACAGACATAGAAAGTTTGTTTTATGATAAAATGATTAAATCAATTGTTTATGGTTATATCGTAAACAATAAAGATTACACTTATGCTTTAAATAGCGTTAAAAAAGTTTCTTTTGTCAACTTATTAGATTATCACTGGCATTTAGTGTCTATTCCTTTTGACAGGGATCATGACGGAATTGAAAAAGCGTCAATAGAAACATTAAAGAAGTATGCAGATATTATTATGGGGGAAATGGAAAACAGACTAACGTTTGTGCCAAAAATGTATGCCGGAAAATTATCATTAAAAGAATGGCAGGAACAGGCTTTACAAATGATGAGCAGAGAATATTTTACTTATGCTAAATTGGCAGAAGCGACTAAAAATTATGATGTAGAAGAAAAATATTTAGCTAAAATTAAGCCTCTGTTTGGTTATAAAGATGCGACTTACAACGAGGTTTATACCAGAATGTTATTGAGAAAAGGGCAAACAGCAGATGCTAAAAATTATATGGCACTTTCGGTAAAACAAAATCAGGTAACACCGGAAATTTTGGCTTCATTAAAAGAAATATATTTAAAAGAAGGCGGAGTGGCAACAGGTTTTGATGCCTATTTGGAATCTCTGAAATCACTGAGTAATATCGAAGAACATAAAAAGAAAGTAATATCAGAATTAATTAACCTTCCAATCGCTGGATTTGAATTAGAAAGCAGCAAAGGAGGAAAAGTAAAACTAGCCGACCAAAAAGGAAAAATAGTAGTACTTGATTTCTGGGCCATGTGGTGCGGACCGTGCAAAGGTGCGATGCCGGGAATGAATATGGCAGTAAATAAATATAAAGCCGATGACAATGTGAAATTCTATTTCGTAGATACACAGGAATACATCAAAGATTTCAAAGAGCAGACACAGGCTTTTATCAAAGAAAAAGGGTTTGATTTTAATGTACTTTACGACGGTAAAAATCCTAAAACAGGAAAAATGGATGTAGTTTATGAGCAATACTCAAAAGCATTCAAATTTTCCGGAATCCCGGAGAAAATGATTATCGACCAAAACGGAAAATTACGCTGGATGTCAAACGGTTATTTTGGAAGCCCAAGCGAATTGTTAGATGAAATTTCAATCATTGTCGAGCATTTAAAGTCAGAGAATAAAAAATAATGAAAACTCTAATTAAAAAAAACAAGAAAGAAAACTTAAATCTTTTAGGATTTTTAAGTTTCTTAATGATGATGACCAGCCAGTTTAGTTTTTCACAAACTATCTGGCAGGGCCAGCATCATTCGTACAGGGTTATTTTGTCTGGTGATTTGGCGAAATATAAAACAGATTCTTTAAGTGTTAAAATGCCTGAATTAGAAATCGATAAAAAAGTAGTCACAACTGTAAAAGGAGATAGTATATCTTTTAAAAATGAAATGTATGGTTTTTCTTTTAAAGGAAAATACAATGAAGATAAAAGTGCAATTTCAGGAATTTTCAACTATTATTCAATTCCAAATGCAGCAGTTGTTTTAAAGAAAGAAAAAGAAATACAGCCTCTTTACTTTTCTCAGCATCCTAAAAAACCATATTCGTATCAGGTTATTGATATGACCTTTTTAGGCAAAAAAACAAAACTTACTTACGGAGGAACATTGACAATTCCGAAAGGAAAAAAGAAATATCCGCTGGCAATTTTAATCTCAGGAACCGGACAGCACGATCGCAATTATACGTACATGGGAAGAGAGTTTTTTACTGTTTTGGCGGATTATCTGGCAAAGAACGGAATTGCTTCTCTTCGCGTAGACGATAGAGGATTCGGCAAAACGACAGGTGATTTTCAAAATGCCACAACCGGCGATTTTGCTGATGATATTGAGGAGCAGATTGCCTATTTAAAAACAGATAAAAATATCGACGCTTCGCATATTGGTTTAATCGGTCACAGCGAAGGCGGAATGATTGCCTCAATTGTGAGTTCGGGAAACAAAGATGTAAAATTCATGATCAGTTTGTCAGGAGTAGGAGTAAGCGGACTGGAAATGCTGAATCTTCAAAATACGGCAATTTTGAAAAGTTATAATTTTTCGGATAAAGTGGTGGCGAAACAGATGGAAATGTACAACATCATGTTTAAGGTTGTTTACGATACAAAAGACGGAGAATCGGCACAGCCTGCAATGGAAGTAAAGTTGAAAGAATGGATGCAAAAGCAGGATTCGACAACATTAAAAGAAATACATCTGTGGGACGGACGTGACAAGGATTTCCTGTATCGTTACGGAAAAGATGCTGACAGAAAATGGTACCGTTACAGCATTCATTACAATCCGGAAAATTACCTGCCCAAAATTACCATTCCGGTAATGGTGGCAAACGGCGATAAAGACATCAGTGTTCCAGCCGAAGAGAATATCAATTCATTCAAAAAATACCTGAAAACAAAAGATCTTACAGCAAAGATTTATCCAGGCCTGAATCATATGTACCAGCACTGCAAAACTTGTACACAAAGCGAAGTCAAAGAACTAGATGAAGTTTTCGCCCCGGAAGTTCTCGACGATATTTCAAAATGGATTTTGGCCCGTTATAAAAAATAATTCAATTTAGTTATTAAATAAACACACATAATATTAAGATGTGTTTGTCATTCCGAGGAACGAGGAATCTTCGTAAGATATTCGACAAAGATTTGCGATTACTGCATAGAGTTTCTTGCGGAGATCCTTCCTTCGTCAGGATGACAAAAAAGAGAATTCATTGTGGCAATTTAAAATCTAACTTTTTATCATGAAAAAATTATTTCTTTTTATCGCAATTTTATTTGCGGTAAGTAACCTTACTGCCCAAATTTACGATCCCGTTTCCTTTACAACATCCGTAAAAGAAATAGGAGAAAACAAATATACTTTGAGTATAATTGCCAAAATTGATAAAAGCTGGCATATTTATTCTCAAAACGTTCCATCAGGCGGACCAGCACCGACAAATTTTACTTTTCCGAAGTCTAAAAACTACAAAACAATCGGTTCTGTAGCCGAGCCTGAGGGACATGAAGTAGACGATCCTGTTTTTAATATGCGAATTAAATATTTTGCAGACAAAGCAGTCTTCACTCAGACTATAGAACGTAAAACTGCCGACGCTTTTACCATTAATGCGTCTGTTTTTTTTATGGTTTGTAATGACAACAGCTGTCTTCCTCCGGGAGAAAAAGAAGTAAAATTTACGTTCAAAAAATCAGATACACCGGTTAAAAACGAAGATGCAGCAAGTGCCGCAACAGAAGAGAAAAACACTGATTTGCCTGTAAAAGACGAATCCACTACTAAACAAGATACCACAAACAACACAACAAACTCTGTTAACATTGCTGGCAAAGACACTCCTGAAATTTTAAATAATTCAGCCAAAAAAGCATCTTCAGGAAAAACAGCCCCTGAAGAAAGCCTTTGGACCTTATTTTTCTTCAGCTTTTTAGGAGGTCTTGCTGCTTTGTTTACACCATGCGTATTTCCGATGATCCCAATGACGGTTAGTTTTTTTACCAAACAAAGTAAAAACAAAGCGGCCGGAATTAGAAACGCTATGATGTACGGTATTTTTATTATTGTAATCTATGTTATTTTAGGGAGTTTGGTTACTGCAATTTTTGGTGCTGATGCTTTAAATGCGCTGGCCACAAACGTAGTTTTTAATGTCTTTTTCTTCTTGCTTTTACTGGTTTTTGCATTGTCATTTTTAGGTGCTTTCGAAATAGTATTGCCAAGTTCATGGCTTACAAAAATTGACCAGAAATCAGAAATAGGAGGTGCTTTGGGAATCTTTTTTATGGCACTGGCATTAGCCGTAGTTTCATTTTCTTGTACCGGACCAATTGTCGGGACTTTATTGGTTCAGGCAGCAAGTCAGGCAGGAATTGCGCCAATTGTCGGAATGCTTGGGTTTTCATTGGCCATTGCATTGCCGTTTGCTTTATTTGCAGCTTTTCCGGGATGGATGAATTCGCTTCCAAAATCGGGTGGCTGGTTAAATTCGGTTAAAGTGGTTTTAGGCTTTTTAGAATTGGCTTTAGCCTTTAAATTTTTAAGCAATGCCGACCTGGTTTTACAATTGCATCTATTAGAGCGAGAAGTATTTCTTGCTATTTGGATAGCTATATTTTCTGTATTGGCTTTATATTTATTCGGAAAGATCCAATTGTCACATGATTCGCCTGTTACGCATATCTCTGTAGGGAGACTGAGTTTAGGAATTATCGTGCTGACTTTTGTGGTGTACATGATTCCGGGACTTTGGGGGGCTCCGTTACAATATATCAGTGGTTTTCCTCCGGCGAAACAATACAGCGAATCTCCAAATGGTTTTGGAAACTCAGTAGGACAGAACACTGAAAAAACGGCATTACCGGAAGGAGCAGAAAGTGGCCCAAACGGAATTACGACTTTTCATAATTATGACGAAGGTCTGGCTTACGCGAAAAAAGTAAACAAACCCGTAATGATCGATTTTACCGGATACGCCTGCGTTAACTGCCGTAAAATGGAAGAACGTGTCTGGCCGGATCCTAAAGTTTTGGCAGTTTTAAATAATGATGTGGTTTTGATTTCGCTGTATGTAGATGACAAAAGACCTCTGCCGGAGAATGAACAGGTGGTTTCTAAAATTACCGGAAAAGTTTTAAAATATACGGGACAGAAATGGAGCGAACTTCAGATTTTAAAATACAAAACAAACGCTCAGCCGTACTACGTTTTAATGGATCATAACGAAAAAGACCTGAACAAACCATCGGCTTACAATCCGGATAGTAACGCTTATTACAACTGGCTACAGGAAGGAGTCCGGAATTTCAAAAAATAAAAAGACAAAAAATATCAAATGAAAATCTTTCAATCAAAATATTGGCTTTTAGTCCTTTTCATCGGATTTAAAAGCGCTGCTCAGTTTTCGACTACAGTTCCGCTCAGCAAAGACGTTGTTTCAGGAACATTAAAAAACGGAATGAAATATTATGTCCTTCATAACGAATGGCCAAAAGACCGTGTCTGTTTTTATTTCGCTCAAAATGTCGGAGCGATTTTAGAAAATGACGATCAGAACGGACTGGCACATTTCCTCGAACACATGGCCTTCAACGGAACACAAAATTTTGAAGGAAAAGGGATAATCGATATGCTGGAGAAAAAAGGAGTTAGTTTTGGAGCAGATATCAATGCGTATACCGCACAGGATCAAACCGTTTACAATTTGAGTAACGTTCCTGCAAACGATTCAAAATTGATTGACTCCTGTCTTTTGGCATTGCACGACTGGTCTGGATTTCTTTCTTTAAAAGATACTGAAATTGATGCAGAACGTGGTGTTATCAGAGAAGAATGGAGAACGAGAAGAAACTCAGAATTCAGACTTCGCTTAGAAACAGATAAGGTTTTGTACAAAGATTCTAAGTATGCAAAACGAGATGTAATTGGCGATTTAAATCTGATTAATACGTTTGATTATCAGGTTTTAAGAGATTATTATAAAAAATGGTACCGTCCGGATTTACAAGCCGTTATTGTGGTTGGAGATATTGATCCGAAGGAAATTGAAAAGAAGATTATCGAAACTTTTTCTGCTATCCCAATGCCTAAAAATGCGGCAGAACGTTATTATGTTGCTGTTCCAAAAAACAAAGAAATGAACTACGTTTTGGCAAAAGACAAAGAAGCGCAGGAAACAAGCGTGGTACTTTACTTTAAAAAGGATTTTGATAAAGTTAAAAACAACGAAACGATCAGAAGGGATTTGCTGAACAATCTGTGTACCGATATGATGAACAGACGGTATCAGGAATTCATTCAGAATAATGAAACAGCTGTTTTAAATATTGGCACAGGAACATCAGAAGTTTCAAGATTAACCAATTCGTACTATTTATATGTAACGCCAAAAAACAACAAAACGCTGGAAGGTTTCAAAGAAATGATGATTGAAACGGAAAGAGCGGTTCGTTACGGATTTACTCAAAAAGAATTAGACCGCAACAAAGAAGCTGTTTTGAGTTCATACAAAAACTCACTGCAAAATAAAGACAAATTTGAAAGTGATGGACTTTCAGAAGAATTAGTCAATTATTTCTTAAAAGCAATGCCATTTGAGAGTATCGAAACACAGTATGAAAAGGCAAAGTCAGGACTGGCTTCTATCACCTTAGCTGAAATAAATCAGGCAGTTAAGAAATTGCAGACAACTGATAATATGGTCATGACAGTTACAGGTCCTGACAAAAGTGAAATTGTTTATCCTTCAAAAGAAGAGTATGTTTCGATTATGGCATCTGTTAAAAAAATGCCGCTTGATAAATACAAAGAAAGCGATACAGACCAGCCTTTGATTGCATCAGATCTGAAAGGTTCTAAAGCTTCAAAAGAAACTGCAATTGAAGGAATTGCAGGGGCAAAAAGTTACGTTTTGGCAAATGGTGCAAAGATTGTTCTGTATCCGACTACCTTAGCAAAAGACGAAGTGTTGTTCTCTGCGTTTAGTTTTGGAGGAAGTTCGTTAGTAAAGACAGAAGATATTCCGTCATCTCAAATCGCAGTGAGTCTGGTTGAAAATTCTGGTCTGGGCGCTTTTAAAAGTACCGATTTAAAAGACAAACTAAACGGAAAAATTGTAGATATTAAGCCTTACATAACTGAATTGACTGAAGGTTTTAAAGGTTCAGGCAATCAAAAGGATTTTGAAACTTTATTGCAATTGCTGTATCTGTATTTTGAACAGCCAAGATTTGATAAGGAGGCATATAGCCGAATGGTTACGGGTTTTAGTAATTCGTTAGAAAATTCAGCGAATACGAATCCGAAAGTTTTTCAGGATACAATTTCACAGCTCAATTACAATAGAAACAAAAGAGTTCCGTTAATAAACGAAGAATTTCTGAAACGATTGAGTTTTGAAAAAGCATCAGAAATTTATAAACAAAGAATTCAAAACGCTGCCGATTTCACGTTTGTCTTTACCGGAAATCTTCCGGATAATGTACTTTCATTAATTGAAAAATATATCGGAAGTATTGCATCAGATGTAAATAAAAAAGAAAATTTCACAGACAATCATCTTGATCCTGCACCGGGAATTGCTAAACAGTTATTGTTGCGCGAAATGAATGTTCCAAAAGCAAGTGTTTACATTCGGTTTGTAAAACAGTTTCCGTATAACTATAAAAATGTATTCATATCGCATATTTTAGCAGAATTACTATCTAAAAAATACCTGGATTTAATTCGTGAAGAAGAGGGTGGAAGTTATGGGGTTCATGTAAATTCAGGTTTAAGCAGACTGCCGTCGGATGAGTATTCAATGACAATCAATTTTGACAGTGATCCTGAAAAAGTAGAAAAACTAACAAAAATAGTCTATGAACAGATAAATTTAACGCAAAAAGATGTAACAAAACAGGAGGAAATAGAGTCTATTAAGAACACAGTTTTAAAGGCAAGAGCAGAGAAAGTGATGACAAACAGTTTTTGGCTTAACAGCCTAAATAATATGATCCTAAACAATGATACATTTAAAGATGATGTTATTTACAAAAAAACGCTGAAAGAAATAACAGCCGAAGATATAAAAGCTTTCGCAAAAGAATTTTTTGCAAATCCTAAAACTGTTGAAGTAATTATGAAATCAAAGCCTCAGGTTACTGCACCATAATAGTAAGAAATTGGTTTTTCATTCATTTTTTAGAAGTATTTTGAATTAGTAAGCGTATACAACTAACTTGAAAAACCCAAAGAGCTGTTTAACGACAGCTCTTTTTTTTTCCACTTTACTTTTACAATAAACATATCTTATAGATTTTTTGGCTAAATCAATAAAAAAAGGTAGGGTTTCTCACAGTTGAATTGTTTAAGAATAAACCACTTTTTAGATTAAACTTCGAATATCAACCATGGATAGAAAAAAATTTTTAAGAAACGGTCTTTTCGGATTAGGCGCTATTATTGCACTTCCAACCGCTATTTCATCCTGTTCAAAAGATAATGATAACGAATCATCAGATGATACGGGTAATAATTCGGGAGGTGATTGCAGTGTTTCGCCAACTGAAACCAAAGGGCCTTTTCCTATACTGACTCCCGCTCAATATGTTAGAGCAAGTATCATAGGCGACAGGACAGGTGTAGCACTTTTAATGACCCTGACCATAGAAGATCAAAGCAATGGATGTACGCCGCTTGCAAACGTATTTGTTGATGTCTGGCAATGTGATAAGGACGGATTATACTCTCAATATAATACACAAACCAGTGCTAACTATTTAAGAGGAAGGCAGACTACAGACCAAAATGGAAAAGTTTCTTTTATTAGCATATTTCCGGGCTGGTATCCGGGTAGGGCACCTCATATTCATGTTGAAATAGTAACTCCTGAGGGCAGGTCGCTTTTGATCACTCAAATTGCCTTTCCGGTTTCCACTTATACATCGGTTTATGCAACTGATGGTTATAATGGAGCGCCCGACACATCAAATACACAGGACAGTATATTTTCGAATAGTTTATCCGGAAATATGGCTGATTCGGTTACAGGAAACAATACCGATGGCTATACTTTATTAAAAAAGATAACTGTAGCGTAATTTAGGATAACACATCTTTCTTTACGCCAGACAAAAGAATAATTTACTTCATTATAATGCTTTTTTAATAGATTGATTTGGTTAAAAAAAGTCACTCCTTTTACGAGTGACTTTTTGAGTTTTATGAAATGGATGAATGATAATCTTCTAAGGAATAAACAGTACGGTTCCTCCATTGGCAGAAAGCACCAGATTGAATTTAGTTTCATTGCCAAACTTCTGAGTACTGAATTTTGATTCCTGACCGTCACCATCTGAAATAATAGAGACATTTTTACCTTTAAGCATCGACAAATCTACAGTGATTTTTTTAGTGCTGTTTTCTCCATTGATGGCTGCAATGTACCATTTTGTGTTTTTTCTTCGGGCAATTACACAATATTTCCCCGGATAGCCATCTATAAAACGGGTTTCATCCCATACTGTCGGAACATTTTTCAGGTAATCAAATAAATAAGCGGGTTTTTCCTTTAAGTTTTCAGGCGTTAATCCCCAGTGCTGAACGGCAGAAAAAAACACAACAGCTGTTGCCATTTCAAAAGCATCAGTAGTTTTTCGAATTGTTCCTTTGTCAGGGTTGCGGTTTAAACGTTTATTAAGGAAAACCGGACCAAAATCCATTGAGCTTACGGCATTTCTGGTAAAAGGATAAATAGTAGCTGTAGAAGGATATCGGTCACTGAACGACTGCTGAAAAACCAGATTTTCAGAGGCCAGTACCGCTTCGCTCGTCATAAAATTAGGATACATTCTTTCCCACCCGCGCGGAAGGGTAGTACCGTGAAAATTGATGTTCAGACCAAATTCAGCTGCATCAGTAAGGATATCATGATACAGTTTCATGGTGGCCTGTTTGTCGCCGCCAAAAAAATCGATTTTTAAGCCTTTTACGCCAATTTGCTGTAGCCATTGCATCTCTTCTCTTCTGGCTTCAGCTGTGTTCATTCTGTCTTTTGGGGTTTGCGGAGCAGTGTTCCAGTTTCCGTTAGAATTATACCAAAGCAGGACACCAACATTTTTAGATTTGGCATAATTCACCAGTTCGGCCATTTTTTCTTTACCAATAGTAGTATCCCAAAGGGCATCAATCAGGATGAATTCACATTTCATGTCGGCTGCAAGATCAATAAAAGTTTTCTGATCGTTATAATTGCAGCTTTCGTCCTGCCACACAATCCAGCTCCAGCTTGCACGGCCTGCATCAAATATTTTCGAAGTTTTTACAAGCGGTTTAACCACATCTGTCGAAGCAGTCGATTCAACAATTGGTTTTAAAGTTCGTCCAAGAGTAATCGTTTTCCACGAAGTCTGCATAGGTAAAATTGCGGAAGCTGTAACAGGCCCCTGATTGTTATTTTCGCCATCCTGAGGAAAAGTAACAGTATAGATGCCGTCTGAACCTGCATCGCTTAATCGGGTTCCCACATAAGTATCGCTGACACCGGTTTCAGAAAGTAACACCCATCCTTTATTGCCTAGGTGAAACAGCGCCGGAAAAGTATAACCCAATCCGTATTGCGATTTTGTTCCCACGGGTTCTTCTCGGGTGTATTCTTCTTCATAAGACGGTTTCGTTTTTTGCCACCCGCTGGATGGCGGAGCCTGAGGCGTGATGAAAGTGGTTGTTCCTGCTGGAAGTTTAAATCCTGTTATTTCTTTTTCAACAGTACAATTGGTCGTATTCTTTTTGCTTTTCGGAATCAGATAACTAAAAGCCACATCAGTATTTGTAATTCTGAAAATTATATGTATGGTGTCGTTTGAAGCATTCGTAAAGATGCATTTTAATTCATTCGCCTTATAATTGATCTGACTGACTTTTGAACGGCTGAGCTGATAAGATTCCTGAATTTTGACTGAGGTATGCCCCGCAAGTTTAAGCCCTTTTGTAAAGTCACCTGCAGAACTCAGAAGTCCTATAGGTGATTTTCCAAGGAATTCATCTTTTTGATAAAATAAGCTGTAATAAGCTTTGCCGTCAGTAACGGAAATTTCCATTTGTATATTTTTATCGGGACTTGAAGCAGATACTGTTTGCGCCTGAAGCGAATTTGAAAGAGAGAAGTAAAGTAGACTAATCAGGATAGATCTCATGATAGGGTATTTGGTTGGTTAGTAAAGCTCTTCGGAAAAAGAATATAAGTGTAAAAATAACACTTTTTTTAAGATTTGACAAAATAGAATGTTTTTTTAAATCAGTAAGTGGTTGCAGGATTATTTCTGAATTAGAGGGAGTGTTTGAAAGGGATTAAATTTTCTAAGAATAAAAGGAGAGTATGATTTTCTTTAAATTTAGTAAGACTGATATCTCTACTATTTCAATGTGATATTTATTTCATTTGTCATGATTGATGAAACATTATTATTTTAGTCTCAAAAGTAGAATGCTTTGGAAATCTTCGACGCAAAAAATAAAAGCTTTTATAGCACAATTCAGAGGTGTTAGGAATGTAGAATTTTTCTTTTTAGGCGAACGAATATGTATACTTAAACTTTCTTGCTTCACAGGTTTTTGGATTACGCTATAAATCGCGATCGGCTTCTTCGGATCCAAGATGACTTTGTAAGTACGAAAAGTGTTTAAAATAAAAAAGCACCTCAATTGAACTGCCCCAAAAAGTTAGACACTATTTGGGGCATTTTTATGGGAAGAAAATTTAAATACAGTTATGATTTCAAAGTTCGTTGTGTAGAAGATGTTTTAGAGAGCAACCGTTCAGTTAATTCAGTTGCACAAGAGAACAATTTTGAAAAAACTAGTCTTAGAAGATGGATTAGCTTTTATAAAAAACATGGTAAAGAAGGTCTTTTACCCAGGAAGAATCAAAAGTATAGTATTGATTTTAAGCAACATGTTTTACAAACAATTGAAAGTAAGTCTTTATCTTTGAGAGATGCTTGTGTTGAATTTAACATTCCAAATATGTGTGTTATTATTCAATGGCAAAAGAATTGCAAAGGCCAAGGTATCTTGGGCTTAAAGGAAAAACCTAAAGGAAGACCAAAATCTATGAACTTCAAAAGAGCCAAAAAGAAAACCTCTAAACCTCTAACCAGAGAGGAAGAACTTTTACTTGAGATAGAATCATTACGATGTGAAAATGCTCTGTTAAAAAAGTTCAATGCCTTAGTTCAAGCCGAAGAAATCAAGAATATAAAGCGCAAGTCATAATAGAATTAAGGCATCAGTATGATTTAGCAAATATGTTAAAGCATATGAATATGGCGAGAAGTAGTTATTATTACTATGAGAAAAAACAACAAACAGCCGATAAATATAGATATATTAAATCACTGATTAAGCAGATTTATCATCTACATAAAGGTAGATTTGGTTATAGACGCATTACCTTAGAAATTAACAATAAAGGCATTTTAATCAACCATAAGACGGTGCTCAGACTAATGAAACTTTTAGGGTTAAAAAGTATAATTAGAGTAAAGAAATATAAATCATACAAAGGAGAACAAGGTAAAATAGCTTCCAATATATTAAAACGTAATTTTAAGGCTTTAGTACCTAATGAAAAATGGGCAACAGACGTTACCGAGTTTAATGTATCAGGTAAAAAGTTATACCTATCTCCAATAATTGATTTATTCAACGGAGAAATTATCAGTTACGATTTATCAGAAAGAGCAAACTTTAATCAAATTCTATCTATGCTTAAAAAATCTTTTGAAAAAATACCCAATAAAACTAATTTAATACTGCACTCTGACCAAGGCTG
>NZ_JASY01000015.1:0-108995 GCF_000735715.2 Flavobacterium chungangense LMG 26729
GCCAGTGTAATTGATATTGGCAGGAAAGAACAGCACTCGGCACGCATCCGTTTTAGCGGGCAGACTGATGAGGTAAAATATTTTACAAGTGAAGCCATTGTCAATTCAGAAATCCTGGTAGAACTTAAGGCGGGTGCTGCTTTTGAATTGTTTGGAATTCCCAAAAACTATTTTACCAATAAATGGATGGAAGCAGATAATTTTTTACCGGATACTGTCACATTTTATAATCAACTGGATGACTGCGGTCTGGATATTGACAGTATGATTCCTAGTAGTAGATAATTGGCTCCTCCAAATTGCTGTAAGGTCTAAGAATAAAACAAAGACAGAAATTCTAGTGGCTATGGAGCATATCATTACAAGTTTAGGCCAGATGGATATTGTTCAGCTGCGCAATAAAGTAGGAATGACCAGAGCCTCTTTTCAAAACCATTTTAAACAGCAGATCGGCGTTTCTCCAAAAACCTACAGCCGTATTGTAAGGGAAAATGTAGCTTACAAAGAAATACAACAGATAAAAAATGTTGACTGGGAGCAGGCAACCCACGATTTCAGATACTTTGACCAGTCCCATTTTATAAAAGATTTTAAACATTTCTTTGGTTGTAAACCATCAGATCTTCATCGTGGCGGGTTTTTACAGTTTCTTTATAAAAATTCTCATTTTTAATAAGTGTAAAGATGGAAAAAAAGATCGTTACAATCTTGTAAAATAAGGTTCTTTGGGCTCTTTTGCTAAGGTTTACGATGATTCTGACCTGCTTCATTGGAGATTTATTTATGAATATTTACAAGAAATGTATTCTAAATTATAAGTATTTGTCACCCAATTCTATTATTTTTTATAATGAAGTTTCAAACTGTTTTTAAGCAGTTATTGCTTTTTGCCTTTTGTTTTCCAAAGAATAAATCCCGTAATAGAAAGTATTCCAGGGCTAAATCCGGCAATTACATACAAAATTTTAATCCAAAAATTATCATAATCCCCTCTGTGAAGCTGTTTCATGATCCAATAAAACCGGTCAGAAAATGATTTTTCTTCAATGCGTATGGTTTTGATCCAATTGCCATTATCACTGTCATAATAAACGTCGCTGCCTTTCCCAAAATACAATGGATTTTCAGTATCCGAAAACTCGCCGCTTACTATAATGTCTGTTTTTTTATCAGCAGCTATTTTTACGGCAATTGGATTAAAATTCGGAATCTCCCGAGCCTGTTTTATTACTTGGTCAATATTTGCCTTTACCTGATAATTCTGTTCTTTCTTAGGAATTAATTCCCATTCAGCAGGTAAAAAAAGACTTTTATTCATCCAGAAACCGGTAAAAAAAAGAATGAAATTAAGCATCAAAGTCCAGACACTAATAATCCTGTGCAATGAAGAAGAAAGCGTTCTGGAAGATTTACGATTTAACTTCTCTTTAAAAATAAGTACGGCAAATATCTTTTTACGATAAATGATCACACCTGTAATTAAGTTTAATAATAAAGTAATGGCCGCAATTGCCGTTATAAGCCGGCCTGGTTTATCAATTAAAAGCGAGTAATGCGCAGCATACAGCCAGCGGAAAAAAGGGGATTGCAAAGAACCAAAACTGCCCTCTCTCATAATTTTTCCAGAATAAGGGTCTATCATACAGCAATAGAGATAATTATCGTTTGCCTTGTCCTGATAATTAAAAATCATAAATTCATAGGTGTCGCAGGTATTTCTGGGAAAAGTCTGAAGCATGATCTGCCGCGCCTGGGGATACCTCTCAGAGACTTTATGATACATCTGGTTTAATGAAATGGTTTTACTGCCTTTAACGCAATAATGCATCGGCGGATTATTGAAATACTCGATCTCTTTTTTAAAAACCAATAAAGCGCCCGAAATTCCAAAAAATAAATACAGTACCCCGAAAAACAATCCGAGGTAACTATGCAGTTTAAATGAGGTTTTTGTAATTTTTTTCACTAGAAGTTCTGAATTACAGTATTACAATTTTAGAGATAAAATCACTTGGCGAAGAGTTCCTGGAGTAATCATACCACGACCGCCGTACCAATAGTGCTCATTGAGCAGGTTATTGGCAGAAAGTGAAAATACATAACGGGTTTTCTCAAAACTTAGAACCGAATTGATCAAGGTATAAGGATTCGTGTAAAAAGAACCATTGGTATTATTAATCATCAAATCTTTACCATAATGACTCCCCCCTATACCAAACGAAAAGCCATTTAAAGCTTTTGACTGCGGAGCATAATTAACATACCACGTTCCGGAAAATTTAGGGCCGGCATCTACAGGTCTTAAACCTTGAGTAAGCGCATCTGAAACAATAAGTTTACTGTCATTATAAGCAAAACCGGCATGCAGAAAGAGTCCTCTTATCGGATTTGATTCTAAATCTGCCTCAAAACCTTTACTGCGCTGCTCGCCGTCCTGCATGTAGGAAGCCGTATCATTTGGGTTTTGTCTTACCGCATTGGTTACATCAATATTATAATAACTCAAAACGGCATCTAAAAGGTTCTTTTTCAAAGAAACTTTAACTCCAGATTCCCATTGATTTCCATAAACGGGCTGGAAATTTGTCATTTGTCCGTTTACTGATTGTGGTGCCTGCGGCTGAAAACCATTCATATAATTGGCAAACAATGCTATTCTTTCAGGGATAATCTGGTAATTGATTCCCAATTTCGGAGAAACAGCCGTTTGTGTATAATCCCCGGTAGTTGTTGCTGTTAATAAATCCTCAGTCCCTTTGTTATTGATGTAATTTATTCGGGCGCTAAGCATTACACTTAAATTCTCCAATGGGTTGATAACATCTGAAACATATAGGGAATAATGATCTTGAATCGCCTTATAATTCTCTCCATAAGGTTTTGAATCCAATTGACCGGAAATATATTCATTATTGAAATAAGCATTTTGAGGATCTGGAGCAGTAGCCGAAACTTTAGTAAAATTCATAGATTTACTGGCAATTCCGTAGAGATAATGATAATATTCTACACCTGTAATCAGACGGTTTTTCACATTGCCAATTTTGAAATTCCCGACAAAGTCCTGTTGGATTTGTTGGCTGGTAATATTTTCCGGATACATCCTGTACACTCTTCGTGTCACATTTTTGCTGTCGTCATCTAATCTTAGCCTAATGTAATCCCCCGGAGTCTTATTATTGACTGAGATTAAATTGGTCTCTGATTTCCAATTCTCTGAAAGCCTGTAAATGATTTTTCCATAAATATTTACCGCCTTGTTATTCATCGTAACCGAGTTGTCATTGAAAGATCGGTAATAATCTAAATTAAGTTCATCAGCTGATTTAGCAGTCCCCAAAGCCACTTGGTACAGCGTATTGTTCGTAGCTGTTTTGTTTAAAATTTCGGCATCAAGCTGAATATTTAAATCATCGCTGATTTTATAAGAAATACTGGGAGCTAAAAAAAATGTTTTTGAAAAACCCTGGTCCTGAAAAGTATCATTGTAGTTATAAGCCCCGGTTAATCGGGCAAGAACCTTTCCGTCTTTGTCAAGAGGTGTATTTATATCAATAGTGGCTCTCTGCAGATTGTAAGACCCGCCCATTACAGTAATGTCAGCAAAAGTGGTCTGCTGGGGTTTTACAGTAACACGATTAATGAGTCCTCCAAAAGTAATCATGGTTGCGCCACCACCTCCAAAAATTACGGCGCTCGGCCCTTTTATCACTTCCAACTGGGCGATGTTAACCGGATCCATATCAGAGGCCACATAACCGTTTACGCCATTTCTAAAACTCGATCGCGTACGAAATCCCCGGATGGAATAATAAGGTGAAATTCCCGCCCAGCTGGGCGCAACACCTGTGGCATTTTTGAGCATTTCGCCTTGAGTGAAAAAATTTCTGTTTTTAATAAGTTGTGGTGAAACCGAAGCCGTCACCTGAGGATTTTCAAGATTCTTGAGTGGGAGTTTAGAAGCCAGTTCACTGGAAACATCTTTGGACTTTCTGACTCCTTCAATAATTACCTCGTCCATTAAGGTATATTTGTTGGTTATGCTATCTTTTTTTTGCGCATATATTTGTAGTGAAGCCGCCAAAGCTGCCGCAAAAAATATCCCTTTTTTCATTTTATAATTTTTATATAATTGTAATTTTATTAGAGTGCAAGCACTATTTCATTGTTGTATAACAATGAAAAGTAATTCCAATACGAATTGAAATTGAAATTAGAATTTATATAAAAAAAGAAGGGGGACGGAAAGTCTCGGTTGAAACAGAAATAGGTTTATTGTCGAATCTAGCTGGAAAGTCTGCTTTGATTTCAATAGGTTCTATTAATTTGAAAGTATTATTTGAAGTATGTAAAATGTAAACCAACTCTGTTTTTTCTTTCAGGTTGTTCTGCATTTTCTTTTCGTTGTCGTCGTATTTCTTTAGACTTTTTTGAAGTTCACAGTGTCCGTTACAGGTATTAAAAACCATTTTTCGCTGTACGCAGATGGTTTTTACAATCTCTTGTTGCTCTAGTTTAAAAGATAAATAAACAAACACACTACCAAATGATGGTACTAAAATAATGCAGCTAAGCAATATGATTAGATACTTTTTCAAAGTTGTTGTTTTGTTTAATCAGTGCAAAAGTACCATTTTTTGGATTTATTTTCGAGAAAGTTCTTATTAACGTAATTATAAGGTTATATACTGCTCATTGATAATCATTTAAGACTCCTGCTTTTTGAAGATAAAATTTTACGAGTTACTAATTTAGTTTCTATATATTATTTCTTTAATTTTAAGACAATGGAGGAATTTAAAGGTCAAAAAATACTCAATTTAACAACAAAATTCCAGATGATTGATTTAAGCAAAATCAAGTGGTATGATGGCTTTAAATGTAGTAAATGCGGATCAGAGAAAGGATGTGAGAAATCATATCATAATTATCACTGCTATGGCTGTAATCAAGTTGAGAGTTCAACTTCCAATACCCTTTTTCATAAAGTTAAATTTGGTTTGCAAAAGGTATTTTTAATTGTGTTTTAAATGAGTATATTTACTGGTGTTTTGTATAATTGTTTGATTTTTAAAATTTTATGGTATAGGTCAGACCACAGCTTGTTTTTTATGCAAAAAGTAAGAGTTGCCATGAAGATTAGTCAACAATATCCTTTGTCTGAAACTGTACATGTATATGAATTTGTCCTTGGAGGAAAATAAGGTTGAGGTTATGAGACAGGAAAGACAAAAGCTGTGGACACTGTCCTAAAAAGTGTGTAAGTTTAAAAATAATGGGATTTGACTTTTTAATTAAAGTAAAAGGAGACAACCTTAACTTTTTGTGGCAAAAAAGGTATGATGTTCATGCTCATATCTTTGTTCGTCTCATTTAAATTTTACTTCGTTCCAAAAAAAGACCACTTCGTACCAATTTACTCAATAAAAGTTATCCTTTTAATTTTCTTTGTACAGTATTAAATTAATGCTTTTAACCCAGATCAATTCGATTTGTTCCTGCAAAAGAAAAAATTTCGTTAGGAACCTTGGTATTTTAAAATAGCCTACGTTCTTAAAATTTTGATTGTTAAAGTAAATTAATCAAATTATAACAAACAAAATAACAAAGTACTACCCAGGATTCGTATTTAGTTTTGGCGTTTGTATTTATGAATGCTAAACGCTATCAGGCGGCGAACGAGATCAACGGATCCATTTTCTTATACTATTGAGAAGTGGTCTGTACTACAAATACAGATTCAACGATACTGTTGAACAAGAAGCGGAATAAACAATAAGTAAACAATTGTATATCGTATTAGGATCATAAAAACAAGCTCTCGTTAAAACGGAATCTTATTTTTTTAATTTAATAGATTTTAATCTAAAAACAAATAATTATGAGTACAATAGATCAACAAGATACTTCTTGCTGTCGAATAGAAAAACCGGCTGGTATTAAAATAAAAGGAGTTAAAGTAAAGAGCTTGGGATATCAAATAAAATTCCCTAACCCTAGACATAAAAAACCGCTACCTCCGATTGCGCAAGTAACAATAAATAAAAAATACGAGATGCAGATTAGTATTGTCGTATTTATTAGTGAAAAAACAAAAGTTACAGCTGATCAATTGACGGTTATACAGGATTTCAGTTATACTAATAATAAAATGCCTTATGCTAATTTTTATGTATGCTATGATGTAGCTCCTGAACCATGCTCAACATTCAATATTTTTCAATTGAGTTTTAAAGCAAATCCTAAAGATTATACTCCCAATAGGATATTGCCTAAAGACTTGCCAATACCAGACCTTTTAAAATTAAAGGAAATTGTTACTTTTTTGTGGGATGAAGATCCAACGGGTTCCAGAGGAACAGTAACGACTGTGCAAACTGGTTTATGATAATCAGGGAAGTAAAAAAACAGTGGCTTAGTTAGTCTCTGTTTTTTTTATTTTGACTAAATTGCTAACAAAAATTAGCAAATGAAAGTTGTTTCTAAAATAGTAATCTTTATTTTTTTACTTTTTCCTCAATTATTTTTTCCCCAACAAAATCATAGTGCTTTTGAAAAAGAAATTATAGCGAAAAGCAAAAAAATTATGGGTGAATCTAATTTTAATAAAGCACGATATTCTTTTTTGCAAAAAGAATGGGATTCAACTTTAGTTTACTCGATGAAACAGTTGAGTATTGGGAATCAAAGTAAGGAGATTGAAAACTTTTGCCATTTTTTTAGAGGATTTAGTTTTAAAGAGAAAAAAATTTTAAAGGAAAGTAAAAAGGAATTTACTTCAATTTCTAAAGATTTTGAATTCTTTAATCACAGTAAAATGCTCCTTGGTCAAATAGTTTTGGAAGAAAAAAAATTCAAAGAGGCAATTAATTACTTTCAGGAAATTGAAAAACTCCATGAAGATAAGCTTTTGGGTATAAAAAAAAGTAGTGTGAAACACAATCTGGGGCTGTGTTATTTGCATTTAAAAGAATTTAAAAAAGCTGAGTATTATTTACTGGAGAGTATAAAATTAGAGGAAAAACAAAATAATTCTTCAATATTGGTAGGCTCTTATGGAGATATTGCCACATTATACTATGACCAGTACAAAGATAATCTGGCCATTCCTTATTTTGAGAAAGCGTATAATCTTTCCAAAAAAGTAAAAAATTACCAATTAAAACAAAATGCAGCACTCAATATGGCTGTAGTAGAAAAAAACCGTAACCATTTCGCAAAGGCATTAACATACAGAGAAGAATATGATCAATGGAAAGATTCTTTGAACAATCAAAATAAAATATGGGAAGTTGCGGAGCTAGAAAAACAATTTGCAATAAAACAAAAACAAAAAGAAGTAGGTTTGCTTCAAGCCGAAAATAAAATTAAAATGGCCGAAAGAAATGGGCTGTTCTACTCATCGATTGTGCTTTTATTGTTATTAGGAACGGCTGTTTATTTTTACAGAGAAAAAATAAAAACCAACAAAATCATCTTAACCCAGAAAGAGACACTTGATGAATTGAATGATACTAAAGATACCTTGTTTTCTATAGTAAGTCATGATTTGCGTTCCTCTGTCAATGCAATGAAAACCAGCAATACTAAATTAAGGGAAAATTTAGCTACCAAAAATCTGGACGAACTGGATTCTCTTTTACATCAAAACAGTGCTATTGCAAATGGTACTTATAACTTATTGGATAATTTATTGCACTGGGCTCTACTCCAGACAAAACAATCTTTCTTTGAGGTAACTTCCATGCGTTTGTATTTTATTGTAGAGCTGATGGCATATAATTATCTCCCTTTAATATCTGAAAAAAATCTTGTTTTTGAAAATTCAGTTTCTAAGAAAGATATAGTTTTTGCCGATCAGGAATCTTTAAAAATAATACTTCGTAATTTTTTAGACAATGCAATTAAATTTTCAAAACAGAATGGAATCTTGAAAATTTATACTCAAAATACTAATGAAGAGTATTGCGAGTTGATTATTGAAGATAACGGGATAGGCATGAGCGAAAACACAAGAACATCTTTTCTGAAAGAAACCACCTTAATGTCTAAAAAAGAGAATGCAGAAATAATCGGTACTGGTTTAGGAATGCAATTGTGTAAATCAATGATCCAAAAAAATAATGGGAAATTGGATATAGAAAGCGAATTAGGGAAAGGAACAAAAATCATCGTATCTTTGGCTAAAAAGTACCACAATGGACAATATTAATGTATTAATTATTGAGGACATACCATCAGAAAGTGATGCTCTAATAAAAGGATTACAAGCCAATAACTATACAATTGCAGGCTTGGCTAGAAATCATAAAGATGCTTTATCCCTGTTTTATAACAATAAGGTTGACATAGTGATAATTGATATTTTTTTGAATGGTTCGCCTGATGGTCTTGCTTTTGCGGAAAGCATCAATGCCGTTCCAAATGCTTCAAAGCCTTTTGTTTTTCTAACGAGTTCTACAGACAGAAAAATATTTGAACGTGCAAAATTGACAAAGCCATTTAGTTATCTGATGAAACCATTTAATGAGCTTGAACTTTTATATGCTCTTGAGTTGGCTGTCGAAAAATTCTATGCCCAAGATGATGTTTTTCTGAGCGAAGAAGAAAACACAGTAATTAGCAAAGAATATTTATTTATTAAAAAAGGGAAATCACTTAAAAAGGTAGATATCAGTGATATTATCTATATTGAAGTCGAAGAAAAATATTGTAATATTATAACAGAAAAAGAAAAATTTATCATCCTTATATCATTAACAAAAATCTTAGAATTGTTTGACAGTACTGTTTTTTGCAGGACACATAGAAATTTTATTGTGAACACTAAAAAAATGACAGAGATTATTCCTGCAGATAATTTGATTATACTACAAGGAAATCATAGAGTGATACTAAGTGATAAATACAAAGATATCATTAGCAAGACATACATTTTAAAATAATCTCTATGTCCTGCTTTGTTCCAAAAAGACATCCATTCGCTTGGTTTATTTTTTTGCATCACGATAAAACATCTGAAAATAATTTTTAGGACTGATTTTCTATTCTTATTCAAAAAAATCACGGTTTCGTTCCTTTTTTTTAAATCGGAATGATTTGCCATACTACCTTTATTGGACTAAAATTATAAATAGTTCATAAACTAAAAAAAACAATAGTATGGCAACATTAAAAGTAATTTTCAAGAACAACAGTGGCTTATCTGATAAACTTGTATCAATAGGTTTTGTTTCCGGAAGTGATACAGCTCTATTTAGCATACACTATCCGGATCCAAATCAGTTACAACCTTTAGAACTCGAAATACAACCGTTAAATAAAGAAGCAGGAAAAGGGAACTGGTATTCTTTAACTGATTTGGGTGCAGGAGTGTCCATTCAAAATTTTAGTGGCAGGATTTATATATCGTATGGTCAGACATGGTCTGTTCTGAATGCGGGTTATGAGCCTGCCCAAAATATTACCGACCCCAATTTTTTTCTTCGCTATGATAAAATGGAATTAACGTTTAATGGAAATCCGACTGATGTAGCCGATTTAACCAGTATTGACTATTGGAGTATTCCCATGCAGCTAGAGACTTTTTTGCATAAGGCAATTGTACAAACAGATAATGGCATTAAAACAGGTAAAACTTCTCAAATGATTTATACACAATTAAGTGCTATTACAGCTACACCACAGTCTGGTTTAAGCAATGCTTTGCCTGCTCTTGTCCCTGGCAGTTTTGAACAGTTGCCAACGCAACCTGGAACTGGTTTTGCACGTGTTATTGGGCCTTCTTCTTATCCGCCAATTGGTGGTGTTCCAGTTACGCCTTATGATCTTTTTGAGGACTATCTTAACTCACTGATTCAAAATTTTGGACCCAATACGATGGTTGGAAAAGTGATACCCGGATTAGGAAATGGAATTATAGCCACAATTGCAGGTCAGTTTAATGGCGTTGGGCCAAATGTACCAACCACCGGGCCTCAAAGTGCCCAAGCTTATAATTTAACAGCTACAATTGACAATACAGGTGATATTACTTTAACCGGGACTATAGGCAGTGTAGTTGGGACAACAATTATCGTTTATAAAAAAAATGATTTAATCAATCCAAGTGGTATTTATGGTGCCAATGCCTCTTTTTCAATTAATGGAGAAACTTCTCAAAATCCTGCAAACGACGTTTATGGGTGGATAACCGGCGATTTATTGGCAGGATTTAATATTGGAGCGATTGGTTCTGAAACAATAATTGGCAAAACAAAAGTGGGAGCGATTTCAAGTACTGATTGGTTTTCCATACCCAGTACTTCTCTATTTAGTGCTTTGCAAAATAACCCATTGTACTACAACCAATATGCTGCTGTTTTACAAAAACTTTCTGATGCTTATAATTTTGCTTATTCCGATCGTTTTTCAGCTGTATTGGTTTCAGTGAATCCTGCTATTGCAGATACATTGCAAATTTCGTTGCTTAATGTTGCAGAAGACAATTAATTAAATACATTTTTTTAATCCAATGAGCTCAACAATTGTTGAGCTCATTTTGTATATTATAATTAACAGGCAAACCTATTTTGTTTTGTAAAAATGCTGATAAAAAATTCTTGTTCCGTAGTTTCGCCTTCTTATGGATAAAAACTTCATACTTATGGGATTTTTTAAATTTAAACTATTGTAAAACAATACTTTTACTAAAGAAATTAAAAAGCTAGCTAGTTTTATTTTTACTCATTTATTTAAAAGTGGAGTTCAGAAACCACTATAAAAACGGGGTGAAATCCGAAAAGCCTTATGAGTAGGAACAACTAAATAAATTTTAGAAATCATGGCAAAAACAATAAACATTCTTAGTGTAATAGATGTTGAAACGATTCTTGCAAAGAATCTTAAAGGAGGAACAGCAACAAGTCCAACATCTCTGGGATCAAACGATGATTCAGATATATATGTGTATATGATAACAAGCAGGGGCTACATAGATAGTAAAGAGCATAACGGCAGGGCTAGCTCCGAATTGGAAATTGATGCTAATGTAGGAGATACTATTCAATGGGAATTAACATGTCCAGGATCTGGTTTACAGCATAATGCAATAATTGCAGGTATAACTCCAGGCTTTCAACCTAATCCCCCGTCAATTTCTGTTCCAGTTTCTGTTGTTACTTACCGAAATATTTATGATACAGCGGGGTCTTCTGGTTATCAAGTGGTTAAGCAGACGGACTATAACTCTAATGTACTGGCTTCAGGAACTACACAGTATTCAATTACTTTTCAAATAATGGATAATTCAGGGAATAGCCTTGGTTATTATTTTTGGGATCCCTTCGTAAAGGTAAACTAGTGGACATTGGAAATTATCTAAAAAATAAGTGACACTTACCAGAATAAATAGGAAACAGTAATTAAAAAACAAAGAACTTTTAAAACATAAAAATATGGCGACAAATACAGTATTTCAATTATCTGCTCTAAGTCAAAACGATGCAGGAGCAGCAGACGGAAGTCAACTATTCTGTGAAGTAACAAAAATTACTAATGGAAATTTAAGAACCGGCTCTTTTTCAATTAACGAAATGGTAGCCTTGCCAATACCTCCCGGACAAAATGGTTCCGGACCTACACCTACTTGGTTTTTGGTTCCAGATGATAATATTCTGGACACTTCTTTCAACCTGGAGATTTCTTGTCCATCAGATTCAGGCTATCCTACAACCAAAATAACAGTTAAAGCTTCTGATGTTCAAAAATGGGCAGCTATACCTTATAATGAAAGAGACAACCAAATTTATCAGGAAGGACAATATGGTATTTTTGGGTTTGCGCAAGAAGGCCCTAATGGATTAATTTATACCGTTACAGCTGGGGTTTTAAACCCACAATTACAAGGATAATAATTTATTTGAAAAAAGATTACCATTATTTTTTTTAAAGAGGCCATGAAAGTTTTCGTGGCTTCTTTGTATAAATTTGTCCGACATGAAAAACGAAACCTAAATATCTGGTATTAATTTTGGCTAATACTTAAAGTTTTTCCATACACCTTATGTGCTATAAATAATCATACGTTTACGAGATTAAAGGAACAATCTTCGATAAAATATTTTGGAGATTTTTAACTGTCAACTAAATTTTTGCATATTTAACGTGAGTTTGATATTAATCATTAAAAAAAATAGTTGTTTAGTCTCAAAAAAAAGCCTTTTAAAGAGGATTTATCAACACAGTTATAACGATTAAAGCTGAAAATATGTTGCTAGAGTAATTGGTTTGTGATTGATTTCTTGAATGCTCAACTTGAAAAAAAATTTTTAATTGACCAAAAATTGTTTCAATAATAGCTTTTTTTCTCAAAGAGACTGCTGCATATATCGCAATATTCTTTTTCAGTCTTTTACCCGAAAAGAAAAACTTGAGTGGTGGAGACATCATTTTTCAATTTTGAAACTTGAAGGAAATGAATGTTTTTACTGCAATACACTAACCTTTTTACTATAAATAAAATTCACCATTGAAATTTTCTTTAAATGTTGTAAAAATGGTTCTTAAACAGTTCGTAAGGACCACTATAAAAAAGCCTGAGAATATTTTTTTAGATTTTCAGGCTTTTTTTATGATCAAATCAATTATTTTAGGATCGTTTATCCCTATTCTAAAATGACAAAAAATCAATCTCCGACTTTTTATCCAACAGTTGCCAGCCACCATCGCTTTGTATAAAATACACTTCATGATTGAGTGTGTCTTTCAGCCCATTTTTCATTGCTGCAGCAAAAATATTCTTTCTTCGAATCGTAGTATACTCTACAATTGCCTTATTGCCGGAACTCATCATTCTTATTTCTTTGATTGCTCCAAATTCTTCATCTGCTACTTTTACACGTTGAATTTTAGATATTTTGTCGTCTTTCGGCGTCGGTTGTAAATAGGGTTTTGCTGCAATAGTAAAACTTATAAAGGAAGTTGTATCACCAAATTTCTTCGACTGAAGCACTTTTACAAATCCTTTTTCTACAAGCCCGGATTTAAAAATGGTATAAGCGTGTGAAGGATCACCGCAGAAAATATCATGATCTACAACACGAGGATACTTATTTTTTTCTAAGATAAGCTCAGTAGCCAATTTTTCATCTAATGTTTTTGAGGTACAGCCAGTCACTATAATAAAGACAAAGGTTAAAATGTAAGATAGCTTTTTCATGTTTTTTAATTTTAAATTATTAATGTTTTAGTTAATATTCTTTAATCTGCTCAATCATCCGTTCCAATGTTTCGATTGCTATTTCCTTATCTCTCTCTTCAGCAGTGTATGCTTTGCTTCTCATAGAATTATAAGAAATATCTGTTTTGTTTGGAGTGGATAGAAAAGGAACAATTGTTTTAAATAAATGATTCATTGATTTTGAAATAAGAATTTTTAATTCATCGGATGCTCTCAATATTAAGGCAGTCTGATCTGTTGAAAGCTTGCATAAAATTTTACTCGAAGGGTTATTGATTGTTAAACGGTCATCTGTTTTCTTTTCAGTAGTTTGAACGCTGGCATTTAAATAAATTGAAAATCTTGATTCTAGAAAGGTTATTAACTCATCCAGACAAGATATTAGAGCCGTTGTGACCTCCGTTAGATTATCTTTGTTAAGATCTGTATCATTGCTTATCTCTCTGATTCTATTTAAAAGAAAGAGTAATGAAGAATAATAATTTCCAACTAAAATTTTGATCTGTTTCTCTTTGGTAAGAGAAAAAACCTGTACAGTAAACTGTGATTGAATAAAAAATGTTTGTTCAGCAGCTTTTTCTATAATCGCCCTTGATTGAGCTGGAGTAATCATAGTAAGATCTGTTTTGTTAGGATTAAGGGTTGAGGTTACCGTTAAGTCCATCCATTCTAAAAGATAGGTTTGAGTCATTTCTTTTACTTTTACTTAGTAAATATTTCTCTCGGATTATTGCCGACAGTACTCTGAATCAATGCTTATAGAACATCCTTTTCCCAGTCAAAAAACTTTATTATTTAATTATTTATGTGAGTTTAATTGTAATCGGTATTCGGAAGGAGACAGGGAAGTATGCTTTTTAAAAAAAGTACTAAAAAAAGAAGTATTTGCAAATTTCAATTCTTCTGAAATATGTAAAATGGTTAAATCATTATTTTGAAGAAGAATTTTGGCTTCCAGAATTATTGCATTTTCGATACATTGTTTTGCTGTTATTTCTATAACTTGTTTGATAGTTTTAGTAAGATGGCCTGTTGTTACATTTAAAGCATCTGCATAGAACTTTACACTGTGTTCTTTTCTGCAGTTAAGTTCTAGTAATCTGAGAAAATGGATAGCGATTTTTTCATTTCCAGTATGCTTTACATTTTCATACCATGCCGATCTATAGTAAGACCTTGCCAATTCGTAGAGAAAAAGATTAAAACTCAAAAGCAATAATTCCTTTTTAAAAATGTGCTTATTTGAACGACTTACTTTACTATTGATTATTTTAAGCAAATCAACCAGCAATCCGATTTCTTTGTCCTTTAAAAAAATTTTAGTAGCATCTTTTGCAACAAAAAATTCAAAATATCCTACATGGGGCCATCTGGTACTATTATGAAAAGCAAACTCAGAGGTAAAAGACAGCAGGCTAATTTTAAAGGGATTAGTTATGATTAAAATTTCACATAATGACCTTTTTGGAATAACGATAACCTCGTTTACAAACAAATGGATCTTTCTGCTGTTAACGTGCATACATACAGCCCCGGAATTTATCATCAAGACGGTAAATCTATCTACTGTAAGTATTTCTCTCAAAACAATCCTGGATGTGATGGCTTCAAAAATGTAAATTTGTATGCCTAAGCGATTATAAATTGATTTAATAGATGCCAAAATAAATGCTTTATAAAGTTTAATTTTATTTGTGCTCTAAGTGTTTGCTTTGTATTGATGAAATCAAACACAAAGTACTACTTGTCAAATAATCTGGCCATCAATGAAACGCAGACAAAAAATAAATTAGAGACTCCGTTTATAAAAAATAAATAGGCCAGTCTTCTGGGACAATCAGTTTTTATCCCGCCATCACTTAAATAGCCTATTATTTCATCATAGGATAATAAATCCATGATGAAATAAAGGCTTACAAGGTTGAAAAGAATCAAAAACATGCAATAGAGATATTGCAGCTGTTTTTCCTTCAACTCAGTTAAGTACATCACTATTAAGCTTAGAGATTGTGAATCAGGAGTCCAGTCAAGATTGACTTGTTAACTGCAGTTGAAGAATTAGCTACCGCGCCTTGTACCGCACCAACACGATTGCCAACAGAAGTTTCCCAGTCTTTGTCTTTGCGCTCTTTTGCGTAATAGGTAGAATATCTTACTATAGATGAAGTGGTCAGAATGATTCTCTTATCCTCACTGCTAAACTGCGTATTCGCTATAACAGATGCTTCAAATGAAATTATGGACTGATGAATTACAGAATATTCATTTATTTCCCATAAAATTAAGGATGCCATGTAGTTGGACAGACAAATTTTAGCAGCATTTGTCATTGAGGAGTTTGCAATCGCCTGTTCTAATTTTGTCTGAGGATTATCTACAGTTTCTTGTATTTCTTGAAAATTTACTGGAAGATTTGTTCCCAAAATTAAAAGGTCATTATTTAAAGCCGAAATGGAATCTACTATTTGGCTTATTTGAGGAATTGTATTAAATGTGTAATTACACGACAGGTAAACATCAAGAAGATCATTGTGTATTTTACCTGCTATATCATATGTATTAGCAGGATTTTCAGGACTCAGATTTTGAAATAGTTTTGCTGTGTTTTTAGATTTCTCTTCAACCAAATTACCAATTGAGCTTTCCATATTCTCGCTTGTACAAGAAAACAATAGTGATGTAAGAATCACCACCAACAATAATAAAAAATTTTTCATGATTAAAAAGTGTTAAATGTAACGACTGCTTTTTTTTCAGTCAGTTCATTTCACCCGGGCTAGCAGAACTTTTATCCGACACGATGCCAAATGTTTTTTTTGCTATTGAATTCGAAACAAATCTAAATGTAGATTTTCTAGTTTGCAAAACATTGTATATCGATTTTCCGAATTTAGGGTATCGATTTTCCGAAAATCGACACCCTTTTTTCATGGTAAATCATACTAAAAATCAATTAATTACGTTAACATCAATACTCTTTTAAGCTTCCCATTAAATTATATTTACCAAATAGTGCTTTTTGCTTAAAAAAATGCATTTAAGGACAATTGCTTCAATTTAAAACTTAATTTATGTTTAAACAATATATAATGATACTGGTCTTTTTATTTGGAGATCAATTTCATGCTCAGGAAAATAAAGTTAGAGCCTCCGATTCACTTATAAGAAAAACGTATGACTATCTATTTGAGAGAATAGAATCAACCGCAGATATTAAAAATCGGCAGGCATTTTATCTTGAATACTTTCTACAAAAAGCTAAAAGAGAGAGAAATTCTAAAGAAATAGTAAACGGATATAAAAATTATGTACACTATACCTCCGATAAGTTTCAACTAGCTTATGCTGACAGCATGATTTTAACAGCACGAAAATCACATGACAATGAGCTTATAGGATCCTCTTATCTTTCTAAAGGAATTGTTTACTATTCACGAAAAGAGCATAAAAATGCGCTGGATAATTATCTCATTGCTGATAATTTTATATCTAAAACCAATGATCAGTACTTAATACATAAGGTTAAATATCATATTGCCAGTATAAAATATTTTCTGGGCTTCTATGATGAAGCAATTTCTTTATTGATAGAGTGTACGGATTATTTTAGAAAGGGAAACGCAAGGGCATATTTAAATTCATTGCATTTACTTGGTTTATGTCAAAATAGAATTGGCAATTACGGATTATGTTCTAAAATAAATGAAAAGGGTATTCAGGAAGGTATAAGACTCGACAATTATGAAATGAAAGATTACTTTATTCATTCAGAAGGAATCAATCAGTATTTTAAAAACAACTATGCAGAAGCTATAAAAAAAATTAAATATTCAATTCCGTCTATAAATAAAAACAAAGATTTTGGCAATGTGTCTGTCGGATATTTTTATATTGGTAAAAGCTACTGGAATCTTCATAAACCTGAAATGGCACTTCCGTATTTTATTAAGGTAGATCGTATTTTTGATACCAAAGGATACATACGTCCAGATCTTCGTCAGAACTATGAATTGCTATTAAAGTATTACAAATCAAAAAAAGATCTTCATAAGCAGCTCTATTATACAGACAAGCTCCTAAAGGCGGACAGCATATTAGATAACAAGTTCATCTATCTTTCAGGTCGGGTGCGTAAAGATTATGATACGAAAGTATTATTAAAAGACAAGCTGCATATTGAAATCTTGTTTAAGAAAAGGAAGTATAATGACTTTATTTACATTGGTATAGTAGTTCTGTTTTTTTTAGTTGTATTATTCATTGCTTACAGACATATCAGAAATAAGAATATTTACAGGCAGAGATTTGAGGAATTGATGGCAAAGAATGAAGCTGATTCCAAAGTGGAAGTCAAAAATGTAGATAGAGGAATTGGAAATATGAATAAAGATACTGTTGCAGATATACTCAGGCAATTAGAAAAATTTGAAAGGGATAAAAAATTTCTTTTAAAAGACTTAACTTCCGTAAAGCTTGCTGCTGTATTCAATTCCAACCCAAAATATTTATCAAATGTAATTTATAAATACAGAGGGAAGAGATTTGTAAAATACATTGCTGATCTTAAAATACATTATCTAATAAAGTTGTTAAAAGAGGACAGTAAAATAAGAAAATATTCAAATAGTGCATTGGCTGAAGAAGTTGGCTTTAGCAGTACTAAAAAATTCAGCCAAGCCTTTTTTGCAGAAGTCGGATGTCCAACTTCTTATTTTATTGATGAACTAAATAAGATGTCTCAAGAAAATGAGGTTCGATAATATAGGAAATACAGATTAAAGTTTTTCTAATTTTTGTCGTAAAGTTTTGCTTTATAAAAAAAGCAAAACTTTACTTTTGCCATCTTAAATTTAAAAAAAATATCATGAAAGATTTAGTAGCAAAAATAAACGCTGAAATCGAAACATTTAAAACAGAATCTGAATCATTAATTGATAAAGGTTTTAAAGCAGCAGGAGCGAGAGCTCGTAAATCAACTTTGGAAATTGAAAAACTTTTAAAAGAGTTTAGAAAAGTTTCTATTGAGGAATCTAAAAAATAAATTCATTCTTACTTTTACTTAATTAGCCTTACAGATTTTTGGAAGGTTTTTTATTTTCGAAATATGCAAATCGATAAACCTTAGAAATGGTTTAAATCATTCCATTTTTCAGGAGTGTTAAGGTAGAGGTAGAGGTATTGAAATCTAACTTTGGCAAAATTTATATTTTTTTGCCAAAGCTAAATTGTTTTATCATTAAGTTAACAGTAGGTTTATTTGCTGTTTTTTTAAGAAAAATAGCAAATAACTCTTAGTTAAGCATAATCTAAATCAAAAAGGAAGTGGTTTTCATATTCAATTTCTGGATTGCAGACAGTTTCAATTTCCGAACCATAAAGAAGGAAGCCGTTTATATTTAAAGGAGAAACACAATCAATAGAATTATTGTTATTAATATATTCAGATCTTAGTTGCATCAACAATCTTCCTAATGCATTTTTACCTCTTAAAGAATTATGCCCTTCAGGGACGACAGCCCAGTCTTTATCTTTATTAGATAGTTCAACTATAGGGGAATTTCCTGTTTTTTGTAAAAGGTTATAAAACTTCTCTAAGTTTTGAGAAAGCTTTACCTTCAATACCCAGTACATTATATCGTATTTTACTTCTTCCCAATCTTGTCTTGTATGTCCATGATACTTACGACTAATCATTTTAGCAGTCATAGGACTGTTTTGAGATATAATTTCTTCCTGAATATGAGGAAACAAAGGAAAACGGCAAACTTGATATAAAGCTTCAGCTGAAGGTATAATTATATCATTGACACGTAAAGAATATCCAGGAGCCATATTAGACAATCCTCCAAATTCTTCTTTTGTACTTTTAAAAGCAATAACATCAGCCGTGTTATATGTTCTTTCAGATATTTTCATATTGCAAATTAATGAAAAAATTAATTAGTTCCTCTATTTCTTAAACAAAATAATGGAATCCAGTCATGACCGGGAACATCCCACCAAAATACAACGGGACAGGTATTCGATATGTTTCTCCATGTAAAAAATAAAGTGCCAGTTCCTAGGGTGCGATGAGATCTCACAGTATCTCCAAGAGGTCTTTTTCGAGGATCGGGATCAGCTTTTTTTATTTTTTGAATTAGTTCCAATCCTTTTTCTAATACTATATTTTCAAAACGTATTCTACTCTCAGGACTTGAAAAAAAGATTTCCTTAAGAGGAAGATTTTCTGGTCTAAAAGCTGCAACACCAGTATTCTCTCCTTCAAGTGATGCTAAATATTCTAAGACTTCTTTAGGTTGTTTTTCCAAAGGATAAATACAATTCAGCGCTTGCTTTTCTGCAATCCATTTGGGTTTGAGTTGATTTTCTATTTTATAATCAAATCCAACTAGCAGAAAATTTTTAATTCGATCGTCAAACGCTTTCATTAACCGCCATTCAATATTATCAAAACCTAGTTTGTGATAACAAAACAAACTTAGTGCTATTGTTTTTTCTTTACTTAAAACATCTTTAAGATGAGTAGATTCAGATAACCAATTTGAAAGATCTTTATAAACAGTTCCCCCAGTAGCTAATACATCATCAAAATATATATAATGCTTTTTGGGCTGATCAATCAAAAGATCGTAATTAATTCCATACTTTTCATCTAAAATGTTTCTCAGAATTGAAAGGACTTCTTTTTGACTTTTTTCTGGTTTTTGAGTATCAATAAAGTTTGTATTATTGATGAATTCCTGCATTGAACTATATTTATAAAACGCTTGAAAATCGACAAGGCGTTTCTCTAGTAATTCTATTGCTCTGTTTTTTGAAATATAGATTTGCGGTAAAAAATATAACAATTCAGTAAGAACAAATTCTGCATCATCGTCAAATTGATTTGCCCATTCAATTATATGCTCAATTGACATTCTATGATCAGTTTCAGGACTATCGCAGTGATAATCTTGTAGAATCTCAAATATCTTTCCCGCTATTTCCTTCATTTATTTTAAATTTTCAATAAAGGATAAAAGTATGATAATGCTTAATAAGATACAAGGAACAATCTTTAAACATTTACATGCTCTTTAGATCACTGTGAAAGATTATTAATATATTGGTTACTACCTTAACAGGATTCTTGTAAATTTCCAAGTCTGAAAAACTTGAGAGGCTTATTTTATAACCAACTCAATTTTAAATAGAGTTTTGATATAGGATATTGGGATAATTTGGTCACTATAATTTGGATTATAAGATCTTAATGAGACCATATTATTAACTGAATCTAAAAAAAATATAGTTTTACACAAACAAAAATCATTTCCTTTGGATGTTGTGCCCATAATTAAAAGAGGTTCGTTCGTAGGTATTTCAAACCATGGATAAAAACCGGATTCAAAATCTATTTGTAATTGATAAGCTAAAACTTTAGACCCGTTTGGTATTGTCTTTTTTTGATCGTCACAAGTCATACTATCTCCAACAACAGGAAATGCACCATAAAATATATTTTTCTGCTCCCATTCCAATATTTTCTGCTTTAGATTTTCATCTACAATTATCGGAACTCTTGAAGTTGATTTTGGAAATTCCATGATATCTTAATAATCTAATTAAACAATTACCTATCTTCCGTGTTTCATGGACCTTTGTATCTACAACTGTTTTTTTTGGAAAGTTCTGATAGTAGATCTTTGTTCTTCGTTAATTTGATTAAATCTACTTTTATAGTTTTTGTTCTTTTGAACAAATGACAAACATTCATAAGTAAACTTCGGAGGGCTAAGAATTTATTTAAACCGGAAATGCTCTTTTCCTAATACAATTTAACTAGTCACTAATTCAAAACGAGCGCCAGTTGGGTAGAACTTTTAAAAGAGTTTTGAAAAGTTTCTATTGATAAATCTAAAAAATAAAATTCATTATTATTATAAAGGGCTGTTTTAAAGACAGCCCTTTCTGTATATTTTCGATGTTGAAGGGAACTTCTTTTAATCGTTTTTCTTATTATTTAGACTAGTTCTGCACTAAATTGTATTGAAACTAATCTTCACTTTCTTCGGTCTCATCAAGATTGTACCAGCATCTGCCAACATCTGCAATAGGATTTACTAAAATTGAAAAATTTACTCCAGTAGCCTTACCAGCTCCTTTAGCTGCTCCCAATATGTCATGTCTTGTGATAGAATCATCGCTTGATATATAATTGTATTCTGCTGAAGGTAAATCATGGGTTTTCCCTTTAGCTGATTGGATTGTTTTAGTAAAGCCTAAATCTTCCATTTCAGCATGTAAAACTTTATAAGTATCAGAATCTAATTCATATTGCCTACCCTCTTTAGTATGTAGTTGCACCCTAACAGTAAATCTCTTCATAGTTAATCATTTTTAATTAAAATTTTCATAAAGGTAATAAGTGGAAAAATCTATTTATTAAAGTTTTCCGTAACAGTATCTTTTTATTAGCAAATTAATTCTTTTCATTAATAAAATTGTCCAGTATAAATACCTGTTTTTAATTTTGATTATAATACTTTAAGCATGTTTCATTGCAAGTTTTATTTTAAGACAACTATATAACATTGGCAATTAATTATTTTTTTGCCGAAATTATATTTATAATTGAAAAATGATTACTTTCACATTTCAAAACTGATATAAGTTGAACAAAACATAGAAAATAAAATACATGATTACTTTGGTTACAATAAAAGACTTTCGAAACTGGAGTTTGTTTTAGCTATTAAAAAGATTTTATATCTTGGTCAGGAAACACCATTAAAATGTACTTCTCTCAACTAAGAAAATAGGATATAATTCATAATTCTCCAAGAGGTATTTACGAATTAAGGAGAGAATTAAATCAGATATTGCAAATTTTGTAGAAGTTATAAAAGACGATTTATCGGACAAAAAAAATTAAGATTTATAAGAAATAAAAAAGCGCGAGTCAGAGACGTTCTTCCTGCATTTCAGAAGAACACTTCGGAGAGATACACTGTTGCTGTAAAAATAACAAATACATAAAATATTATAATTCATTTAATTGCTAATCTCTATTATGTTTCGAAGGCGAAAGTATTAGCGGATGACATAAAACAAAAAAATGGCAGTATTTTAAACAATAAAGCAACAATATTATTTACACAAATCAACAAAATAGTGATTTAAGCTAATCTTGGTTTGATTTGTTTTTTCACTTTCAGAAATAGATTTTACTAGCCTCAAATCTTGAAAGTTACAAGTATTAAAAAGTAAATCACTTGAAAACCAGTTCAAAGGAGATTTCATTTTTCCATCAATCAATTCTTGAATCCAATTGTTAATAGTGTAATGCCAGTACTTTCCATCTTCATTTTGAATATAGCCAATTATTGCACTATGGTCTAAATTTACTCCATGAACATTATGCTTAAATCGTTCAATTCCTCCAGAAAACTTAGTTGGATCACTACCCAAAACATATTCTTTTTCTCTATTACTAGGCATTGAAGTTGTTAATCGTTTAGCTTCAATTGTAAAAAAAGGAGTTGGGTCAGAAAAATGCCTAAACACACCAATATCAACCCGCCTATCAATACCTTTTGGTTGTTTTTGTTTAGTTTCTGCTTGAAAAATGAAAGCTTGACTTTTGGAAAAATAGCTTAATGTTTTACCAAGCTGTTCATTTAAATTTTCTTCAGAATCAATTACTTTACCTTTAAAATGTTCTTGAAACTTATATAAAGTGTCTTCTAAAAAAACAAGTAGTTTATCTTTAATTGTACCTTTCTTTATTGAAGGATTAGGAACATTAGCTATTGGGTTATGGTTGTCTTTTAGCATTAGTATCCAGCATTATAAAGATCAACAATAGTTTCATCAGCATCTCTCAAAGCTATTGATTGCAGCCAATACCTCAACTCTTTAGGTTTTATCAAATAAATTAAATCTCCATCATAAATTTTCACAACTCTATTTATTCTATAACTACTTCCTATCTTATTATAAACTAATTCAGCAATATGGTTTTCGATCTCTATTTCAGCCTTAAGAGGTTTGGAAATAATGTTATTTTCATCTCCATACTCAAAAATAGAACAAATAAAAGATTCTGTTTGATAAATACTTTTTTGTAAATATTTTTTGAATTCCGTTTTAAACAATGAATTCAAAATATCCGTAAATATTTCTCCAAAATGATTCAACTCTTTTTCAGTCGTAACTTCTAAAACTTTTACATTATTATCTTTTCCTAAAAATTCTAAACCGTAATCTAATGTATCATTTATCAAAATTTTATCAAATTTCGTTAATTCAATTTCTTTCTCATCTTCTGGAAATGGGATACCTAAAATATCTTTCTGTAATGTGGTTTTTGTTGAACGGCTTACTCCGCTTCTGGCACTAGTTGTTAGTATATAAAACCTATAAAGAGGATTATCTTTAATCCTCATATAAACATTTTTTAATTCTTCCCTTCCGTTTAAAGGAGAATGAATACCAATTATTTCATTTTTATATCCCAGTTTGACATCACTAAAAAAAACAGGAATTGAATGAGAACCGATATTTTTTTTAATCAATAGTAATGAGGGCTTAAATATTTTTTCATTTCTAGGCCACTGAAAATATTTTGAAGTGTTTTTTTGTGTTTTCTTTATTCCTTTTTCAGAAAAATCTTCAGGTTCAACATAATCAAGATCCATAAGGTAATTGGGTTCCGAATATCCTCCCTTTTTCTTTTCAAAATCAGATTCTACCAACTCTTCATCTTTTTTTCCTTTGATAAATCCATCACCATAAATCCATCCTTTTTTCTTTCTCTGGTCTAAAAAATCTTTTAAACTTTGAAAACTATTTAGTCTATTAATAAAAGGAACCAATCGGCCACCACCAAGTAAATTAGATTTCCAAACAAAAGGATTATCTAAAGCTTCAGATTTACCTACTTTATGAAAATCATAATGATCAATCTCAAAGTATTGACGCTCTTTTGCTGTCTTTAATTTTTTTACCGTAATGTGATAAATAGGATTTTTGTCAGGAACTTTGTTTTCAAGAAAAAACGCAGAAACAGCGACATTTTTCTCGTTTCCTTTATTTTTAAAAAGTGTATTACTTAAATAGGTAAAATCTATTATTTGAGGAATATTATATTCAGCGAACAACCATTTTCTAAAGTTTATAGGTTTTTGAGAATTATTATACAATAATGGACCAGAAGGTAAAATAAAAGAAAGTAGTCCTTTCTCTTTTTTTACAAGATTCATCCCAAGTATAGTAAATAATAAAGCACTTTGATTATTAGGGACTTGTTCTACCAATTTTAAACCAGTAATCAAACTATTAATTTTAGTTTCTCTTAGTCCATATTCAATAAAAGGTGGGTTCCCTATAATTAAATCAAATTTTTTATCTGTATTATTAGGATACCAATCAAAAAAGTCCGACCCCACAACATTATCACTTAAATCATCAAAACGTAGATTTTCCCATATAACTTTCGGTGATAAAATATCGCATAAAGTTAAACTCAAACTAAAAATAGCTAAATCAACAGCTTCAGTCGCAATATCAATACCATAAACACTATCTTTTAATAGCCTTTTCAACTCACTTAAGTTTTCTTTACCAGGAAAAATCCATTCGCCTGTTTTTTCATAATTTGAAACTCTCCACCAATCAATAATCCTCTTATAAGCAGAAACTAAAAATATTCCTGAGCCACAAGCTGGATCTAATATCTTAAAATTCTCTTTTGGTTGATTGATAGGCATGCACTCATCAATCATAAAGCTCACCAAATACGACGGTGTATAAGCAACTCCTGTACTATTATCAGCCTCTAAGAACATTTCATAAATACTACTGATTAACTCAATAGGTAGATAATTAAATGAATATAATCTCCAAAAAACGAATTGATTTTTATCTAATACTCCTGATAAAAAATCAGCTAAAGGAGACAAGTCTTTTCCTTTTATTTGTTCTTTATAAGCATCTGATAAATAAAATATTTTACCATTAAAATGATTGCTTAAATATTCGAAAAGGTTTAAGGTATATTGATTTCCTTTTCGAATTGTTTCTGTAAAATCAGTAGAAAATCCAAATTTTTCTTGATTAAAAAAATCAGCTGCAAAAACCCTTGTTTCTTTTCCGTTTTCGTCAATATCTATTCTTTCTTCCAAGTATTTAACTAAAATCCCTAAAACTAAAAGCTTGCTTGCAATTGTTTTATCTAATTTTATTACATCAAGAAATTGATCTCTTGTTATTTTAAGTTGAGAAATAAGTTTTTCATAAGCGGTTTCACCATAACCAAAATCATATTTGGTTTGTTCCCAAAAAGAACCATTGTCAAATTTCTTTGCTGAATATTCTTTATATTTTTTTACAGCATCACCTGCTATTTTTAGCGTCTCAAAAGGAGATACTTGTAAATTTCCACTTTTGGTTTGCTCTACAGGCTTAGATGAATTAAAGAATTTTATTTGCGATTTAGTGATTACTAGGTACAAACGAACTTCTGTACTACTCCAAACATTTTTATGAATTTCTACAACATCTTGTTCTTTTGTGGTAAAATCAAAGATATAAAGTTGTGGCTTTGAAGGTCTATTTAAATCCGGAAAATTTCTAAAATAAACAGCATCCGCTCCAACCTTTTTTGCTTTTTCAAGCGACAAACGTTGATAATAGTTGATGTTTGACTTGTCAAGCTCAGAAGTATGGATTAAACCAAAAGAATTACCATCAGCATTGAGCATCTCTAGCTGAGATAATCCACTAATATATTCATTTGTTTGTTTATCCATTTACTATTTTTTCTTAGAATACAAAAATGCGAAAATTTGATTAAACTATATAAGATTTTGGATTGTATTTTCATAATTATAATGCCTACTTTACAAAAACATGGTCTATACTTAATTATCTAAAGCTAATAACAGATCATTTTAATGTAATAATGCAAACTTTTTATAGAATTACCCTCTTACAACTCTTCAATCCTCAATACCTCATTACCAATTACTTTACTACCACTTTCATTGAATGTTTGCTTTACAGTAACTTTAATTTTATCATATTTGGGAGTAGGAAATTGCACTAAGTCAGAAATATTTTTAAAACCGAAAGCCTTGGCTAATAAAGCTAAATGACGAGTGGAATACTTATGTCGCTGAGTAAATGATTCTACATTACCTACAAAAGTTTTGGAAAGCCCCATTTTTATACTTAAATTTTCCTTACTTATACCTTGTTCTTTTCTCAAAAGTTTCACATGATTTACTAACTCAAAATCAAATTGAGTCGTTTCAAATTCTAATGTTTTATTCATTACGTTTAGTTTTTTTTACATCCAACATGTTGGATATGTAAATAATATTATTATATTTGTTGTAGCGAAATGATAATTAGCCAATTGCGCATAATTAAACGATGATTTCTCGTTCCGTAAAGTCCTAAATTTAGCAGACGAGAGTATCGTGAAATCGCTCCATGTCAAAAAGTTTCTTACTTTTGTATACGGCATGTGAGCGGTTCTCACGTAAGCTTTCAATTGCAAATAATAATTTATTATTGTAGGGTATTAGGACACCCACGGATTGAAAGTGTGAGACCGCTCCTTGCTTTTTTGCAAGTCACTTCACATTCAGAAACATCGTTCCATAAAAACTTATGTATGAGAACGAAATACTTAAAACTCTTTATCGTCCACCCACCTTAATCAAGGTCAACTTTTGTTTCTCTGTAAAACAAACAGTGGGGCATGTACATCATTAATTTACTCTCCTTGGAGCGTTAACTCATGTAAGCCGTCTAATGACAGCTTTTCTATAGAAAACTATAAATAGCCCTCATTAAACCCCTAACCAATCTATCATTTTACACCTAGAATGTCAGGATAAATCTCTTTTAAACTCGCACTTTAAAAATATATCCTTTATTTCTATTTCACAACTGAAAGTTTAAAATGTTCGTTAAAAGTTTTACATAGAAACTGTTTTATCAGATTTAATAGCTATCACATACTATCTGATTGGATTCATTTGAATTAATTGGGAAACACACTGTCTGGAACTAGGAGCGACTGTGTAGGTTCCCAATTATTAACCTTTTATACGTTTATATCTATGAAATAAATAATTCATCCTCCTTATGACCATTAAGCCGTTTACTTAATACATAAAAAATGGCCCTCTATCAGGCGATCAAACTAATCTAGAGGGCCGTAGCTAATCAAATCTTTCTTTTAACTAACCAATTCAATATTATGAATGTTTTTTCATTTTACAAGGATAGGAAAGGTCTTTATTGCCTATTTTTTATTTGGCTTTGCTTGTCTTTTTCATCTGTTTATGCCAAAAATACAGCCCGTTACAGTACTGTTTTTAAACAACAACAGCAAATTCAAGGAACTATAACCGATGGCATTAATCCTTTGCCAGGAGTAACTATTGCCATAAAAAACAGGCTTAATGTCACTTCTATTTCAGATTACAATGGGCAGTTTGTTCTTTCTGCTTCACCCCTGGATACTCTAGTCGTGTCTTTTATAGGATTTAAAACTGCTTTGGTACCTGTAAAAGGACGTACGAAAATTGGCGTTCAATTAATTTATGATACTACAACCCTGCAGGAAGTCCGAGTGAATGCAGGGTATTATTCTGTAAAAGAAAGTGAACGTACCGGAAGTATAACCAAAATAACTTCCAAAGATATAGAGAACCAACCCGTTACCAATGTACTGGCCACTATGCAAGGACGAATGGCAGGAGTGAGTATTGTTCAGACTACAGGGGTTCCCGGAGGAGGATTTGACATTCAGATCAGAGGAAGAAACAGTATTCGGAGTGATGGCAATTCGCCGCTCTATATTATTGATGGGGTGCCGTATTCTTCGCAGGCAGTCGGAAGCGGACGCAGTACTGTTGTGCTCCCTGTTGCCTCTGATCCATTAAATTCTATTAATCCTTCGGATATCGAAAGCATAGAAGTTTTGAAAGATGCCGATGCCACTGCCATTTACGGTTCACGGGGTGCCAATGGGGTGGTTTTGATTACAACCAAAAAAGGTAAAGAAGGGCTCACACGATATACCGTAGATATACGGCAGGGTATAGGCAAGGTCACCAATTTTATGAAGCTGTTAAAGACCGATCGATATCTGGAGATGCGTCGGGAGGCGTTTGTCAATGACGGTATTGCTTATGGTCCCAGTGATTATGATGTAAACGGGACTTGGGATCAAAATAGGTATACTGACTGGCAGAAAGAGCTTATTGGCGGAATGGCAAGCTATACAGATGTTCAGGCATCAATATCCGGCGGGTCATCCAAAACACAGTTCCTTATTAGCTCGGCATTGCATAGCGAAACAACCGTTTTTCCGGGGGATTATAATTACAACAAGGCAAACGTTCGCTTTAATCTTAATCATCAGTCGGAGGATGGCAGATTTCAAATCAATACAACAGCAGGATTTACAGCACAGAAAAATAATCAGCCCGGAATTGATCTGACACAGTATGTGGTGCTGCTGGCTCCAAATGCACCTGCCTTATATGATGAATCCGGAAACCTTAATTGGGAGAACAGTACTTGGGAAAACCCTTTGTCTTATCTGGATAGCAAATACAAAACTGCAACTAATGACCTGATTGCAAATACAATGCTGTCCTATGCAATACTGCCGGGTTTAACGGCGAAAGCAAGTTTAGGCTTTACCAATACAAGCCATAATGAAACTCGCACTCAGCCTTCCATGATGTTTGATCCTGCTTATCAGCTCGGAAGCGAATATTCTGTTATTACTGCAAATAATACACAAAGGCAGTCATGGATCATAGAACCTCAAATCGAATGGCAGAAATCCTATGGGAAATTAAAAACGCAGGCATTATTGGGTAGTACATTTCAGAAACTTTCCGGCAGCCAGCTGGTACAGGAAGCAACCGGATTTACAAGCAATAGTCTAATTTACAGCCTATCTTCGGCAACGGTTCTCAAGGCAATAGCTGATACGGAATCTATTTATAAATATCAGGCCGTATTTGCCCGTTTGAATTTTGTTTTTAACGAGAGGTATATCTTAAACCTCACCGGCAGGCGTGACGGTTCGAGCCGTTTTGGCCCCGGAAATCAGTTTGCTAATTTTGGCGCTGTTGGAGGCGCATGGATTTTCTTTAATAAAAATCAAACTAAAACCAATAATCCTGTTATTAGTTTTGGTAAGTTAAGAGCCAGTTACGGAACTACGGGAAGTGATCAGATTGGAGATTATCAGTTCATGGACACCTATTCTTCTGCCAGCACAAATTATGGAGGCGTAACCGGAATAGCTCCAACCCGTTTATTTAACGCAGACTTTGCATGGGAGATCAATAAAAAAGCGGAAGCAGCCATAGAGCTAGGCTTTTTCAGGGACAGGATTTTCTTTACAGGCGCGTGGTATCAAAACCGTTCCTCCAATCAGCTTGTTGGCATACCATTGCCGGCAACAACAGGGTTTGCATCTATTCAGTCCAATTTGGATGCATCAGTGCAAAACAGCGGAGTGGAACTTACTTTAAGAACGGTCAATTTTGAAAAAGAGAATTTTAAATGGATCACGAACTTCAATATCTCTTTTGCCAAAAATAAATTATTGTCCTTTCCCAATTTAAAGGGTTCAACTTACCAGAACCAATTTGTAATCGGTGCCCCCCTTACTATAGTAAAAGCATACCATTACACCGGAATAGATGCGCAGACCGGAATTTATCAATTTGAGGATATTAATAACGATGGTCGAATAACATCTCCCGAAGACAAGCAGACTGTTATAGATTTTAGCCCTGATTTTTTTGGCGGATTGCAGAATCAAATTAAATGGAGAGGATGGCAGGTCGATTTTCTGCTCCAGTTCTCAAAGCAGAAAAATTACAGCGAAGAATACAGTCTGGGGCTTCCCGGAACAAAGAGCAATCAGACAACCAGAATCCTCGATAGATGGCAGAACAGCGGAGACAATGCAGAATTTCAAAGGTTCAGTACAGGTGCAGATGGAGAGGTTCTGGATGCTTCGGATAAATATTTCAACAGTGACGGAATCATCACAGACGCCTCTTATATACGTTTGAAGAACATCGCAATATCCTACACATTACCTGAAGACTGGATAAAAGGAGTGCGATGCCGTCTTTCTTTTGAAGGGCAGAACCTGTTGACTTTTACTCCCTATAAAGGCAATGACCCTGAATTTAAGTTTGCCGGATACCTGCCGCCGTTGAAAGTATTTACTACGGGGCTTAATCTAACTTTTTAAACTAATACTAATATTATGGAAACTAAATTATATCTACGGAAGCAAATAGCCCTTTTTTACAGAATAATTATCGCTTTAATAGTGATTTTTTGCTGCAGCTGTGAATCGTTTGTCGAGGTTAACAGCCCTTCGGGACAGCTCTCTGCAGAAGCAGTATTTGAAGATAAGAGTACAGCCAATGCCGCAGTTTCAAATATTTATGCAAGCCTGCGCGATTCGGGGATGCTGACAGGAAACAGTGTATCGATAACCACAAAAATGGGAGCTTATACCGATGAACTTAATTTTTACGGTATTAGTTCAGGTACGACATTGAATTTTTACAACAATACACTGCTGCCGACTAACCCGCAAGTGGTAAGCTGGTGGAAAACTGCCTACTCTCAAATCTATGCGGCCAATTCAGTAATACAGAGAGTAACGGCTTCCGCTGCTCTTACCAGTGCAGATAAAAACCAGTTCATTGGTGAAGCCCTGTTTATAAGATCGCTTTTGCATTTCTATTTATTGAATCTGTATGGTGATGTCCCTTATGTTACAGCAACAGATTACAAACAGAACACTGCAATAGGCCGCACCAGTACAAACCTGTTGTATTCGAAAATAATAGAAGATCTTCAAACTTCGCATGCACTTCTTCCTGAGAGTTATTTGTCCGCTGATCGCACACGTGCTAATAAAGCAGTAGCAATGGCACTTCTTGCAAGGGTTTATCTTTATTCCAAGGCATGGGCTGAAGCAGCCAATGCAGCTTCTTATCTCCTAAACAATACCGCAACATACAAATGGGAAAACGATCTGAATAAAGTATTCCTAAAAGGAAGCACAGTCACCATCTGGCAGTACAAGCCTGGAGTTGAAGGTCAGAATAGCGCAGAGGGAGGATCAATGATTTTACTTACCGGACCACCCGCCGATGTAGCACTTAATCCAAATTTTGTCAATGCTTTTGAAATAGGCGACAAGAGAAGGCAAAAATGGATTGGTTCAGTAACAAAAGGGACATCGACATGGTATTTTGCCAGCAAGTACAAAGTGAAGTTAAAAACCGCTTCATCAACTGAGTATTCCATTCTGTTCAGGCTTGCCGAACAGTATCTCATACGCGCTGAGGCAAGGGCGCAGCAGGGAGCCCTGATTGGGGCCAAAGAAGACCTCAACAAAATAAGGCAGAATGCAGGATTAGGCAATACCGCAGCTGTTTCACAGCAGGAAATATTGGAAGCTGTTATGCGGGAACGCCGATTTGAACTGTTTACGGAATCTGCCCACAGGTTCTTTGACTTGAAAAGAAACGGACAGCTGGATTCTCAGTTGACAGGAGTAAAAAATGGATGGAACTCCACCGACAATCTTCTCCCTGTTCCTGAATCTGAATTGACACTCAATCCTAATTTACTTCCTCAGAATCCAGGATATTAATACAGTATAAAGATGAAAAAGGATTTAAGATTTGTTTACGGAATACTTTCTGTACTCATATTTGAATTAGTAACCTGTTCCGCATCGGGACAGGGACTAATCAAAAAAAATATCACTGACGCTGATTATAAATTATGGAACACCATGGAATTAAAAGACATTTCAGAAAATGGGCAATGGTACTCCTACAGTTTATCTTATGAGCAAGGTGCTGATACGCTGTTTGTAAAAAGCAGTAAGGCAAATAAAAACTATGCATTTTCAGGAACTCTCAAGGGAACTTTTCTGAAAGAAAAATGGTTTTGCAGCCGAAACGATCAAAATGAACTTTCACTGCTTAATCTGGTTTCAGGAAAAATTGAAAAGATAAAAAATGCAGATAACTACTTATTTACTTCGGATCAAAAATATCTGATTATTTTTCTCCGTACAGACAACAAAAAACAAATAGTCATTAAACCATTAGACAGTTCTGCAGCTTATGAAATAGAAAATGTAAAGGGGTATGCTTACAATCCAAAATCAAACCAGCTGATCTACAGCAAATCTGCGTCAAGCGGCTGCAGGGTTTGTATTTTAACACTAAACGAAAAATTTTCAGAATCAAAAATCACAGAAAGCGGCAATTATAATTATACAAATTTTGTCTGGCAGCCAAATGCTGCATCCGCAGTATTTATAAGGTCAAAAACAGCTGCAGATTCAGACATTAAAGAATTGGTTTGCTATAAAACCGATACACAAAAAATATTTGTTTTCGAGCCTGACAGTACTTTTAATTTTGATGAAAAATACAGGATAAAACCGGAAACTGTGACAGATTTGATCATATCAGAAGATGGTAAACGGGTGTTTTTTAAAATTGAGACCCTAAATCAGAAATTAAAACAGGCAGAGAAAAAAATTGTGCAGGTATGGAATGCAGATGATAAATATTTAGAACCTGCTGAAAGGGAAAAAGACGGGAGTGTTAAGATGCCCAGGATAGCTGTATGGCAGCCTGAAAAAAATGATTTTAGAATACTCACCGATACCGTTTTTTCTAAAATTATGCTGGCGGGAAGTGAAAATTTTGCAGTATTATGGAACCCGGTCGCCAATGAGCCTCAGCCTTATCTTCATTCCGCCAGAGATTACAAAACAATCAATCTGGATAATGGGGTGCAGCAGCTTTTTTTAAAAGATTTTAATTATCGTGTTAATAACATCTCTTTATCTCCAGCAGGAAAATACATTACATACTTTAAAAATAATCATTGGTGGATTTATGACATTCAGAAAAATATACATACTAATCTGACTGCAGATTTAGATGAATCTTTCTCTGTTGAAGATTTGGATCGTGGAGAGGGTTCGTTTCCTTATGGAAATCCCGCGTGGACACCGGGCGATCAATCCATTCTGCTCTATGATCAGTATGATGTATGGGAAATAACAGCCGAAAATTTGAAAGCTGAAAAATTAACACACGGAAGACAGGAAAAGGGAACTTACCGTATTAAGACTACCTCAATTGAACAAAGGCAAAAAAACAATTTTGATGGTGTAAGCTCAGGAATAATTAATCTTGGTAAATCAATTATTATGGAGTCAAAAAATGGAAATACAACTGGTTTATGGTGGTATAAAAAGAATAATTTATTACGTTCAATTGTGCTCAGCGAAAATAAAATATCAGATCCTGTATTAGCATCAGGAAGTGAAACTGTAGTTTACAAAGAAGAAAGTTTTGAAACACCGCCAGGGCTTTTTTTACGAGACAAAAAAGACAAAAAAGTACGCACACTTTATCAGAGTAATTCTCATTTTAAAAATTTCAATTCAGGAACCTCTTCGGTAATTCACTACCGTAATAGCAATGGAAATAGTATAAATGGAGCATTATTTTATCCTGCAAATTACAGCTCCGAAAAACTTTATCCTATGATCGTTCACGTGTATGAAAAACAGTCAGAAACGGTACACGATTATATTAATCCATCACTATACAGCGGCAATGGTTTTAATGTCAGCCACTATACCAATAATGGGTATTTTGTTTTGCTCCCGGACATTGTATATGAGTTTGGAAATCCGGGAAATTCTGCAGTTGATTGTGTAGTGGCAGCAACAAAAAAAGTGTTGGAAATTGCTCCCGTTGATCCAAAAAGGATAGGCCTGATCGGGCATTCATTTGGAGGATATGAAGCCGATTATATAATTACACAAACTAATATTTTTTCTGCAGCCGTAGCGGGTGCCGCAATTACTGATCTTATAAGCGGGTACCTTTATGTGTCCTGGAATTTCAACCGTCCCAATTTTTTTCAGTACGAGTATGGGCAGCTTCGAATGAACGGCTCAATTTTTAAAAATTTTCTCGGTTATCTCGCTAACTCCCCTGTATATTATGCTGATAGGGTAACAACGCCGCTCTTGTCGTGGGCAGGAGAGGCAGATAGGCATGTACATTATTATCAGACTTTAGAATTCTATCTTGCCTTACGCCGTCTGGGAAAAAAACATGTAATGCTTTTATATCCGGATCAGCAGCATGTTTTAAGTGATAAAGAACAGCAAAAACATTTAACAGAATATGTCATGCGGTGGTTTGACCATTACTTATCAGCAAAGAGCAACTCTGAATTTGTTAAAGCAAATTAAATAAAAATGAAAAAAATAAATGCAGTTCTTTTGGAACTGCATTTACCGTTTTTATTGCGGTCTGTAAACTTCGACCGTACAGGCACCATTGGCATTTTTAGCATAGACCTGTTGTGAAGAAGGACTAGCAGACACTCGGCAGATTGCTCCTGTGTTTACCGATTCACAAGAATAGGACTGTTCATCATCACATAATCCTGCTGGATTTAGCCTTTTAAAACCATCGATAGCATCTACAGATCTACTGTTTCTTTCCATGGCATTGGTTGTAAAAGCACCTGCTATTGCAAGGGCAAATACCGCAACAGGAAGTACCTGTTTTGAAAAAAATGTTTTCATGATTAAAATAATTTGTGGTTAATGATCTACTCTATCACAGGTTTTCGATCTTCTCCTGATACTGCGCTGTATATTGTAATTACTTTTTATAATGTTTTGTAATGGCACTGCTAAGTCCGTAACTGACCAAATGAGTTCCGATTAGGGCATACAATTGTTTATCAGTCACAATAAAATCTTTTAGCTTTTCTTTATCAATATGGTAGATATAAAAACTGGATATATAGGATTTGTCATTCAAATTGTACACATCAATTATAGAAGCCTGATTCCACATTTTTTTATCTTCATATCGTCCTATTATTCCTGAATTTATAAACAGCAGATTTTTGTAAATGGCAGCAGATTTATTGACAATTACGGGTGGAGCGGCAAACTTTTTTTCGCCTCTGCTGCTTACATAAGCAACTTTTACTTTTTCGGGACTTAGCGTATCGATCGTATTGCTTCTAAAAGCAAGATTTAAATTTTGGTCAGCAGCTATAAATTCATTGCGGTAATAATAGATGTAGACGTGTTTCCGGGAATAAAAATCATAATAAAATCTTCCGTCAACATCAAAGATTCCATCAACTTGCTTTTGTAATAAATCATGCTTCACAGTTACTTTAGAGGGATTTCCAAAGTATAAAATTCCTAATTCACTTTGACTGCTTTGTTTGTCAACAGTTCTAAATGATACATGAACCGAATCAATCACCTTAGGCTGTGTGAATCGAATAGAACCATTCCATTTATACTTTGCTTTCCAATTTGAAATAGTGCCTCTAAATATTGAAGCAACATTTCCATCAATCAAATAAAAAGAAGAATCAATAACTTTTAACTGTACAGCGGTGGACAAAAGGTCACTATTCACTGTGATTTTATGTCTCGTATTGCCTCTAAGTAAAGTGTCCAATTCCGATACCAGCAATGGACTGCTTGTATTACCCAGATAGATTCTGCTGTTTGAGAAACCTGAGAAATAAAAAGAATTGTATTGCAGATTTGCGTCATATTTTTTTTCTGTGCCCTGAGGATAGCGCCTTATAAATGAATTATCATAATGCATTATATTTTCTGACTTGATAAATAATCCAGCCATTAGCATAACAGCAAGTAGAGTAGAACCTGTCAGGTAGAAATATTTTCTCTTTTTTTCTTTTCTAAAATCTTCCTCTGCAGAACTTTTTAATGGAATGATTACTATGGCGGCTGTGGATATAACAACAAAGAAAATATTAAAAACCAGATGGTCTTTCCAATTTAATTTTTCCAGTATGCCTCCACAGGAACAAGGTATAAAAGAACTGTAATTTAAAATAATGTATATGTAAACTGTAAACATGATCATCAGCCCAAAAGCAGAATATAATGCCAATATTCTGGTACTTTTAAATACAAGTAAAACTGAAATGAAAAGTTCTAAAATGATAACTCCCCAGGAAATTAGTCCGGCAAATGCACTAAGTAATGGAGATTGTGCTAACTGTATTTGAAAATTCTCAAAGTCAAGCATTTTACTTATTGCCGCATAGACAAACAATAACACCAGCAAAAAGCAGATTGAGTCCAAAATTACAGTCATAAGTTTTGCATTTGATTTCATTGTAATTGAAATTAATTAAACGAAGCAATTAATCATATTTGAAATAATAGCAATTCTTTAGATGAGGTTTTATTCAAGAACCAATTTAGTTGTAGTATTTAATAAGTTTTAAGCCTGGCAGAAATTAACAACTTGTAATTAAAGAATTGATTTATAATGTCATGGACAAAATTAAATCACTTGCTGATATAAATTATTATCAAAAACCTGCCAAGATTTTTCAATAACATTCAATCGTAGTTAAAAAACAGGATAAGGTGCAGTTTATAATGAAAAAGATGTCATTAGAAAAATAATTTCTAATGACATCAAAGTAATTTGTAATTTTTAACTGTTGCTACTTTATTGTATCGCCAAGTAAACTTAGTTTTTCACTAAGTTCAATTAGCCCGGCTTTTTGTAAACATTCCTCTCCAAATAGTTTTAACTCCTGAAGATTTTCTTCTTGAATACTTGTCATAAGAATCGATGGTTTATCATTGTCCTTAGCAGATAATCCACGTTCAATAACATGGTTTAATAGCAATACATTTTTTCGTGAAATTTTCAAATCAATCTTCACTACATCATTCATGCCAGGTATACTAAGCACAGTATCAAAAACCCTGGCTACATCATTTGTTGTCATAATCTTCACGTTTTTAATTAATAATTTATTTATACAAAGGTATAAAGCCAGTCTTAAAGTGTCATGGACATAATATGTCCATCATAGGTAAAATCCATTTCGCTTACTTAATTTTGTATCAGAAATAACAGGAAAGGTTAAAAAGAACAATCAAAAACCTTCCTTAAAACAGTCAGGATTTTGTTGTTTTGAAATTGGGTTATTGGTTTGAAAGAGCACGTTTTTAAATCTAAAATCGAGAGGGTAAATTGACATTGCAGCTAGCCCGTTACAGTAGTTTCAAATTAGATGCAGTGTGCACTTTCTTTGAGTTCTAAAAATGAAATAGATTTTATGAAAAAGCTAAAATTTTAATGACTTTCTAAATAGTGTATAGAGTTCCAGGAACAATACAATTAACATAAGAAATTGTCCAAAGGAGGTAATAATTGGATATTTTGAATTTTTAAAATCTTAAGAATACTAGAATGTCTAAAGAACATTTAAAGTATCAGGAAGATTGCAACGTTCCTGCAATCGGCCAGATGTCCGGTTGTTAAACAACCGATCTGGCTGCTCTACACTCGGAACTCGTGAGCAGTGAAACTACAAGGATAAAAAAAGAGTTTGATAACAATGAAAAAGAGAGATGATGGAAAAAGAAAATTCAAACAGAACACGCATTGTCGGGTTACGATTTACACCCGAAGAGTATGTGAAAATTGAGCGCAAATGGAAAGCCAGTACTTCCCGAAAGCTAAGTGACTACATTCGCAGACACTTATTTGACAAACCTGTTACAACTAAATTTCGGAACGAATCCCTTGACGAATTTATGCTGGAAATTATACGGCTTCGAGGGGAACTAAATGCCATTGGAAACAACTTTAACCAGGCAGTAAAAAAGCTGCATACACTGAATCAGATTCCGGAATTTAAAGTATGGATTATTAGCGCTGAACTGGATAAAAAAAAACTCTTGGAGAAGGTTGAAGAAATCAAACAATACATCCAGCAAATTTCAGTAAGGTGGTTGCGATCATAAAAACCGGACATTCGATACATAGTATTTTTAACTACAACGAAAACAAAGTAAAACAAGGAGTAGCAGAATGTATCGGCGAAGGAAATTATCCTTTGGATGTGGATAAAATGAGTGATACTATGAAACTAAACCGGTTTCTAAAACAAGCCGCTTTAAATGACAATGTAAAGCGAAACAGCGTACACATATCACTCAACTTTGATCCATCTGAAAATTATTCTAAAGATAAACTGATGAGCATTGCTAATTCATATATGAGAAAAATTGGTTTTGGAGAACAGCCCTATTTGGTATACCAGCATCACGATTCCGGACATCCGCACATTCACATCACCTCCATAAAAGTTAGAGCAGACGGAAGTAGAATCGATATGCATAATATAGGCCGCAATCAATCTGAAACGGCAAGAAAAGAAATCGAAAAATCCTTTGGACTCGTCATAGCTGAAGGACGTAAAAATGATCAGAATATTGAACTTCATCCTATTTCAAAAGGTAAAGTCAGATATGGAAGAATTCAGTCCAAAAAAGCAATTTCAAATGTATTGTCTCAGGTTCTTTCGTCTTATAAATTTGCCAGCCTTGCAGAGCTCAATGCCGTACTCAAACAATATAATGTTTTGGCTGACCGAGGCAATGAAAATTCAAGAATATTTAAAGCTAAAGGGTTAGTGTATCGCATACTTGATGAAAATGGTAAGCCTATCGGAGTACCTATAAAGGCTAGTGATTTTTATTATAAACCAACTCTAAAGTTTTTAGAAGGAAAATTCAAATCCAATAGTACCAATCAAATTTCAGATATCAGAAGGGTAAAAAATGCTATCGATATGGCTTTTTTAAGAACGAAAATATCACTTTCAGAACTGGTCAAAATACTGGAAAAAGAAGGAATCAATACCGTTTTTAGAAAGAACGCAGAAGGATTACTTTATGGAATTACCTATGTTGACCATACCACAAAATGTGTTTTTAATGGAAGTACACTTGGTAAACAATACAGTGTTAAAGCAATACAGGAACGCTGTGCATCCATTAATCCCTCCGAGCAAAAAAATCCAAATTTGATTAGTACAAAATTACACAAAATCACATTTGAAACGTTGAAAGCGGAAATAATTGCAGGACTTTTTGGTGATGATTTTAGAGATAACAAATACATAGGAACCGATAACATAATGGGGCAGCTATGGGATATGCTTACGCAATCTGAACAGACGTCTGCTTACCTTCCATACGAGCTCAGAAACAAAAAGAAAAAAAGAAGAGGACAGTCTAATAATCGATAAAATTTGAAATTATGGCTATGCAGACAGGAGAAAACGAACAGGCACTGAGAAAGATCTTGGATATGACAAGACTCATCAGTATTATTATATTAGTAATCCATTTTTATTATTACTGCTACGCTGCCTTTCAGCAGTGGCATTTGGTCAGCGGGTTTAGTGATAAAATTATGGGGAATATTTACCAGACAGGATTGTTCAGTAATTTTCATAAATCTAAACTTTTTGCACTGGGATTTTTAATCATTTCCTTAATTGGTGCCAAAGGGCGAAAAGACGAAAAGCTGAATTACAAAACAGCTTTGGCTTACATCATAACTGGGATTCTTATTTACTTTATAAGTGGTCTTTCACTTTACCTGGAAATTGAACTAATGCTGGCAGCAATTGCATACATGACTATAACTTCCATTGGATTTCTTCTGATGCTTACTGGTGGTACATTACTCTCGCGTATTATAAAAAACAGGCTCAACAGTAAAGATATTTTTAATAAAGAAAATGAAACTTTTCCTCAGGAAGAAAGACTTCTGGAAAATGAATATTCTATTAATCTGCCTGCCAAATATCATTTAAAGGATAAGTTACGGGACAGCTGGATAAACATTATTAATCCCTTTAGAGGATTGCTGGTTTCTGGTACTCCCGGATCTGGGAAATCCTATTTCGTTATACGTCATGTTATTACCCAGCATATCCGTAAAAAATTCACCATGTTTGTCTATGATTTCAAGTTTGATGACCTGACCAGAATTGTATACAATACCTGGCTTAATTACAAACATCAATACCCAAAATTACCTCAGTTTTATGTTATTAATTTTGATGATCTGACCCGAACCAACCGGTGTAATCCATTAGAACCGTCAGGTATGAGTGATATTACCGATGCTTCAGAATCAGCTCGGACTATTTTGCTCGGACTCAACAGGGAATGGATCAAAAGACAGGGTGATTTTTTTGTAGAATCTCCGATTAATTTTCTTTCAGCCATAATATGGTATTTACGAAAATACAAAGACGGTGAATTCTGTACGCTTCCCCATGTAATTGAACTTATGCAGGTTGATTACGATGATCTTTTTACACTGCTCCGAACGGAAAAAGAAATAGAGGTGCTTATTAATCCTTTTGTCAATGCCTACCTAAATAATGTAATGGACCAATTGGAGGGGCAGATTGCTTCGGCAAAAATTGCCATGGCAAGGCTTTCCTCACCACAATTGTATTATGTTTTGTCCGGCAGCGATTTCACATTGGACATCAATAATCCTGACGATCCTAAGATCGTATGTATGGGCAATAACCCGCAGAAAATCCAGATATATGGAGCTGTATTGTCTCTTTATGTAAACCGATTGGTAAAGCAGGTAAACCAAAAAAATAAACAGAAAAGCAGTTTGATATTCGATGAATTTCCAACTATTTATCTCAATAATATGGATAGTTTGATTGCAACGGCCAGAAGTAATAAAGTAGCAACTTGTTTGGGGATTCAGGATTTTAGCCAGCTGCGTAAAGATTATGGAAGAGAACAGGCGGATGTGATTATGAATATTGTTGGGAACATAGTCAGCGGACAGGTTACTGGAGATACTGCCAAGCAATTATCAGAGCGTTTTGGGAAAATCATGCAGGACAGAGAAAGCCTTTCCATTAATAGTGTAGATACTTCAATTAGCCGGTCCAAACAATTGGAATCTGCAGTGCCTCCATCCAAAATTTCCGGACTTAGTTCCGGTGAGTTTGTAGGTATGGTAGCCGATGATCCTGATTGTAAAATTGAACTCAAAACATTTCATTCTGAAATAATAAATGACCATGAAGCCTTGAAAAAAGAACAGGATAATTACGTCGATATTCCTGTCATTCGAAAAGTCGATAATTCGATGGTACAACGAAATTACCTACAGATAAAAAAGGATATCAAGGACAGTATTTTTGCTGAAAAGGAAAGATTATTAAATGATATTGAATTGAGCCATCTGGTAATTAAGAAATGATAATAAATAAAAACTTAAACCTAGAAATAATGATACAGGAACAATTTACCGATATAATCCAATTAATAAAACAATCCAGATCAAATGCTATTACAGCAGTTAACACTGAAATGATCAATCTGTACTGGAATATTGGACAGTATATCCAAAATCGTATTGAAACTGAAGAATGGGGAAAATCAGTTGTGAAAGAACTGGCCGATTTTCTCCAGAAAAGCGAACCGTATTTAAAGGGATTTTCGGATAAGAATCTTTGGAGAATGAAGCAGTTTTATCAGACCTATAAAGCTTTTCCAAAACTCTCAGCACTGCTGAGAGAAATTAGCTGGACCAATAATCTTATTATTTTAAGCAGGACTAAATCAGTCGAAGAACAGGAATTTTACCTGCGTCTCTCAAGTCAGGAGAAATTTAGTTCGAGGGAATTAGAAAGGCAGATAAACAGTGGCGTTTTTGAAAGAACAATGATTGGAAATTCAAAAGTCTCATCAGTGATGAGAGAATTACATCCCGATATCAAAAATACCTTTAAGGACAGCTACATATTTGATTTTTTAAACCTTTCTGATTCCTACAACGAGAGTGATTTGCAAAAGGGCTTGATTAATCAGATGAAAAATTTTATACTTGAACTCGGTAAGGATTTTCTATTTATCGCAGAAGAGTATAAAGTCCAGGTGGGGTATAGTGATTTTTATATTGATCTGGTTTTTTATCATCGAGGATTACAATGTTTGGTAGCATTTGAATTAAAATCAGATAAGTTTAAACCCGAACATCTGGGGCAGTTAAATTTTTATCTCGAAGCATTAGACCGGGATGTGAAAAAACAGAATGAAAACCCAAGTATTGGTATTTTATTATGCAAAGACCAAGACCATGCAGTAGTAGAATATGCTTTAAGCAGAAGTCTCTCTCCAACGATGGTTGCGGAATATAAAATTCAACTGCCAGACAAGCATTTGCTAAAGGAAAAGTTAAATACCCTATAGACGAAAACTTTAAGACGTTTTTTCTGAAGTTTTCAGAATAGAACATCATAATCCGGGACAAAGTCTCATAATAAGCTAAATCTCTATTTTTTGAATTAATCTAAAATATTTCTTAATTTTTATTTACATTTAATAAAATATTTAGTTGTAAATATGTAAAAAAAATACTAATTAAATTTAGGTACCGATATCAGGAATAAAAAAGGTAATAATGTATATTATATTTTACAAATTATCTATTCCAAGGGCTTTAAAAAAGGCCTCATGTCTTTTTTCTGAAAAATCTAACATTTGTTCATAAGACATAACTTCTATATGAAGGTTTAATTCAGGATTAATCTTATATAGATGACCATGAGCACTTTTCTTAAAGCCGTTCCACTTTATATTATGCTCAATGTTATCCTTGTTTAATTCACAAATTATATAACCAAACTTAGGCGTATTATCTTCAATATTTAAAATTTTTCCTTTATTACTTCGAGCCTTACTCTTCATAAGGTCCCTAAAATACTTTAAAACTAAATCATCTAAATTACTACTACCGCTTATTTCTCTTCCGGGCTTCTTAAATTCGAATACTACAAGTGAATTAATTTTATCTAAATTATCTGAATATGCGCAAGGAACATCATATATGAGTAAATCAGCTTCCTTTATACCGTCACTTAAAACATTTTTAACTGACTTTGTTTTAACATCTGACGAAGTATGAGAATGAAACGTAAATCTTTCGTCTAAAAGCCACAAATTATGGTAATCGATTGGTATAGTATTGGTCTCAGAACCCATCGTAAAGATAATGTTGTGCAAATCTTTTTCCAACATAAAATTATCATCTTTACGCCATTGTAAATATTTCTGAAACAATTTAATAACCGATTTTCTTTTAATCATCAAATCGGCTAATTTATCCTTTGAAAATGCTGCCTCTTCATTTAAAATATTATGGACTATTTCACCAAAAGCCTCCTTATCATACTCGTTTTTTTTAAATACTTTTTCAAATGCTTTGCTTCTTTTTTGCTCTAATTTAAACTCCTTTTCGTGAAGTTTTGCCTCTAATGTTTCATCTGATGCATTAATTGGAATATCTAAAAAAGCATTATCAACACTTAATAAGTGGCGATACCTTAATCTAGGTTTGTGAGGGTTTAAAATGTAATTTTCGATTCTTTTATTTTTCTCTTTTTCTGCCTCTTGTATGTGTCCTGAAAAATTTAGCCTTACATTATCAGAAACATGAGTAAATAATTCTTCTAATGAAAATAAATCGTAGTCACTTTTTTTATTTGAAGACTCAGGAAAAGTAAACCTATTTCTCTGGGGATGGTTATTATCATCTAAAAATTTACTTTCAACATATATTGATAAATAATATTTTTTATTTTCGTTGTAAAGTTCTTTAAAAGAGGGCAAATAATTAGTAAGAGATTGTTTTTTTCCAACCTCTCTTTTATTTGCGCATAGATGTATGGAGTGCGAATGGACTCCATTGTAATTTCTAATGTATCTTAAATTAAAATCTTCTTCAATATCTGAAAACTTCAAGTTAAGCTCATTTTTTTCTACTTCAATTACAGTTTTATATATGTCATTTAGAACTATTGCGTCTTCAATCTTTTCATTATCATATAATATTCTTATTGTAGGAATGTCTGCTGAGCCAATAAAAAAAAGTAGGCAATGCTGTATAATATCATCCGCAATATCTTTGATACTTATTTTTAATTTATTAGCAAAGTTGAAATATTCGGGACGATAATTGTTTAATTTAACAGTAGTTTTATTTTTAAAATCGTCAGTAAAATTTTCAACACTTTCAGGGTATTTTTGAAGCCCTGTTAAATTATCAAATTTATATTTTTTATTAAAAACACTTTTCTCATCAGTAAAAGAGCTTTCTATTTCCATATTACCAAAACAGGCTAAAACAGTATATCTACCCATTCCTTTACCGCCTTTTTCGTAATTAAAATTTGTAAATGGAGTACTAAAAGCTGTTTCTCTTTTAGTGGTAAATCCTACGCCATTATCGGTTACTGTAAAGCCAGTAATAGGCTGATAATCATCCGCATTTTCTAATTCTAATTTTTCTTGAAAAACTCTATGAATTTTAATAATAATGGACCCGGAATCAGTAGGATTTACTCTGTCTTCAATACTTTGTATAGAATTTACAATAACTTCGTGAAGAGGTAATAAATACTCATCCGGTTTAATATCAATGCTGTTTATTAACCCCGTATAGTTAACCTTTTGCTCGATTATTAGAATATCATCCATATTAGTACTCATTTTTTACAAATATAATTAAATAGCAGATAGAAAAATCTCTTAAAACAAAACCCCTATCTTTTTCATTAATATCTAAATTCGTAAACGAGCTAGAGGTATTTTTAAAGAAAAATTAAATAGCATAGGCTAAAATAAAAAGGAAAAGCTAAAAAAAAACGATTATATTAACTACGTAAAAATAGAACTTACAAATTTATTTTCCCCAATTTAATATTACCTTCGGCAAATCATTTTCCTACATATAAAAAAATCAAATGAGCTTTAATAAAATACTAGAAAAATATCGTAAAATTTCATTTTCCGAGCGTGACAAAGGAGCTCGTTTTGAAAGATTAATGCAAGCCTATCTTTTAACCGACCCACAATATGCCTACAGATTCAAAAAAGTTTGGATGTGGGATGAATTCCCTGGGAAAAATGATTTAGGTAGTGGTGATACTGGTATAGATTTAGTTGCACTCACTATTGACGGGGATTATTGGGCTATTCAATGTAAATGTTATCAAGAAACATCACTAATAGACAAACCGGCTGTAGATTCTTTTTTATCTACTTCAAGCCGCACATTTAAAAACGAAGATTTAAAAATCGTTGGTTTTTCACACCGTCTTTGGATTTCAACAACGAATAAATGGGGGCCCAATGCAACTCAGGCAATTAAAAACCAACATCCTCCAGTATCAAGGATTCATCTTCACGATTTACAGGATGCGCCCGTAGATTGGGCGCAAATGGAATCTGGTGTTCATGGTGAAATAGCACGTATTACAGGAAGAGATTTAAGAGATCATCAGAAAGAAGCATTAGATAAAACACACCTGAATTTTCAAAGTACGGATCGCGGTAAATTAATCATGGCGTGTGGAACTGGGAAAACTTTTACGTCACTTCGTATTGCTGAAAACGAAACCAATGGTAGCGGAATGATTTTGTTTTTAGTACCATCTATTTCTTTGCTTGGTCAAACTTTGCGCGAATGGTCAACTTTTGCAAAAGAACCTATCAACGCAATTTGTATTTGTTCTGACCCAGATATTTCAAAAAAGAAAACAAAAGACGAAGATACTGATACTTTTAGCACAGTCGATTTGGCTTTGCCAGCATCAACTGACCCAGAAGAAATTTTAAAACAATTTAATCTTTTCAAAAGCACAAATAAATCTGGTATGACAGTAGTTTTTTCTACTTACCAATCAATTGATGTTATCGCAAAAGCGCAAAACGTTATCCTTAAAAATGGTTTCTCTGAGTTTGATATTATTATTTGTGATGAAGCGCACAGAACTACAGGATTAAAAATTGCAGGATTCGATGAATCCGCTTTTACAAAAGTACATGACAATGATTTTATAAAAGCAAAAAAGCGACTTTACATGACCGCTACGCCTCGTTTGTATAATGACGAAGTGAAAAGCAAAGCAGCTCAGGCGGAAGCCGTTTTATGTTCAATGGATGATGTCAATTTGTATGGAGAAGAAATCTACAGAATAGGTTTTGGAGAAGCCGTAGAAAAAGATTTATTAACCGATTACAAAGTTTTGATTCTTACTTTGAACGATCACGATATTCCTCCGGCAATTCAAAAAATGATTGCTGATGAAAATAGCGAAATATCTACCGATGATGCGTCAAAATTAATTGGTTGCATTAATGCACTTTCAAAACAAGTTTTGGGAGACGAGGGAATTATAAAAGATTCAGACCCTCTCCCAATGAAAAGAGCGGTTGCTTTTTGTTCAAATATAAAAGTTTCTAGAAAAATTACAGAAACATACAATACCGCTTCTGATTCTTATATTGATTCTTTACCAAAAGAGAAAAGAGACACGATGGTTTCCATCGCTTCCAAACATATTGACGGCTCTATGTCAGCTCCTGAACGTGATGAACTTTTAGGATGGATTAAATCCGATATAGAAGAAGGTGATTGCAGAATATTAACAAATGTTCGTTGCTTGAGTGAAGGTGTTGATGTTCCTTCTCTTGATGCTGTTTTATTTTTATCTGCCCGAAATTCTCAGGTAGACGTAGTTCAATCTGTGGGGCGTGTAATGCGTAAATCACCAGGAAAAAAATGTGGTTATATTATTATTCCGGTAGTCGTTCCTTCCAATATAGCTGCTGAAAAAGGCTTGGATGACAATGAACGTTACAAAGTAGTCTGGACGGTTCTTAATGCACTTCGTGCACATGATGACCGTTTTAATGCGCTTGTAAATAAAATAGAATTAAACAAAGTTCGCCCTAATCAAATCATCGTTGGTGGTTCTGAATACGGTTTTGATGACGATGGTAATCCAGTTCGTAAAGATGATTCCTCTTCGGATTCAAACAAAAACAATGATCTAAACAACCAAATGAATTTGCATTTTGAAGAATTACAAAGTGCAATATTTGCCCGTATGGTCAAAAAAGTAGGAGACAAAAACTATTGGGAAGTTTGGGCCAAAGACGTGGCGCAAATTGCTGAGCGCTATATGGAACGTATTGCTAAACTAATAAGAACCGATGGACAACACAAAATTGCTTTTGCTAATTTCTTAGAAGGATTGCAAAAAAATATAAATCCGAGTATTGATGAAAATCAAGCCATCGAAATGTTGGCGCAACATATCATAACTAAACCAGTTTTCGAAGCCTTGTTTGAGGGGTATTCCTTCGTGAAAAACAATGTTGTCTCAATAGCCATGCAAAAAATGACTTCTCTTTTGGATGAACAGGCTCTGGAAAAAGATGTTGATGTACTGCAAAAATTCTACGAATCCGTAAAAATGCGTGCTGCAGGAATCGACAATGCCGAAGGAAAACAGCGTATCATTATAGAACTTTATGATAAGTTTTTCAAAACTGCTTTTCCTAAAATGGTCGAGCAACTGGGTATTGTTTATACACCCGTGGAATGTGTAGATTTTATTATCCATTCAGTAAATGATATTCTTCAAAAAGAATTTGGCAGAAACTTGACAGATGAAAATGTTCACATTCTGGATCCTTTCACCGGAACAGGAACTTTTATCACGCGACTGTTCCAAAGTGGATTGATAAAAGAGGAAGATTTGGAACGTAAATACAAATACGAAGTCCACGCCAACGAAATTGTTTTATTAGCCTACTATATTGCAGCTGTAAATATCGAAAACGCTTTCCACGATGCCACGCTCGACCCCGATGATGGTGTTGGCAAAGAAAAATACATTCCTTACGATGGCATTTGTTTAACCGACACTTTCCAATTGGGAGAAACAGACGACAGCGAAAAAATGTTTTCGGAAATGTTTCCTCAAAACTCCGAACGGGTTCAGAGACAAAAAAAAGCACCGCTTCGCGTAATTATAGGAAATCCGCCGTATTCTATTGGTCAAAAATCCGCCAATGATAATGCGCAAAACCAATCCTATCCTATTCTTGACAGCCGTATTGCAAATACATATGCAAAAGAATCCAATGCTGGTTTGAATAAATCTTTATATGATGCTTATATAAAAGCCTTTCGCTGGAGTTCCGACCGTTTGGATAAAAATGGCGGTATCATTGCCTTTATCTCCAATGGTGCTTGGTTAGATGGCAACAGTACGGACGGATTCCGTAAAAGTTTAGAAAATGAATTCAGCTCAATTTATGTATTCAATTTAAGAGGTAATCAAAGAACCAGCGGAGAACTATCAAGGAAAGAGGGTGGAAAAATATTCGGCTCTGGTTCCCGCACTCCAATATCAATTACTTTCTTGATAAAAAATCCTGCTGCCAAACAAGAAAAAGCAACCGTAAATTATCACGATATTGGCGACTATTTAACCCAACAGGATAAACTTAAAATCGTCACAAAATTTGGTTCAATTTCTAATGAAAAAATGTTTTGGAAAACCTTAGAACCAAATGAATATGGAGACTGGATTAGTATGCGTAATTCTGTTTTTGATGAGTATATTCCATTAAATCCTGAGAAGAAATTTGATTTAAAAAGTCAAAGCTTTTTTAACACATATTCATTAGGAGTTAATACAGGGCGTGATGCTTGGGTTTCCAATTCTTCCAAAAAGATTGTTGAAGTAAACATGACAAGAATGATTAATTTTTATAATGATCAACAAAAGTCATTTTCAGAAGTACAATTGGAAAATTTACAAAGAAAAATGGATGATTTTATAGATACAAACCCAACTAAAATAAGTTGGACTGTTAATTTAAAAAAAGATTTAGAGAAAAATAAAATTCAAGAAATGAATCTTGAAGAGCTTAAAATATCAAGTTACAGACCTTTTTTTAAACAAATATTATATTTTGACAAACCTTTTATTGAAAGACCAGGATTAAACTCAAAACTTTTTCCAAACCAAAAAATTAATAATATTGTTATCTGTGTTTCTCCAAGTCCAAATGATGGCCTTTCATTATTAATAACTGATGAAATTGCTAATCTTCACTTTAACGGAGATACTCAATGCTTCCCTTTATTCTATTACGAAGAAAACAATAACGCCCAAAAAGGTTTGTTCGATACAGGTGATAACAGCGACTACATCCGTCGTGATGGAGTAAGTGATTTTATACTAGAAAGAGCCAAAAAACAATATGGCAAAAACGTAACCAAAGAAGATATTTTCTATTATGTTTATGGCTTTTTACATTGCCTGGAATATCGTGAAATGTTCGCCAATGATTTAAAGAAAATGTTGCCTCGTTTGCCTTTGATTGAAGATGTCAAGGATTTTTGGGCTTTCAGCAAAGCGGGTCGTAAACTGGCAGAATTGCACATCAATTATGAAACTGTTCCGGCTTTTGATGCCGTCCAGGTAAAAGGAGCAGAAAGCGAATTCTATACCGTAGAAAAAATGCGTTTCCCGAAGAAAGACCAAAAAGACACCATCATTTACAACAGTCGTATTTCTATTTCAAATATCCCTGCAATAGCTTACGAATATGTGGTAAATGGTAAATCCGCCATCGAATGGGTTATGGAGCGTTACGCAGTAACCACCCACAAAGACAGCGGCATCAAAAATGACCCAAACGATTGGGCTACCGAAGTTGGGAATCAGAGATATATTTTAGATTTGATTTTGAGTATTATCAATGTAAGTGTTCAGACTGTAGAGATTGTTAAGGGATTGCCTAAAGTCAAATTTGAGTAACAATATCTAGTTTTATAAATAACATTGAGTTTTATTCTTACATTCTTAATGTCAATAAATAACCTTCGATCATTTATAAGGTAACCCTTTTTATACATTTACTACTGAAAAAAGTGGATAAGTAAAACGAACTAATGATTTGTTTTCTAATGCATTTTTATAAACTCCTTTAATATATTAATTTTTCTTCTTAAGAAATCCTTACCTAATCTGACACCTAAAGTGTCAGATTTTTTTGCTTGAAAAACACTTCAAAAACTTTTCACAAGACCATTAATCAATTATAGAAGTCTTCTTAAGTTACAACCGAAAGGTATCTCCATTTAGAGTCCATTAAGAAATTTAATTAAAGCTTTCACTCGAAACGGACTAAAAGGGCAGCTAAGATAGTGGCTCAAGCATGCTGCGTGCGCATAATGGCGGCGCTTCCCTTGCCACCCTTCGGGACTTATAGCACTTGCGCATCCTTAATCCACTGGCATCTTGCTTTCTTTTTTTCCGTTTTTTCTTTTGAAAACAATTTTTGTTAGGGCAGGATTAGAGAAAAGTAAACAGTAGTAATCTTTAAAAATTAAAATTATGGAAATCACAGGACGAGTAACAGCAGATGCATCAGTTCAAAAAGTGAACGGCGACAAACAAGTAGTCAATTTCAGTATTGCTATCAATGATACCTACAAGCCTAAAGGCAGTAGTGAAGTAAAAGAAGTAACAACCTATATCAATTGTTCCTATTGGTTGAATGCCAATACAGCACAGTGGCTTAAAAAAGGAACACTCGTACAGCTCTTTGGGCGCATTGGTTTGAATGTGTACAATAACAGCGAAGGTACAGCAGTGGGCACTTTGACCTTTCATACCAATAACATTAAAATTTTGGTTTTTCCTAAAAAAGAAGAAACAGCTAAAGCCAGTTCAACAGTAAAGGAAAAAAAAGCAAAAAAAGCACAGGACGTACCTTTTTAACAACATCACAATCACTTAAAATTTAACATCATGGCACACAATATCAATTACAACGAGCAGTCAGGAAAACACAGTTTTTTCAGCACTAAACAGACAGCATGGCACAATTTGGGGCAGATTATTACCGATTACCCAACAAGTGCCGAAGCAATTCAGCACGCAGGTTTGGATTATGAAGTAGAAAAACGAAAGCTGTTTACACCCACTTCAGCCGAAATTATTTTGGATAATGAGACCATTCATAATAAAATAGAAGTACCCAATTATTTCAGTACGGTGCGCACCGATAATGATGCCGTACTTGGCGTTGTCGGCAAAGATTACCAAATTGTACAAAACAGGGATGCCTTTTCTTTCTTTGACAGTATCGTAGGCGGTGACGGTATCCTATACGAAACCGCAGGGGCACTCGGAAAAGGAGAACGCATTTTTATAACAGCAAAACTGCCTGATTATATCAGGCTTGGTAACGATGATTTGATCGAAAAATACTTGTTCTTAACAACTTCCCATGACGGAAGCGGAAGCATTACAGCAGCATTCACACCCATACGAATAGTATGTAACAATACGCTTAATGCCGCTATGAACAACAAGACCAATACCGTTCGCATTCGTCATACTTCTAATGCTAAACAGCGTTTAGAACAGGCACACAAAGTAATGGGTATATCCGATATGCTCTCAGCACAGATGGAATCCATTTTTAACCATTGGACAAAAATCCGAATCACAGACAATGAAGTTAAAAAACTAATACAGTCTGCCCTTGTTCCGAGCAAAGAAGTGCTTAAAACCATACAAGATGGTAAAGAGGATGAACTTTCAACTTGTTTTACCAATATGGTTGATAGTGCTTTCGAGTATGCTATGAGCAACCCCACACAGCTTATGGACACCACTAAAGGAACTGTCTTTGGTGCGTACAACGCCGTAACGGGCTACTTCCAGAATATGAGAAATTACAAAGATGAAGAAGCCAAATTAACTTCTCTTTTGATGGGTGGCACAGCGCAGATTCGCACACAATCGGCTTTTAATCTTTGTGTGGATTTTGCAAGTAAAGGTTCGGATGCTTTGATTCTTAATTAACCAATCAGGAGAGGCAGTTTCTGCCTCTTCTTTTAAACCCTGACAGCATGATACAGATAGAAGATAAAAACGGAGAAAATGTAGAGGTTACCAATTTAAACCAAGCAATAAAGCAGGCAGATTATTTCAAAAATTTTTCCCATACCGATAAACTCTTTGAAAAGTTTGATAAGAAACGACAAGCCTATTGGCAGGATATGTATGAAAAACTTATAAAAATTAGCGATTTAAAGGTAAAAGAAACAAAACAGTAAAGCAATGGAAACCAATTTTTTTAAAGCAGTCCTTTCCTTGCAGGTAGCAGGGAATTGGAAAATAAACATAGCCAGGGAAGATACTGACAAGTTCATTGTATCGGTTTTGTTTTTTAACGATACTGTTGGCGATGATGCCCGTAAAAAAGTACCGCCTATTCTGCTCAAAGGTACGGCTGAGGAACTCGACAAAGGATTTTTTGAAGCGATTGCACAGCCTGTACGAGATACCGCACAGCTTTTTGCCAATATGGAGCAGTTCCTTAAAGAAAAAGAGCAGGCTAAAGTGACCTCGCAGATGGAAAAAGACAACATTCTGAAGATGGGCAAAGAAAAATTCGAATTGCAGAAACAGTACGAATCTGCTATGAAAAAAGCAGAAGAACTCGAAATAGCAGGAAAGTTTAAAGAAGCATGGATGAAAGTGCCGTCTGCTGAACTTTATCCTGAATATAAAGACATTATTCACGCCCGCAAAGCAGAGCTTTCCGATAAATTCCCAATAGACCTTTTCAATGACCCTAATACAGATGAACCATGTTAACAGCAACCACCTTAGAGCGCATATTTACTTTTAGGGATAAAGAAATAGATATTAAACTCGCTGACCCATCTCCGTCATTCAGTCCCGAAGCGGTACTAAACTTTTATGCCCAGACCTATCCAATATTGACAACCGCATCCATAGAAGGACCTGTTATAAATGATGATGCAGTGCAGTACAAATTTGTATCACAAATCGGCACAAAAGGATAAACCATGAAAACGCAAACGATAACAGGCAGTATCAAACTACCCAAAAATAAAAAGTTATGCAGACTATACAGACAGTTAGGAAAATGGGCAGAAAACACAGACCGGCTTGCAGATGCGCAGGAAGTAAAAAACAGCCCGAACAGCTCCGCTCCGCTCGCCCTTTTGCCGATGGTTTTTTAAGACATTCCTTTCTGCCGTTGTTCGAGATGGGTAAAAAAATGCCAAACCAAAATCAGGTGGAAAAAGATTTTTTCAGTTCGCTTGCTCTACTTACAGGGCTGTATGGTTTTGAAGTTTTGGATACCACAGGCAAATCCTATCCCTATAATATACTCTTGGCACATTCGGATGCGCAGAAACAGCTTAATGGTTTGGGGTGTGATATTGAATTGTCTATTATGCAGGATGATGATGGAAGTATAAAATTAGCGACCAGACATATATATAATACATGCAATACGCTGTACTATATTCCTGTACTGCCCCTGTACAGACTGTTGCAAAACAGGAAACAGAAAACAACCGCAGAATTACTGCTCTCTGTTTTTGCTTATCTCTACCATATTGCAGGGATTCCCTATTACAGGGAAGACAGCAGTTGTCTGTATTATCATTATGAATGTATGGAAGAATGGCTGATTGATGAATTGGAGGATGAAGATTGCCAAGGCGAAAATAGTATGATTTCAGAATTAAACACAGCTTCTTACTATGGAGATGTGATGCACCGTAAAATGTATAATCCCTATCATTTAAACGTCTTTCAAAAACGTATCCACAGTTATAAATCCAATACTGATTTTGAAAAAGACTGTCTGAGTGTTGCCAAACAGGCATTGGCATTAATGTTCGAATATCCTTCGGGTACAATTTTTCAAAATACATCGAATCGGGAATTTGAAAGTGAGGAAGGGATTATAAGGGCAGAACAGTATATTTCTTTTATCGCAGATACCGATGGAGCACTTTATGAGAATATTGCACGGGTAATCAATGATGAATTTAACGAGTGCTCCGAAATAGAAGAACCGACACTACTGCAAATCTATGATACCCAAAACGAGTTAAGACCTAAAGCGCTCGATTTTGAATACAGATTGTTTCCGCTTCTAAATGATTTATGCACCCTTTTAAATAATACGCTATGAAAGATATAACCCAAAAATTCGGAAGCCTATACAATCCTGTAAAAGCCTTTGTGGTCTATCAGAAAGATTCTGCTGAAAAATCCATTTATGTGGAAGCCTATGACATGGATAAAAATGGCTGTCCCATAAACGCCCATCCCTTAAGCCTGAAAGAAAGTACACAGCTCGCCAGTACCCTTGATACGTCAGACGAACTCACACGTAAATTTCTAAAACCATCAGGAATGCTTCCTAAAAATGTACTGCATCTCAATCCCGAGCAGAATGGTTCTGCTATTTGGTTCACGCCTGCCCAAAAAGTCAGTTTGTTTTTTGTGGAAAGTTTAGGGATAAAAAACGGCGAAGCATTTGTACCGCCTTTGCTGTGGAAAGCTTCTAAAAACACCCTTTACATTTATGCAATGGATACTGAAACGCAGATAAATGAACAGACTAATTTATATCATGCACCCTTTTTTAATGTATACACCGATGGCAGGGTTTGTATGGGAACGGTATCAGTTAACATAAAGCCCAACTGCCATTTGGAAGAGTTTATCTTACTTTGGGAGCAGTATTTTTTTAACAGCTATTTCAGTCATTTGATTATAGAAAAAAGTCCTATCAAGACTAATTTAGTCCAAATGTGGCAAAAACTTGTAAATACAGAAAAACATTTCCCGTTAAAATCCTTACTTAAAAATGATTTAACAATTAAAAATATACTATCATGAACACACAAAATACCATGCATTATACGCACAATTACCTGATAAACCCAGCCAACCCAATAACGGTAAATCTCATTGGGGCAGGAGGGACAGGAAGCAGGATGCTCACCGAACTCGCAAGAATGAACCACAGCCTTATCGCTTTGGGTCATGTAGGATTGCAGGTCAATTTATTTGATGATGATGTAGTCACTAATGCCAATCAGGGACGACAGCTTTTTGCTGATGCTGAGGTAGGACTTCCTAAAGCCGTAGCACTCATCAACCGCACCAACCGTTTTTTCGGAACGAATTGGAAAGCTGTAATCGAGCAGTTCTCAACAGCAAATCTGAAATCCCTGCCCAATCGTGGCAGGTCGAACCTCTATGTAAGTTGTGTGGATACCATATCGGCACGTTTTGATGTTGCAGATTTCCTGCTGAATTGCAACGCAAACAGCGATTTTGAACGTACCAAATCCCTATATTGGCTTGACCTCGGCAATGCTCAAAATACAGGACAGGCAATACTTTCCACAATCAGCGAAATCCAACAGCCTGATTCCAAACTATACAACACTGTGTCGAGTCTTCCAATGGTAACCGATGAATTTAAGGAATTACTGCAAGCCCAGAGCGATAACAATGAGCCGAGTTGTTCCCTTGCCGAGGCACTCGAAAAACAGGATTTGTTTATAAATGCAACACTTGCCAGTATGGGAGCATCGCTTTTATGGAAGTTATTTCGTGAAGGAATGACCGCCCACAGAGGATTTTTTCTGAATCTGGGAAATTTTAAAACAGAACCCATAATGGTGGGCTGATTCCCACCGAACCGCAATTGAGCTTCCTACGGGTGGGCAATTGCGGGGCGCTTTAAAACGGAACAACATCATTAGCTATATTGCTCATTACGCAATCGCAATATAGCTAATGATGTTTGTGTTTTAGTATTTTATTTTTAGACACTTCAATAATGGAGAAACACACCTCTACGCTTTAAATATAAGTTAGTTTCTTATCAGCGTATTAATTTACTTTTTATCGATTTTTTCAAGACAAGATTCAAAAATTAATACATATATTCGCAAAAAAATTCACATTCAAAAGTGTTATTAAACTTGTTAATATTTTATTCCATTTTAGATACTCATTGTACGAAAAATAAAACTAATATGAATTACGGGCTAAAACCCTAATATGCTTACTTAATAATTTACCTACAATTATTAAATAAATAGATTTTATTTTTCACAATAGCCTATTGAAAACAAGGATGGCTATAAGAGAATTAATGCAGAGAATACATCATAACAATATAATAAAAACCCGAAAAATAAATTTAGCCCCATGTTATATATTCCGGATTTTTCTTATGAAGATCATTTCGTTTACAAAATAAAAGAAGGTGACACCTTAAAAAAGGTAGCAGAAGAACTAGAAGTCGATTCTTATTCTTTGAGGGCTTTTCACAATATGCGATGTCCATTGGATGATTTAATCGAAGCTGACTTTAAACCACATTTGAAGTTTCTAATAATTGAATCAGAAGAATCTAAAATCGCCAGAGCGACGCATCGTGAAAATGTACATTTTGCAAACAACTTCAAATTACCATTTACACCCCAAGGACTTAACAATAATTACTTAGCAATGTACACCATGGAAAATGGTGAAGAGCAGCACACAGTAAAAGAAGAAATTAATGTAAAGTTTATAAATAAAGATAAAAATGATTTTTCGCTAATAGAAATTAATAGAATATCCCAAGTATATGTTGATGGAAAAGAGGCTGATACAATGGCCGATGAATTAGCTGAGAAAACGGCTAAAGTCTTTTATCCCCTGCAAGTAGTTATTGATCCAAAAGGAGAATTGGTGGCCATATATAATTATGAAGATATCCGTAACCGCTGGCAAAAAGTAAAGCGAAATGTACTTAAGGATTTTCAGGGAGAAGTATTACATGAAGTACTGCTTAAATTTGAAGACAGGCTGCAAAATGATGAAATTATTTTTGATTCATTATCCAAAGATTGGTTTTTAAAAGTCTTTTTTAACAGCCTAAACATTGAATATACCCAAAACCTTACCATTCAACAGGTGATAGAATTTCCTATATCACAAAAAACAGGAAATGTGTCATTTACTGCTGAGCAGACTATTTTACCCACTCTTGATGCATATAATTTAATTAATATAACGCAAACCGGTATGCTTTCGGATCTAAGAAGCAAAAATGACTTTGAAAACAATTTGTTATTTCCTCAAGATGATTCAGAAGAAAACAATGCCGAAAAAGCAGAAGGTAGCTATACAGCGTATTATTTTCTGGACCCAAATACCAACGTCCTGGAAAGCGTTTATTTGGACTGTGAAATTAAATTAGATATTCCTCAAAAACTAACTATTGTTATTTCAAATATAAAGGAAAACGCCAAATTGAACTTAAGTTCAAATTTTTCATTTTTAGATAAAGAAATAACAGAGAAAAAATCAAGCATTTTTAAGTTGTTTCTTGAAGTAATAACAGGACGATAAATAAATAATTATGAGCGAAAAACATATTGTCGTACAAGGTGCGACTTGTACATGCAAGTACAGCAATGAATCACAAAATGATGTTTTAAAAGTAAAAATACAATCAAAACATTATACAAACGATAAAGATGGTTCTGAAAAGTTAACAGCCAGTACAAAAGATATTGGACAAACTTTAGAGAAGAACACTTTTGGAACTTGTAAAATGCAGCCAAACGGTAGTGGAAGTTACAATCCATGCAAAGTAGATATTTCTGAATGGAAAAACTTTTACGATAAGGTAACGCTAAGCAATGGCGGAAATATACTGCTCGAAGATAGTAAAGCTACCTGCAAAATGGGAACTCCCGATTGTATTGAAATTTTAGATCATGGACAAATTGCAGAACCATCAGAACAAAATCTTAAAAATGCAAATCCTGACGTTCAGAATAAAATTAATCCATTATTAGGGCTGAATGATTTAATACAACCAAAATTTGATTTTACCGGTATATCACAAATATAATTATGGCAAAAGGAATTAAAAAAATAGAATGGGCTGGTAAGGGTGAAATAGCTGGTAACTTTTCAGTTAAAAACCCTAGAGCTAAAATTAAAGCAGACCAGTTTGTTTACTTTAAAATAGCAGAATGGCATGATGGCACCACTGCAGAAGAGAAAAAAGGAACTGTTTTATGGCATTTTCAAACCTATTCTCCAAGAAAAAGTGTTTTGAAATTGACAAAAAAAGGCGATGAAATTTACGGAATCAAATTGGCTAAAAAATTTTGCGGCCCTTTTACGTATTATCTCCAGACAAGTCTGCTAAATTCGTCATACTCAAAATCTGCAGGCTTACTGATTAGCGGATGGTGTGAGCCTAAGATAATCTCCAGTGCATGGGCTACTGAAAGCAATGGAGAAGACGTAAGAAAAACATATCAGTTTACTTATGGAGAACCACTTTATCTTAATCTTACTACCGAAGGATTAAATGGAGCCAATAATCTGATTATCGAGATATACAGAAGAGTTCAGCGAGGAAAGGGTGCAAATGATGATCAGTTAATAAAAGTTTACAGTAAAACTCCTGTAAATAATGGCGAAGTTAATATCATCATTAAAGATTCGCTTTCCTGGCAAGGCAAGATAACAAATAGAGACAATCTAGAACAATTTTATATAAAAGTAAAAGACCCTTCAACAAACAAATACATAAAAGACGATAATAATGATGTTTATCATGCTCGTTATTTAAAGGTGAAGAATGAAAATAAATTTGTTTTCCCTAAAATAGACCTTGGTTTAAGCAAGGCAAAAGTTGGTAAGTTAAAAACATATGATAAAAATGCAGGCACCTGCAAGTTTACAAAAATTGGAGTCGCTTATCAGGATGAAACTGACTTACTTTTTGATGAAGGAAAGTTTCTCCGTAAAATGGATCCTAAAGATAATTTTAATATTGTAGAGCAAATACATTACGATTACGATAAATGGGACATCCGTAATGATGCAAAACCAGTTTTAGATAAAATTGCGGATTATTTAAAAGAGCCGCCTTTTCTGCCTGTTGAACTCGGTGCACATACAGACAGCAGAGGGACAGAGGAATATAATCTGGATTTGTCTGCAAAAAGAGCAGATGCTGCAGTTAAATATTTAATTTCAAAAGGAGTTCCTTCGCATTTAATTTCCGGAAAAGGATACGGAAAAACAAAACCGGTTCGCACAGGAGCTAATCTGTCTGAAGCCCAGCATCAGGAAAACAGAAGAACCACTCTGCGATTTAAGATTTTCGAAAATAACGCACAAACACTTGTGTACGATGTTGTAGTACCAAGTTATAAAAAACCTGCTGCGTTAAAAATTAATATAGACGGATTTATTAGAAAAGGCTGTCATAAAAAAAAGGAACATCTTAATACCATTAAATCGTTTGATAGTTATGAGCAACCCGTTACTTATGATTTAACTGAAAACAAACCTAATTCAATTGATGTTAAACTGAATTCCAGATTACCTACCGTACCGAAAATAACTGATTTTTTTAATTTTGGAAGAAATTACAGAAACATTTACAGCTATTATCTTCATTCCTGTACGTATTATTCGGGTACCCAATATCCTAGTTTCGCTATAAATGCATATCCCGATATTGTATGGATTGGTCATTTTTTGTACAATTATAAAATCAGAAATTGGGGAGATGATGATGATGAAACCTTCAAAGATCCTTATTTTTTTCACGATATAAAAACGTTAGAATTAAAGAACGGAATTGAACAGGAAATAAACGAACTTACAAACTCTATTATAGGTTTTATTTTGAATTTTGTTCCCGGAGGCTGGCTTACAAAGGAGGTTCTATTGCCATACATGCAAAGTCAGGCTAAGTATTATGATGTAGGCTTACATGCTGTATATGATAGAAAATTAGAAAAAACGGGAGAAGAATTAAGCTTAAAAGGTGGTACAGAATTAGACTTTATAAAAACAGATACAACCACCAGGCGTATCGTTGCCTTTATCATTTATGAAATGGTGGCAATTGGAATTGCAATCGATTTAATCATGCTCTACTTAACCAGAGGAGGAAGTGCAGAAGCTAAAGTGGTTAAAGTTGTAGCAAAAGCAAAAAAAATCTCAGATTATGCAGAAAAAATTGGTGCAGAGTTAGTTCCTCCATCGATCGCTATAAATACGGGGGGGTACTATAAAATGCAGGCAGACAGAAGAATGGCACTCATTTTTGAAGCCAATATTAAGGCCGATCCACTTGTTGCGATAAATTTTAAGAAGCATTACACTATAAAAAGTCTCCTACATAGTAAACTAACAAAAAATGAAACAGATGAAGACAAGCAAAAAGAGAATGATAAAATAAATGGCATATTGTCTAAAATGGGTAAAAATGATCTAACTCTTATTCTAACAATGAGTGGAGAAATAGCTTTAGAACAAAATATACAATATAATCTTTTGAATGAACAATATAGTTTAAAAGATAAGTTTAGCAGTTTCGTTGAAAAAAACAATACTACCTACAGTAAGAAGATAAATGGTACTGTTCATTTAGAAGGAGACGTTTCTAGAAAATTCTTCGAGTTTTCCCCTTTAGAAACAAAGGTGACGGCGAATGTTACATTGGACTTAGCATGTGAAGCTATCGTTATAACGGAATATGGTTTTGATAAAAAAAATGGAAGAGGACTTTTTATGACGCAAAAACTAAAATTTTCTGGACTCAAAGGAACATTTAAAGGTAGCTCTACTGTGCAATTTAGAAAACGTAAACCTATTGGTTATTCTCCAAATGACGGAAAACCAATAGATTTTACAGTGCTGGAAGGTTATACTCAGACGCTAAAAACAATTTACCTTTTCAGTACTACACCTCAAAAATAAATTAATATGAAAAATGCGATTCTAATTTTAATACTTCTTTTTATACTTCCATCTTGTAAAGAAAACAATAATACAAAAACAACAAAAATGAGCAATTTAACGAGCAAAAATTATATAGAAACAATGATGAATAATATTAAATATTATGATGATGAACCATTGTATCAACTTGTGATAAAAAATAGTTGGTGCTCATCCGAAATATTGGTTAATGATATTCCTGTATTTAAAAACTTTCAAGAACCACTAATAGAGCCAACTGTAGATATTAACCATTATATATTTAAAAGCGGTACACAAAAAATTACCATACGAATGTATCCTGTTGGTAAATATCAAGATGAAAACATTGATTCTTTTATTGCTGAAACAGGAATCTCAGTTTCTGTTATAACATTTCATAAAAAAACAGACAAAGACATTGAAATTATCAAATATACAACTCCAAAAAAAGAAGGGAGAAATAATCCTTTTGTCGCTATAGGAAAAACCTATTACGAAGCTAGTTTTACTTTTGAAGCAAAAGTGCCTTATGAATTTACTAGTCTGGATAAAGGTCAAGACTTAAGAAACTGGAATCAGGAAAAACTGGAACAGAAAGTCGTTGACTTTTATAAAAACCAATTTATTCTACTAAAAGAGAAAAAAATAGAGGAATATTTTTCTTATTTAGAATTAAAAGAAAAAGAAACTTGCCAGAGTTTATTTTATAGAAAAAAAGAATTGGAAGAAATTTTAAAAGCTTATTTAGATGCTTTTAAAATTCCTCATTACCAAATACAGCCCTTGGAAAATTATAAACTTAAAATTTATGGCGATGGGAGAATTGTTTGTTTAGAAATAGAAAGTTTAGATAATAATTTAAGAGGTGAATCTGCTTTATGGGCAAAATTTGATGAGGGGGATGGTATGGTGGCAGATTTTTTACAATACTATCTATACATTCCAGAAGGTGAAGACGAACTCGTAATTTTAAGATAAATTTTGATGAAGAAGTATTTCTTGTGTTTTTTATTGTTGATTTGTCTTGGCGCTTGTTCTCAAAAAAGTAAACCTAGAGTTAGTAATTTGACTAGCGAAAATTATTTAGAAACAATGCTTAAAACGATTAAGCATTATGAGTACGAACCATTATATTTTCTGACTTATGTACAAAACAGCTGTTATTCAGAAATACTGGTAAATGATAGACCTCTTAAAAAGAATTTTACAGAAGTTGCCGATGGGCAAACTATAAGGATAAACAATTATATTTTTAAGAGTGGTTTGCAAAAAGTGACTTTTCGATTATACCCGGCAAGTAAAGGTAAAGATTTTGATCATCATACATTAACTGGACAGACCGATATGAAAATCGAAATATCAGAATCCGATAATAAAAAACGAAATCAACCAGGAAAAAAAATTGCAGATTATGTCACGCAAACCATCGCAAATAGTAATGCATATGAGGAGAAAGAATTTATAGCAACAGGAAAAACCTATTATGAAGCCAGTTTTACTTTTGAAGCAAAAGTTCCTTACGAATTTAATAGTTTAGAGAAAGGGCAGGATTTGCGACAATGGAATCCCGAAAAACTGGAAGAAAAAGTGGTCGATTTTTATAAAAATCAGTTGACACTGCTAAAAGAGAAAAAATTAGAAGAATACTTCTCATATTTAGATTTAAGAGAAAAAGAAACTCGTCAGAGTTTATATTTTAATAAAAAAGAGTTGCAACAAATTTTAGACTTGTATTTAGATCCTTTTACTATTCCAAATTATCAGATGCAGCCTTTAGAAAATTATAAATTAAAGTTATACGGAGATGGAAGAATTGTTTGTTTAGAACTTAACAGTTTAGATAATGACTTCAGAGGAGAATCAGCTTTATGGGTAAAATTTGATGATAATGGTGAAATAGACGATTTTTTCAAATTTTACCTATACATACCTCAAGGTGAAGACGAATTAGTAATGATAAGGTAGTCTATGAAAAAAAAGAGTTTTTTTAGAAATCATAAAAAAAAGATTATTACAGTTTCCTTTTTAGGATTTGCAATACTTCTTTTTATGAATTGGGTAGGATTTAAACATGTTCCAGGGCACATACACGATCTTTGGCGAGAATACATTGTTTATAAATTTACTACTGAGGAAAGAAATAATAACCAACTCATAACAAAAGAGTATGATAAACATTCTGTTAAAAATTCTCCAGATACTATTGTAGTGCTTCAACCACCAAAATATCCTCTTGACAGTTTATTATATATTCACGATGGTGAAGTTGAGGATGATTTCAAAGAAGAGTTGGAAGAATTAAGGAAAGTTGATTTTTCTAAATTAAAAGTTGCAGAAGATTTTCCAACCGATAGAGAAGGTCAATATGCAATAGTAAGACACTATGGTGGACCCGTTATAAAGTTACTTAAAAAGTATGAAGCAAGCTTAAAAATAGGAAAATGCTATGTTGCTCCTTTATTAAATACTGATCCGGATAGAGTTGAAATAGCAAGAGTTACTTGCATGGTATCTGGTTTTAACAGGAAAAATGAAAATCTAAGTAATATTGAAATGCCATTAAGAATAGCATATGATTTTGTTAGATATTCTTTCGATCCAGAAAATTGGTATGTTGAAAATCTTTCACAGAGAATCCCTTTTGATTATGAATTAAATCCACATAATAATGATGCCGATTAAAAATTATTTTTACTTTTTATTTTTTTTATTCTTTATTTCTTGCCACAACAAAGAAAGGAAATATAATACGCTTTATTTATCAACTAGTAATGGAGATATGTACAGTATTAATCTTAAAAAAGAAAAATTAAACTGGAAAATATCGGGTAATAAAGACACTGATGAAATCACATACTTTACAATTCTAGACAGCATTATTTATAGGACATATTGTGATGGAAGAATTATTGAACTTAATAAAATATCGGGAAAAATAAAATGGGAATATAATGATAAAGTTTCACCTAATCAATCTTACTATGGGTATGATTTTTCAGATGTTGATTTTAGATTGTTTTATCAATATCCTATTGTCTTTGGTGAATCAATAATTTTTGCAAACAGTCATGGTGAATTAAAGTCAATAAACATCAAAACAAAGAAAACGAATTGGACTAATCAGTATCCTTTTCCGATTCAAAGTTCTCCAATTATTTACAAAAATTTTCTTGCAGTAAGTTTAGCTAGTAATGTTTCTATAATCGATCCACATACAGGAAAAGGAATTATGTATGTAGATTCCCAAAATTCTATTTATAATGAAGTTATAAAAGATGAAAAGTTTTTTTATTCAGTTGATGAACATGGAATTGTCTTATGTATGGATGAAAAAGATGTTCAATGGCAATATACCCCAGAGAAAAAACTTTACATTACGAATAATTTAGTAATAGATGAAAACAATGTTTTTTATGGACGTGATGAAATAGTTTGTTTAGATAAATTATCCGGAACTAAAAAATGGCAAATAAGAGTTTGTAAAATAGAATTCCCCAAAAGTGATGAAGAAGTTTTGGGAAATAAACATTTTTTAATCCCAAATGAAGAATATCTAGAAGCAATAGAAACAAATTTTGATGATTTAGTTGCTAATACAGAACATTATATATTATTAATAAATAAAAATAATGGTAAATTAACTAAAAGAAAATATTTTTCAAACAGAAAAATAGTTGGTAAGGTTAATTATGTTAATAGTTTTTTTTACTATTTATGTTCGGATAATAATTTATATAAAATTGATACTAAATTACAAAATGAATCTATAGTATTAAAAGATGTTCATTACAAAACGGATAGAAATTTAGATGAAACCTTTATGGTTTTCGAATAATGGAAATTACTAGAAAATTAGAATCTTAACTAGAATCTTTTACAATTAAGGATTATAAACTTCAGCCATTAGAAGACTATGAGCTTAAACTTTATGGTAATGGCAGAATAGTTTGTTTAGATCTTAGAAGTCAGGAATCAATAATGAGAGGTAAATCAGCATTATGGGCAAAATTTGATGAAGGAGACGGTATGATGTTTGATTTTTTTAAATACTACCTGTACATTCCTGAAGGTGAAGACGAGTTAAAAATTATAAGATAAATTTTGATGAAGAAGATTTTTTTTAAAAGACATAAGAACAAACTTATAGCGCTTTTTATTTTTTGCACTGGCACACTTTGGTTTGCAAATTATATTGGTTATCAACACATTCCCGGTCACGTAGAATATGTTGTACAAAGTTTTATTGGGCGTTATTTTATAAAAGAAGAAGCTCCAATAGATTTTGAAAGAGCTCAATTTTTAAACGATAGTTTACAAGCTGAAAGTCAAAAAAGCAATGAAGTTACTCATACTATAAAGGGTAATTTTGACGGCACCGGTTTTATCGATTATGCTTTCATTTCTCCAAATAGCGGGCATATTGTTTTTTCTAAAGGAAAAGCATTCTCAGTAGTTGACACAGAACTAAATCCCAACGATGATAAACTATTTGAAGAAGGCGATTTAGATAATGACGGCGCAGATGATTTTTCCGTTTACAGATATAAAAAAGGATTGCGTAATGAAATTATCACTTACCTGCATTCTGATGACGCTCCATGGATAAGGTGCCTCACTATTGATTTAAACAGTGATGAAAAAGCAAGTGATGAAGAGGTAAAAACAAGAGTATTTAGAAAAAATGATCAGATATATTTTCTAGATGAAGTGAAAGATGAAAAAAACAATAAGTACAAACTTATTTCTAAGAGTTTAAATAGCCTTAAAGCGGAACAAAGCGGAATTGGTATAATGGTGAAGTAAATGATGTTATACACAATAGAGTGATCTATTGTAAAACAATATTTAATGATTTAAAATCTACATTCTTTTGTCTTAAAAAAAATGATACTTTACAAAACATTGGGTAATTTTATTAGTTCGCAAAATAAATTTACTAAACGGTTGCTTCGTTTTTTTATGCAATACAAACCTAGCAGCTTGAATTAATTTACGAAATTAAACAGCTTATTTTTAGTTTGTATAAGAAAGTTTATTATTAGTCAAGTTTTTTAGAGGCTGAGGCAATTGAAAATAATATTCATTTATAAATGCCTCTCTTACTATTATGTAGGGTTTTTTGTTCTGTAAATTGTTCAGGGAAGAATGACCTCTAAAGAGGATTTTTTTTAAATTTTCCTGTTTTAGGCAGAACCTATTTTTTCGTGCTGAATATTCACCCACCTGCAATTTAGCTTTCTGTGTTCAAAGAAATTGTTTGTCGCTCCAATTAGTTTAAACCCGTCCGCTGTATCGCATCTTTTCGATCAATTCAAAATGGGCGGGTATAAACTGTACAATCTGGCTTTTTATATAATAAAGTAAAAGAAATCTTCTTTAAACAAAAAATAATATAGATGATCGGTTTTAATATTACTTAATAATTAACTAAAATCTTGCAGATAATGTTACTCCTATCTGACTTGGCATTGCTGCTACAGATGATCTTCTTAAACTGGTATCACTGCTTCCATAAAACAAATAATGTTCATTTGTTAAATTTTTAGTCCATAAAAATAATCCATAATTGTCATAACTTAATCCAAATCTTGTATTTACGATTTGATAGGTAGGCTGGTAAAGACTGTTTTGAATATCAGTATAATACCCTCCAACATTTCTAAATTCAACCCTAAACAGTAAATTTACATTTTCAGAAGTTTTAATTGAATATTGAGTGGCAGCGTAAAATGTTGTTTTAGGGGCATTAGATAATTTATTGCCTCCTATTGGTGTTATAATCTGTGAACCTGTTATAAAATTTAATCTTTTTAAATCGAAATCTTTGTATTGAGCATCATTGATAGAATAAGCAAAATCTAATTGCAATCCTTTTACAGGAATAATATTAGCCTCTAATTCGATACCTTTTGAATAAGCATCACCTACATTTTCCATGGAATAAGTAGTTGGTGCGACTAAATTAGAGAATTGTAAATCCTGCCAATTGATAATAAATGCAGCAGCGTTAAAATTAACTCTGTTATTCCAAAAACCGGTTTTGTAACCTAATTCGAAATTATCTGAATATTCCGGGTCATAATCTTGACGAACTCCTGCTGGAACAGCCTGTGAACTTATTCCTCCGGCTCTAAAACCTCGTGTAAAAGTTGCATATATATTTGATTTTTTATCAAGACTGAAAATTAAAGAGGTTTTAGGAGAAAAGGCATTGTATTTTACCGATTTTGTAAGGTCAGGATTAATTTGTGTAAATACCCCGCCTACAAAAATAGCATCTCCAAAACCATTAAAAATAGATTCGCGTTCTTCTATATCATAACGAACTCCAGCAATTGCTTTTAGTTTGTCGAAAATTCTATAGCTGATTTCTCCAAAAGCTGCATATCCATTATTGTTTCTTTTATTTCTATAAATTACATAATTGGCTGGAGATAACTCATAGGCTAAATTATTTGTAGGATCGTAGCTAATTTGTTTAAAACCGTATAAACCCACAATATATTGAAATTTATTCTCTTTGTGAGCAGAATTGATTCGAATCTCTTGACTCCAAACATTTTGTGTTGGTAGTTTTTCTCCAATAGCAGTTCTGTAAAATGATTCATAATAACCTGGGAAATCCATATTTCTAAATGAAAAAGAAATTTGCTGGAAAGCAGTAATAGAAGTTATTTCAAAGTTTTGCGTCTGATACTTTCCTGTAAGGGAATAATTAGTCATTTCTCTCTCATGTCTTCCTATTCTGGTCAGATTAATAACTGTTGGAGTTTCTAATGCGATTTTTTCTGTTTTTTGTGCAACCAGATAACCGGAAGCATTTGAAAAATCTCTTTGATGTTTTACATTTGCAGTAAAATTTAGCTTACTATTAACAAGCCATTTTAAAAAAATGTTTCCATAGGTGTTTTCTTCATCGCCAATGGTTTTTCCATTTAAGCTAGTATCGGTTGAAGTCGTCCCTTTGATGTTATTTTTCATAAAGCCATCTCTTTTTTGGAATAGTCCATTTAAGCCAAAAAATAATTTATCCTTGATAATAGGGGATTTAATACCTGCAGAATAACGCTGTAAAGCAAAATTCCCATTTTCAAGTTCTATGAATCCCGTAGTTTTATTGGTAGGCTTTTTTGTAAAAATATTTATAACACCTCCCATAGCATTTCGTCCAAAAAGAGTACTTTGCGGGCCACGTAAAACTTCAATTCTTTCAATGTCAGTAAGCTCTAATCCTCCAGCCATAATATCTAATGAGTTTACATCATCTACATAAATGGATACTGCGGGGTTATAGCTAAATACCTGAATACCTCTAATCGAATTTATAGATTGAAAACCAACACTGGAACCCTGATATAAATAATTAGGAACTCTGCCTGTTAAGTCGGAATAGCTTACCAATCTTGAGTCTAATATTGCTTTGGCAGAAATAGAAGTAACTGCTACAGGGACCTCTATGTTTTTCTGTTCTATTTTGTTTGCAGTAACAATAACCTCCTCAAGCTGATTATTTTTTGTACTGTCTTTTTCAGTTTTGTGTTGTGAGTAAATATATTGGATTGATAGGATTAAGAACAGAATAGTTTTTTTCATTTAGATAATTATAATTGATTTAAAGTCTATTTTATTTGAACTAATTTTTGCAATGATATTGAGGTTAACTGTTTAATGAGTTTTAAGAATATAAGATTTAGAATCTAAGGTCATTTTTGATTGAACATTACGAATGTTTCTATTTTACATTTCTAAATTAGGTTTTATGTAATATACTTTGAATAAAAACATAATTATTTAAATAATTGTAAATCAGTTATTTTTGTTGATTAAAATACGAACTCTTTTAATAAGTTCACGTTTTACATAATTATATACTTAGCAGTTTCGTGACCAAAAGCTGAGAAATTTATTTATTTTAAGTTCAGATTTTTTTTTAAACATATAAGCATTTTTTTCTCTGTTAATATGATCCTTAATAAAGAAAAGTAAAAGTAGCGTATCAATAATTACTAATACCCAAACCGTTATTTCAGAACTCAAGACAAGATCTAAATAAATTTTCCACATAAATTTTGTTTTTCACGATTATTTTAATTTTAGGTATTAGAAAAAAATCTTGATCTGTTGTATTTCAATAGTACCTAATGTTTAATTTCCAAAAAAGGGTTTTGTTATTTTAATCTATACATTTAACCAGGATTTATGTTTTAATTTTAGTAAGTGTTAAATAATAACTCCTTGCATGTGTTAATTAAAAATAAATGACAAGATGAGTGGAGTAAGGTAAAAGTCTTATTCTCTGATAGTGTTAACCTCATTTCTAAAATTACTTTTTTACTTCCAATTTTGTTTTTTCACTCTATAATTTTCCTTAAGCATTTATTTTGTATGTATTGTATTGTTAAAATAAACTGCAATAAAACCGGCGCAAATATAAATAATATTGTCTTTACTATAGAAGGAATTTTAAGAAGAAATTTGTAAAAAAAAAGAAATCATTTTTCTAAGCAGTTCTAAATATTATTAGTTTAAAGTTGCCAAAGTTATGAATTGAAAAGGGAAATAAAGTGTTTAAACCTAATGTTTTAAAATTATTATTGCATTAAGTTAGATAAATTAATGATAATGGATAAAATTTTAATAACTACTATTGGTATTTCAGCGTTTTTTTTTACAGTTAATCGACTAAATGCAGACTTTTTTTTAATTATATAGTGATTTATTTTTGATTTTTAAATAAAAACACCTGATTAACAGTGAATTATTTTTGATTAAACTGTAAAAAACGGTATTGTTGTTTTAAATTTATTAAGAAAAAAGCGTCTATTTAGTTAAAATTAATTTTATTTGAAAAAAAATACCTACAAGGTAATTTATGCTGCATGGATTCATATTTATAATTTACATTTGATAGACAAAGAGTTAGACTTAATGAGTTTTTATTTTAATAAAAATTGATTTATTAATATACTTAATTTTTTATAGAGAATTACTCTTTCATGTTTCTTTAAATGCAGTATTATAATTTGTTAATTATCTTAAATGTAAAAATGAAATCTATGAAAAAAATTTTAACCTCATTAGTTTTTATAACCCATCTGACCTATGGAGTAACACCACCACCACCTGGTTTGACTCCGCAACCACCAGTAAGTATTAATGAAGAAATTTATGTTTTAGTTGTAGCAGGTCTTTTTTTAGGAGTATTCTGGATTCGTAAATCAAGGAAGTCAAACACAATTGCTGAGTGTCTTTAATGTTTATAAAGACAAAAAAATAAATTAGTGTAAATATGATAATTATGAAAAAAGTAATATTAGTATATCTGTTATTCATCAGTTCTAAATCTCTTTCTCAAATTTATTTTGGGAATAATACAGCGATGTATGTAAGAGATCAGGTCTTGTATGTAGGGCAAGATATAAATTTAGCGACAAATTCAAATCTTTATCTGAGAAATAATTCTCAGCTTGTACAGGGTACAACTAATACCTCAGCAAACACAGGGAATGGTAATTTTTCAGTGTATCAGGAAGGAACGTCTGATAATTTTGAATATAATTATTGGTGTTCTCCTGTTGGTGTACCATCTGGGGCTATTGGTAATACCAATTTCGGTATTACATTATTAAACAGACCAACTACTTCAATAGCTGCAGTTCCGGCTATTAGCCTGGGGGCAGGTATATATGATGGAATTGCAAATCCTCTTTCAATAGCATCATCCTGGATTTATAAGCTAACTAACGCAAACAATTACTCACAATGGATAGCTGTAGGAAGTGCAACAACAATTGCTCCGGGAGAGGGGTTTACAATGAAAGGAACAAGCGGAAGTGATTCTACCGATCCTGAAAGCACCGGAGTAACTAATAATCCGGGTACTGGTGCACAAAGGTATGATTTTAGAGGTAAACCGAATGACGGAAATATTACTATAGCAGTAGGACTCAATAGTTCAACTTTAACAGGAAATCCTTATCCATCGGCCTTGCATCTTAATGCATTTCTTTTAGATGCCGTAAATAGTGCCTCTGGTGGGGTAGCGTATTTTTGGGAGCAGGATAAAACAATAAACTCCCATTATGTTGCTGATTACAGAGGAGGGTATGGGACATATTCCCCAGGTACTTTAGGTTCAAACGGTGTTTATGTACCAGCTACTTTTAATTCGTATAATACGGATGGATCATTAAACACAACCGGAACATCTTCAGGACTTGTAATAGAACGTAAATATTCTCCAATTGGACAGGGGTTTGTAATTAATGGAACGGCAAACGGAAGTCTTACATTTAAAAATGCACACAGAGTGTACTATAAAGAAAACAGCGGGCTGTCAAAATTTGAAAAACCTGCTAAAACTTCTAAAAAAATGGGAGTCGATGAAGTGGCTTCAGTCGAGATTTCGCATTTTAAGTTAAATACAATAATTAATAATCAGTTTACCAGACAATTAGCATTAGCGTTTTTACCAGAGGCTACAGACGGAATCGATTTTGGTATTGATGCTTTGAATATGGATGAGAGTCTTCCTAATGATGTCCTTTTTTCTATAGAAAATGGGGCTTACGTTATTCAGGGAACTAATTTTGAGCCTTCTAAAAGAATATCATTAACAGTAAAAGCTACTATTAATTCTACATTTAAATTCTATATTCCTGAGGTTATAAATTTTACTCCATCAGAAACGATCTACTTGTATGATGCCTTTGATTCATCTTATCATGATATAAAAAACGGATCATATCAGGTTACTGTTACACCGGGTGTGTATTCAGATCGTTTTAAAATAACCTTTGCAAGTCAACAACTGGGAACTGTTAAAGAAGATATAACAAATTTTATAATCAGTCAGGATAATACAAATCATAGTTTAAATGCCACAAATAAAAATCTATTAGACATAGAATCATTGATATTATATGATATGCTTGGTAAAGTTATATTATTCAAAAAGGATTTGGGTTCTAACGCTAATTACGCTTTTTCAACCAGTACTTTGAGCCAGGGTGTCTATATTGCAGAATTCTTAACAGCCAACAATGAAAAAATAACACAAAAAGTTTTTATTTCAAATTCAGACCACAAATAAATTAAAACATTAAATAAATTATTTTAGAAATTATGATGATAACAACTACTTTAAAAAATCGTAATACGAAATTTTTCTTGCTATTTTTCTTTCTGTTAACATTTTTAGTAAATGCTCAAATTGGAATTGGAACTGTTACTCCAAATGCAAGTTCTGTATTAGATGTAACTTCTACTACTCAGGGAATGTTAACACCAAGAATGACTACAGCACAAAGAACTGCAATTGCAAGTCCGGCTAATGGGTTAATCGTTTATGATACGGATCTTAATGCTTTTGAATATTATGATTCCAGTGTTCCGGTTTGGAGAAAAATTTATGGAGATGCTCAGGGAAGGCTTAATTACAAGCTAATTAAATCAACCGATGTTTTATCAACTGTTTTAGCTGCAGAATTAACTGCAGGGGGAGGAGCCAAGTATCTTTTGAATTCTAATACATTATATGAAATTAACGGAACAATAAATCTTAATTTTCCGATAGAGTTAAATAATGCTTATATAATGGGACTGGACTCATCTGATGACAAGTTAATTAAAGCAAGCGGAGATTTATTTGTAGGTACAACTGGCGGATCAATAAGAGTTTTGACTCTTACAGCCGCAGGTAAGGTTTTTGATATTACCGGAACAGGATCAATAGCTGCAAATACCCAAACACAAAGTTTAATTCTTAGAGATTGTATTGTTACAGGTTCTGGTAATGTAGGTAAAATTGAAAATATGGCATTTGCGTTTCTAAGTATTGTTCAGTTTCTTGGTAATACAAATGGGATTATCTATAAGGATATAAGCAAAGTATTACTTAGTAATGTAGGTTGGTTTGGAAATAATTTAGGGACTTACGAAACCCTACAAGGGACTTTTGGTTTAGTTGAAAAAGTAGGAGGATTTACCCAAGTAGTTGGAAGCCAAATAGGACTTGATGTATCTGGCAATCCTATTATAAACGGAGATGCAGTAATGGAATCAGTAGTATATACAGGAACACTTACAACAGGTAAGTATGTTAATGGTTACTCAACAGGAAGTTATTCAGGATATAATTTCAACAACAAATGGAGTGTAAGATGTCCGGGAATTCCAACGGAAACTGATGCTAATGCAACAGGTGAGTTTAGTGTTAATTTGACACCAGGTACCGGGGTTGCGGCTACAGTCGATAATTCAGGGACAGCTGCAAAAATAACAGTAACAACGGCCACAACTTCTATTTTTAGATTTTCTGCCAATAATACAGCAAGGCTTACTTATACCGGATTTAAAAAGCGAATAGTACAGTTTGCAGGAAGTCTTTCATTTGTTGCAGATAGTAATGGAAAAACAGGAATATACATATTTTATATTGCTAAAAATGGGGTGATAGTAGGTCAGTCAAAAGTATATGGTTATACAGGTTCAATTTCTGATACAGTAGCTATTCCTTTGTCAGGGTCTATAGACATGAATACGAATGATTATATAGAAGTATTTGTGGATTACTATTCCGGATCAGCAGGTAAAATAAAGGTAACTTCTTTAACTTTAACTGCATTTTAATTTGATTTATAGATTTTGATTTAAATTGATTGAAAATATAATTTGATATAAAGAGAATAGATTATAAGTACAAATTGTGTTTGAAAAATTTTTCATGAATTCAGCCATGGTGTATTTTGAGCCAAGTTGAATTGACTAGGTCTGATATCTCATGTATTCAGGTTTATTTTTATAGCTTATAAAGAATAGTTCTTGCAAAATAGGTATTTTGAGTTTTAGAAAATGACCATTTTAGGTGTTTTATATTTTTTTAATATGCAGTTTAAAAGAAAATGATTTTTATATTGAAGAGTAATTTTTATAAATATATTTTCAGTATCTTCTAAAAGATAAACCTCTGTACTTTTTGCGCAGAGGTTTTTTAATAAATGAAGAACAAATTGAAGAATAATTATTTATGTATATTCTGAATGGATAGAAAAAATATATTATTCATTTTATGAATATGAAGTTGAGTGTAAATGTCTTATTTAGCCAGTCAAAATTTTTGGTTAAAACTATTTTAACACTATAATTAACTAAGAGACTATTTTTAAAACAGCTTCTTCATAAAATAGGTTTTGTTTTATATCAACAAACAAAACGACTCGGTAAATTGAGTATAATGCTAAATGCTAAAAAACAATCCTATCTGTTGTGTACTGCCTACTAAGGATTTAAACTCAGAATTGGAAGAAAACGAATAATTATAAGCAAAATTTATTTTTTTATAATTAACTCCAAAACCCATTGCAACCTGCTTAAAATTGCTGTAGCCTATTTGAAATGATGCTTTTTTAATATAACTTAAATTAAAAGAAGTTAATGCTTCTACTTTTTTATTTTGTGCTTCCTGCATTAAAACAGAAGGTGTTAAATCGAATTTTTCGTTTAGCTTAAACTCGTATTCTGTATAAGCCGTTAGTCCTGTATTTTTTTGCTTTTGTTTTAATAAAGAAGGAAGCGCTAATGCAACTTGCAATTTTTTGTACTTATAAACAAAACCAACTTCCATGTCAAATCCGTCTTTAGAGAAACTGTTTTCTAACAAGTAAGGGTCTTCTAAATCAACGTTATCATTGGGATCAAAACCATTGCTGTAGTGAACAGATTGTTTGTTAAAAGTTATTCCAAGACCAGCAGATAATGACTGAGAATCCGAAATGTCAATTTTGTAAGCAAAGGCTTGCTTTATTTCGAATTGTGTAAAATCACCTTGTTTGACATTGGTAAAAAGAGTTGCCATGGCTACTTTTTTGGCCAATGGCAAATCTAATATCGCTTGTTGCCAGACTAAATTTTGAGCATCATCTATTTTTTTGGATGTAATTCCGTACACTCCTGCTATACGGATTTTTTCAAATTCACCGGCATATCCTACGTTAATAGCCGTTTTATTATCTTTAAATAGCCTATTGCTCAATTGAAACTGAGCATGGGCTAAGGGGGCAAAAAAGATGGTAAAGCTTAATAGATAAAATACTCTTTTTGATATATTTTTCATTTAATTTTTTGTTTTTAGAAATGGACTATTTATTACCTTTTTTCATCACAGGTTTTATAGTACAATTGGTATTTTGTTCAATTGGTTTTAATTTTTTATTAAATGCAAAACCTCTTTATAAACAAACTTGTTTTTGTCCTGATCTCTTCCGTTGATGTAGATGTAGTATTCTCCGCTTAATAAATTATTTCCACTCCAATCATTTTGATAATTGGTTGTTTCATACACTTTTTGTCCTCTAACATCATAGATAGACAAGTTGTACTGATCGAATAATGTTAATTTTTCTATAACCAAAACATCGTTATGTCCGTCTCCGTTTGGAGTAATTAGATTGTTGTACTTTATTTTTTTTGGAATACTGCTATCACTAAAAACAAAAGGGTTTTCGAGCGTTCCAACGATTCCATCGGCTACAAAATTGATGGGTGCTACGGATGAATTAGAAACTATATTATTGGCTTGATTATACACTTTAAAAGTAATAGGAACATCTTGGTCGTTACTATAAACGATTAAGGTAGCAACATAACGATCCTGACTTTTTAAATAGGTTATAGGAGAAGCAACTCCCCGAACATCTGAGCCTATAAAAGCTGCAATTACATCTTGTGTGTTACGGGATTCTTCAGAATTAATATTTAGAACAGAAGTGATTACCATAGAATGATTGTAGTCGCTTGGCTTTACAGTCCAATTTGTCGGTACTTGAGCGTAAAGTCTGGCGATACTCAAAAGCAACACAAAAAAGGTATGCATTATTATTTTTTTCATTTTTTACTGTATTAAATTTCGTGGTTTGAACTTATGCTTATTACATCGAATAATTTCATTGTAAATCGTTGGCAAAAGTTTTAAAAATAACACAGCTACAAAATTCATAGCAGTGTTATTAACTCAATTAAGAAGGTTTATCTGTTTTTTATCATACGTTTGGACTCCAGCACATCTCCATTAGAATCATAAAATAATACCAAATAAACTCCCGAAGGAAGGTTTGATACATTTATGATTACTTTAGAATCTGTTGGCAAAACCGTATTAGTTTTAACTGTAGCTCCTTTCATGTCTGCTATACCAATACTACTAATTTTATGATTTTGATAAAGATCAATATTAATCAAATTGGCAAACGGATTAGGATATACCATTAAACTCATTACAGCTTCTTGAGGTATTTCTGAAGCAATTGTTAACTCTTTTGGAGTTGTCAAACCTCCGATAACCACATTATTATTAAAAGTGACTACTTCATTAATTGCAGCAGATTTTTCATCGGTTAAAAATTCGAAATGGACTTTATCGTTATCATTACTACCATAAATAGTCATAAAATACGAGGTTTTGTTTGTTGTTGGATTGTAAATAGCAGGCGCCTGACCTCTTAATTCTTCTCCAACAAAAGCTTTCAAATAATTGTTTTTCGATTGATTATCGCCTGCTACTTCTGCAACAACGTTCATTGTATTAGCATATTTAGTAACCGCTTCTATAGTCTGATTTGCGTATAGATTTGCGTTATTTGACATTTTACTAGTCGCCGAATAACTCAAATTTGGATAATAAAAATATCCATCAGAAGCTGTTTTCATCATATATCCTTCACCTGGTTTTAGCGCTGTTAAATCGCCGACCCAACCAATGTTCTTGTTGTAAATCGCTAAATGATATTGATTTTTGATAACATCTCCTTCCTGTACGTTTGCAAAACCAGCCAGAGCCTGATTGATTGGCGTATTTTTAAAACCAATGTAACCAATCCAGTTCCAACCTTTAACCAAATCAATTTTTACATCGCTTCCTTTTAATAAAAGTCCGTTATATTTTAACTGATTTTCGTTTGTTACAAAAATTTTGTAACCGCTTCCATTTTTAACACCTCCTTTGGTAGTAAGTGTTCCTAACCATCCTTCTTTAGTGCTATAGCTATCTACAGCATCAATACCACGAATCAAATCGCCGCTTACTGCTTTGATTGGTTTTAGCAAATCGTTTGTTGTAAGCTGTTTACTCGGATTGTAATTATAATTTAAGTGAGACGAAATCCATGTCCAGCCTTTTGGCAAATCATACGTATATTCGATAACATCTACTGCTTTAAGCATTTCCGGATTAATCGCAGTTCCTTTTACCGTATTCGAGTCAAAAGTATAAGATGGTGTCACATCCCTGTGAATTTGTCCGTCGCTGGCATTCCAGATACGAAACTCTACAGCTTCTCCCAAAGGTTTGTTACTGTAAATACTCACATAAGCCTGATAATTGTCTAAGGCTTTTATGTAGGTTAGTTTTGCAATTCCACGGCATTCATCACCAACAAAAGCAGCTACTTGATCATTAGGATCTCTTGAAACATCTCCGTTAATATTCAATTGTGCAATGACGTTCATCGAATATTGATAATTGGCCGGATTAACTTTCCAATCTGCAGGCAATGGTTTGGCAACATCCAAACTAAGATTTAGCACCTCAGCAAATCCAAATTCTGTTTCCAGTAAAATGTCCTGAACATAATTTCCGATGTTCACATTTTTATCTACTGTAAAAGTAACAGGAATAGAACTTACAGGAGTTAATACACCGCTGCTTGGGCTAGCAGTAAGCCACGAAGGCAGGTTACTAATGTTGAAATTAAACACTTTTCCACCAGTGTTTTCGATTCTGGTTTCGAATGTAAATCCTGTACCTGATTCTATGGCAAAATGTTTATCCGATTCTGTCCAAATTACCTGATTTTTATCTACATAAGCTGTCCAGCTTACAGGCGCTCTCATGATATTTCCGTTCAAATCTTGTACTCCGGTCACGCTAATATCCAAAATAACATTTTCCAGAATACTGTCAGGATCGGTAGTCGTTAAAATAATTTTATCCTGATTGGCCGAATAACCAAAATTTACTTTTCTAACCGGTCTTGGCAATTTTACCAAAGGAGTATCTTGCATATAAGCCAGTTGTCCATTCAATTCTGCAGCCACACCATTAGATTTTACTGCAGTATTTCCGGTAGCTGCAGAGGCTTTTGAAGCTTCTAGCATTTCGATACCCATTGTAGTTTTGTATTTATCAAAAGGGAGATACAAATCCAATCCAACCTCATCGCCCGTTAACATATAATGCATATCACGCTTAATTTGTAAGGCAGAACGAGTACCTTGCCAAATTCTAACCTCGTCTAATGAACCTGTAAAATGTTGTGACTGATGTGTGGTTCCAAAGGCATCTACCCAGCCCATAGCACCCAAATGCAGTGCCGCTCCACCAAATCCAATAAATCCAGTTTTATCTGTTTCAATAGTATTTTGTTGATTTCCATCAATAAAACAAACCGTATTTGTCGCACGATTGACAACTAACGCAAAATGATGCCATTGATTATCAAAATAATTGGTTGGCGATGCCGTAAACGTATTGTTGTTGTTCCAAACCTCTAATAAGCCTGAAGCATTGGCACGAATAGACCAACCATTTTTGTTTAAGTCCAAATCGTCTCCTTTACCATTAGACAACAAAGTTGTTCCGGTAGTTTTATCGCCTTTAAACCAAAATTCGATACTAAAATTGGCTACATCCAAATAAGCAGGCGAGCTAATTGATGGGGCATTAGTAGCCGAAGTTGACAACGCATTGCCAGACAAAGCCACTTGCCAAGAACCCGAAATTAATTGTGCGTGACGTTCTCTAACAATATCATTGATTATAACACCCTCTGTTTCTTCCATTGTCCAGTTTCCTAAAAGACCTGGCTCATTATTTTTCAAACGTTTTGTCGCTACAACATTGATTTGAGATACTGTGAGTGATTTGCCCCAGAAACGTAATTCGTGCATGTTTCCTTTGAAAGAAGATGCTCTCGATAAAACATCTTTTCCAACAAAAATTTTACCTGTTGCTTCATAATTTGGAGCATAACCTTGTTTTACAACATCTAATAATCCATTGATATACAATTTACCTTCTTGGCTTGTTGCATCATAAGCAAAAGCATAATGTACCCATGTGTCATCGACTGGAATCGTTTTAACCGAATTTAATTTGACACCCGCCAAAGCAACCTCAAATTGATTAGCAGCATTAAACCCAACACTTAATGATTGTGCTTCGGTGCTACCTTGAGAAAGCAATATCTCTGAACCTGTTTTTTTACGTTTAGCATAAAAATCAAGTGAGAATGAACGACGGTTTAATTGAATACCCTCTGGTATTTCCATATAATCATTGCCACCGTTAAAATAAACGCTTGCAGGATGTTTTAATTCGCCCCCCTGAATGACACCTCGAATATCAAAATTGTACGGATTTAACAAACCAGCATTCACAGGTTCATTAAATTGTATCATGATTTCGTCACCCGCAGATAGGATTCCGTCTGAAGGTTGTGGGGCACCAAACGAACTTGGATTGATACGATCGATAATCCCCGTAATAGTTGGGGATGTAAAAACAACATCATCAGCCTCTCCCTGGCACATACTCTGGATACGTACATCATACAAATCATCGGTTAGTTTGGACACATCCCAATTGTAAATAAAGTCTGTACCACCTTGTTCTGTTAATAAAGGCGCTTTTCTGGCTACTTCTTCAGAACCAGCATTGGTACGTGCCTCATCATTTCGATAATAGGCTTCTAAAAGTTTCCAGCTAGACTCCGATTCGCTCGCACGTTTGTACTGAATTTTTATTCCTTTAAACCCTTGATAATTTACATCGTAATTGTTTACTTTAATAGGTAAACGGTTATTACCATCGTAATTTACTGTCCAATTGTTACCTGGACTGGCAATAGTTGCCTCAGAACAAACCGGAATGTATTCAATATCCATAGTGATTTCTTTGTGGATACTTTCGTCGCAGGTTGATTCTAAAACTAAGGTTAAATCTTTGTATTTGTATTCTTTTGGTCCTCGTAAAACAGTTAAGGTTTGACGGATTTTTTGTCCGAAAGGAATAGAAACCTCCACAGGTTTTACCAAGGTTTCTCCATTCAGTAATACAACCAGACCATCAGGATTAGATGCAGGATCTACCGACATTTGATACGTAATCTCCTGATCTACAGAAGAAGGAATTAGCTCGGTTTCGTTGCGTAATTCTAAATCAAAAGTAGCGGCTTTGCTCGATGGTACGTTTACCATTGTGGCTTTGTCGTTACCATTTACCAATATACCTGGTTTTTCGATTTGAACGGTGCGTTTGCTTAACAAAGGTTTTTGCGAGTCATTATACATTCCCAATAACTGGCTGTAAATTGCTTTTTTCTCTTCGATAACTGCAGTTACAGCTTCAATTTCTTGATTTTGTTTATCAAGATCATCTGTTATTTGCCCTCCTAAAGGATTTGCAATAAGATGTTTATCTTTTATGATTTTTATTTGCTCATCTAAAACTGTTGGAAACATTTTTATCCAATAATCCAAATAATAGGTATGCTCTTTGGTTACTTCTAATTCTTTTTCTCTTTCGAAAGGACAAGACGTTTGTCCTCCTACAATTTGAAAAATTGGACCATCACTACCTTTTCCGTCATAAATATTCATACTATACACATTAAAAGCATCATTATCCTGAATGGTATAAGAAGTAGTAACAGTATTAATTGTAGTGTTATTATTACTATCTCCAGAAGTTTTATCACCACCACCGTGAAGATTCCAAGCAGGACCAGTAGAGGCTACTACTGCAAATCCTTCTGTATCACCTGACGCACCCGCCATTATTTCTGTAGAACTTATGGTTGTTTCGGTAGCTTCGGTAGTAGAAGTATTAGAATAAGCAATTCCTGAACTAATAGAAATGTTTTTTTGTTTGGGTTTGTTACCTGAAATAGCAGTATATTTTTGAATTTCGTTGTTCATTAAAATTTCTTCCCAAGCTCTAATTTGATTATTGTACCAACGTACTTTGTCTTGATAAACTCCATTTATTTTAGGAGCAATGGCTCTTTTAAATTCATAACTTGCACCAGTGTCATCTTCAGTATTATCCTTAGTATAATCGTTTTCATTAGCCAAAGTACCCAAACGCGGATCATCATTATTTAATCCGTACAATGGGCTTGACGCATCCAACTTGGTAATATAAACATTGGCTTGATCTACAAAAAGACTGTTTCTAATGGCTGCCAATTTCGGAATAACATCCGTTTTGATATGATCTTCAGAATACAATAGCATGGTTTCACCTTTTTCTTTTTGGTAATAGGTTTCCCCTTTATTCAAAATGTATTCTTGACCATCATCTCCAGTTACTTTTGGCCCTACGCATCCCACACATTTATTAGCCAAAATAAATTTTAAATTATTGGCACGACCAATTTCTATGTTTTTAGAATCAGCAATAAAGAAATCGCCTTTTTCAAAAGCATCTTCTGCTGTAATAGTAAGATTTGTTGTTGTTGTTGTTGCTTTTGCACTTGTCTTCTCACTACCATCTGTTCTGGAACCATAGGTTGTAGCCATTATTTGTCCCTCCGATTTACTAAGTACTACTCCTGCTAAAGGAACCGAAATTTCTGCGTCCCAAGCAATACCTACACCAACACTCCAATCTCCACCCGCTTGTGTACTAGTAGTTGTTTCTTTGGTAATGGTACTACCGCTTTCCAAGGTTACGCTACTGCCGCTTCCTGGAGGAATTCGGAGTGTAGTGGTTATAGAAGCGGGTGCTTCGGTAATAAAATCAGTTCCTGGCATTTTAGACCCTCCTAAAACATACGCTTTATATCCTTTGGAAGCATCGTTTGAATTTGGCCAATAAATAGTATAATCGCCCGTTTTTAAGGCAATAGACATTGATTTTACAAAAGTATCTTCAACACCAGAGCCTTGAATTAAATCTGGATCTCCACCTACAAAGTTATAGTTGACGCTACCTTCATTTTGCAAATCAAACTGATGTGTGTTTCCTGAAAGAGTAACCCATTCTTCATCGGTTAACTGATAAGCTGCCGATGAACCTCCATCTGCTTTAGCACTTATATTGTTGCTTATCGTAACTTGACCATCCAAAACTGGTACTTGATCTGTAGCTGGATTTTTGACAGGTTTTGTTCCGTAATACGCATATTTTTCAACCGCTTTAATCGTTACTTGATAACCTTTTCCTTGTAAAAAAGCAGGATATGGCAATGTTTTGGTAGGTAAATTAATGTCTTTAGATAATTCTTTGTCGTATATTTTTACCGTAGTTTCTCCCACTAATGTTTTTTCGGTAATGATATTTCCATTACTATCAAGTTCTTGGGTGTTAGGTAAATAATCTAACGAAGTATTACTTTGTACCACCATACTTGGGGTGCTTCTATAAATCAATCGTTTGGCTGCGTTGTATCTTACTTTTTGGGCAACATACCCTCCAGAAACCAAAACAGGCTCTTCTTCTTCAATTCCTTTATAGGCCGCATCATCGTCTAATTTTATAGAAGATATGTCTTTTGATAAAAACAAAATTTTATCATCAGCAGGATTTGCTTCGTCTCCAATAAAAGACACATCTGAGAATTCGTACTCATTTGGAGGCAACTTAATTTCAAACTCTCCCGTCTCAGGATCTGTTTGTACTGAACGTTTAATACGAGTATCTTTTGAAGTCAATGTAAAATAAGTTGCTCCAATATTGTTAATACGTTGTACGTCTGTTTGTAATTTTCCTTTATAATCGGAAAATCCTAATTTTTTGTTCGCCTGAACCAATCCGCCAACTACGCAACCTGTAAGAGTATGCTTGGTATTGTCTAAGACTTCTATGCCAGACAAAATATCCTGATAATCGTAAGTACCTGTTGCTGGAAATTTATTGCTTACAAACGTGTGTCCGTCTTTTCTAAATTCTAAAAAGTGTTTACCAATAGGTACAACTACTTGAAATTGTCCAAACTCATCTGATAAAATTGCTTGTCCGTTTTTCATCAATTGTTGCGTTCCGTCCAACCAAATAGAAACTCCTTTTGAGCCCGAACTCTGAAAATGAGTTGGGTCGTTTTCGGTATTATCAAAGCCATATCGAATGGTTCCTGTTACATTAAAGGAAGACTGATCGATAAAATCGATATTGTTTTCGATGCTTCTGCCTTCACCTAAAAATAAAACACGATTGCTTGGCGAAAAGGCATGAATAGCACCACTAAGCGTTATAGTTGGTGTTATACTAAAATTTTCTCCCGAACCAGTATAAGAAATACCTTCGATAACGTAATTTCCGTTTTTATCTGTAAATCCTGCAAAACCTAATTGTTCTCTCGAAGGAACTTCTTTACTCCAAGTAGCACCAATTAAATCGCCATCAATTTTATTAAAGACACCCGATTCTTTAGACGAGTCAAATACAAAAGGCCCAACCCCCTCATCAAAACGCCAGTTTCCAACAATATTTGGAGTTTCGGCCTGCACCAATCGGCTGTAATCTCGTTCTACATCTGCAGCGGTAAGAGCGTCTTTGTAAATACGGAATTCATCTAACAATCCGTTATAATAATCATCAGACCCGTTACTTCCTAAATAAATAGCATTGCTAACATTGGCTGTTAATGCACCATTAGCATTAATCGATTTATCTAGTTTTCCGTTGATGTATAATACTAATTTACTATTATCATACGTAGCAAAAATATTAGAATAATTACCGTCAACCAGTTTTGCTTTTGAAGTTATAGTGGTTCCGGCGATAGTAACTTCTACTCTTTCATTATGCAAGGCCACTTCAAAAACACCTGACTGACTGGCTAAAACTTGTTTAGAAGTCCACGCTTTTGGTTTTGCCCATATCGAAACTGAGATTCCGGTTGTATTATACACAATATTTTCTTGGTTCGGATTGATTTTTACGGTTTGGTTTATACCATCAAAAGCCAAAGCATTTCCTGTAGCTGTTCCGTCTTTCTCGGCAACGACCTTTACATTAGGTACGGCAACGCCGCCTACATACGTTACATTCCCGGTTACAACTGCCGATGGCAATCGAAACCCAATACCTGTTGCTAAGCCTTTTAAACCAGTTAATTGTGTGTATGGAGTTCCTGAAACTCCGTTTATATCATAACTGGTTATTTTTTCTAAACCACAATCGGCAGTAGCTACTACAAAATATTCATAAAGTGTTTGTGCAATGGCTTTATTATCTGCCCAAGAACGAACGGTTTTATCAACTGTAGCTTGCAATTCGGGAGCAACTGTGCTGTTTAACACTCGACGATAAATTTTGTAATTGCCTACAAAGTCGGCATTTTCATCGATTTTCCAGTCCAATTGTACTAAATTCCCAAAATATCCTTTTGAGGTTTCCAGATTATTAGCCAAAAACACACTCGAAAGATCAATATTGGTAATACTCAATTTGTCTGAAGCATTGTCCTGAACAAAAACTGCAGCTGCAGACGACTGACAACTGTTTACTGCTACAATTTTGTACGAATACGATTCGCAGGTACTTATTTCCTTGTCTGTATAAGTTAGCAAATACCCGTTGTTTCCGGCTACTTGATCCTTAATTTGCCCTTCGTAGAAATCACCTATTGGTAACTCGATAGTTGTTTCAGTACCTTTTTTTAAATCCTTTCTAAAAATTTTGTATTTCTGATCGGTTGCTTTTTCAAAATCTTCCAAACTCCACTGAGACTCATTCCAAGATAGTTTCACTCCAGAGTCAGCACCTGTAACCATAACCATTTGGGCATTTGTGGGTGCTACTGGATTAGCAGGAGAAATTCCCATTGTAGCATCTTCCGATTTATCGCCTTTGGCATCAGGACATTTCCCTCCATTGGCGGCTATTTTAAAATAATATTTTTGTCCACGAGTAAGTCCGGTAATAGTATAAGAACGTTTAGACCCCGAAATAACATCGGATAAAGCCGTAAAAACACCATTTGGACTAGTAGAACTATACACCACAAAATTACTCGGACTGGCTTGCATCCATTGCCATTTTAAATCGACTGAACCATCACATTTGGTCGTACTAGCAGTCAAATCGGCGGGTATAGGCAACGGGTCGTAGGCAGAACCTTCGGTAGAAGCTTCGTCTATGTAAGTTCCTTGCCAATACAACCGTACAATTGGACTAATAGCACCAGTAACACCTGTTATCACAAAACTAGTCTTGTCAATTGATACCTCGGTATTAAGACCACTGCCGTTATCGACTACATACTTAAAATCGCCAGAATTAAAACTCGAAGGAATAGTCATTTTATCCCAGGATAATTTTACTGAATTACAACCTTGAGTCGCTCTTACGGTTGGCATACCAGGTAAAGTTGGAGTACTCAAAGAAGCATTTAAATAAGTAGTTTTACCACTTTTGCCACCATTACCATTGTCAAGCGTCTCTGCCTCACCACCAATAGTAAGCTGATTTCCATTTAAAAACTTTGCCGGAAGCTGGTAGGTAATATACAACACACCTTTGTCTCCGTATCTTTTACCTTCATAGTACGAAATATTATTAGGCCCTGCGGTTCTATAGGAATCGAAATACCAATAACTATCATCAAGATCGCCATCTCCTGAGGTAAGAAAAATAGTAGTACTCATGTTTGGCAAATAAAGAAGCTTAGTCAAATGAAAAATATCACCTTCGTCACCTACGCTAATGTATAATCTTTTTAGATAATCATCCATGTTTTCTGGATCACCATCGGCAATCATAGCCGAAATATACAATTTAGAACCAACAATCTTAGCATTCCAATGTTCGCCAAAGTTGTATGAACTTCTTAAATCCACACTGGCGGTATTTAGTATTGTGTGTCCATTCTGTGCATTTCCCCACAACGGAGTCAAGAGTAGTGCTAAAAGGAGCAATAGCATTTTAAGTTTTTGAAAGACTTTCCAAAAATCAAAGAGTAGTGTTTTTTCCATAAAAGTATATTAGAAATTAAGAACTTGCAAAACAACAAAAACCTTTAAAAACATACTTGTGTAAAGATTTAAAGCTTGTCCAAAAATGAAGATTTTGGCAAACAAAAATATTTTGCCAGTAAATACTTAATTTTAAAAAACAGGCATTGTTGATTTTAAAAAATCTTGTTTTTAAAACTGTATTTTTTAACTTTGCAGAACTTAAAAGCCGATAGCTTATAAGTTTAAAAAATAACTTTGATGCACCCTTATATTTCGGTATTTACTATTTTTCTGGCAATTTTGATGACTTATCATAATTGGAATATTAACCGTAATTCCATTTTTTTATCCGGATTCATTTATGTACTCTCATCATATTCCTTAATACACTATGTATTGTTTTTTAAAAAGAGTGTGTTTTTACTGGCTATTTTTTATAATAATACCGCTCCGATTGGTTTTTTGATTGGGCCATTATTATATTTTTATGTGAGAGGTACTTTATTTGATGATAGTAAGTTAACCAAAAAAGATTGTTTACACTTGATTCCAGCCTTTGTCAATCTGGTTAGTATAACACCTTACCTACTAACGCCTTTTACTTACAAATTATCATTGGCACATAGAATAGTCAAAGATACTATGGTTGCAAAAACGTTTACAGTAGGACTTTATCCTAATATTGTAAACATCATTGCAAGACCTGCTTTGCTTTGTATTTATGTGGTATCGGTACTTATTATGTTATTTCGTTTTTGGGCTAAAATGAATACCAATAATCGTATTCCTAAAAAACAAACTCGCAAAATGCTAATATGGCTCTTTAGTTTTGTCTTTATAATTGTCTTTATAATTGTTTCTTTTGCGATACTTTCCTATTCTTTTTTGAAGGAACCAAATCCAGATCTTAGGCAATTTAAAACTAGTTTACCAATGGATATTGTTAGTTTTTGCTTGTTAATAATACCTTTAAGCATGTTATTTTTTCCTGAATTATTGTATGGAATTCCGCAAAGAGGAAGAAATATAAATGATTATTTTGTAAAACAAAATGAAAAAATACAACCTGAAGTAAAAGATGTTTTTTCAACCGAAACGTCAGATGTTTTAGATAAAGAAGAAAGAAACCTACCCGAAGAAGAGCTACAACAAAAAGATATTGAACCAAGATTTATTGAATTATCTCAATCAATTTTAGATTACATTAAAAAGAGTGAAATTTTTCTAAATGCTAATTTTTCAATGGAAGAACTTTCCCGATCTATGAATGTACCCAAACATCATCTTTATTATTGTTTCAATAGTATATTAAAAGTTAAATTGACAAAAATACGAGCAGAACTGAGGGTAGAATATGCAAAAAAACTAATAGAAGATGGTCTTTTAGATACATTAACGCTTGATGCAATAGGAAATAAAGCTGGATTTTCTTCACGGTCTTCTTTTCAAAGTACCTTTAAAGAAGAAGTTGGTTGTACACCTGGCGAATATTTAAAAACAAAATCCTAAGCATTTTTCTAATAAATATAAAAATTAACTACTTAGTTTTTTTAACAACTAAGTAGTTAACTTTTATATCACAAAAAGTTCTTTTTCATTATTGATGTCTTAAATATACATTTATTGCATTAGCTACTCCATCATCATAATCAAAAGCTTTTAGAGAATTATAAAAATCTAGGTTTCCCAATTTTTCATAAGTTTAGTTGCTACTCTAAAATCTTCATCAAGCCATCCAAATATTGAAATAAGATTGGTCCCCCGAAAAAGAAATTACATAAAGTGTTGTGGTTTCATCATCAGGATCCTCACCTTTTGCAACAAACATAGCATTATCTGTAATGAATTCAATTTTTAATTTTTATCTATTTCCCAATTACCAATGTATGATTTTATGGTTTCGTTGTTTAAAGCTGAAGTTACTTGCTCGCATAAATGATCCTGTAATTCTTTTTCGTTATTTCGTACAGTACCTTGATTGCAATTAGACAATGCCGACAAAATAGAAATTACTTGTTGTTTTTTGGTCAATGGATTCAAATAGTTACTTTTCATAAGTTTTAAATTTGATACTTTTTAATTTTATTATTGCTCTCTTTCAGGAAATAATCCTTGGTAACAAATAATGTAAATAATTCCTAAAACAGGTTGAACATTGCTAAAAGGTACAATTGGTTCTTTATTGAAATTGGTATAAACAATATGGTCATCACTTATTGCTTTGTTTAAATTAAACGGTTTAAGTGTGTCTGTAGGATTAGGCGTAGCGTTACTAAAAATAGTAGTATTACCATCACCTATTGTTTTACCAATGGGGTTACTATCACCTCCTGATGTTGCACAAGGTATTCCTAATGTAGCCTTGTCAGAAAAACCACCTCTAAGAGGTGGTATATTTAAATAGTTAAGTATCGTACTTTCTTCTCCTGCTTTTTCTCCAATATTATAAGATTTAGATTTCTCATCAATACTACCAATGCCCACGGGTACTCTACCACATAAATCGGGTATTCTAAAAGTATGGCTTTTTGCTTCTCCATAACTTTTACCAATAACTGAATATAGCGGGGTATATTTTACAATATCTAATTCCTGACCGTTACAAAACATCCAACCTTTTGGAATGAAATTTCCTGAAAATAATTTAATTACTCCTATATAATCTTCCATCTTTTCTTTAGTATTTAATTCATTAAAAAGACCTACTCTGTTGTTACGATTTTCGGTTTTCTCGTTAATAATATTTTTTTATGCTATTCACAAAAGCAAAATCTCTATTTTTTCTTCATCTTTTTTTGACTTCAAGAATTATGATGAGCATCTCTAATTTGCCGAAAACATTGTATAGAAACCTCCTGTTGTGGTATTTGATGTTCCAGAAGGTTTGTATATTTTTATTGTTAGTAATTGTCCTGCTACTGCAGTATAAGTAAATGATGTTTGAGTGGGAGTACCACTAGAATATGCAGTACTATTAGCTGTTGCAAGCACTGTACCTGTTGTAGTGTAATTAACAGCGTTTGAAACTGGTGCTACATTCCAAAGTTCATAGGTATATGCTTCATCATCATATGAATAAAAATTTATGGTAAAAGTAATATCCCCAGGAATAAAGAAAGATGTTGCTGATGATACAGATGTTCCTGTTGTAGTTGTAAAGGCACTTGTGTAAAGTGTTATTGGAGTTGATGAAGCAGTTACATTGTGTCCGATAGAAAAATTAGGAAGAACTGTTGCATTAGCTGTACTTGATCCGATTAAACTTTTCCAAGCACTACCATCATAAGAATAAAATCCAGAAGTACCATCAGTTTGATAAACTAACAATCCAGTAGCAGGGGTAGCAATAGCAGTACGTTGAGTAGCTGTCATTCTAGGTACAAGCATACCTTTAGTAGTGCTATTTACGTCTAGGATGGCAGAAGTATCAGGAGTTAAGGTACCAATTCCCATGTTATTTTGTGAGAATACGGTTCCGCATAAAAGCATTAATGCAATTAAAAATAATTTGTTATTTTTCATGATATAAGTAATTTTGAATTTATTGTTTTAGTTTATGACCTTTTTGATTGATAATTTGTGATTTTCATCGAGAATATGTACAAAATAGAGTCCATTATTTAAGTGAAATTCTTTTGAATAATCATTGTTTTTTATTTTAGTTTGATAAAACAATTTTTTGCCATTGACATCATATATAGTTACATCTTGTATCGCTATTTCTGAGGTTATGTACAAAACATGGTTTTTAAAATAAACTATTGGCGCTTTTTTTTCAAAGGTTTCATTGGCTAAATTTCCGTTATACTTTAGCAAAGCTTTGGTTGCGGTGTATTCTATAGTCCAATTGGCAGGTAAATTTTTTGTAGCAAAAGTTCCGGAAAGGCTTGAGGCATTAACAAGTTCAAAAATAGTATTACTAGCTGGCGTAAATCCCGATATTGTAGCTACATTAATAGTTCCAGAACAGCTAAAATTGCCTGTAATATTTAGTTGGTCATATTGAGTAGCAGCTGTAGTACCTGCTAATTTAAAATTTAAAACACCTGTTCCATTGCTAAAGTTACCGTTAATTGCCAATGCTCCTGCAGATGAATTACCAGGCGAAAAACTACCAGAATTTGTAAAATCAGAAACATAAAGCAAGATGCCATTTCCTGTTACACTTCCGTTATTGACCAAATTACTGTCTATATTTAATGTACCGTTAATATCCAGAACAGCATTTGCGGTGTTGCTAAAATTTCCGTTAACTTTTACAGCAAGTCCATCAGAAATTTTTACTTTATCACAATTATTAGTCACTAGTTGTGCCGTACAAAAGCCATAAAAAAGCAGACATGCAATTTTTAAAGTTTTCCCCCTAGCTAGAGAAAGAAGTATAGATTTTTTTTTCATTTTGATGATTTTAATTAATTCTTTATTTGTTTGATTTTTCTTTTAAAAACCTATCTTCAAAAAATTAAGCTGCTGACGCTTTATTAGATATTAAATCAATAATTGATGTGTGTTTTTTAGAAAGTTCTTCAACTAACTTTTCTTCTATATTCAACATCTCGGCAATTTCTCTTGGTGTTTTTCCTTGCAATAGCATATTAACAGCTTTTGCATCTATTATGTATTTAGCTTCAATACCCGTTTGAGAGCTAATTTCAGAAACCGATTTTGATTCATCTTTCAATAAATACATTGCTTTTAATATATCTTTTTTTTCTTTTTTATTATAATATGTAATAGAATCAAGATTAACGACTGCGAAACGTATTGATGTATTTAAGTCAAATTCTTCATTATCAGCTTTAGCATCTTCTTCAGTGTTTTCTATCATTTTAATGGCAGCAGTCCATTTGTTCATTTCAGTTCTTTGCATTATTATGAACTCTGTAAATTCATGATAAGCATTATCCTTGCTAGTGTCAATTTCTTTAAATTTTTTATATTCTACTTCAGTAAGAAATCCTGCAACATAAAATGTTGTCAAAATATTTTTATAGAATGTTTTAATTTTTTCCATAGAAGAATTAATTTCCGATCGAACTGATTTTATTTTTTCATTTGACTTTTTGGTTTCATTCATTATTTTTTCAAAAAAATCTTTTCTTTCTTCCGCAGCAAAAATGGCCGTAATTATTTCAATAATCCCAAAAAGTGCTAATGCAATTGGTAGAATAGGTGCAGCAAATATCGAGATTCCTATTCCTATACCAACGACTGTATCAATTGTGTTAAATTTTGTGAATGAATCCTGAAATGCTGGTACAGTTAAACTTAAGGATACTAGTTGAATATTAACATCTTTTTTCCATGACTCATAGTTGTTTATTATTTGTTGAATATCTCCTTTCAAAAGATCTTTTAATTTATCTAACTCGTCAATAACAATGTCAATATTTGTTATAATACCATCCTTTCCTTTTATAGCTTCTATTGCATTTTTCTTTCTCTCTGGATTATCGGGTCTAAACACATTATCACCAATCCAAGCTGATATTGAAAACGTCTCGTTTTCTATCTTATTTAAAAGACTATCATAATCTTTTCGAACTGTTTTTAAATCTGAAATTGCTTTTACAACTTGATCTGTATTTTCCATATTATCGTATTTAAAAGTGTAAATTTTATCTTCTGGTTGCCATAGTGTGCCAAATTTCGCTTTCACAACTCCTTGTTCCATAACAATCCAAGAATCGTTATCATTTGTATTGAACGTAGTACTGAATTGAAAGTTTTTGGTATAAATAAATAATGTTTTGTTTGAAGCTCCCAATTCAGAGAAAATGCCACTTATAGATGTGTATTTCAATATAGTGTCACTAGTTACTTCTTTAAATTCGTGTGAGGGTATCTTTATTGCGTTTGGACGAAGTTGGTCAAATATTTTTACAGCTACTCCTGCTGGAAAATAGGTGGCTTTACCTATGGTTTTGATATAACTAAATGCAGTCCACAAAGTTTTTAACGAATTAATAGCAACAGGTGCATTTAATGTAGCAAGGCTAGCGGCTAGTGATATCGTATCAAAACCAACATCTGCTAATAACCAATCTGTGTTTTTTGTGGCAATTACGTATACGTCCTCTCTTAGATTATTACTTATGTAGATTTTACTCATTGTTTTCGCTTTATTTGTTTTTAAAATTAAACCTACCTATGGGATTGATTTTTGTACTCACAAAAAAAAGTAAAATCTTCCTACAAAATAATGTTTTACACTTCAATATTGTCCAAAAACGAAGAATTTGGCATAGAAAATATTTTTAACAATTATTATCTTATATTTTTATATTTGGTTTGAAAAAAGCAAGCATTGTTGATTTTAAAAAATCTTGTTTTTAAAACTGCATTTTTTAACTTTTAAGAACATAAAAGCCAATAATTTATAAGTTAAAAAAAATAACTTTGTAGTACTCTATATTTCTGTATTTACTATTTTTCTAGCAATTTTAATGACTTACCATAATTGGAGCATCAACCGTAACTCTATATTTTTTGACTAGGTTTTATTTATGTTCTTTCCTCGTTTAATGCACAATGTGTTGTTTTTTATCAAAAAGTATCTTTTAACGGCTGTGTTTTATAGCAATACCGCTAGAAGAAATATAAATGATTATTTTCTACAACAAAATGAAAAAATACAGCCTATAAGAGCGAATGATTTTTTAAGAGTTTTTTAGCCTAAATGTCAGATGCTTTAGATAAAAAAATCTACCCAAAAAGCCTCCTACAAAAAGATATTGAATTAAGATTTATTGAATTATCTCAATCGATTTTAGATTACATTAAAAATGAGTAAAATTTTTCTAAATGTTTATTTTTCAATAGAATGACTTTACTAATCTATGAACGTACCTAAACATCATCTTTATTATTGTTTCAATAGTATATTAAAGTTAAATTGACAAAAATACGTACTAAACTGAGTATAGAAGATGAAAAAGCTAATAGAAGATAGGTGTCTTTTAGATTCGTTAACGCTTGATATAATAGGAGATAAAGTTAGATTTTCTTCACGGACTTCTTTTCAAGTACCTTTAAAGAAGAAATTGGTTGTACATCTCGAGAGTATTTAAAAACAAAATACTAAGTATCTTTAATAATAAAAATTAACTAAAAATCCGTTTTTTATTAGATTAATAATAGTCAATTTTTTTATTATAACTAAATAAATTTGTATTGAGAATTAAAAGTGAATTCTAATTTTATTGAGCTATTATACAAAAAGGATTTTAAGAGAAGTTATTTGGTATCAAAGATATTGATGGTCTCATTTTTTCCGCTTCTTTGATATAAAATAAATGATATAAAAGCCCTGAATTTAAGAATAACAGAGCTTTTATTTTGAATCTAAATCTTCCAAAAATTTAAATATACTCAAATATAGTAATTTTTATTCTACTTAATTGTATATTACAATTAAGTTATCTTTTTAATATATGAAAAACAAAAGGTCGTTGCTTAAAGTGTTTTCTTAAATTTCGTTTGTACTTTTCATCATCTTTAAAAATTCTTAGAACTTTTTGAACATAGGCACTCTGGAAAAAATGCTTTATAGTCTGTTTCCTATGGAAGTGATTTTGTCAAAAAAGGATAAATAGAAATATCAAAGAAATTACAATTACTTTTTTCTTGTATTATAGCTTTTTATTATTGTTCAAGTTTCGGTAAGGACCTGTAATATCTCTTAAAAAATTCAGAGAGAGGTTTCTATCACAACTCCTGTCAGATTTGCTACTAATAGTTTAAGGTTGGTTGCATTTGATAAAAATTGTAAATCCACATTATATTAGTATTGTAAAAAGATAGAGTCACTTTTATGTCTATTGTTTTATTATCATTCAAAAACGGAACACCTGCAACAGTTATTGATGTCGGTGGTCCGTTGTTATTCTCTGCCAATCTTCAAATGCCATTTCAAATTTCGTTTCGTCAGATCCGTGCATTCCTACAATTGTCCAACCTCTGTTTTTGTAAAAAATTTCAGCTTTGGTATTTTGCTCTGTCCCTAACCAAATAGTTTCACTTGTCTGTTTAAAATACCAATTAATCATAATATCGTGAAGTTTTCTGCCAATACCCTTTCCTTCAAACTCTGGAAGCACAAAAAGAGCCCAAACATTGTGTTGCGTCAATCCTACAACTGAAAAACCAACAATTACATTATCAATTTCACATACCCAACCTTTTCCATATTTTGTTAAATACTCCACATTGTCTTCTCTTGGTACTAACGCTGGATTATTCAATACATTTTCCTTTACAGCCATTCTCACAACCATATAGTTGTCAATATCATCAACTGTTGCTTCTCTAAAAATCATATAATTAAATTTTAAGTAATATTTTTTCTAAAATACTATTAAAATATTATTTTTCTTCTAAAGGTTTCCTTCGTAATAAATAAATGGTTTCGATAGTTGCAGAACCAGCTTCTCTACTGTTTTTAAAAGCGACCTCCCAGCCATTTTCGCTCATATAGTTTAAAGCGTCCATTCCGTCTTTTTGCAACTTTATAAAATCGCTTTCTGTAGTCTGGTTTTTGTATTCTGATTTGGAGCCAAAATTTAGAAATATGGTTGTTCGTACTCCGTCAAGCCGATATACATCCTGCTGCACCAGTTCGCAATAAATATATTTAGTACTTTCGGATATGCTGATATTTTTACTTGTGCCAGACTGGCTATAAGTTGATATGAAGTTAATGGTAAAAAATAAGAGGAAGAGTAAAGTATATTTTTTCATTTTATTTGTATTAAATATTAATTATGACTTTTGGACATTAATATTGTTGTTTATAATTTTAATCGTTTGCTTCTCATTAAATTATTTACCTTTTTCAAAAACTCCAATTTTAGTTCCAATAAATACGAAAATTGGTCCTATGTAATTAAACAAAAGATAGAAGACAGTTGACAAAACAAGTGCAATGATTACAGGCAGAGCTCCACCAAAAGTGTAAGTAAGTCCAAGAACAAACCCTAAAAAATATTCTGATTTATAGATAGGAACAAATAATGCTACCACAAATAGAATTAAAAACATTGAATAGGATATTTTAGAATTTCCTGTTGAAGAAAATACAACTATAAAAATACCATAAACAAGAGCAATTAAAAATGGCACAATATGTTTTTTAAAAAATATTTGATTAGTGAAATCTGTTTTAAAGTCGATTCGCTTTTCAATTCTTTTTAATGAAATAAAGGTTACTAATGGAATTGATAATAATCCCCACCAATTTGAAATTTTTGGCAAATCTTTTCTTTTTAAGACACTGTCCTAAAAAGTGTGTAAGTTTAAAAATAACGGGGTTTGACTTTTTAATTAAAGTTGAACCCTTTTTTCAAATATAGTTAAGAACTGATTAAGTATTAATCCTCAATTATGGATTGGCATTGTCCATTTTTTAGTAGCTTCTCTTAAAGCCAAATATACCGATTTTAAAACAGCTTCGTCTGTGGGGAAAGACAATTTATTTTTGGTGTATTTTCTAATCTTTCCATTAAGATTTTCAATCAAATTTGTGGTGTAAATGATTTTTCTAATTTCTAGCGGAAAGTCAAAAAAGATGGTGAGTTCTTCCCAGTTTTCCTGCCAAGATTTGACGGCATAAGGATATTTCTGATTCCACTTAGATGCAAAATCTTCAAGAGCAGCTTTAGCCGAATCTTTTGTTGGAGCATCATAAATTTGCTTCATATCTTTAGAGAACTCTTTTTTATCCTTCCAGACTACATATCGGGCAGAGTTGCGTATTTGATGTACTACACAGATTTGAGTTTGTGATTCTGGAAATACATTTTTAATAGTTTGAGTAAAGCCATTTAAGTTGTCAGTAGCTGTAATTAATATATCTTCAACACCTCTGGCTTTTAAATCTGTTAAAACTCCTAACCAAAAACTGGCACTTTCATTCTTACCCAGCCACATTCCTAAAACTTCTTTCTTGCCTTCTCTGTTCAGACCAACAGCCAGATAAATAGTTTTGTTAATCACTTTTGAATTTTCCCGAACTTTAAAGACAATTCCATCCATCCAAACTATTAAATAAACAGCATCTAAAGGACGATTTTGCCAGGCTATAATATCATTAGAAACCGATTCAGTGATTCTTGAAATAGTAGATGTAGAAACATCAAAATTATAAACTTCTTTAATCTGTTCTTCAATATCACTAACGCTCATCCCTTTGGCATAAAGAGAAACAATTACATTCTCTAAACCATCAATCATACTATGACGTTTTGGAACAATAAGAGGATTAAATGAAGCTTCCCTATCTCTGGGAATTTGAATCTGAGACTCACCAAATGAAGTTTTTATTTTCTTATTGGAAAAACCATTTCGAGAATTGGAAGAACTAGATTTTTCATGTTTGTCATAACCTAAATGAGAATCTAATTCACCATTAAGAATGGCTTCTAATCCTCTTTTTTGAAGTTCTGCAAGAAAACCATTTAGGTCTTCACCTGTTTTGAATTGTTTTAAAAATTCAGCGGATAATAAATCTTCTTTTTTCATAAGACTGTGTAAAATTTAAAATTAAACAAAAAAATAATAAGGTATTAAACCCCATTATTTTTTACTTACACAGTTAGTGAGACACTACCCTTTTTAAGAGGTTATGTCCTGGTACACCACCATGAAAATAATCCCAAAGTGTTAATCCTAAAATTCCAGTTATTGTAAATAGTGTAAAAAATATTACTATTTTGCTAAATGTTTTTTTTGTCATAGAATTATCTTTATTAAGTAAATTAATAATTGTCCTTATAAATAAGTCAGCTAAACGCATTTCTTGTTACAAAATCAATTTAAGTTAGGAATTAAATTGTCTAAGATGATGGTCGATATGTTTGTAAACTGATATTCCTATCTGGTATTTGGTCATTTTTCCATAAAACCAATGAATGAATTCTTTTTCAGTGTAAGTTTCATATTCTTGAACAAGTTTTATCCACTTCAATTTTTCTGTTTCAATATTCCCTAATAGTTCAAAGTTCTTAAAATCAACCTTTGTTGGGGAGTTCTTTTTTTTAGGATTTTCATTTTTTATCAATATATTCAATGCAATTTTTCCAAATAGGAATCCAATAAAACTACGTTTGTATTTAGTTTTTCCCAAATACATTTCTTCACATAGAATGCAATGCTTTATCATTTGATGAATATTCATCTTTCCCCATTGACGAATAGAACTGTCATTTAAAGTCATTATCCTATTAATTAATTCTACTCTTGTTGTATTATCGAATATTGATTTCATTTTGGATTTAGAAATTAAATATCTTGGTTATAGCAACCTCTATTTTTTTATTGCTGCTCAATAATTTAACGAACATTTTAATGTGTTTAAAATTAATTCATTTACAAAAAAACTATTAATTCATTTATTTTCTCCTTGTCTACGATTAGCTTCTTTATTCAGAGCGATAGCTTTTACTTTCATGAATTTTATGATTAAATAAATATCGTTTTTTCTGAGACCCATTTTTCAAATGTATAGATTCTAGTACTCTCCTGATATACCCAATAACAAGTAAATTTATCTACCTGATTTTAGGTAATTTATTCAATTATTGTGACCTACTTTGATTTAATGACTATTTAGCTAAGCGATTAAACAAACAGATTTTAAGGGTATTTTTGGACAGGCAATGGTGACGTAGTACGTTTTCGGTTATCATTGAGATGGAAGAAGCAAAAACCTCAAAATTGTAGAGATCTCGGATTTGTTATTCAATGTAGGTGTTAGAGTTTGACGAACATAACATCTTTTTACTTACATACTTTATGATATAATGACAATAACAGTATCACTGAAAATTGTGATAAGACAAAAGTAACTCTCAACTATAACAATCCATTTTGATTTACAAAATTGATTAATTCAACTGCATTTTTAACTTGAAATTTATTTAACATATTACGTCTGTGTGTTTGTACTGTTAAAAAACTTAAAAACAAAATTTCTGATATTTCTTGAGTTGATTTACCTTGAATTAAAAGTTGCAAAATTTCTTTTTCTCTCTGGGTTAGTCTAGGAATACTTTTTAAATCAGAAAAATGGGCTATATTCATTAATGTCTCAACTTCTTTACTGAAAACAATTTTACCTTCTATTGCATTTTTTATGCAATAAATAAACTCATCCAGATTAGCACTTTTTAATAAATATCCATTTGCTCCATTTTTTATCATTTGCAAAACAATACTTCTTTCAGACTGACTGCTCATTCCTAATACAATTATTTTTGGATTGTGTTTTTTGACTTTTAAACATACATCTATTCCATTATCATCTTTTAAAAAGACATCAAGCAATAAAATATCAATTGAATTTAGTTTTTTAAAATTAAATAAACTGGTACTATTGGTAAATCCAGAAATAACTTCATAATCTTCAGATTTAGAAAAAAGTAGATTTAATCCTTCTATTATTAGAGGATGATCATCTAAAATTGCTATTTTTATTTTTTTGGAAGCTTTCATATTTTAAGTTCAATATTATAATAAGTTCCTGATTTATTGCTTTCAAGATTGAATGTTCCACTAAATAATTCTACTCTGTTTTTTAAGTTTTTTATTCCTAACCCTGTTTTTTTTTCAATACTGTAAACATCAAACCCTTTTCCATTATCTTCTACCGAAATAAAAAACGAATCTTCATTCTGACTACATGAAACTAGAATTTCAGAACAATCTGAATGCTTTAAAGCATTATTTAATAATTCTTGGATAATTCTGTAAATATTTATTTGACTCGAAATAGGAATTGTATTTGTAATATTAAACGCTTGGAATTCTATTTTTACTTTTTCAGAATGTAAAAGATAACATAAATCGCTTAAAGCATTTTCTAAGCCTAATTTTAAAAGTGATTCTGGGACTAAATTATAGGAAACTTGTCGTAATTCAGTAATGGATGTACTTAGTAATTCATTAAATTGAGCCAAATTATCATTGCTAATCTGCTTATTGTTAAAACGAAACATTAAAATCTTTAGTGCAGAGAGTTTACTTCCAATTCCATCGTGCAATTCTCGTGCAATTCTTTTACGCTCTATTTCTTCACCATCAATCATTGCTTGCATTACTTCAATTTCTTTTTGAGTTTTTAAAAAAGAGAGTTTCTGATTGTAATTTTTATCCTTTTCTAATGTCAATAATTTTTGTGCCTTCGCATTTTGCCAAAGAAAATATATAACCAATAATAAAATTAAAGATAACAAGCCAAACATTACACTATACAATCTAGTGTTTTCAGCAATAAGTGTTGCCTTTTGTTTTTCTTTTTCAAGGCTAATAATTTTCTTTTGCTTTTCTGAATTATCGTATTTGGCTTCGAGTTCTATTATGTTATTATTTGTTTTGGTAGCATTCAAACTATCACTTAATTCAATGTATTTTTCATAATATTTTACAGAATTTGAAAAATCTTTGAGCTGCTTACAGAAAAATGCAATCTCTTTATAATTATCTCTTTTTTCATCTATTTGCTGGTATTCACTTTCTAAAACCTGAGCCATTAGAATTTTAGCCTCAAGGTATTTTTTTTGGTGTCTTAGTAATTCAATTTTTAATAATTTCAGTCTATAAACAAAAAAAAAGTCTTCAAATGCGGTTGCTTTTTTTATCCCTTCATTTACATAGAAAAGTGATTTTAAATAGTTACTTCTTTTAAGTTCTATGAAACTTTTTGTATAGTAATAATTACAATATAAATTTGAATTTGGATAATGCTTTAGTAAATGATTCGCTTTATCTAAAATATTTTCAGACTCATTAAATTTTTTTTTAAGTGAAAGAGTTTCTGCATAAGATATATAAGCTAAGAATAGATTTTCGTCATATTTAGAGGATTTCAATTTTCTACTTTCAATAATTTTTATTGCTTGATTGCCATAATATTCGGCTTTGTCCAAATTATTTTCATTAAAAAAAGTTTTGGCAAGAGAGAGGTAAATTGTGCCTAATAGTTCATTATTATAAATGCTTTTTGCAAGAGGAATAGCTTCTTCAATTTGAATCCTTTTCGATTCCAACTCATTGTTTTTCCAGCCTTGAATTACACTTAAGTTGATTAGTGTTTTTAATCGTAAGATCTTGGCTTCAGGAATATTGTATTTTAATAATTTTTCATTTATAACAATTAAATCCTTTAAATAAGTATCTAGGTTTTTTGAAGTGTAATAGCTATACGGGGCATTATAGTAATAAGAAACATCTTTCAAATACGGATTGCCATGAATTAATTTCTTAGCCTCTGATAAGTTATTTTTGACCTGTTTTAAATCAATCCCAATATAAAGCCGTGAAAGTTCAAAATAAATAATACTTCGTAAGCTATCTGATTTTTCTTTTGCTAAAATTGTCTTTAAACTATCAATAATTTTTTGACTACTGCCTAACTCATATGGTTTTTGAGCATGTAAACTTAAAAAAGACATGACTGTTATTATTAGTAAGATAACTTTCTTCATAGATGTAACATTTATATTAGTGTGATAGTAGGTAACACACTGTAGAGGGAAACAATAAACTGAAATTGAATAAGTTTTTCGATAACAAATGTGTCTCAAAAATACAAATTAGAAGCGAAACCTTAACTAGATAAAACTACCTGAAATCAGGTAAAAATAATTACTTTTTTATAGGTATTTGTCCCCCTCAAATTATACAGTAATATTGTCAAAACTACTAGTCTATTTTTATTAAACAATAACAACTAAAAAATATTAAAAAAATCATTTCTTATGAAAAATTTATTTCTTTTTTTATCATTATTAGCAATTACAGTTTCTAAAGCTCAAGCACCTTTGGAAAAGCAAAAAATACAATTAAATACAGGGTTTGGTTCTTCCGGATGGGGTACGCCAATATATGTAGGATTGGACTACGGAATTACAGATAATATAACTATTGGTGCGGAAGTGTCTTATCAAGCCTATAAAATTTATGATATTAAAAGTACTATTCTTGGTTTACAAGCTAATGCTAATTATCATTTTAATAAAGTTTTAAATATTCCAAACAAGTGGGACTGTTATGCAGGCTTAAGCGTCAACTATTATAATTGGACTATAAAAGATGCAGATACTAATACTTCGCTTGTAGATGATACACCATTTGGAGTCGCTGGACAAGTGGGCGGCAGGTATTTTTTCAATCAAAAGATTGCAGTAAATTTTGAGCTTGGGGGAGGTAATGCAACAAGCGGAGGTAAAATAGGCATTACATATAAACTTTAAAAATAATTATTTAAAAGATGTAGTTACTAATATATAGAATCACTTAGATAATTACAGATATGACAAAAAAACTTCTTTAACTTAAATTACAACGTGGTGTACACATTAAAAAAATAGAATTTATAAAAAAAAGGGACGCAACCTTTTCATTTATTAATCTCTATACAGCATGAATTAACTTACGATAATCAAATTAAAATTTATGAATTCAAAACCAAAAAAATGAAAAATCTATTTTCGCACAAAGTATTATTTCTATTATTATTTTCTACATTGCTATTAACTTCTTGTAATAGTGATGATGATTCACCTGTTTCATCTAATACTTCAAAAAAGGTTGTATTCAAAGCCGTAACTTCTTCTGATGCTAATGTAGGAATGGTTGTTTATGGGTATGACACCAGTTTAACAACCGCATCAAGTCTTAGTGGAACAACTTGGAATAGCTCGGAGATTGTTGTGCCAGCAAATGCATACGTAGCTAGCATTGTGATGAACGGAGTTGGAGCTTCTGCTTCATCAACATTAAAAGTGCAAATTTATGTAGATGGAGTATTAAAAAAAGAGGCTACTTCTACAGGGAAAGCGTTGTCAGCAACTGTCCAATATAATCTCCAATAAAAATCGTATTATTTAGTTTGTTTTAACAAAGAAAGCGATAATTCTAATAAAATGAATTATCGCTTTTTTGTTTCTAGACTCTATCTAAAAAATCAATTTGACTTCTGTTGGGCATCATTTTTAATTTTTTTAGGGTTTCGATTTTGTCCTTTTCAAATTAAGATTGAATGAATAATTTTCTTGCTGAACTTGTGTGTGATTTCAAAGTTAACTATTTTTTTAATTCACATATTTTTAGAATAGGGTTGTTTTTTTGTATTTATGTATCAAAATATTTTAAAACAGCTGTTTTGGCTTTTCGGTTTGATAAATTAATTAAGCTTGTAAATTTGTTTAACTCAAAGTCATAGGTGTCAATTCCATAGCTGTATAAAGGGATAATGTGATTGTGATCTGATAGGTATTTGATTTGGTTCGTTTCAGATAGATTATGTTGTAGTGTCCCAACCAATGATAGAATGCTTACCTGCTTTTTCCATGGCGGTATATTTTTTTCAGCAGCATATGATTTTAGGAGTTTAAATACGATGTCTTGAAATGTTCCATATTCTTTTATGTTAATATTGTTTATTGATAAAATTTTTTTAGCTTGGGATTCAATTTCCTTATTGATTTTTTTTTGCCTTGTTCCATCAATATCCATCCAATGATCGTTATAAGAACGCTTTAAAACTTTTTTATTTATTGTTTTTGTATCTTCTTTTTCCATACAATGATTATTATAAGAAGGCTTTAAAACTTTTTTATTTGTTGTTTTTTCATCTTCTTTTAATATGTTATCCATTGCTTCATTAAAAGCAATACAAATTTCGGGAGGAAATAGTCCATCCAGTTTAAGAGCCAATACTCCTTGCATACTAGAAATCTCGTTTTTAATTTTAGGAGGAAGTGGTGTTTCGCTAACTAAATTTTCTTCTCTAAAAAAACTATAGGGAATGTTATTTACTGTACCTCCATCTACAAGCATACCTTTGTAGGCAGAATTGTAATAATACTTTATCAAATCTTTTGTTACGGGAATAATATTTTTTTCATCAACAGTTATTTTTTCATCTTTGAAATTTTGATAGTTAAAAACTTCTCGCATTAAGTTTAAATACCCACTATTGTTTATTGAATTATTTGTGTCAATGTGTATACCTGCTTTATTATTTACTGAAATATATTTCTTTACAGCAAACTCGTGAATTTGATATATATCCATATCGAAATTTTTGCCTTGTATTATTTTTTTCGGAATGTTTTCTTTGTTAAATTCAAAAACATCCAATTCTGTGTACAAAGGCTTTATCGCTGGAGGTATTGTCATAGATGCAGCTGCGGCTTCCAAGACTAAAAAATTTGGGGTATGTTTGTGTGAAAAAAGCAAGGATGTTCCGTGGGTCATGTTGGTTACATTAAATCCAAGGTTGATATTTGTAATTTTGTAGAAATCATCAAAAGTAAGACTTTGCAAATATTTAAAATATCTTTCATGTCCCAATTTTGCATCTGGTCTTTTTCCTATTTCGAAATGTTTGTATGCTTTATTAATATCATCAATTTCTGTTTTGGTAAACAACTTTTTTTCTAAAAGTCCTCGTTGAAAATGAGTATCTCTCGTCGCTGCGTAAATAATAAGATCAAAAAAAAATTCTCTAACACTAAAGCCGGCAAACATACCTCTGTCCCAAATTAGGTTACAAATAGTATCTATTTCCAGTTTCAATGGCTTTCGAAACGTCTTTCTAAATAGACCTTCTGTAAAAAGAATTTGTAAAAATTTGTAAACTCCTATTGATTTTATATAACCAAAGCGCCTATCAATCCATCCTGGTCCGGGTAATGGTAGTTGGATAAAATCTCTAAAATTGTCTTGAGAAATCGTTTTTTGAATTGCATCTATTTTATGGATTACTCCTGAAAAGATAGTTTCTAAAATTGTACCAACTAGAGTTTGACGTAAAATTAGCTTAGGTATTTCTCCGTTTACTTTTGCATAACGCTTAAACTGATACTCAAATTTTTCCTGTTGTTTTTCACCTCCACCAACTTTTTTATAATGATCTTGTGCGATTTTTAAATTTCCCAAGTTGTCAATCATGCGGTATTTACCAACAGCTTTCTCTTCTAAAAAATTAGTAAAGGGATAATTTAGCACTTTTTCTATATCACTTGAGTTTAGTCCCAATGTTAGTGCTAAAGCTGTTATTGCTCCCGCGGATGAACCTGCTATACTTTTGATTTTAGTTTGTTGTTGCCCGTTGATGTCGAAATAATTTAAAATACTGGGTCTGTTTACTTTTTTTAAATCATTATAAAGTGAATTGTATTTTACTTTTTTATGTATAGGAGATAGGTGAGGTGTTATTTCTTCAATCATTTTTAAAACTTCACCTTTACGCCAAATTTCTTCCATTTTTTCTTCTAATGCCTCAATAGCACCAAGATAAACAACGCCTTTTGCTCCGCCACCTTCAAGAGCTATATGCTCTAACTCTTTAAATTCTATTTTTGCCATTCCTTAATATTTTATAGATACCGTCTCCAAAATGATTCGTTGTAAATTTGATTATTTCAAAATAGTATTCCCAAATTATTTTTTCATTTTTAATGTACACAAGGATCAGCGATAATAGCAGGCGATTTAAATTGATCTAATATAGCTGTAGAAAGAGCATGATCTTCTCTTGGTTTAATACCTCTTTCGGTACCACATTCTAATATAACAAGATCTGTAGGGACTTCAAACATACCAATATCTACAGTAGTAATTGGTTTAGGTGGAATTGAAGGGTTTGCATTAATTTCGTAATCAAAAGGACTTGCGGGTTCGTTTTCCAGTTCAGCAATAAGATTTTGTGCGTTAGCAGGTATAGCTGCATAGTTTGCAATCGAATTGTTTAAGATAAAATTGATAGCAGCACGTTCTTTCATAGTATCTCGGTGTACCGGAATCTGTATACTAGCGTAGGATGCTTTTAAGAATGCTTCAAAATGAGGATCTTCGTCATTTAATTTTAGTTGTGCATCCCAGTTATTTTTATTTCCATAAAAGTATGGGAATAATTCATAGGTCATGTTTTTAAAATCAAAACAGTTTTCTATGAAACGAACTTTTTCTGCATTAATAGCATCTACACAGCAACTTTGATTGTATTCTTCACCAATTATGTATTCATCATTAACAGTAAAATTGAGTCCGGCAATATTACAATCAAGAATTTTTTTCAAAGCATCTCTTTTTAATTCTGATGCGATGAGTTCTCTTTTTTTAGTTGGATTCATATCAATATCATTAATACTCCATGAATTCATTTTTATATCTGCAGCTTCTTTAAGAGTATTGTATCCTTCAATTAATAACTTGTAGCACTCTTGTTTCCATGCCAATTCTCCTTCATCTGTTAGTTCTAGTTTAATTTCTAGATTTAGAATTGAATAATGTGGACCCTTGAAAAAAACTGAAATAGCAATATTTTTTGTGGAACGATTTAAGCCAAATGCTCTTGCTCCTCCCCACATATGATGTTCGCCAGGACCATTAAATTGCCCCTCAACACCGATAAAATAACCGACCTGACTGTCGGCATTCCAATCGTCTCTCAAGTCAACTGCTTTTACTTCAATTGCACAGTAGCCTTTTTCAATATCCATTATGTCCTTTTCTATCAAACCATCTTTTCCACAGAAAGATTTACCTATCAACAATTCCTTATCTTTTGGAAAAGGTAAGGTTACTTGATAAATATCAGCAAACTCTTGATAATTATTTCGGTTTAGATAATCAAACAATTTAATGCCATCTTTTTCAGTGATTTCATTATCTCTAATTTTGGCTATTCTAGGGTCTAATGGATAGTTGGCTTTTTCGACTGGACTATTCATGGTGCGATACAAATAATAATGGGATGGATGTGCAATATCGATTTGAAAAATTAAACGTTTGCCATAATTTTTCAAAGTTCCTTTTACAATTTTACTAAGCCATCTGTAGACATAAGATTTAGGTTCGGACGAATTGGTGTTGTCTATAATATGCTCTACATTTTCTTCAAATTCTTCTATCGTTTTTAGACTACGTTCACTTCTAATTTTATTACTTACTCGATCGATCACTTTTTGTACCACTTCTTTGGCATATGTCTGAGATGTAGCGTTTGCAGTCTGCTCAGATTGGGTATTCTGAAAACCAGCATCCAAAGAAGCTTTGGCGACACCGTAAGAAGCCGATACACTAGCATTTACATTAATTGAGCTTTCCTCTTCTTTTACTTGAGCAGCTTCACGTTCAATACTAAATTTTTCGGTAGATTGGGTATCGGTTTCTTTGGTAATCTCGTTCTCAGAAATAAATGAATCGAAAGTTTCTATTCGTTTTAATCTTCTGGTAGTTTTGGTATGTTTTTCATTGCCTTGTACATTATTTACATGTGCGATTTCCTTAGGTAAATAACCAATAGTTTCAATTTCAACAACTCTTAAATCGGCAATTTGAAATGGAATTTTTGTATGACAGCCATCGTTGTATATCATAATATTATTGCCTGTTTGCTGGTTTATGTCTATATAATTACCCATTAGTTCAGCATCATACCATTTACCATGTGAAGCTTTTATAAATGTTCTTGGTTTTGAAATTAATCTTTCTTCAGATTCAGTAGCTGTTGTTTTTTTTGAGATAACAGTTTCTTTTTTATTTATAGATTCTGTTAGATTACTTTTGCCTAAATTAAGTAACAATCCTTTTGGTAGTATTATATTTACTGTTTTAGGATCTTTAATAGTTTCTTCATTTAATTTTTGAAATATTGTTTGTAGTTCTTCTATTATGAGTTTATATACCAATGATTGAGTGTTTCCAATTAAGACATTAACTACTATGTTGTCATATAATTGTTCTACAAGATCAGTTGTTTTTTTATCTTTAATGTTTGGGTCAGACACTACTTGTTTAGATAATTCGTGTTCTGTTTTGAAAAATTTTGAACCTTCTACATAATTTTTTAAAAATGTGTTTAGAGCCTTAATCTTTTCATCTCTTAATTTATTTGTTTCTATGATTTGCACTATTTTTTTTGATAAATCGGTGCTTGGCATCACACTTTTATTAAGATCTATTTTTTTCTTGTCTGATGCATTACGTATAGTCGCAAAACTGAAAATGGAGGTAGAGTGAATCATAATTTTAGCAATTATTTAAATAATTTATTTAACAAATTTAATCTTGTTATTTTTGTTTTTCAAGTTCAAATATAGAGATAATTCTTAATAAAATAAATAAATTTTTAAATTTTACTTGAAAAATTGTATAGTTTTTAAATTTTAAGTAGGCTAATAGTAAATGAGTTATGTTAAAATATTGAAATTGGTTAGTTAATATAAAAAATGGAATTATTAGCCTAGTAAAATTTTTGATTAAATTAGAATAATTGAATCTTATTTAAAACCTTTTTCTTCGTACCCTTTGCCAAACCTGTAATTCAATATAATTCCGTGGGTATTGATATTATTATATTGTTTTAGGGCATAGCTGTAATTGTATAATAATTTAAAATTAGTTCCTAAATGAAATCCTGCCAGCAAATTGACGGTTTCGCTGGTACGGTATCCTGCTCCAAATTCTACTTTATTGATGTAGTTTATCATTAGATTAAAATCGGCCTGAAGTGGTGCTCCAGGAACATATTTAATCAGCATGCTTGGATTTACAAGTATTTCCTCTAATTGAGTGGTAAAAAAACGATAGCCAAAATAGCTGTAAAAAGGATTTTTTAAATTAATATTTCTTTCAGAAGACAGCGAGTTTCCTAATATATTGGGTGCCGAAATTCCCCAATAAATATGATCTTTATTGTACAAAAGACCAAGACCAACAGTAGGAACAAAGGCATTGACATTGTTTTGAAATTCAGGGTCATTTTCGATTTTTAGACTTAATAAATCTTCGCTGTACATGGTGCCTCCTGCACTAATTCCAAATGATAAGATATTAGGGTCATAAGCCCACCATCTTCCTTGGTCGTATTCCGAATCGAAGAAGATTTTGTACGAGTAAGCACCAAAAAAACTAGTTGCTGATGTAACCCCTATTTGGTCTGTTGCAATTCCCGCTGCCAATCCCAAATGTTTGGAACGCAGCGGTGCATTTACAGTTAGTCCTATGTTTTTAGGACTTCCCTCAACCGAATTAAAGAATCCAGAATTTATAAAAGTTACATCAACATCTTCATAATAACCAGAATGTGCGGGATTAATGACCACCGTGTTGTAGCTGTAATTAGCAAAAACTGGGGTTTGCTGTGCAAAAACAAACTGAAGTTGCATTGTAAACAAAACGGCAATAATAGTCCGTGTAAAAAAGTTGTTTTTCATTATTTATCGTTTTATTACAAGGTATCCCTTGGTTTTTTTAAGATGGTGATTACCGTTTATTTTAATGTCAAAAAAGTAAGTTCCTTCGGGTAAAACATCGGCTCCTAGACTTCTTTTTTTATTAGCAATACCACTAAAGACATTACTGGCATTGTCATAATTTTTAATATTAAAAACCAAATCACCCCATCGGTTATATATGTAAACTTCGTTATTAGGATATTCTTCTATAGTATCAATTTTCCAAAAATCGTTTATTCCATCGTCGTTTGGAGAAAAACCATATTTGGTATCATCTTTTGGGGTTTGTTCTACAAAAATGGTGATACTATCTTCTATGGTACAGCCTTTCGAATTTCTAAAAACAACCTTATAAGTAGTCGTTTCCGAAGGTGTTGCAAAAGGAGTGGCGCTATGCAAATTATCTAAGCTTGAAGTTGTATCCCACTCAAAATTTCCTGTAGCCGATGCTGTTGCATGAAGTTGAATGCTTTCGCCTTCTTTTATGTAAACATCATCCCCAGCGTTTACCCAAATGGCTTCTTCGAATACTGTAAAGTTGCATTCCGAACTGTTTCCGTTCTTATCAGTAGCTGTAATTTTTATGTTCATACCGTTAATAAGTGTCGTTCCAGCAGCAGGATTCTGTGTAATTACTGGAGAATCATCACAATTGTCAATAGCCGAAATTAAGTTTCTAAAATCGGGTATTGTTGTGTCACATGATAAAGTTTGATCACTTATGCAAGAAATGTTAGGTTTAGTGGTGTCTTGAATAGTAACAATTTGATTTTGTTGGGATGAATTAACCCCATCCGAATACGTCCAAGTTATGGTTGTGGAAGCCGTGATTGGGAACACTGCATTTGTTGTTGCTGTGATTGTTCCTGCACAATTGTCCGTAGCGGTTGGAGCGGTTAAACTCGCAACCGAACATTGGGCGTTTACAGTTGGCAAGGTCGAAATAGCAGCGACTGGAGCGGTCGTGTCTTGAATGCTAATAATTTGATTTTGATTGGATGAATTAACCCCATCCGAATACGTCCAAGTTATGGTTGTCGAAGTCGTGATTGGGAACACTGCATTGCTTGTTCCAACAACACTCCCTACACAAGCAT
>NZ_JASY01000016.1:0-80818 GCF_000735715.2 Flavobacterium chungangense LMG 26729
TAGTACATCGTATATGTGCCTGTATTAGAGATAACAAAACATTTGAGGTTAGAAAATCAGCATAAATCTTATCAGGGACAACCCTTATTATCAACGAGTAAGATATAAAACCTTTTGTTGAATTCTTATTCGCAAACTTGCTGTGTCTTAAAATAAAACTAATTTAAATTTAAAAAAAAAGATTTATTAACTTGTTTATGTCATAGTAATCGGGGCTAAGACATTAGGTTTTATAAGAAGTTTACGTTTATTCTCCATATATCAGGCTGAGCGGATTCGAAGCCCCTTTTAAACGACTAAGTCCTCGACTCTGATGGGTCAAAGTAAGGTTGAATTTCATTTTATTCTTCCAATATAATCGAAGGCAAATTCTCATTAAGCCATTTGTATTTATTCAGAATCATAATATGAGTTCCGCCTTTTACAACAATACAGCTATTGATATATTTTATTGGAAAAACATCATCCTGATCGCCGTGAATATGAATTACTTTTTCATCAATCTCATTCCGGTTCCAACATATAACAGATTCTACAGCCCATTGCAGGTAATTCAAATCTCTAACAGCAAGAAATTTTTCATACAACTTAATCCGCTTATTGATTTTTTCACCAAAAGAAAACTTAGCCAGATTCTCTATATTCAAAATCAACTTCATCGGAATCAGCTTGTACGCTTTTGTGGTCTTACCAATTTTCATTCTTCTAGGAAATTCCATACTACTTCTCACACTCGAAATAATAATCACTTTTCGGGCATCGATATGTTTTGCCATTTCCTGAACCAGAATTCCCCCAAAAGAAACACCAATTAAAACAGGATTTTCATGTTTAATTTTTTTTGTAATTCGAAGCGCATAATCAGATAACGATTCTTTTAACTGAGGGATTTCCCATTCCAGCAAACAAACTTCAAAAACAGCTTCATCTAACTGGATTCTTTCAAAAATGGCCGGACTAGCAGCCAAACCAGGCATAAAATAAACAGGAATTTTACTCATTGCTAGAAAAGGAATTTAATTACAAAAGCTAAAATTACTTTTTTTACCAATATACACAGCAAATCTTACGCTTTAAATTGAATATCAAAATAAACAAAAACATAAAATCATTTCTAAGTTAACTTTAGAGCAGTCATTAAAAAATAATTTCATATTGAAAATCAAATGATTAACTTTACAGTCCAAATCATTCGTGTTTACTATTTTCCTATGATTTTTTTAAACCGAATCATCACCCTAAATCTATATTATATTTTTAAACCTGCTAAAAAATGATAAATTATGGAACCTATTGAAACTATTATGGCGGTCAAAGACAACACTTTTGCAAGACAATTTGAAACCATAGTTCCGGAAGGAATGCTTTCAGTTGAATATTCATTTCAGGAGAAAAAGATTTTCCTAACAAAAATAAACACTCCGGAAGATTTTAAAAATCAACTGCTAATAGACACATTACTTAAAAACATCATGGAGATTGTCATTGAAAAAAAAATGAAAGTAATGCCAATCCATCCGAAAATTGTATTGTTCATTAAAAAAAATCCGGAATATAAAGAATTGCTTCCACCTGGAATTCGAATTTAGAATTGTATTTATAAGAAAAAGAGATGTTCAATTTTGAACATCTCTTTTTCTTACTTCTCCTATATCAGGAATTATTTCTCAATCTCCCTCATAGAATCCATTTTTTTATGCGCCAGAAAACCTGCTACATCTTCAAAATGTTCTTTCACACGTTTATTTCCAAATTCAAAAACTTTAGTTGCCAATCCGTCAAGGAAATCACGATCATGAGAAACCAGAATCAATGTTCCGTCAAAATCACGCAAAGCATCCTTTATAATATCTTTGGTTTTCATATCCAGGTGATTTGAAGGCTCATCCAGAATCAACAAGTTTACCGGCTCAAGCAATAATTTGATCATTGCCAAACGGGTTTTTTCTCCACCCGAAAGCACTTTTACTTTTTTGGTAATGTCATCCCCCTGAAACATAAACGCCCCTAATATATTTTTAATCTGCGTACGAATATCTCCGACCGCAATAGCATCAATAGTTTCAAAAATTGTTGCATTTTCATCTAACAAAGAAGCCTGATTCTGAGCAAAATACCCAATTTGCGAGTTATGACCAATTTCTACACTTCCTTCATCAATACCAATTTCCTTCATAATGGCTTTGATCATAGTTGATTTTCCTTCACCATTCTTTCCAACAAAAGCAACTTTCTGACCGCGTTCGATTACAATATTAGCATCTTTAAAAACGACATGATCGCCGTAAGATTTAGAAAGATCTTTTACCACAACAGGATATTGTCCTGAACGTGCAGCCGGCGGAAATTTTAATTTTAGCGCAGAATTATCAACCTCATCAACCTGAACAATAACTAATTTTTCCAACATCTTAACACGCGACTGAACCGCATCTGTTTTAGAAAACGTTCCTTTAAAACGATCAATGAAAGCTCTGTTATCTGCAATCATTTTTTGCTGTTCGTCGTATGCTTTTTGCTGATGAACGCGACGGTCTTTTCTCAACTCTAAATAATGAGAATATTTGGCTTTATAATCGTAAATTCTTCCCATTGTCACTTCAATGGTACGATTTGTAATATTATCTACAAAAGCTCTGTCATGGGAAATCACCACAACTGCTTTAGCCTGATTAATTAAAAACTCTTCTAACCACTGAATACTTTCAATATCCATATGATTGGTAGGCTCATCCAACAAAATCAAATCAGGTTTTTGTAATAAAATTTTAGCCAATTCAATACGCATTCGCCATCCTCCTGAAAACTCAGAAGTTTGTCTTGCGAAATCTTCACGTTCAAAACCTAAACCAACTAAAATTTTCTCAACTTCAGCCTCATAATTTACCTCTTCAATTGCATAATACTTCTCACTTAAATCCGAAACCCTTTCGATCAGCTTCATGTAAGCATCACTTTCATAATCGGTACGAACGGTCAACTGCTCATTGATTTCATCAATCTCAGCTTTCATTTTAAAAACTTCACCAAATGCTTTTGACGCCTCTTCCATTACTGTTGAACCATCCTGAGTCAATAAATGCTGAGGCAGATAAGCTACAACAGCATCTTTTGGAGTTGAGATACTTCCGGTTGAAGGTTTGCTTTGACCTGCAATTATTTTTAAAAGTGTCGATTTTCCCGCGCCATTTTTACCCATAAGGGCAATTTTGTCATTTTCATTTATAGCAAAAGAAACATCGCTAAAAAGTGTAGTTCCACCAAACTGAACCGAAATATCGTTAACTGTAATCATTTAGATTTTTAGATTTTAGACTGCTTAGATTATTAGACATCTTAGCAAGTATTTTTTGAAGGTGCAAAGATAGATTTAATTAGAGAATGTGGCAATTAGATAATTAGATAATTTTTAAATTCACAAAAAGCAAAACCCGACAGTTTTTTTGAAACTTATCGGGTTTGCTAAAATTGTCTCATTGACTAATTATATTATTGACACATTAATCCTTTCGCCATTTTTTAGTTTCTTCAAAAACATGTTCTAAGATTGCGGCTTCAGTCTCATCAAACTCAATATTTCTTCTACCCATAACCAGCTTAGCAGTTTCAAAAGCTTTTTTGGTAATGTATGTCGTAAAACCGGCAGCTCCTCCCCAGGAGAAACTCGGAACAAAATTACGAGGAAAACCGCTTCCAAAAATATTAGCACTCACTCCTACTACCGTTCCGGTGTTAAACATCGTATTGATTCCGCATTTACTGTGATCCCCCATCATCAAACCGCAAAACTGAAGCCCTGTTTTTGCAAAACCTTCTGTTTCATAGCTCCATAATTTAACTTCTTCATAGTTATTTTTCAGATTCGAATTATTACTATCTGCACCAATATTACACCATTCACCCAAAACAGAATCACCTAAAAATCCGTCATGCCCTTTATTTGAATTAGCAAAAAGAACAGCACTCTTCACCTCTCCTCCTATCCTTGACCCCGGACCAACGGTTGTAGGACCGTACACTTTTGCATTTAGTTTTACCTGCGCATTTTCGCATAAAGCAAAAGGGCCACGAATTACGGTTCCTTCCATAATTTCGGCATTCTTACCTATATATATAGGACCAGTCGATGCATTCAGGGTAACAAACTCTAATTTAGCTCCCTCTTCAATAAAAATATTTTCTGGCGCAATAACATTTACACTTTTCGGAATTGGCTGTGATTTTCTGTCTTCTGTCAAATATGCAAAATCAGCACGAATAGCAGCATCATTTTTTGAGAAAATATCCCAGGTATGCTCAACTGTTAAACAATCATCGTTGTACTGAATAATTTCATACAAATCAAAATCAACTTCTTCCTGATTTTCAGTCGTAAAAAAGGCAATTACATCCTCGCCTTTAAAAATGGCCTGATTTTCCTTTAAATCAGAAACCATTTCGACAAGTGTATCATTTGGTAAATACGCAGCATTTATCATAACATTCTCTTCCATTTCCACCATCGGAAATTTAGCAGATAAATAATCTTCGGTAATGGTAGTAATAGTAGAGCCTAAACGAGCTTCCCACTTTTGACGAATCGTCATGATTCCGATTAGAATATCAGCCACAGGCCTTGTAAAAGTAAAAGGTAATAAAGCATTTCGAACGGGCCCGTCAAAAAGAATATAGTTCATAAAAAATAAATTTGGCGCTTGTTAAAATCTTGATTTGGTTATCAGGTTCAAAGTTACAAATATTTTATTTGTATCAGTAAACATGTTTTTCCGCGAAAGACACAGCCCTTTTCTATTCAAAATTAAGAACCAAATTTAGTTCCTATACCGCTCTTTAAGAGCGGGTTGTTTAAAATATTGAATCATTTCTAACGAATAAATTACACTTGTAATTTTCCATTTCCCATCTCTTTTTATGAGATTTAAATACTTGCTGCCCCAATTTGTCATTTTACCATCTGCCCAAAAACTGTAATCCATTGTTACAGAAGCCACAGTTCCATCTTCGATAACTTTAATATTATCAAACTTATCTTCAGTAGATTGGTGCCTGAACAAACTTCTCATAAAGCCTTTATACGATCCGGAGAAATAATTACTACCTGCTTTCACCTTCCCTTTTGCTTCAATTTCTTTGGCCTGAGTCCGATCTTTATAGCCTGCGCACCAGGTTACATTTCCATCATTAAATAAACCATAAAACACAACTGAATCTTTTGCAATGACACTTTTCGAATAGTCGTCAATCATGGCAAATATTATTTTTTTATCGTCTGTTTTTTGCTGCCCATAAAATGGCAAGATTACCAAAAGTAAAATCGCCGTTATTTTCAATTTTTCCATTTCTGTTTTATTTAAAGGTTATCTTCTTTTTTGAAATTTGAAATTTTATTGCTGATAATTTTATACTCAATAGTAAGACCTTCATAACCGTAAGCATCAGCTTTCATTTCTTCGATTGCTGAATAACTTACCGGATGAACATTTCCAAGTAGCTCTGACAGCAAATTATGCAAAGCCTCTATATATTTTGCCTTGTCGTCTTTGAGGTTGGTTGAGTCTGAAATTTTGATCGTCAAAAAGAAACTGTTCTTTTTTAATTCAGCTAAAGATTCTGAATTTACAAACCATAAATAATCCGGAATAAAAGATACGGTTACAACTGTAACTTCAGGCTTTTTATGCAGGATTTGATTTGTGAGACTACTAATCGTTTTTACGAGTTCTTTTGCTAAAGCAGGATTTTCTTTACCGCTGACTTTAAGATGAATTGCTGGCATACTTCAAATATTTATTGATTATTGAAGTACAAAATTCAATCTAAAAACACACTTATTTATTGATGTATGTTAAGAGTTTAATGCGGCTTAAAGATTCCGGTTTTATTCCTAAATAAGATGCAATATGGTATTGCGAAATTTCCTGTTCAATTCCGGGATAGGCTTTACAAAGGAGCTCAAACCTTTCTGTTGCAGAGTTTTTCAAAAATGAAGTTTCGCGTTTACATTTTTTAATGAAAAAAACATCTGAGATGTATTTTGCTAATTTCAAAAAATGGACATCTTCTTCAATCAACGCATTAAATTTTTCATAAGTAATACAGATGATTTCTGTATCAGCCAAAGCTTCAATATTGCAATTTGTTGGATTCTGGGTTAGATAGCTTGTATAGGCCGTAACCAGACTATTCTGCAGATAAAAATCATTATTGAATTCTACACTATCATTTTGAACATAAGACCTAAGTTTCCCGGAAACAACAAATCCTATGAATTCACAAACAGTTCCTTCCTGAATCAGAAATTCTTTTTTCTTTAAGGTTTTAATTTTAGTTAAGCTAATAAACTTTTCAAGATGGTGAATTTCCAGTCCGAGTTTATCTATAAAAATATCTTTAAGAAATTCCATTGCATTTTGATTTAGATAATTCTTTCAAAGATAAAGATTATTTGCATAGTCAAAACAGACAATTGGCTTTGAAGAATTTTAAAATTACGGCATAAAAAAACCTTCCGATTGGAAGGCTTTATATATAATTTAAAACAGCTATTATTTTTTAGCGTGTTTTGCATATTTAGTTTTGAACTTGTCAATACGTCCTGCAGTATCAATAAGTTTAGATTTACCAGTATAAAAAGGGTGAGATGTTCTTGAAATCTCCATTTTTACAACAGGATACTCAACTCCGTCAACTTCAATTGTTTCTCTTGTATCTGCAGTAGATTTAGTAATAAAAACGTCATCATTTGACATGTCTTTAAATGCAACTAATCTGTAATTTTCCGGGTGGATTCCTTTTTTCATCTTTTCTTTTTATTTATTGTTTCAGAGCACTTTTATTTTGAAGCTTTTTCATGGCTAGAAAAAGGTGTAAACAAAGGATACTCTTTTTTGTTTAAAACTTTTAATTATTTTGAGTTTGCAAATTTACAATTATTTTTTAATAAACAAATCTTTGTGTCTCTTTTTTTATATAATTGTAAAAACCAATTTTAATAGGGGAATAATATGGGAATTGTTATATTTGTAGATTATTTCGAAATCACCTCTAATGACAGGCATAATTAAAAAGACAGGATTTAAAATTGGCATTTATTTGGGCTTCCTTTTAATCCTTTTTATAAGTTACATTTATTTTCAGAATTTACAATTAATAACAAATGTCTGGGCAGGTGTTTTTACATTGGCTATTACAGTCTTTTTCGGAATAATTTCGATTGGATATACAAAAAAGAAATTAAACGGCTTTATTACTTTTAAAGAAGCATTTTCAGCTTATTTTTTCGCAATATTAATAGGAAGCATTATTTCTTGCCTCTACCTAATCTTGCTTTATAATTTTGTTCTTCCTCCAGAAACAAAAGAAATTATTCGACAAACAATGATTGATTTCAATATTAAACTAATGAAACAAGACCCCTCAGCAACTCAGAAAAAAATTGAGGAGGCCTTAAAATCATATAAAACATTTAATCCATTCAATCCTGTAGAAGTTATAACAACCTCAACAAAATACCTTTTAAGAGACTCTCTAATTGGTTTTTTAGTTGCTTTAATTTTTAGAAATAAGAGAATACAATAAAATGAATTTATCTATACTTATACCGCTTCTAAACGAGGAGGAATCACTGAAAGAACTCTACTCATGGATTATTAAAGTGATGCAGTCTAACAATTATTCTTATGAAATCATTTTTGTGGATGATGGCAGTACAGATGATTCGTGGAACATTATCGAAAGCTTTTCTAACAAAAATCCGAATGTAAAAGGAATTCGTTTTATGAAAAACTTTGGAAAATCGCAGGCACTACATGCTGGTTTTGCAAAAGCACAAGGTGATGTTATTATTACTATGGATGCCGATTTACAAGATAGTCCTGATGAAATTCCGGGACTGTACGAAATGATCACGACTCAGAAATATGATTTGGTTTCGGGCTGGAAAAAGAAACGTTACGACTCTGTTGTAGCCAAAAACCTTCCCTCTAAATTGTTTAACTGGGCAGCAAGAAAGACTTCCGGAGTTGAATTAAATGATTTTAACTGTGGATTAAAGGCTTACAAAAATGCCGTCGTAAAAAACGTTGAAGTTTCGGGCGAAATGCACAGATACATTCCGGTTTTGGCGAAAAATGCCGGATTTAACAAAATTGGCGAAAAAGTCGTAATTCACCAAGCCAGAAAATACGGTCAAACAAAATTTGGAATGGAGCGTTTCGTTAACGGATTCCTTGATTTGATTACGATTTGGTTTTTGTCACGATTCGGAAAAAGACCTATGCATTTGTTTGGCGCAATTGGCTCTTTAATGTTTATCATCGGATTTTTATTGGCCGGTTATATAGGGATCTCTAAATTATACCATATGTATAATGGAATGAAATATAGTTTAATTACCAGTAATCCCTGGTTTTTTATTGCGCTGACAACAATGATTTTAGGAACACAGTTATTTTTGGCAGGTTTTCTGGGAGAAATTATTTTGCGGACTAAAAACAACGAATCACGTTATAAAGTAGCACGGGAAGTTAATTTTTAACCTGAAGTCATAGCCCTGATGGGAACGGCATCCTTTTGTGGTTCCGTTTGTAACGGGATCACAAAAGATATAGTGTACAGCAGGATTAGCTCCTAAAAAAAATTATCTTTAATTTAAACATTAAAAAAAATTACATGAATATAGCTCCTAACATATTGAATGCTGTAAACGAATGGCTAACACCTACGTTTGATAAAGAAACACAAGCTTCCGTTAAGGAATTAATGACAACATCGCCGAAAGAACTTGAGGAAAGTTTTTATAAAAACCTGGAATTTGGAACTGGAGGAATGCGTGGTGTTATGGGGGTTGGAAACAACCGAATCAATAAATATACTCTTGGAAAAAACACGCAGGGACTTTCAGATTATTTGCATACAGTTTTTCCAAATCAGCCTATAAAAGTAGTAATTGCTTATGATTGTCGTCATAACAGTAATACTCTGGCCAAAGTTGTTGCCGATGTTTTTTCTGCAAACGGAATTCAGGTTTATTTGTTTTCAGATTTACGACCTACTCCTGAGTTGTCTTTTGCCCTTAAGTATTTAGGCTGTCAATGCGGAATCGTCCTTACTGCTTCGCACAATCCACCGGAATATAACGGATATAAAGTATATTGGGAAGATGGCGGACAAATTGTTCCCCCGGAAGATACTGCTATCATTAGCGTTATTGAAAGTTTAGATTATGACAAAATCAAATTCAACGCAAACGAAAGCCTGATTCAGTATATCGATACCGAAATCGACAAAGCTTTTGTAAAATCATCTATCGAAAATGCCAGTTTTAATACTCCGGCGGCTGCCAAAGATAATTTACAAATTGTTTTTACCTCTTTGCACGGAACTTCTATAAAATCAGTACCTGATACTTTATCACAAGCAGGCTACACAAATGTTCATATTGTTCCTGAACAAGCGATTCCTGATGGAAATTTCCCTACTGTAAAATCTCCAAATCCGGAAGAACCCGAAGCATTAACTATGGCTTTGGCATTGGCAGACAAAACCAATTCAGATATTGTAGTCGGAACAGATCCTGATTGTGATCGTTTGGGTGTTGCTGTTAGAAATAATGATGGAAAAATGATTTTGCTTAACGGAAATCAGACTATGGTTTTGATGACTTCTTTCCTTTTGAAACAATGGAAAAAAGCAGGCAAAATTAACGGAAAACAATTTGTGGGATCCACTATTGTTTCAACTCCGATGATTATGGAACTGGCAACTAATTATGGCGTAGAATGTAAAGTTGGTCTGACTGGCTTTAAATGGATTGCCAAAATGATTAAAGATTTTCCTGAACTTCAATTTATTGGTGGAGGAGAAGAAAGTTTTGGTTTTATGGTTGGAGATGCCGTTAGGGATAAAGATGCTGTTGCTGCTACTTTATTAATATGTGAAGTTGCCGCTCAGGCAAAAGCTGCCGGCAGTTCTGTCTATAAAGAACTTTTACAGTTGTATGTCGAAAATGGCTTTTATAAAGAATATTTAGTTTCATTAACCAAAAAAGGAATTGAAGGCTTAGAAGAAATTAATCAGATGATGATTAATTTAAGAGAAAATCCATTGAAAGAAATCAACGGGCAAAGAGTAATCATGGTTGAAGATTATCAATCATCTGTTGCTTTGAATTTATTGAGTGGTGAAGAATCTGTAATGGACATGCCAAAATCAAACGTTTTGATTTATTATACCGAAGATGGTTCTAAAATCTGTGCAAGACCAAGCGGAACAGAACCAAAAATTAAATTCTATATAAGTGTGAATGCACAAATTGAATCGGTTTTGGATTTTGATGAAGCAGAAAAATTCTTAGATCAAAAAATACAAAATATCATTGCAGACATGCAATTGAATTAATAAATATACATTTTTTTCAAAACCCGGTAGTTTCATAAACTGTCGGGTTTTAATGGTAAAAAACACCTAAATGAGTAATTTCAAAAAAATACTTCCTTTTTTATATCCGTATAAAAGATATGCTTACTTAAATATCTTTTTTAATGTTTTGTATGCTTTATTTGGAACACTTTCGTTTGTTTCTTTAATGCCTATGATGGATGTATTGTTCGGGCAATCCAAGAAAACTTATATTATTCCGGTTTACAAAGGAATTTGGAAACTAAAAAAATATTTATCAGATTATCTAAGTTATTATTTAACTTCAATTACTGATACCAACGGCATTGGATACACGTTATCAATATTGGTAACCGGAATTATCGTAATCTTTTTATTAAAAAACATCTCTGATTATCTTGCCATGTTTTTTATTACACATTTAAGAAATGGTATCCTAAGAGATATTCGAAATGCAATGTATAAAAAAACATTAGAATTACCATTAGCATTTTTCTCAGAAAAAAGAAAAGGTGATGTAATTTCGAGAATCTCTGCAGATGTAAATGAGGTGCAATCATCCTTTTTAGCCATTCTTGAACTTATTGTAAAAGAGCCGCTAACTATTATTTTTACTATAGTTGCCATGTTTACAATAAGTGTAAAACTGACTATTTTTGTATTTGTTTTTATTCCTATTTCAGGATATATAATCTCTTTAATAGGGAAACAATTAAAAAGAAAATCCACCAAAGCACAACAAGAACAAGGCACCTTTCTATCCACTATCGAGGAAACGCTTGGAGGACTAAAAGTAGTAAAAGGGTATAACTCTGAAAATTACTTTAATCGTGTATTCCAAAATTCAACTGATCGCTTTTTTAAATTATCAAACAGTATTGGAAATCGCCAAAACCTGGCTTCTCCCGCGAGCGAATTTATGGGTATTATGGTTATCGCCATTTTGCTTTGGTATGGAGGACAAATGGTTTTGATTGAACACACTTTAAAAGGTGCTGAATTTATTACCTATATGGGATTAGCATATAACATCCTTACACCTGCAAAATCAATATCTAAAGCCTCTTACGCTGTAAAAAGAGGAAATGCTGCTGCTGAACGTGTTTTAGAAATCCTGGACCAGGAAAACCCAATTACATCTAAACCGAAAGCTTTTGAAAAAGAAACCTTTGACAATAATATAAACATTGAGCATATTAACTTTAAATATGAAAATGAAACGGTTTTAAAAGACTTTTCGCTTCAAATTAAAAAAGGCCAGACTGTCGCGCTTGTGGGGCAATCCGGAAGTGGAAAAAGTACAATTGCAAATTTACTGACACGCTTTTATGATGTAACTGACGGAACAATTTCTATTGATGGGGTAAATATTAAAGAAATGAATCTACAATCTCTTCGAAGCCTAATGGGATTGGTAACTCAGGACAGTATTTTATTTAATGACACCATTAAGGCTAATATTGCACTAGGAAAATTAGATGCAACAGATGATGAAATTATTGAAGCCCTTAAAATCGCAAATGCATATGAATTTATAAAAGAACTACCTTTAGGAATTTACACAAACATTGGTGATAGCGGAAATAAATTATCCGGAGGCCAAAAACAACGCTTATCGATTGCACGTGCAGTGCTTAAAAATCCTCCAATTATGATTTTGGACGAAGCAACATCAGCATTAGATACCGAAAGCGAAAAATTTGTTCAGGTTGCCCTTGAGAACATGATGCAAAACAGAACTTCGATTGTGATCGCACACCGTCTTTCTACGATACAAAAAGCTGATGTAATTGTTGTGATGCAAAAAGGAAAAATTGTAGAACAAGGAACTCACGACGAATTAATTTCTCACAACGGAACTTATAATAAGCTTGTAACTATGCAGTCATTCGAATCTTAAGATTTACTTGTTCTAACAGCAAACATTTACACAGATTAAGGAAATATTAAAACTGCATTTAATTTTCTTTAATCTGTGTTTATTTTTATAACTTTAGGTTAGTTAAAGACAATCCTTTAATTCTTCCTGAAAATGTATCTTAACAACACAAACATAAAACTGCCGGAAGATCCTGATACTGTTGTTTGGAAATATCTTGATTTATCTAAATTTCTTGATTTACTGCTTTCAAACAAACTATTCATGTCCAGATCTGACAAGTTTGAAGATCAGTATGAAGGTACTTTCAGCGAACCTACTTTTGAGGAAATTAAAAAATTGGCTATTGACAATCCGGAGTTTTTAAATTATTACAAAACACATAGGGAAAAAGTCGCTGTCAGCAGCTGGCATATCAACGAGTATGAATCGTTTGCGATGTGGCAGATATTTACCCAAAACAGCGAAGGACTCGCTATTCAGTCTACAATTGGGAGGTTGCAAAAAGCAGTTAACCCTGAGAAAAATTTTGATCAATATATTGGCGAAGTAAATTACATTGATTACAAAAAAGAATACATACCCTTTGATGATTCATTTTTTCCTTTTTTATTCAAACGAAAAAGCTTTCAGTACGAGCGAGAGGTCCGAATCATTACAGACACTTCTCAAAGTAATTTAAAATTGAATGAAGGATTAAAAATTAACGTTGACATCAATGAGTTAATTGAAAAGATTTACATTCATCCCAAATCAGAAAACTGGTACAAAAAACTCATAATTGAATTGGTAGAACGTTTAGGTTTTGGATTAGAAATAGAAAAATCAGATTTAGAAAGTGATATTTTAATTTAAATTTTTTCTTTCCGCAGACAAAAAAAATGATATCCAAATAACACTAAACGCATTTAAAAAAAATAATTTTTTAAATGCGTTTAGTGTTAAATTGTTAATCTATTGCTAATCATTTTTAAATAGGCTTATAACTTACAGCTTCCCATTTTTTAGAAGTCAAATCAATATAATAATAATGCAAAACATCATTTTTATCAAACTGTCCATTTTGATTAGTATCTTCAATTGTTCTAAAATACAAACGCTTTTTGGATTCAATTAAACTCCAGTCAACCAACTCCTGCATATCTGTTGAAACTTTAGTGAAATTTTCTCCGCTAATATCACTTAAGTAAAGAGTCTTAATATCTCCAGTATCAATTTTCCCGTCTTTATTCGTATCTGAATCTGTCAAAGTATAAACCATAATTTGACTAAGGTTTTTATCTGCAAGTGCCTTTAAATAAGTCGCTGTTAAAATTAAAACTGGCTTATCAGATAATGGTCGGATAGAATCTGAATCTATTTTTTGAAATTTCAAATTTTGCAGATAACCTGTGATTTCAAATTCGCCTAAATTAGAAATTGTAAAACTTACATCATTTACACTCGATGATCCGTAACGTACCTTAGTTCCTTTTTCAAAGACTCTTAAATCTCCAACAGGATGAATCAAATAATCTGTACCTTCCATTTGGATAGGCAAATCAGCTATTTCAATTTGAGTTGAATCTGTTTTAGTTAAAGCACTTGTTTTATTTGATGTATCATAAGTCACTTTTGGTTTTTGAGCTTCTTCTTTACAGCTCGCTAAAGATCCAATAATTACTAAGGCTATATATTTAAAATAATTTTTCATCTGCATCAATTATATTCGATTATCAAATATAGCGTTTTTGGTGATAATATTTATTTTTATTGAATTTTACTAAGGCAAAAATGTTAATAAATGCAATTCCTAAATAGCCTAAAGAAATTGAAATCCATTTACCTTTAAAAAAAGAAGCTTCAAAAATACGAGCTTCTTCATCTTTTTTATTTTTTTGCTCCCAATAAGCACGTTCCGCCATTACTGCCATCGTACCACAATTCATACGATGAGAAATACTTTCTTTCTTGACTTTCTTTGGTGTATTACGACTTGCCAATATATAAATATCATCACCTTCTATTGCCCAGGTTGGAGCCTTTTCGATATTGGCAATATCAATAGTCCTGATAAAAACATCATAATCTGTTTTTGAATCGTAGTGCACTTTAATTCCGTTAACGGTATCCTTATTTGCTATCAGCTTTCTAAGATATAATTTCATCTCGTTAAGATTCTTTCTTTCAGATAACTCACTTTTACTAAAATTAAAAACCTTATAATTTCTGAGAGTTGGAACTTTATATTTTTCAAAATCTCCTTTGTTTGGCATACCTAATTGAATTACACCATAAACTTTAAAAGAGTCTGTTTTAAAAAAGTAAATTATACATATTAATGGAATCAAAACCAGAGAAATCATTCCCGGAACATAAAAAATCTTTTTTCTGGTTTTATACCACGCCATTACAGTCTCGCATTCAGTTTTATATTAAAAACCCGTGAAGTCATATAATTTGGAATTGCATACTGATTTTTTGAATAAGCATCTCTAACCCAGGTATTGGTAATAGCATTTTGATTATTAAAAATATTAAATATTTCCACTCCCAAAGACAATTCCTTAAAGTTTTTCAGCCAGCCAGACTTTGCTGCACTACTCTGATCAATAAAAACCTTAGCAAAACCAACATCTGCCCTTCTGTAATCATTTAATCTGTTTTGATACAGATAAGGATCAGAATAAGAAGGCGAACCTCCTGGTAAACCGGTATTATAAACTAAATTCAGGTACAATTTTATACTTGGAATATTGGGCATATAATCCTGAAATAACATTGCAAATTTCAATCTTTGGTCAGTTGGCCTGGCTATAAATCCTTTATTATTATAATTTTCTTCCGTTTTAAGATAACCGAAACTTATCCATGATTCAGTTCCCGGAACAAATTCACCATTTAACCTAAAATCCAGTCCCTGAGCATAAGCTTTGGCATTATTATCAGCAACATAGCGAATTCGTACATTATCAATTGAATACACATTCACATCTGAAAGTGATTTATAATACAATTCCGTAACCCATTTAAAAGGGCGGTTCCACATTTTAAAATTATAATCGTTACTTAAAACAAAATGTATCGATTGTTGTGCTTTTACATCCGGATTAACTTCTCCTTCAGCATCACGAAGTTCCCTATAAAATGGCGGCTGATAATATAGTCCTCCTGAAATCCTAAAAATCATATCCCTATCCCAATCTGGTTTTAAAGCAAATTGTACGCGTGGACTAAAGGCTGTTTGATTTTTTCCTTCAACAGTTGCTCCTGAAACTTGCCAGCTTTGAAAACGTGTCCCAATAGTATACCAAAATTGATTAGAACCCAACTCTGTTTTATTATTCCATTGTACATAACCTGAAAACCTGTTTATATCATTGAAATTGGTCGCACGGATATTTTGATACGGCAAAAGAGGTCCGATATAAGGTTCATATGGCTGATTGTTTTTCGGCAGATTTAAAATACGTGGATTTAATGAAAATCCTGCAGAATCAATCATCTCCCACTCTACAATTCTGTCCCGTATCGATTCTCTTGTATATTTTAAACCAAATTCCAGCTGACTGTCATTCCATTCTTTAAACCCTTTAATTTCAACATTTGCTATCAAAGCATCCAAATCGTTTCTGGCATGATTAAGCTGAGTACCAATTCCTCTGGTAAAATCGACATCATCAGGATTTATGTTTCCATTATCATCAACATTTCCCAATCGGTATTGTGCCAAAATATCAAAATGCTCCTTCTCTATTGTATGAAACAAGGATCCTATCAATTTTAAAGTAAAAGTTGGCGAAGCTTTATAAGTTGTTTTTAATGCTCCAAAATAAGTATCATACTGATCTTTTTCCTGACCTTCATAAAAAACAGCAAGTGCCATGGGCTGATCGATAGTTCCAAATTTTGTTTCGCGGGTTAAAGGCTGGTATAAATATTTATTTTGCGAAATATTTCCCAGAAAACTCAATTGCCATTTTTGAGAAACATCATAGTTAATATTGGTTTGAATATCTGCAAATGTTGGCGTATAATTTGTCTGTGTATCCTGACTGTTTACCAGCAGACTATTATTACGATAACGGACTCCGGTCACTGCAGACCATTTTTTGTTTCTAGAAACAGCATCAACAGAAATGCTTCCGCCAAGAAAACTGGCCTCCAAAGAAGCTCCAAATTGTGTAGGTTTTCTGTAACTGATATCTAATACTGAAGAAAGTTTATCTCCATACTTTGCCTGAAACCCTCCGGCAGAAAAATCTATGTTCTGCACCAAATCGGTATTGGTAAAACTTAATCCTTCCTGTTGTCCGGAACGAATTAAAAATGGGCGATAAACTTCAATTTCATTTACATAAACCAGATTTTCATCATAATTTCCTCCACGAACTGCATATTGAGTACTTAATTCGTTGTTTGAATTTACTCCTGGCAATGTTTTTAATATATTTTCTATTCCGGCATTCGCTCCGGGTACTTTTTTTATGGTAGCCTGATCAATAACTGTAATACCCTGTACACGTTTTTTATTTTTTGAAGTAACAAAAACTTCCCCCATCTGTTCTTCTGAATTGTTCATCACAGGATTAAAAACGAAAGTTTCGTAAGGTTTCAGGTTGACTGTTAATGTCATCATTTTTAAGGAAATGTGCGTAAAAACCAAAACCACCTTTTTGTTTGAAGGTACAAAAATCTGAAAATAACCTTTTGCATCAGATTTTGCCGCTTTGTCTCCTGTCGTAACATTTACATCTGCAACCGGATGATTTTCACTATCTAAAATAACTCCCTTAACGCGAGCACTTTGAGCAGATGAAGCATAACCAATCCATAAAAAAAGAAAAACAATTATTAATTTAAAATTATTCAAACGCTTAGATTTTATTTTTGTTGACTTCTAAAAAAATGAGTTTCAAAGATAGCAGAATTCCCCACATTATCAACTACTTCAATTTTTAAATCATTCGCACCTTCAGCAACTATAGCATCATCAAATGTGTGGGTTATTTTTCTCGTTTTATTATCATATTCAAACAAAACCCAGTTCCCATTCAAATAACCATTATAGGATCTAACTCCGGATAAGGCATCACCAATTGTAAACTGAACATTTTTAATACCGGTAATCCATTTATCCTGAATCACTTTATTGATTTTTATAACAGGAGCAATAGTATCTAAAACCAAACCATATTGCCCTAAAGTTTTTGATTTGATGGTAAAGACATCATTTTTTCTTGTGGTAGCGTTATAACTTTTACTATTACCACTAAGTCTTGCAATAAAAAGTTTATCACGCAAGGTTTCAGAATAAGTACTGTCTTTTATCGTAACCGTAAAATTTGAATGCACAGGAACAACATCTTCATGAATATAAATCTGATTATTTTTTACATCAAAATTTAAATTAAAATCTTCATAAAAGGTACCTGCTGGAAAAAAAACAGACATATTCTCTTTCTCAAAATTCGAATCCTTATTGTATCGAACTAAATACTTTGATGTCAATGGCTCTGCATTAATGATTGGTGCTTCCGAATCATATTCAACCGGAACAGTAATCGAATTCAAATTTCCAAAATAATCAGAAACTTCAATTCTGTAAGTAGAAGCTAAATTAGGTTCAGCAGGAACTATTCCGTTGAGCGAATCTGTTTTTATAATACTTAGGGCATAAGGGCTTTTCATAAATAGCTTTTGCACACGCTGACCCGTTTTTTTATATCTTGAATAATCAATAAACGCATTTATAAAACGCATTTCATCAAAAGAATAGGTATTGAACTGGTAATTATAATTTTGATTTCCATTTAAAAAAGTACTCACATTAAAAACACCATTTCTATTGTTGGAAACATCATCAAAATCGACAGCATTAATTCCGAAACCTATCTTTCCGTTAGCTTTCACTTTACCAGCCAGATAAGTTCCGTCTTTTTGGAGGGAAAGATTCAATAATAGAGGCTGTTTCGATTGGTTTACAGTTGTATTATCCATCGGATAAACAAATAAACCGGAAATCGTGGGTTTTTTAGTATCCTTTAAATATTGGTCAAATCCAAAAAACATAGGATTTATAACAAACTCTGTTTTGGTGTCACGAAATTCAAAATGCAAATGTGGTCCTTCTGAAGAACCCGTATTCCCTGAGAGTGCAATTATCTGTCCCTTTGTAACAGGAAGGTCTTCCGGCTTTGGAAACATTTCAATTTCAAAAGATTTTTCGCTATAATGTGTTTTATGAATATATTCCTGAATTGGCCCAACAGCTGTTTGCAAATGTCCGTAAACCGTAGTATAGCCGTTTGGATGTGTTATATAAATACATTTTCCGTTTCCAAAAGTTGAGATTTTTATTCTGGAAACATAACCATCAGCAACAGCATAAACATTCAGTCCTTCCCTTTGATTGGTTTTTAAATCGAATCCGGCATGAAAATGATTGGGTCTCAACTCACCAAAATTCCCGGAAAGCTGCATCGGAATATCTAATGGTGCACGAAAATAATCCTTTGGATACTGGTTCTGTCCAAAAATAAAATTGCAAACAAATAAAAAAAACAAATAAAATCTCATAGGGAACATTTTTGCTAAGATAAAAAATTAAGGAGCTAAAACCGAAAGATTAAACAGCAAAAACACAATTAACTGAATTTCATTAATTTGTCTATTTTTAATGTAAAAAAATCGATAAAAAATTGCATTAATAAAAAGGAATATTAACTTTGTAGGATTAAGTAATGAAAAGGATTTATAATGAGTGTAATTGCTGAAATAATTGATACTCTTGAATATAAAGTCGAAAAGCTTTTTGCAAAATCAAAAACTTTAGAGAAGAACAATCAGGATTTACGATTAGAACTAAACAAAGCTGTGCAAATTATCCAGAAACAATCTGAAGAAATTGAAGCTTTGAATAAGCAATATGAAACACTTAAGATAGCCAATTCGTTGCTCGGCAGCGACAATAACAAGAGAGAGACAAAGCTTAAAATAAATTCATTAATTCGCGAAATTGATTACTGTATTGCACAACTATCAGATTAGTAAAATATGGACGGAAAGCTTAAAATTAAAATATCAGTTGCAGACAGAATTTACCCGTTAACGGTTGAGCCTGCTCAGGAAGAAGGACTTAGAAGTGCTTCTAAAAAAATTGATGCTATGATTAAGCAGTTCGAAGAAAATTACGCAGTTCGCGACAAACAAGATGTATTGGCTATGTGTGCCCTGCAATTTGCATCACAAGTAGAACAAAAACAAATTGACAATACTATTGATGGCGAAGAAACTATCAAAAGAATTAAAAGATTAAATTCGCTTTTAGATCAATATCTCGAAAATTAAACGTTCTTTACACGAAACTAAGATACTGCCTACATTAGTTCACAATTGGTAAACTCAACACTAACAATTTAGAATGAGCAAATCGTCGCTACTATAGTATGCCATGCTTCAGCTTGGAAACTTGAACAGTGAGTTAGCTCAAAACTTGTCTTTACGAGTTTATTCAAGCAATTAATGTAGGCTTTTTTATATATAAATTTTAACAAATATGGACATCATAACGATCATTATTTCAGGTATTGTTGGCATTGCAGCTGGTTTTGCGATAGCTAAAATTATCGAAAAAAGCAATATTTCTAACTTAATCAAAAATGCTAAAAAAGAAGCTGCATCTATTTTAAAAGACGCTAATTTAGAAGCTGAAAATATTAAAAAAGATAAAATTCTTCAGGCAAAAGAAAAATTTATCGAATTAAAAGCAGAACACGAGCAGGTAATTTTATCCAGAGACAAAAAAGTAGCTGAAGTTGAAAAAAGAGTTCGTGATAAAGAATCACAGGTTTCAAATGAATTATCAAAAGCTAAAAAAGTAAATGATGATTTTGAAGCTAAAACAGCAGAATATAATAACAAAATTGAACTTCTCGACAAAAAACAAACTGAAGTTGATAAACTACACAAAAGTCAGCTACAGCAATTGGAAGTAATTTCGGGGCTTTCTGCCGAAGAAGCAAAAGAGCAATTAGTAGAAGGCCTGAAAGCTGAAGCTAAAAGCAAAGCAATGTCTCACATTCAGGATACAATTGAAGAGGCAAAACTTACTGCTCAGCAAGAAGCTAAAAAAATCATCATCAATACTATCCAAAGAGTTGGAACAGAGGAGGCTGTTGAAAACTGTGTTTCTGTTTTCAACATTGAATCCGATGATGTAAAAGGTAGAATTATCGGTCGTGAAGGGCGTAATATTAGAGCTCTTGAAGCTGCAACCGGCGTTGAAATCATTGTTGATGACACACCTGAAGCTATTATTCTTTCATGTTTTGATCCGGTACGTAGAGAAATTGCCCGTTTGTCATTACACAAATTAGTTACTGACGGACGTATTCACCCAGCCAGAATCGAAGAAGTTGTTGCTAAAACTGCAAAACAAATCGACGACGAAATTATTGAAGTTGGAAAACGTACTGTTATCGACTTAGGAATTCACGGTTTACACCCTGAATTGATTAAAGTTGTCGGAAGAATGAAATACCGCTCTTCTTATGGACAAAACCTACTGCAACACTCCAGAGAAGTTTCTAAACTTTGTGGTATAATGGCAGCTGAACTGGGTCTGAATGTTAAATTAGCTAAAAGAGCAGGTTTACTTCATGATATTGGTAAAGTTCCAGATACTGAAAGCGATTTACCACACGCCTTATTAGGTATGCAATGGGCAGAGAAATACGGTGAAAAAGAAGAGGTTTGCAACGCTATTGGAGCTCACCACGACGAAATCGAAATGAAATCATTACTTTCCCCAATTATTCAGGTTTGTGATGCTATTTCCGGTGCGAGACCAGGCGCAAGACGTCAGGTTTTAGATTCATACATTCAGCGTTTGAAAGATCTTGAAGAAGTAGCTTACGGATTCAGCGGTGTTAAAAATGCTTATGCCATTCAGGCCGGTAGAGAACTTCGTGTAATTGTAGAAAGCGAAAAAGTATCTGATGAAAATGCAGCTAATTTGTCTTTCGAAATTTCACAGAAAATTCAAACAGAAATGACATATCCTGGTCAGGTAAAAGTAACTGTTATTCGTGAAACCCGAGCAGTAAACATTGCTAAATAAATTCACAAAACATATTTAAAATAAAAAAACTTCTCATCACTGAGAAGTTTTTTTTTATTTCTGATTTAGCCTTAAATCACAACTCATCATTAAAAACAATTTTAAACACAGTTCCCACTCCAACCTCACTTTCAACAAAGACTTTTCCGTTCATGGCTTCTATTTGATTTTTGGTAATATGCAAGCCTATACCCCTGGCATCTTTATGTTTATGGAAAGTTCTATACATTCCAAACAACAAGTCACCATATGCATCTAAATCAATCCCCAGACCATTATCTTTTATTTTTAGAACTTTATGCCCCTCTTTTTCTATAGTATAATCGAAAATAATTATTGGACTCCTGTCTGGATGGGCATATCTGATCGCATTGGTTACAAAATTTAAAAGCACACTTTCAAGATAGGCCGGATTAAAAGTTATCGTTACGTATTCGGGTACGTTGTTTATAATATTTGCATTTGTTTCGGAATTAAAATTCTTAATAGTTGAAATTGTTTTATTGATGTATTCTACCAAATTCAATGGTCTGATAATTATACTCATATTGCTCTGAATCTGAACAATTTGATTCAAGTTCAAAATAGTATCATTCAAATCATTAGAAACTGTTCTAAGATGTATTAACATCTCTTTTATCGTTTCTTTTTTCTCATCAATATCAATAAAATCCAATATAGATTTAATATTACCGGCCTGTGTACTTAAATTATGCGAAACAATGTGTGAAAAATTTAGCAATCGACTATTTTGATCACTATATAATTTCATCGTTTTTATAAGCTCCAACTCTTTTTCTTTTTGCACAGATATATCAGTATGGGTTCCTATAACACGCAAAGGCTTTCCTTGTTCATCTCGTTCAATTACTTTTCCTCTGTCTAATATCCATTTATAATTTCCGCTTGAGGTCATTACGCGATGATAATTTTCGTAATAAGGAATCTTATTCTCAAAGTGATCCTGAATATCCGAATAATATTTCGGCAAATCATCAGGATGCACAATCTGATCCCAACGTTCAGGATCATCAAGTACATCTGCCGATTCAAGCTCTAAAATCTTCAAAGACAAAGAGGAATAAAACACTTTATTAGTAAGCATATTCCAATCCCAAACACCGGTTGTAGAAGCTTCTAAAGCAAATTGAAACCGTTCTTCAGAAATACGCAGTTTCAATTCTTTATCTTTTAACTCTGTAATATCCGAAAGATGCCCAAAAAAACTCACCTTGCCATCTGAAGACAATTCGGATTTAGATGAGATTTTAAACCATCTTAAGCCTTTTTCAGGCAATATTCCCCGAAATTCAACTTCCCATCTGGAAACTTGCTTTCTAGCTTTTACAAATGACTGAAAAAACAAATCACGATCTGAGGGATGGATTCTTTCAGAAATAGCAGATTTGATATTATTTAAAAAATCACTCGTACTTAATTCAAATATTTCTTCAATTGATTTACTAAATAATGGAAATGAATAATTATTATCAACATCGATAATAAACTGAAAAATCAAATCAGGAATTTCAGCAAACAATTTTTTATAAAAATCATTAACATTATTACAATCTGTATTTTCATCTAAATCAAAAACCATAGTTACTTGTGTAAGTTTAAATTAATTTAAATTTGAGGCTACAACTTTCCGCAAAAAAGAAACCTTAATATTTCAAAATATTCCTTTTTAAAAAAGTCACTAATAATAACTAATTTTTCTTTAAAAAATTATCTTCGGGGATGAAAAGCATGCATTACATCTTTTAAGAAACTTCTGTCTAAATGAACATAAATCTCAGTTGTTGTTATTGATTCATGTCCGAGCATGAGCTGAATAGATCTTAAATCGGCACCGTTTTCTAATAAATGTGTCGCAAAAGAATGTCTAAAAGTATGCGGACTGATATTTTTGTTTAGGCCAATTTTTACAGCTAAGTCTTTAATGATGGTAAAAATCATCGCACGTGTAAGCTGATTTCCTCTACGATTCAAAAACAAAGTATCTTCATTTCCTTTTTTTATTTTCAAATTTACCCGAACTTCTTTTTGATAAATGTTAATATATTTTTGGGTTAAATTACCAATAGGAACAAAACGTTCCTTATTTCCTTTTCCGGTAATTTTTATAAATCCTTCTTCAAAAAAAAGGTCTGAAATTTTTAAGGTCACCAATTCCGAAACACGAAGTCCGCAACCATACAACGTTTCCAACATCGCTCTGTTTCTTTCCCCTTCGTTCGAACTTAAATCTATAGCCGCAATCAGATTATCTATTTCCTGAACTGACAACGTATCCGGCAATTTACGCCCTGTTTTGGGAGCTTCTATTAATTCCAGCGGGTTATCTGTTCTGTAATCTTCAAAAACCAAATAATTAAAAAAACTTTTTAAGCCTGAAATAATTCGGGCCTGAGATCTCGGATTAACTTCTCTTGAAACTGAATAAATAAATTGTTGAACCGTTTCATCTGAGATTTTTATTGGAGACACTTCTATTTGATTGGATTCTAAAAAAAGACATAAGCGTTCAATATCGAAACCATAATTTTCGATTGTATTTTTTGACAAACCTCTTTCTATTCGCAAATACGACTGATAATCTTTAATATAGGTATTCCATTTCATCTTTACAAAGTAAACACATTTTTGAGCATAAAAAAACCTTCCGGTTAGGGAAGGTTTTCATATAAGTTTAAATACAAATTAGAATTTGTAAAGAAGACCAAAGTTGATTGAACTTAAATCAGCACCTAAACCAAAAGAATTAGTTTTGTCTGCTCCGTCTCCACCATTATCATTTGTAGTGTAACCTAATCCAGCCCAAGTAGCTTCGATAGCAAAATTACTAGATACGAAATAGCTTAAACCTAAACCTAAGTTAGCACCAATTTCATTTGCTTTAAAATCATTTAATTTGTCATCAACAGAACTGTAATCAACACCTAGCTCACCAAATAAAGAAAAATCAGAAGAAGGTGTAAAGTAATATCTACCAAAAGCACCAACTGTTAATCTTGCCTCGTCTTGAGTATCAGTAATTGCATTTTCTGCTTTATCAGAAGAAAAACCTAATTTTCCACCAATAGCAATATTTTCAGTAACAAAAAAGCCAACTTTTGGCGCAATTTCAAATCCAGTAGACTTATTATCTCCTTCTTTTTCAGAATTAATTCCAAATGATCCAGAAATAAAAATATCTCCTTTAGAGAATCCTTTTCCTGTAGATTCTTGTGCATTTGCAAATCCAAATGCTAAAACAGCAACCATTGATAAAACAATTTTTTTCATTTTTTTTTTAAATTAAAATTAATTAATGGCGCAAATCTATGTTATAAAAACTCAATAAACCAAATTAAATTGTAAAATAATTATTATATTTTGTTATAAATAATCTTGTTAAAAGAATCAAAATGTTATTTTTCAAATAATTAGCTATTTAAAAATCACTAAAATTAGTGATATAAAAAAAGAGACGAAATTGTGAGTAATTTTCGTTCAATTAGTAAAAAAAAGATTTTTTTTCTCACAATTTTTCTAAAATGGAAATTATGAAATCCAAAAAACAATAAATATAAAAATACTGAGTTTTTATTTGTGTTATTTTGTATTAATCAAAAACTTAAAATTAATAATATGAAAAAGATAATTTTAGCGATAACATTTGTGATCGCATCATCAGCTTCAATTCAGGCACAATTATTAAAAATCGGGGTAAAAGCCGGGGTAAACTTTGCAAATCAAACCGGAGATGCAACTTTTGAAGGTGAGGACTTTAATAAAGAAGGCATCACAAGCTACCATGCAGGACTTGTTGCAGAAATTAAATTACTGGATAGATTTGCTGTACAGCCTGAGCTTTTATACTCTACACAAGGTGCAAGCTATAAAAATGCAGTAACTGAATTTAAAAATGAACTAGGTTATCTATCAATTCCGGTCATGGCAAAAATTTATCTAACTGATTCATTCAGTCTGGAAGTGGGCCCACAAGCTTCTTTTTTATTAAGTGAAAAAAATAATTTTGACGTTGAAGATGCTGAAACATTTGAATTTGGAGTTAATGCCGGTTTAGGATTTAAAATCACAAAGAATCTTTTCATTCAGGGTCGTTATGGTTTAGGATTAACAGAAGCTTCAAAAAATGCTGATGTTAAAAACTCAACAGTACAATTATCTGCCGGATTCTTGTTCTAAAAAAAATATAACATAGTTTATAGAAACCGTTCTGTTTAATTAGAACGGTTTTTTTTATTTTTACCACATTAAATAATAATTGTAAAACGGACCACATTGTCAATTAAATTCAATTTAAATAGTATTGTTAATTGAACTGACAGCATTGACAGTTTTTATAATTTTAAACAAAACTCAAATATGAAAATTGCTATAATAAACGGACCCAACCTGAATCTATTAGGAAAAAGAGAGCCTGAAGTTTACGGGAGCCAGACTTTTGAAGATTATTTTGAAACCCTTCAACAGAAATTCCCTGATATTGAACTTTCCTATTATCAAAGTAATATTGAGGGAGAACTAATTGGCAAAATTCAGGAATATGGGTTTACATACGACGGAATTATTTTAAATGCAGGCGCTTACACTCACACTTCAATTGGTCTGGGCGATGCAATAAAAGCAGTAACAACTCCTGTTATTGAAGTTCATATTTCAAATACCTATGCACGTGAAAGCTTCAGACACCAGTCGTATTTGTCCGGAAATGCAAAAGGTGTTATTTTAGGATTTGGATTAAAAAGCTACGAATTGGCTATCCAGTCATTTTTATCACACATTATTTAACAAATTATTAATAAGTACAGATTCAACTTGTTTTAATTTTGTAAGAGAACCCACTTACATGAAAAACTATATTTTACTCGCCTTTTTATTTTTTTCAATTTCAACTTTTGCCCAAATCAAAGGTACTATAACCGATGAAAAAGGAATTCCTCTGGCTTTTGTATCTGTTTTTGAAGAAAATACATATTCCGGTACAACCTCCAATGAACTTGGACAGTATCAGTTGAATGTAAAAGAACCGGGCAAAAACAAAATCGTTTTTCAGTACATGGGTTATAAAACTCAAAAAATAGCTATTTCTTCAGATTCAAAAGCTGCCGTACTTGATGTTAAAATGTCGGAAGAAAGTTTTGCGTTAAATGAAGTTATAATCGATCCAAAAAACAATCCTGCAACTACTATTATTAAACACGCCATTGCAAACAGAAAAGAAAATTCTGAAAAAACAGCCCGTTTTACTGCTGACTTTTATTCAAAAGGAATTTTAAAAGTTAAAGATCTGCCTAAAAAAATACTAGGGCAAAAAATAGACCTTGGCGCTGATTTGTCTTCTAATCTGGATTCAACCGGTACCGGAATTCTATATTTATCAGAAACCATTTCTAAAATTACTTTTCAAAAGCCTGACAAATTAAAAGAAACAATTGTTGCTTCTAAAATCTCCGGAAACAACAACGGCTTCAGTTATAATACTGCTGCATTATCGACCTACGATTTTTATGACAACACATTAGAATTTGATGTTAACCTTATCTCTCCTATTGCCGGAAATGCTTTGAGCTATTATACCTATAAACTGGAGGGAAGCTTTTATGACGATAATAAACAGCAGATTTATAAAATAAAAGTAATTCCAAAGAGGGATAAAGAACCTGTTTTTGAAGGTTACATTTACATTGTCGATGATAGTTTTGCAATTTATGCAGTTGATTTTGATATAAAAGGCTACCGGGCGAAAAATGAATTTACTGAAGTAATGAATTTAAAACAGACTTTCAGTTATAATTCACAAAATAAAATATGGTCAAAAAACGCACAAACACTTTCTTTTAATGCAGGTGCTTTTGGAATAAAATTTTCAGGTCAGTTTAATTATGTTTACTCTAATTATGAATTTCCGTCTTCTTTTGCCAAGAAGACATTTGGAAACGAAATAGTTGCTTTTGACCTGAATGCTAATAAAAAAGACAATTCGTTCTGGAATGAAATTCGTCCGATTCCTTTAACACTTGAAGAAAGTAATGATTATATCAAAAAAGACAGTCTTCAGACCTTTAGAAAATCCCAAAAATATACAGATTCAGTTGATGCCAAAAACAACAAATTTAAAGTTTGGGATATCCTGAAGGGCTATGATTACAAAAACACGTTCAAAAAGTATTCTTTTAAATATGAAGGTTTACTAAACCTGACTTCTTTAAGTTTCAATACAGTCCAGGGTTTTAATTTAGATTCTGGTTTTTCATTTAAAAAATGGAATGAAGAAAACGGCAAAAGCACTTCAATAAATACAATTTTCAATTATGGATTTTCTGATAAACGTCTTCGTATTATTGGCGAATTCACACATCGGTTTAACACGGTAAATTATGCTACAATTTCGGCTTCGGGAGGAACAAAAACGGCACAGTTTAATGGCGCTGACCCCATAAAGAAAATTGTCAATTCTGTAAGCTCTTTATTTTTTAAAGACAATTATATGAAATTGTATAATTTGGAATTTGCCCAGCTTAACTATACTCAGGATATTGCAAACGGAATCAATCTAAATGGTAAAATAGCCTATGAACAAAGAAAATCACTTTTTAACACAACAGATTATTCTTTTTTCAGTAGAAATGATGTTTATTCATCAAACAACCCTCTCGCGCCGGAAAATTTCACATCCTCTTTTGATCAGCACCATTTATTCAAAACTAACCTTACAGCCAGGATTAACTTTGGAAATAAATATATCTCAAGACCTGACGGAAGATATAACTTTAAAAACGATAAATATCCAACCATTTTTCTTGTACTGGAGAAAGCCTTTGCAGCAAGCGAGAAAAAATATGAATTCGAAAGAATCGGTGCTTCCATTCAGTATGATTTATCACTGGGAAACAAAGGGATTCTGGGGATGAATTTCAGAGCCGGAAAATTCTTTAATGCTAAAAATATTTCTTTTATCGATTACAGGCATTTTAACGGAAACCAGACTCATATTGGCACAACAGATCGTTATCTGAATGTTTTCAACTTAATGCCCTACTACTCAAACAGTACAAATGACCGCTATCTTGAAATACATTTAGAGCACAATGACATGGGATTTTTAACTAATAAAATCCCGCTGATCAATCTTTTAAAATCAACTATGAATATTGGCTTTCATTCATTGGCACTTCCGGACAGAAATCCTTATTCTGAGTTCACAGTTGGTTTAGATAATTTAGGTTTTGGTAAATTTAAATTGTTCCGGGTTGATTATGTTCATTCGTACCAAAGCGGAATCCAGCAGAACGGAGTTATTTTTGGTTTGAAGATTCTGAATGTTTTAGATTAATTTTTTAATAGATTCTTTATTGGCGTTACCTCCGGCCGGGCTGTCCGCTGTATCTTTTTATTTTTAAAGAAAAAAACAAAAAGGATGCCGCTCCCATCCCTAACGCATCAACCCTAAATTCATATTCACGATATTAACAGAAAAAATCGCTTAATTTACCAGATAAACTTGCCCTGACAATTTAAACAGATTAAATTATTTTAGAATTTGACAACATAAGCTTCAATTCCGCGCAGTAAGGAATTTTGCTTTATTTACAGTAACAAGAATTTATAAGAGATTTTACAACTTAAAGCTTAGCCTTACGAAACCTCTCTAATTATAATCATCTGGCTCTACATGAATCAAAACATGGCCAAGTTCCGGAATCTCTCCTCTTAAAGTATCTTTTAATTTATGTGCCAAATCATGTCCCTCTTTTACAGAAATTTTAGCTGATACAATAGCATGAAGATCTACGTGATAACGCATTCCAGCTTTGCGGATAAAACATTTCTCGGTTCCTAAAATACCCTGAACCGTTAATGCTTTTATGCGAATTTCTTCTACAAGATCATCATTAAGATTTTCATCCATGATTTCACCCAGGGCAGGCCTGAAAATTTTATAACTGTTGTATAAGATAAAAAAAGACGCAAAAAGTGCTGCCCAATCATCTGCAGATTCATATCCTTTTCCCATAAACAGCGCAATGGAAATTCCAACAAAAGCTGCTACTGAAGTAATGGCGTCACTGCGATGATGCCAGGCATCTGCAGCCAAAGACGAACTATTGGTTTGTTTACTGCGTTTTATTACCAATCTAAAAGAATATTCTTTCCAGACAATAATTGCACCTAAAACATACAAAGTCCAGGATTTTGGAAGATTATGCGGATTCTGAATATTGGATATACTTTCATACGCGATGATCGTTGCCGAAGTAATTAAAAACCCAACTACCAAAAAAGTGATTAAAGGTTCTGCGCGCCCGTGACCGTAAGGATGGTTTTCATCAGCCGGTTTGTTCGAATATTTGATTCCGAACAAGACCAAAAAGGACGAAAATATATCAGTAGTTGATTCGATCGCATCTGCAATCAGCGCATAAGAATTGCCAAAAAAACCCGCCAAGCCTTTTATAACGGCTAAGCAGGTGTTTCCAGCTATACTAAAATAAGTAGCTTTTATAGCTTTTTGTTCATTTGTCATTGGAGACTTTTTATTCTCTTACGATTTTAGCACCAATTGCTCTCAAACGTTCATCGATACGTTCGTATCCACGGTCGATTTGTTCTATATTTTGAATTGTACTTGTTCCTTTTGCAGATAATGCAGCAATTAATAACGAAATCCCCGCACGAATATCAGGAGACGACATTGTAGTTGCTTTTAACTGAGATTCAAAATTATGTCCCATAACCACAGCTCTATGTGGGTCACATAACATAATTTTTGCCCCCATATCGATTAATTTGTCTACAAAAAATAAACGGCTTTCGAACATTTTCTGGTGAATCAAAACATCGCCCTTAGCCTGTGTTGCCACAACCAAAACAATACTCAATAAGTCAGGTGTAAATCCTGGCCAGGGTGCATCAGCAATAGTTAAGATTGAACCATCAATATCTGTTTTTACTTCATATCCGTCTTTGTGGGCAGGAATATAAATATCGTCGTTGCGTTTTTCTATTGTAATACCCAATTTTCTAAATGTATTCGGTATTAAACCTAAATTATCCCAGCTTACATTTTTGATTGTTATTTCGCTTTTTGTCATAGCTGCAAGACCAATCCAGGAACCAATTTCGATCATATCCGGCAAAATTCTATGCTCACATCCTCTCAGACTTTCAACACCTTCGATGATCAATAAATTAGAGCCAACCCCGGTGATTTTAGCTCCCATTGAGTTCAGCATTTTACACAATTGCTGTAAGTAAGGTTCACAAGCAGCATTGTAAACTGTAGTTCTTCCTTTTGCCAAAACAGCAGCCATTACAATGTTTGCAGTTCCGGTTACAGATGCCTCGTCTAAAAGCATATCTGTTCCCTGAAGGCCTTCTTCAGGAGTCTCTACTCCATAAAAATGATCCTCTCTGTTATATCTGAATTTTGCTCCAAGGTTAATAAACCCTTCAAAGTGTGTATCTAATCTGCGGCGGCCAATTTTATCTCCACCCGGTTTTGGAATATATCCTTTTCCGAAACGAGCCAAAAGAGGTCCAACAATCATAATAGAACCACGAAGCGCTCCTCCTTCTTTTTTGAAAGCTTCGGTTTCTAAGTATCCAACATTAACCTCATCAGCCTGAAACGTAATTGAACCCGGTGCATTGCGCTGAATTTTAACTCCTAAATTACCCAACAAAGTGATTAATTTATTGATGTCAATAATATCGGGAATATTATTAATTGTTACTTTATCTCCCGTAAGAAGTACGGCACATAAAATTTGTAATGCCTCATTTTTTGCTCCTTGCGGAGTGATTTCTCCTTTTAAAGGAATTCCTCCTTCGATTTTAAATACTCCCATATTCTTTTTTTAGGTTCTGAGTTGCTGAGTTCCTAAGATTCTAAGTTTTTTTTAGAGATCAAAACCCATGTTACTTAGCAACTTTATTTATTTCTGATTGTTATTTTTTTGAAAAGGTTTCTGTTTCCCGGGGCCTTTATTATTTTTATTGCTTTGGATTTTTGGTTGACCGGGTGGCGTAATTTTATTTGACATGCGTTTGTTGGTGCGCAATAAATCTGTAGTATTTAAAAGCTCTTCCGTACTCTGCAATAAATTGATTTTTCCTCCTGACAATTCAAATAAATGCTCGAAAATCACATCGTCTTTTACCGTGTCTTTGTTCCAGCTTAAATACGATTTTTTCATATGGTTGGCAATTACCAGAACCAATGCATTTTTCATTTCGCCATCTTCCCATTTGTTCGCAACATCAATCATGTACTTGATATTGTTACCATAAAATCTGTATTTTGGAAAATTTTGCGGATACTGTAAAACATCTGGTTTTAACTGCAGCACATCACGTGACGGAATTGGATATGGAGATTCTACATTTAACTTAAAATCAGACATGATAAAAAGCTGATCCCATAATTTATGCTGAAAATCAGGCACATCGCGCAAATGAGGATTCAGACTTCCCATAACCTGAATAATGTATTTGGCGGCTTTGTTGCGCGTTTCATCATCTTCGATGTGGGTAGCCTGATCGATCAGTTTTTGCAAATGACGACCATATTCCGGAATAAGTAAACGTTGTCTTTCAGAATTATATTCTAAGTTAAAAACAACGTCATTTGCGACTTCTTTTTTATATTTATCGATCATAATTATAATGAAACTATACCTTCTATTGTAGAAACTTCCTTGTATTTGCCAATTACCTGGTCAGCACTATCCATTGTTACATCTATAGAAACACTGGTAAATTTACCTGTTTTAGATTTTGTTGTTTTGATAACCGCACCCATCCTGTCAAAAGCTTTTTCAACGCGCTCTACATTATCGGCTACAGAAGGCACTATAAATTTATACAAATATTCTGCTGGCCAGGTGTTTGAATTGTCCAGCTCAACCTTTAATCTTTCGTAAAATTCGGCGGTGTTTTTTTCTTTATCGTTCTCCATTCGTAATTAAAAATAAACGCAAATATACGTTTTTGATTTTAGATATTTTATATTGGAAAAAGATATTAAATCCGCGTATTTTATTTATCATGAATTTCACTAATTTGTATGAATTATTTTTATTCTAAAAATGCAATTGAATAAATCCGATATTTTAAAATTAGTCAAAGTCAGAAAATAAGATCTTTTTTGGAATCATTTTTTTATGGAATCAAAAAAGATTATTCTGTGAATGGTAAAATTCACAGAAACACTATTAAATGCAGGGTTCGCCATAAAAAGATATAGCTGAAAGCAAGAACTTTGCTAGCTAAATTTGCGAAATCATTCGCTTCTGATAAATATTCTTTTCAAATACGAATAACTTTAGGTAAATTTGCTCTTTATTTTTACGAAAGTGCAAAAAGAAATTATTGTTCTCCTTGGCGGTCCTGGCACAGGAAAATCTACGCTTATAAACGAATTAGTCGCTCGTGGCTATTGTTGCTACCCTGAAATTTCAAGAGAAGTTACACTCGAAGCCCAGAAAAGAGGCATCGAGCAATTGTTTTTGGAACAGCCTTTACTGTTTAGCGAAATGCTGCTTGAAGGCCGTATTCAGCAATTCCGGAGTGCTTTTCAGGAACCTGATAACGTGGTTTTCATTGACCGTGGAATCCCTGATGTTGTGGCTTATATGGATTATATTGGCGACGAGTATCCGGAGTTTTTCACGAAAGCCTGTGAGGATTATAAATATTCTAAAACTTTTATTTTACCTCCCTGGGAAGAAATTTATCAGAGCGACACGGAGCGTTATGAAAATTTTGAACAGGCATTAGAAATTCAGAAACATCTTATTGAAACCTATAAAAAATACGGATACGATTTAATTGAAGTTCCTAAAGACACGGTTGAAAACAGAATTCTTTATATATTAGACAAAATTTAGCTAACGGTTTTAAAGTTGCAAAACTAGAATCTGAGTTCTAAATTTTTAACTTTAATACATTGGCCATGCAGGAAGCACAGGATATTCTTTTAAAATACTGGAAACATAACAGTTTCCGACCACTGCAAAAAGAAATTATTGATTCGGTCTTAGCAGGTCAGGACACTTTTGCGCTGTTGCCTACCGGAGGTGGAAAATCGGTTTGTTTTCAGGTTCCGGCCATGATGCAGGATGGAATTTGTCTGGTTGTTTCGCCTTTGATTGCTTTGATGAAAGATCAGGTGGCAAATCTGCAAAAAAGAGAAATTAAAGCTATTGCCTTAACAGGAGGAATTCATACCGAAGAAATTATAGATCTTCTGGATAATTGCCAATACGGAAATTATAAGTTTCTTTATCTTTCGCCTGAGCGTTTACAATCTGACTGGATTTTGGAACGTATTAAAAATCTGCCTATCAATTTAATTGCTATTGACGAAGCGCATTGTGTTTCGCAATGGGGTCACGATTTCCGTCCGGCTTATTTAAAAATTTCTGAACTTAAAAAATATTTTCCTAAAATTCCGTTTTTGGCTTTGACTGCGACTGCAACACCAAGAGTTGTAGAAGATATTAAGACACAGGCAGGATTAAAAGACCCTAATTTTTTTCAGCAGTCATTTGAAAGAAAGAATATTGCCTATATGGTTTTTGAAATCGAAGACAAACTGTATCGTGTCGAGCAAATTTTAAAGAAAAACCCACAACCTTCTATTATATATGTACGAAACAGAAAATCGTGCTTAAATATATCAACCCAATTACAATCATTAGGATTTAAGGCAACATATTATCACGGTGGCCTTTCGGCAAAAGAAAAAGACAAAAACATGGGATTGTGGATGTCCGAACAAGCACAGGTAATTGTGGCGACCAATGCATTTGGAATGGGGATTGACAAAGACAATGTAAAAACAGTCATTCATACACAATTACCCGAAAACTTAGAAAATTATTATCAGGAATCTGGAAGAGCAGGACGAAATGGTGAGAAAGCGTTTTCGGTTTTACTTTATAACAATTCAGATTCAAACCAAACAGAACAGCAATTTTTGAGTGTTTTGCCAGATAAAAAGTTTCTAAAAACGATGTATGTAAAACTTTGCAATTATTTTCAGATTGCTTATGGCGAAGGTCTGGATGATTCTTTTTCGTTTAAACTTAATCATTTTTGTAATAAATACGACTTCCCTACTTTAAAAACGTATAACTCTTTGCAGTTTTTGAATCAGCAGGGAATCATAACAATGTCACAAGAATTTTCAGAGAAAATTACGATGCAGTTTTTAATTGAATCGAAAGAAGTCATTCGATATATGAGTCTGAATCCAAATGATGAAGAAATCATTTTGGCAATTTTGAGAACGTATCCCGGAATTTACGAAATGAAAACATCTTTTAACATTTCGTTGATTGCCAAAAAATCAAATCATACCGAAGAACAAGTTGCTGCTGTTCTGGAAAAATTGAGAGAAAAAGAAATCATCGAATACAAATCAAAAAATAACGACGCGACGATATTATTTAATGAAGTCCGCGAAGATGATCTTACCATAAACAGAGTTTCAAAATATCTCGAAAAACAAAATCAATTAAAAAAAGAACAGCTTTCATCTGTACTGCATTATATAAAAGAGAATAAGACCTGCAAAAATCGATTAGTTTTAGATTATTTTGGAGAAGAAACAACAGAGAATTGTGGTGTTTGCTCTTATTGTATTACCCAAAAAGGAAAAATAACCGAAGCAGATTCGATTGCTGATAAAATTTTGTATTTATTAAAATCTGCTGCTTTAACTTCGCGAGAAATTCAAAGTCAGATAAAACTGGATGCCAACGATATTATTTTGGTACTTCAGGAGTTATTAGAAAACAATCATATTACCATATTAGCAAACAATAAATACACTTTAAAATCATAATGGAAGAATTGAGAATTATATTTATGGGAACTCCTGAATTTGCTGTCGGCATTTTGGATACCATTATTAAAAACAATTACAATGTTGTTGGCGTGATTACTGCTGCCGATAAACCTGCAGGACGCGGACAAAAACTAAAATATTCGGCAGTAAAAGAATACGCACTGGCCAACAGCCTTACTTTACTACAGCCAACAAATTTAAAAGATGAAGATTTCTTAGCCAAATTAAAGTCTTTGAACGCTAATTTACAAATCGTAGTCGCTTTTAGAATGCTGCCAAAAGTTGTTTGGGAAATGCCGGATTTAGGAACCTTTAACCTGCATGCTTCGTTATTGCCAAATTATCGCGGAGCAGCCCCCATTAACTGGGCTATTATCAATGGAGAAAATACAACCGGCGTTACTACTTTTTTCATAGATGATAAAATTGATACCGGAGCGATGATTTTAAATTCGGAAATTGCTATTGAACCTGAAGAAAGCGCAGGACAATTACATGACCGATTAATGTTATTAGGAAGCAAAACTGTGATCGAAACCTTAAAAGTCATTGAAAATGGAAATGTAACCACAACTATCCAGGAAGATAACGACGATATAAAAACGGCATATAAACTAAACAAGGAAAACTGCAAAATCGACTGGACAAAATCCGGAACAGAAATTAATAATCTGATTCGTGGTTTAAGCCCATATCCTGCTTCCTGGTGTTTTTTGAAGGATAAAAACGAAGAATTAAGTATCAAAATATATGAAGCAAAACTGTTTTTAGAATCGCATTCATATGAAACAGGAAAACTTATTTCCAGTAAAAAAGAAATCAAAATTGCAGTGCAAGGGGGATTTTTACACCTTTTGAGTTTACAATTACCCGGAAAAAAGAGAATGCAAGTGGCAGAATTACTTAACGGGATTACTTTTTCTGATTCAGCCAAGGTCTATTAAGCTCAGTAAAACAAGGGTTTATAACTGTTTTTAGTGATAAAACTAGTTGTTTTATGAACAAAAAAAATAAGTTATTAACAATTATTGCTAAATTTATAGAAAACACTTGCAAGGAACGGATTTCCTACTAAATTTGTGTATTAACAATTTTTTTTAACCAACAATTAATAACTAATTATTATGAACAAATCAGAATTAATCGATGCTATCGCTGCTGATGCAGGAATTACAAAAGCTGCTGCAAAATTAGCTTTAGAATCATTTTTAGGAAACGTAGGTACTACTTTGAAAAAAGGAGGAAGAGTTTCATTGGTAGGTTTCGGATCTTGGTCAGTATCTGCCAGAGCTGCTAGAGATGGTAGAAACCCTCAAACAGGAAAAACTATTCAGATTGCTGCTAAAAATGTAGTAAAATTTAAAGCCGGAGCTGAATTAGAAGGTGCAGTGAACTAAGTAAGAAAGTTCTCTAAACTTATAATATAATTAAAACCCTCCTGATAGAGGGTTTTTTTGTACGGTTTATCGATTTTATTTGGGTTTTTAAAAATTTTATGATTAAATTTAATAAAAATTGTAGCCGTATGATTTCAGAAAAATTAAAAAAAGGACACCTGCTTATTGCCGAGCCTTCTATAATTGGGGATTTATCTTTTAATAGATCGGTAATTTTATTAGCAGACCATAACAAGGAAGGATCAATAGGTTTTATCATTAATAAACCGTTAAAATACACTATTAATGACTTAATTCCTGAAATTGATGCCAATTTCAAAATATACAATGGCGGACCTGTAGAACAGGACAACCTCTATTTCATTCACAATATTCCTGAATTAATCCCAAACAGTGTTGAGATTTCGAATGGTATCTATTGGGGAGGTGATTTTGAATCGACTAAAGACCTAATAAATAACGGATCTATTCATAAAAACAACATTCGTTTTTTCTTAGGATACACAGGTTGGGATGAAAATCAACTTGAGAATGAAATGCAGGGAAACTCCTGGATTATAACCGATAACAGTTATAAAAACAAAATTATCGGAAAATCTACCACTCATTTTTGGAAAGAGCAAATTATAGAGCTTGGAGGTGATTATCTTATTTGGTCAAATGCACCAGAGAATCCATATCTGAATTAATTTTGAGATATGGATTCGTTTAGCTTTTGGACTAACAAATGAGCCAAATTAGCTGTAAATTCCTTTTTTCGGTATTTTGTTATCGACTGTATTCCTGTGATTACATTTGTCAAAAATAATTCATCTGCTTTTTGAAGATCAAAAGGTGAAATTATTTCTTCAAACACTTCTATCCCTTCCATTTTCTTTGCCAAAGCTAAAATTTGCTTACGCATAACACCATTTAAACAACCTTCTGAAACTGGCGGAGTAATTAGTTTTTTTCCCGTAACCATAAATAAATTCCCTTGCAATACCTCAACCACATTCTTCGTATCATTAAGCAAAATACAGTTTTCTAAGCTATTTTCGTGAGCAAAAATACTTCCGGTAACATTTATGAGCTTATTAGTCGTTTTTACAGACGATAATAATTGTTTTGTTACATAGAAGTCTTTATATAAATCCACTTCATATGAAGCTGTATTTAATGCATACAAAGCATTTTCTAAAGGTGTGGCATGAATTAAATAAGAGACTTCATTTGTTTTTGGCAAATACAACCCTCCATCGTTTCTAAAAACAGTTATTCTGGCTCTTGCAGATGATGAAATCTCTTTTTGTTTTACCAGGTTTAAAATCTGCTCCTCAAAATATTCCATTGTGAAATTCATTGGAATTTCCATACGAACAACCCGCATAGAAGCCATTAACCTAAAATAATGATCTTCAAGAAACAGGATTTTACCGTTAACTATTTTTAGTGTTTCAAAAACACCATCACCATACAAAAAAGCACGATTTTGAGTTAACAAATTCTTCTCCTGCTCTAATACATTTCCGTTAAAATTGATCATAAAAAAACCCTGAATTTTGTTCAGGGCAAATATAAGGTATAAAATAGACTTTTACTAAACAGAGCCTATAAGATGTTTCAGATCTGAGATTTGATTCTCCCACAATTGCTTAGCTTCCCCTACTTCTTCTTTTTCAGCAAAATCAATTACCATTAATGACACATCTTTGGTTAATTCATCAACCAATATATGCAGTTCAAAGAAATATTCTGTGTCTTTACTTGCCTCATCGACCCATTTAAATTTTACTTTTTCGCCGGTTTTTTTAGAAGCAAGTCGTGCTTTTTCCTGTGAATCATTCCAGATAAAAGTAAAAAACTCACCTCTTGAATTTACATTGTCGGCAAACCATTCAGACAAACCTGATGGTGTTGATATATATTGATATAATAGTTGTGGCGAAGAATTGATAGGAAACTCTATTTCGTAACGTATTTTTGAATCCATGTGTTGCTTTAAATTTTTTCGAAATATAAGAATATATGTCCGAAAACAATGCATTTTTAAAAATATTTTTTTTTCTTCATTTTATGCTTGTCATTTTTAATATAATTTTTATATTTGCACCCGCAATGAGGAACACGGTTCACATGCAATTCTGGCGAGGTAGCTCAGTTGGTTAGAGCGCAGGATTCATAACCCTGAGGTCACGGGTTCAACTCCCGTCCTCGCTACAAAAGACAAAACCCTTAAACAGAAACGTTTAAGGGTTTTTTATTGCTTTTTGCATTAAAAACTACGACTTTAATTAGCTCAAACTTATTTCTAAATAGCGAAAATTTGTTAAAAGTTACTCCCAAAACTATTCCGGATTTTTGCATTATTTGACAAGGAAGTATTTATAAAGTGAGGCATTATTAGCTGCTATTTTGAATTATTCCCGCCTTTTACATTTTATTTGCTTTTTTATACTAATTCTCGGCTCCAACTTCTAAAATTTTTATCCAATAGCACTCCTATTCTATAAAATTTACTTCACTTCACTCCTAAATCATTGAATACTAAATATCAAAAATAAAATTCAAACAACTTCTTAATGAAATAATTAACTTTTACCACTTCATTTCAGAAAAGCTAACGAACCATCATACCAATAAGTGAACTAGCGAAAATTACTTGTGAAAAACTTACCAGCCCTTTTGCTGATACCTTATTAGAGTATGCAATGCATTATATGTTCTATCTACAGCCCAGGTTTTCATCCGAAACAATTCTTCAGAGAACAATATTATTTTTAACCGCCTTGTAATGCCTGCTTTTGGGAAACAATTTAAGTAGACACTTGATGAAAACTAACGTTGGGAGCGGGAACGATCATTATTTTTATTCGAGCATCCTTCTTTTCTGTTCATTAAACTCTTCTTGAGTTAAAATTCCTTTTTCAAGTAAGTTATGTAACTTTTCTAAGTCATTTGCTAAATTTGATTTAGTTTCATTGTCTGAACTTTCTAACTCTTTTAAAATTGGTTTTGTAGTTTGTTTGTTTAACAATCTTTTTAATTCTGAATATAAACTTGGAATATTTTTACTCTGTTTTATAGAAATATCACATTCATTTCCGTTATTATTTACTATTAATGTCAAATGATTTTCTTTTCTTCTTTTTCCACCGATAGCAGCACCAGCTAATAAGCCAATTCCACCTGTCAAAATTCCTCCAATAATTGCTCCAGTAGCTGCTTTTCCTGCAGACCTGTAAGACTCTTGATTTAGTCCAACTTCTATGATGTCATCTGGTTTAATAATCTTTTTCACTGATGTAAACCCTGTCAGTATTTTAAATTCGACTTCATTTTCTCTGAATTGAATTATAACAGGCTTGTCACCGCTACTAATATCAGGAAACCCCATTTCATATTTTTCCGAAAATCTTGGATACTTAAGTGAATCTTTTAGCGAGTCTAAAAATCCCATTTTTATTTGTTTTTAAAGTTAATTTTTATTTTTAAGAAGAACGTTCTTCATGACGTTTTTGTAATATTACACACAACTTGTATACGCCAAAACAAACATTGATATATCCGCTGCGATTAAGGCAGACTGGCGTAATTTGTTTCGTTTGACATGTTCTCAAAAATAACAAAAAAAGATTACAAACGACCAAAAGAATAATTGGTTGTTTCTTCCCTATTCAATAAAACTAAACTCCCTAAAAAGAGTTATTTAAAGTCTAAAGACATTTAAGGAGTTTGGAATTTACATGGACATTAAAAATATTATGCAAAATCGGACACATTTGTAAAATGTTTGATGTGAAAAACTTCGGAGAGCCAGAGTCGCTTTTCATAAATAACTCTTTTAGAGCGAGGCAATTTTACATGTTTAGTTTGCTTTATTTTCCGGGCTCAGAATGCTATTCTGCGCTAACGTTATGCAGGCCTGCGAGATCGGATTGTATATCCCAAGTCATCTTTTCTAATATTCCTTCGCAGTTAGAAAACAAATAAGTGAAATATGTTTAAAATATCAACACTGAAGATAAGCATAATGCTCTGCCTTAATAAAGCCTAATTAAAGCAACAGCACAACCTGGCTTTCCGTGTTGTACTTATTTATTTAAACTTGTAGTATAATTTTCTTTTACAATTATATCCAATGGTATAAAATGAGTGGGATTTAAATTTTTTTCGTGCAAAATGATTTTTTTGTAAAGATAACTTATTCCCGTATAGCCCTGCTCTTCCGGTTTTTGATTAATTAAAAAATCAATTATACCGGAATTCAAATAGGTTATATTTTCTTTTAAAAGATCATAACCTATTATTCTAATCCCTTTTATGTTTTGCTGTTCTAAAAACTGTGCTACAATGTAGGCACGTGAATTGGGTATGAATATACTGCTGATGTTTTTAAACATTTCCAAAGTAAGCTGATTGACATCAGGATCTTTAACCGTAATTTCAGAAAAATTAAAATTGATCAGTTCTGAATGCTCTTCAAAAAAAGTATAAAATCCTTTTATACGCTGTAAATAAACCGAAGTACTATCAATTTCTTTTGCTATTTTAACAATAAGCACATTCCGTTCATTTTTTACAGCAAAACTAATGAGCCGGCCCGCTAAATATCCACTTTTAAAAGCATCCTGACCAATATAAAAATGAGATATATCGTTATTAATATCCGAATCAATCATTACGACCGGTGTATTTTTATTTTTATACTGTTCTAAAAATAAGAGTGATTCTTCATGGAAAATAGGCGAAAAAAGCAATCCTTCACATTCAAAATCTAATACCTTCGAAAACATTGCCTGAAATGACTCACTATCAAAGTCGTACAGAAAGTAATATAGTTCAATACCAAATTTTCCAAATTCTTCACCCGCCTTTTTAACTCCCGTTAACTGACTTTCCCAATATTCCAATTTCTCAGGCTTTGGTAAAAAAACAGCAATTCTGGATTTTTTATTCGAGGCTAAATTACTTGCAAAAATATTTCGTTTAAAACCATGTTTTTTAATAATGGCATTTACCTTATCAATATTCTCCTGTGATACCTGTCCACGATTGTGAATGATTCTGTCAACTGTTCCCGGAGAAACATTTGCAAGTTCTGCTATTTTTTTTATTGTTATGATATTCTTACGCTTTAAGTTAAATAATTTAAGAGAGTTCCAAAAATAATTTTTTTTATTTAAAAGTTACGTTTTTTATTTAAGTTTTTATATACATTTGCAAAGTACGTGTGCGTACACGTAAATTATAATAGCATGATTATGAAATAAAAACATTTTTAAAAACATTTGTTTTTATGACTATTCAAAATGAATTAAAAATATTTCAATTCATTTTTAGAATAAAATCCGTGTACGCACACGAAAAATAAAGAGATGTCAAAAAAATAAAACTAAAAACGTACTTAGCATACAAAAAATAAAACAAGTAAGTAATCAAAATAAAATAACTAAAATGAATTCGATATTTAACCTAGAAGGAAAAATAGCGCTAATTACAGGCGGTGCAGGTGTATTGGGAAGCAACATGGCTCAGGTTTTAGCCAACCAGGGGGTAACTACAGGAATTGTGGGATTATCAATTGAAGAAGCACAAGTTACTGTTGCAGAAATAGAAAAAAATGGAGGAAAAGCATTTGCTGTAAAAGGAAATGTTTTAAATCAGGAAGAACTTGAAGCGATACGAGATCGTATTATTGAGAAATATGGCCGTTTGGATATTTTAATCAATGCTGCCGGAGGAAATATGCCAGGAGCTACAATTGGACCAGATCAGGCGATTTATGATTTAAAGAAAGATCATTTACAAAAAGTACTTGACCTTAATATCATTGGAACAATTTTGCCTACCCAAGTATTTTCAGAACTTTTTGCAAAACAAAAAAGTGGTATAATCATCAATATTTCATCTGCATCTGCAGAGCGTCCTTTAACAAGAGTAGTTGGTTATTCAGCTTCAAAAGCTGCTATTGATAACTTTACAAAATGGATGTCTGTTGAATTAGCTTCTAAATATGGAGAAGGAATTCGGGTAAATGCTATTGCTCCGGGATTTTTTATTGGAGAACAAAACAGAGCTTTATTACTGACTCCGGAAGGTGAACTAACTCCAAGAGGTCTTAAAATAATTGAACATACTCCAATGGGACGTTTTGGGATTCCTGAAGACCTGGATGGAGTATTGCTTTTCTTATGCAGCGATATGTCTAAATTTGTAACGGGAACAATAATTAAAGTTGATGGAGGTTTTGGAGCTTCAAGTATTTAAATAATCGAAAATTTGATAGTCCTAAAAGTAAAATAACTAATAAATAAAGTGATTGCTGATTTTTGACTAACGATTTTTGATTTCAGATTTGTGTTGATAAAATAGATGAGATTGACGATTTTACGAAATTCTTTACATCTTAAATCTAAAAATTTTTAAATTAAAACAAAAAATATAAAATTATGGAACAAACATGGAGATGGTACGGTCCAAATGACCCTGTACAATTAGCTGATGCCAGACAAGCCGGTGCAACCGGAATTGTAACTGCTTTACACCACATTAAAAATGGACAGGTGTGGGAAGTGGAAGAAATTATGAAACGAAAAAATGAAGTTGAAGCTGCAGGATTGACTTTTTCAGTTGTAGAAAGTATTCCTGTACATGAAGACATCAAAAAACAATCGGGAGATTATTTAAAATACATAGAAAACTACAAGCAAAGCATCAAAAATCTTGCATCATGTGGCGTTCATATCGTTTGCTATAATTTCATGCCTGTATTAGACTGGTCAAGAACCGATTTGTCATACGAAATGCCGGATGGTTCAAAAGCATTACGTTTTGACATCAATGAATTTGCTGCTTTTGAATTGTTTATTTTAAAACGTCCGGGTGCAGAAAACACTTATACTGAAGCACAGCAAGTAAAAGCGAAAGCAACTTTTGAAAAGTTATCTGATGCAGATAAAGTAAAATTACAGCAAAATATCATCGCCGGTTTGCCTGGTGCCGAGGAGTCGTATAGTGTTGAAGATTTCCTAAAAGTACTTCAGGGTTACGACAGCATAGATGCTGCTAAATTAAAAGAAAACCTATATTATTTCCTACGTGAAATTGTACCTGTAGCTGAAAGTGTAGGGGTAAAAATGGCTATTCATCCTGACGATCCTCCTTATCCAATTTTAGGATTACCAAGAGTTGTGAGTACAGAAGCTGATTTAGTACAATTACTAAATGCTATTGATTCGCCTTCTAATGGATTTTGCATGTGTACAGGGTCTTATGGCGTAATTGCCAAAAATGATTTGTCAGGAATGATTGATCGTAATGGAGAGAAAATGAATTTTATCCACCTGAGAAGCACACAACGCGATGAAGAAGGTAATTTTTACGAGGCTAACCATTTAGAAGGAAATGTTGACATGTATGAAGTGGTAAAATCTATTGTAAAAATGGAAAAACAAACCGGAAGGATTATTCCGATGCGCCCTGATCACGGACACCAAATGTTAGACGATTTAAAGAAAAAAACAAATCCAGGATATTCAGCAATAGGTCGCTTAAGAGGTCTGGCCGAATTACGCGGATTGGAATTAGGGATTAAAAGAAGTTTATAATAATGATATTCCACCTTCACATTTTTGCAAACAAATTGGTGCAAGGTGGCGATTTTTAATAGTATAACAATTGATACCAAATATGAAATAGTATTAAGTTGCATCTCAGGTGGCTCGGATATTTCAACACAAAGATGGCGTGGAAATTCTTTCCTTGCCCGCAACCACAAAACAAACACGAACATAATCAAAAAAAAAGTGACTATTAACCGGTTGCTTTTTTTTGTATCTAAAAAAGACCAAACAATAAACACTCAAAATCATAATTATAAATCAATACAGTCAAATTTAAAATTGCATCAAAAACTATTTATTACACATCAATTGATTAAGTTTTTTTTATTGGAATTAATTCTATTAAAAGCTAATTTTACACTATTATAAAGAACAATATTTTCTTTGATTATTTAAAAAGTACAAAATAATGGAGCTAATATCGTTAAAACAGGCAAACTTATAACAACATGGATATAGTCAAATTTAAAATCACATCAAAAACGATAAAAGTAGAAGTACGCAATTCGAATAATTATGTTTTTAATTTTAATACGGCTTTAGAAATTGCTAAAGAAGACAAGGATGTTTTATTAAAACTATACAATGCCTTAGATATTCTTTTTAAGAAAGAAACCCCCAGCGAAGTAAAAAACTATATTTCACCTAACCAAACCAATATCCTGGATCAGATTTCTGCAGTAGACAATTTAGAAGAGCAGCAATAAAGTTCTAAATTGGAACAACTTTTCGGCCTTACCGGCATTTAAAAGTATTTTATTTATTTTTGTACAGATACAAATATCACTAAATGAAACGTTCAGGCACAGCAGATCTTCCCTTACATTATGGACATGTTCCATTATGGCTTGCCGAACGAATGTCTAAACTTGGTTTTGCAATTGTAGAAACGATTGCTATGGAATTTTCTAGTTCTGAAGTAATAAGCAAATTAAGCAATCCGTTTTGGTTTCAAAGTTTTGGAGCTGTGATGGGAATGGACTGGCATTCATCCGGAATTACAACTTCAGTGCTTGGAGCCTTAAAAAAGTCTGTAAACCCACATTCGAGAGAATTAGGTATATACATTTGTGGCGGCAAAGGCAAACATTCCATGTTAACACCACAGGAGCTTTTATCTGTTGGTGAAAAAACAGGTCTTGACGGTAATAATCTTGCGAATTGCAGCAGACTTACCGCCAAAGTTGACAATACCGCTATTCAGGACGGATTTCAATTGTACCAGCATAATTTTATTGTTGACAATAAAGGGCAATGGACCGTTATTCAACAGGGAATGAATCCCAAATCTAAAACAGCGAGACGATATCATTGGCATTCGCAAGATTTAAAATCTTTTATAAATGAACCGCACACTTTTATTTATGGCGAAAATCAAGGTACTATCTTAAATCTTACCGCTCATGCAGCGACAAAATCCAGAGAAGGCATCCTGGAATTATCGAAAGAATCTCCAACAAAAATTATGAAAGAGATGCAGTACCTTTCTATGCCTGCACATCATGATGTAAGAATGGAAGATGTAAACATGAAAAGACTTGGCGCAATGCTCTGGACAACACATGAAAACAAGCCCGAAGATTTTGAAGAACTGCTGCTTTTAAAAGGAATGGGACCAAGAGCTTTACAATCATTAGCATTGGTTAGTGAAATCATTTACGGCACTCCTACCCGATTTGAAGATCCGGCACGTTTTTCATTCGCCCACGGTGGAAAAGACGGACATCCGTTTCCTGTTCCGGTAAAAATATACGATGAAACAATTGATACTTTGCAAAGAGCTATTAATCGTGCTAAAATAGGCAATAGCGATAAAATACAAGCGATTCAAAAATTGTCCGAAATCTCAAGAAAGGCTGAAGAAAGTTTTACGCCCAATTCCAATTTTGATGCACTGATTCAAAGAGAAAGAGACGAATCGCACCAATATGGCGGAAGAACTGTTTTTGGAGATGCTAAATCTCCTAAAAACAAGCCTATTCATCAAAACAATCAACTGGAATTGTTTTAAACTGATTAGATAGCGGGATTTAATTTTACATCAATTATTACTTTCCTGAAATCAATTTTTCAATTTCACCAAAAGAAATAACCGGATTTGCGCCAGGCGATGCAGCAACTAATGCCCCAACAGCACAAGCAAAATCAATAGAGTCCTCAGGTAGTTTTCCTGTAAGCAAAGAAGTTATTAATGATGCTAAAAATGAATCTCCTGCGCCTACTGTATCGGAAACCTGAACCAAATAACCGTCGTTTTTATACAATTTCCCTTCCCATAACAACAAAGCTCCATCTTTTCCTTTTGTTACACAAATAGACGATGTATTTGTTCTGGAAGATATAAACTCAATATTATCTTCGAGTGTTGTAAAAGGAGACTGCAAAGCTGTAGCAATTTCAAGAATTTCATCATCATTGAATTTGATAAAATTGGCAGACATCATTAATCTTTCAAGAATTTCATATGAATAATGTGGCTTTCTTAAATTAACATCAAATACTTTATAAATTTCATGTTGCAATAATGATTCTAAAGATTTTCGGGATACTTCATCCCTGCAAACCAAACTTCCGTAAATTAAAACATCTGAATTGTTTACCAAATTTTGACCCAAATCGTTTATTTCAATTTTATCCCAGGCTGCCGGGTAATGAATATCATAAGTTGCAGAGCCCTTTTTATCGAGAGTTACGTTTACCAAACCTGTTGGAAACGTTTCCGATTGCAATATTAAATCCGTCCCCACCCCTAATTTTTTTACTTCATTAAGAATAGCAACTCCATCTTCATCATTTCCCACACTGCTTATGACAGCGACCTCACACCCCAGACTTTTCATACGCAAAGCAACATTTAAAGGAGCTCCTCCAATCTTTTTTTCGTTATCAAAGACATCCCAAAGAATTTCTCCGAAGGCTGTGGCTTTAAGTTTTTTGTTATTACTCATCTATATTTTTTTCTAAAATTACAATTTCAAATAAAAACAATCAACCTTATAGCAAATCTATAAACAAATTAGCTATCTGTATTCTACAAAAAAAGGGAATATTCGTTTTCCGAATATTCCCTTTTAATATTATAGTTTAGCTTATTTCACTAAAACTTTTACTGTTTTTGTACCTTCTTCAGATTCTGCTTTTACAATATATACACCACTATTAACAGATAAACTTACATCTTCAGTAGTTTCAGTAGATTTAACCAATGCACCTGTTACGCTATACACACTAACTTTAGCAGCTTCAGTGACATTTGCAACATTGATTTTTCCATCTACACCAAATATAGTTACTTTAGAATCTGCTTGAAAATTATTAGTTGAAAGTGTTGCTCCAGAAACTTCAATCTTATAAACTGCAAAAGAACTATCCCCATAAATATAAACCAAACCAGAATTTGTAACATTAACGGTAACTACATTAGATAAATTAGCAGTTACGTCATTAGTAACTGAACCGCTTCCATAAAGAGCCGCTCCATCTGACACATAAAGAGTACGTGTTGTAGGTGCTGTACCATTAGTAGGTATCGCTGTTGTATGTTTTATCCAAGCTTTAACTGTACATGGACCACTTACATTGAAAGAAAAATAACGAATAGTAGGTAAAAAAGTCCCTGTTGCCGCTGCACTTGAACCTCCAGTACTTGCTCTATTTGCACCAACATATCCATCAGAAAAAGTTTGGCTATTCCCTGATATAGCAGCAAAAGCTGAAGCACCAACAGCAGTATGTCCATATAAATTCAAACCACCAACGTTTATAGTATTTGGTGAAGTTCCTGCAGTACTACCCGAAGCGCTTGTAAGAACCCCTGCAGTAGGAAACGCTGGACTTGCAACTGTAACGGTACCACTAACAGTATTGTCGCTAAAATTCCAAGTTGTAGTTTGTGCATTAATAGATCCTACTGAAAAAAGCAAAACAGCAGTTAAATAAAGTAATTTTCTTTTCATAATTTATGGTTTTAATAGTTTAATAATCACAATTGTAATCGATTATCTAAGTTAATATTTTTTCATTAAAATGTAAAAAAATATGTGTTTATTTTAAAATTTTTATTATACAATCCATTTCATACATCCTGGCAGGAAAAGAATAAACCTAAAACAAAAAAAGCATGCCTAAAATAATAGGCATGCTTTAAATAAATTGAAACTTGAAATTAATGTGTAATAACTTTCATAGATTTTTGACCATCTGCTGCTTTAATTACTACAATCCAGACTCCGTTTTGAAATTCAAAATCAACATCCTGAGTTGTTTTGAATGTTTTTACCTTAGCTCCTGTAATACTGTAAACAGCCACAGCCGTTTCTGATTTTACATTTGAAATTGCAATTCTGTTTTTATAGCCCGATATCTGAACTGCCGAAGTTGGCATATTATCTTTAACGCCTAAACTTTCATTAGCAATTAATTGTGGTAAAGGATCCCAATTATCGCTTCCTTTTGTAAAATTAAAAGTTGTAATGGCGGTATTATCTGATAAAGTTGGCGAAGACAATGTAGTAGCCCAAGAGGCACGAACAGCCTGATTATTGACACCTGAATTTTCGATCGTACCATACTCATACATTTTAGGCGAAGTACCAGACAAAGAACTATTCCAAGCAATAGGTGTTATTAAAGATTCATCTATATTTCCTGGATAATCCGAAGTTTCAATAGTGGTGTTGTAAAAAACAGCTTCTGATGTATTAGCTGCCCAAGGACGACCGAAGAAACCTGGTTTAGCACGATAAACTGATGCTGTTTCTGTACTAGGTATTGCAGAAGTTACTGTACATTCATAAAAAAGAAAACCTCTTCCTGTAGACTGTTGTGGCGCCGTTATGTAAGAAGCATCACCAGCAGTATCACTTACATTCATTGCTAATTGAGTTTTATAGAAAGTGGCATTCATTCCTCCGAATATATAATCTACCGCCCCCATCATAACACCTTTGTAAACCACAACTCTAGCAGTAGTACCACCAAAAAAACTATCTTGACGCCCCACTACTCTACAATTGTTTAAAACTGTTTTATCAATTGCGTTTTTGATTGCAATTGCAGCAGCTCTTTCTACAAAAGATCTGTTTTGAACAGATGTGTTTCCATAATTTGTTGGTCTTGTACCTTTGGTTAAACCTACCACTTCTACCAAAACATCATTGGCTTCTTTGGCAGAAATATATTGATTGAATGAGTTTTCGATAATGATATTTTCAGCTTCAAAACCGTTGGCGCTTACAATAAGTGTAGCATTCCAATAAGAGTTATTGGTGGTTCCACTAACATTGGCATAAGGTTGCGATCCATTGTCTTTGTTTACTCTCAAAATGTCGGCATCCCATTTTTGATTATTTTTCATACTATAATAATCATACCCTAAACCATAGTAAGAAGTGATACGTACAGCTTGTGGGGCAATATCAACCCCTTTATTAGCCAAAGCAATACTAGGTGCGGCCGAAGCATTTTTAATGGTAATGTTTGGAATTGTTATATCTAACATTTCTTCATAATTTCCAGGATCTACTACAATAATTACTCTTTCGTTACTCGGACGAACCATTTTACCAGCGGCTGTTAATGCGTCATTAATAGTTGCATAATTTTTTCCAACACCAACTGTAATTGGAGAAGTATAAGTAATGCTACCTCCTATTTTTATTTCTGTAAAATAAGAAGTCAATGCAGTACCTAAAAGTGTTATGGTAACAAAACCGTCTGCCGACCCTGGATAGGTATATTCAGTATTAACAACATTGGCAGTACTTCCTGATGTATTTACAATTGCTGTTCCTCCATCAATAGAAAAATTAGCTGCAAAATAATGCGAAACTGTTATTTTATCTCCAACTTTTACTGGTATTTGCATTGTTCCACCCGTTTTGGCTGTTAAATCTGCCTGAGGAGAACGACTTGCAAAAGAATTTGCTGTCCCTCCAAATAAAATTCCTTTGTACCCTGTAGAAGCATTGGTTATAACTCTGTCGTCAAAAGACCAAATCGTAGCGGGTTTAAACGCTAAAGTTTTAGAATTAGATGCTCCGGCAATTTTTAAATTTGAAGTTAAACCCAATTCTACTTGATGATTATCTAAGCCTGAATAATCAATACTATAAGTTCCTGAACGTAGTGAAACAGCAGTATTAGGAGCAAAATTATACACATATCCAGCTTCATTCAAGTTTGTAAATTTAAGACTCAATAATCCAATTTGTGTAGCATTCAATCCTGTAGTGTTTATTGCAACATTATACAAAGGCTTAGCTGTAAAGGCAACATTTGAAGTTGTTGAACTAGTTACTGAAATGGTATTTGCTAAAATCTCAGAATCATTTACCCCTGTTGCACTAATAGTATAAATTGTATTAGCTTCCAAATCTACAGTATAAGCACCCGTTGTAGTATTTATTACAGGTACTGGAACATAAGTTTTACCAGTTGTAACATAGTTCAAACCTACTTTTGTTAAATCAGAAGCACTTAATCCTGTTATATTACCTGAAACAGTGTGCAAATCTACTTTAACAACGGTAATATTTTGAGTAGTTGCAGCAGCAGTAACAGTCATGTTTTCTCCGCTACCAATAATATAGCCATTAGCACCTACTAAACTCATTTTATAGGTATATCCAATTGGCAACGAAACTGAATAAGTACCTGATGTAACAAGGGCATCTTTGGTCTTACCATTTGGATAGGTAAATCGAACCGAATATACGGCCGGGATACCTGCTGCTGCTGTTTCATCCATAGTTCCTGTAACGGTTGAATAGCTCGCTGGTTTTCTTAAAATTCTGTAATAACTCGCTCTGGCTGTTGCATTATCAAAACAAGAAATTTTGAATGAACCTGCTGCTTTTGCCATAAACTTAGCTTCGGTAACGGCTGAAGTACTTGTAGTAAGCGGAATATTTTCTGTTTGCGCATTAGTTGTAGTATTAACAATGTTTAAATTAGCAGCCGCATTGTCAACTCTAGCCACAAAAGTTACCTCATCATCCTCATTCAAAGCCATTGTAAAAAAACGAACCGTTGTACTAGCATTTCCATTGCAAAAAATTCGAGAAGTATAAGCTGTTCCGCTTACGCCAAGATTATTGTCTCCATAGCGAGTAATAGTAGTCGGAGTATTAACATAAAGTCTGTCATTTGTATTAGGTCTAAAAGTAAGTCCGCCTGTCAAATCGAAAGCATTAGTATTCCCAGCAACTCCGCCATGTGTCAATACATTACTCGTATTAGCAGCACCTGGAGCAGCTGGAGTAGTAAATGCATAAAAATTACTATTGATAACAGTCGGTGTAAGCATATTATTATACAAATTAGTATCTGTCATGGCGACACCTCCAAAATCCCAAACATCAGTTTTTTGGGCATGAGTAAACGATACTGAAAGCAATATCGTAAAAAAGAGTAATCGTAGTTTTGTTTTCATAAGTGGTATTAATTGGTTAGTAAAATTTTAATTTTAATCTTTATTTTTAGAATTCGTTGGATGTCATTAATAACCTAACTAATCCAACGAATTATCTTTATTCTCATTTCATTCAAATTAAGTTTTCTTAATAATATATCTTCTACTAAAAAAGGCATGCAAAAATGTTTAAATTCAGCATGCCTTTTATAATTAACAAATAAGTTTTTTATTTAATCCAACGTGGATCTCCTACTTTATTATCTTTTAAGGTTTGATTACTAATTGTAAAGTCACCAGCAGACGCATTAGTAAAACCTGGATTTAAAGCCGTACCTGTTACATTTGCAGAATTAAGCGTAGCTGCATTATAATAGTTATTATTTAAATATGTTGGAGCAACAGTTGCAGAGTTATTAGTAAATCTAGCAACAGTTTCAGCAAAAATACAATTACGTATTGTAGTGGCATTTGACGCAAAACGAACATAAATAATATTATAACCACTTGCAGCAATTGTATTGGTAACACCATACAAAGTACAACTATCAATTAAAATATTTGATGTAAGACCTGTACCAGTACCAGATCCTGCACCAGCATCTTCACGAATGAAAGCTCTTACGGTCGCACAATTATTAAAAGTACTAGTTTTTAAAGCAATTAATCCAACATAAGATGTTCTAAAATCAATAAAATCTCCTGTTGCACCTGCAATACCAACATTTGTTACAATAGAATTTTCAACTGTTATTGATTCAATCTTAGCGTTTACAGCTGTAGCCGCTCCTACTAATGTTTTATCATAACCATGAATTGTACAACCATTAATCAACAAGTTGCCATAAGTTGAAGAACCTGTATAATCAACAAGCTGAGGCTTAAGAGCAGCTGTATTAGTATTACCAGATAAATCCAGATCAATCAAACTCACATTAGAAGACCCTGACGGAAGTATAAAAGCAACATTTAATTTTGGTTTATCATAACTTCTTAAACCACGTAAAGTAGCAGCTCCAGCCGGAAGAGTAATATTTACCCCCTGAGAGGTATAATCACCGGGTTCAAATACATATTCAGTATAACCACCAGCTTCAATAATAGCTTTAATATCATCTGAAGTAGTAAGCAAAATTGCTCCTGCAGCTAAATCATAAGCCGTTTGGAAAGTTTTAGCTCCTCTTTTCTTGGCACCGTTATATAAAGTTGCCTGATAATTTACTTCTGCAGTTAATCCTTCAATAGTTGCGATACCTACAGCTTTTTCCTGAGCTGTAATTACATGCGTTATGTCACCAGGAGTTAAAACTATGTTAGTTACATTAATCCCTGGAGTCCATCTTAAAGTAACCTTTTTTGCCTGAATATCACCATCCTGAAATGGTAAAAATGATTCTTCTGATAATGTAGTAGCAGTTGTCACAGTCCATTTAGAATCTTCCAACCCCGTTGTTACAGCTTTCACTCTTATAGAATAAAGTGTTTCACCTTCTAAAGCAACCTGCACTGGTAATTGAGCTCCGGTAACTTCAACAGTTTTAGCAATGGTACCAAAATTAGGATCGTCTGCACTAAATTCAATCACATAATGATCTACTACTTCATTTGCAGTCCAATTTAATTCAACAGTAGTTTGATTTCTTACCGTTGCCTTAAGTGCAACCGGAGAAAATTCCCTTGTATTCCCAACTCCGTCTGCTATGGCTTCATTGTAACTATCACAACTTACTGCAAGTGTTAATAATAAAAAAGCAGCAACCAGACCTTTTATTGTATATTTTACTTTCATAATGATTAATATTTTTCTAATTAACTTTAATTACTTCCGTATCCATAATCGTTAACTAACATATTATTACTAGTCTCGATAAACACTTGCCAAATTGGCCAAAACTGTCTAAGATCAGGATTAACTCCTGCTTTATAAAGAGAAGCAATTTTAGTATCTTCTAGTTTAGTCCATGTTGCAGCAGTGTAATCTGCTCCTGGGCTTACATTTTCTCCACGGTTCAAACCATATATAATTAATGATACATTATCTGCTGCATACTTATAGTACAAAGTAGATGGAACATCAGCATATGATCCAGTACGAGCTTTTAAATCGGTCATTTTTGCTTTTGCCTCATCCAATTTCACTTTAAGCAGATTCCAACGAATCAATGATTGTTTACGCTCCATTTCTCCAGTAAATTCATATTTATTTTCGTCAACAATAGCATTAAACATTGATTGTTTATCTGTTAAAGCATTTACATAAGCATCAACTTTTACAGCTTGCGCAGCAGCAGGGAAAGCTCTTCTTCTAATTTCTTTCAAATATGAAGCAGCAGCAGCAGGTCCTTCTAATTCATTGGCAGCTTCAGCAGCAATTAAAAGCACTTCAGCATAACGCATATATATTTTATTAACACCATCATCATTAGTAGAAGTAACTCTACGTGTCATCCATTCATAACGGTATTTACCAAAATACCATGTATCCAAAGTGTTCAACTCTTGTTTAGCAATGTTATTTACTGCCGTTCCATATTTATAAGGAACACAAGTCACATCTCTACGCGTATCAGCCTGATCATAATCATAAAATACGAAAGGCAATGGACCAGCAACACCACCACGATTGGCTCCGTTAGCCTGAAATTGGTCGCTAGCAGAAGTGTGACGAACAGCAAAAGTAAACAACATTCTACCTCTACCATCAGCAAAAGGAATTTCCCAAAGAGATTCACCACCAGCAGTAATAACTTCCTGATTGTATTTTTTCCATAATCCTTCAAAAGTTGTCTCCAATTTTGCTGATCCATTTGCAATAACCTCGCGACATTCTTTTAATGCCAATGCATACATTTTATCAACTGAAAGATCCGGATCTGTACTTCTTCTAACACCACCAAAATTACCAGGATATTGCTGATAACCACTTGCTGCCATTGCTAAACGAGCTCTAAATGCTTTTACAAAAGCTTTATTTACGTGTTCTACAGTACTGGTATAAGCTGTTTCATTAGGCCATGCAACCAATGTTGATGCCTCGCCCAAATCTGCAATTAATTGTTTATAAATTTCATCTCTATTTGTTTTAGCTAAATACAAAGTTTCCGGAGTAATAGGCTCAAAACGGTAAGGAACATCTCCCCATGTTTTTACTAAATCAGCATAGTAAATAGCTCTTAACGTTAACGCTTCTCCTAACAATTGTCCAAGCTCTGTACCCGGTAAAGGATTTCCGTATTTACGCAAACCTCTGATACAAATATTAGCACGTTCTATACCCTGATACATCATTGCATACGCATTATTAGTTGTATTCATCTCCGAATTAGCCGGTTTAGCATCATAAACACACAAATCAGCTTTATCGCCATCTGTTTGAGAAGTATTGTGCCATTCAACATCCGTATTTAATCCATAATATGGTAAAAAACGTCCTCTGTATGAATTAGTTTCACCAAATGGAACTTTTATTCCATCGATAGCTCCCTTAGCAAGTCCTGCATTAGAAAAAAGCAAAGCTTCATCTGTTGTTGATGGTGCCTCAGCATCTAAATAATCATCTTCAAATTGTTGACAAGAACTGAATAGACTAGAAACAATCAATCCTGCTATTATTATTATTTTATATTTCATTTTGTAATATTTTAAAATTAGAAATTAAGATTCAGCCCAAAAACAACTTGTCTGCTTCTTGGATAAGGGCTAGAATCAACCCCAGGTGTCATTGGATTTTTTCTTTTTGTCGAAACTTCCGGATCAGAACCTGAGTATTTTGTCCACACAAAAACATTACTTGCAGTCAAATAAAATCTCAATTTAGAAACTCCAATTTTAGATATTAAAGATTCAGGAGTTGTGTATCCTAATGTTAATGTATTCAATCTTAAAAACGATGCATCTTCAACTGCCCAGTCAGTAAATAAAACCCTTGTCATATAAGGCGACCACATAGTTGTATTAGCATTCAAAGCTGTTAAACCATCAGGATCTGTTACCAATTGACCTGAAACAGGATCTAAATTTGTCCATCTATTACCATCTGACATAACATTACTTAAATTTTTATACTGTCCTGTTGAACCCTGTACAGCTGAACTATATTCTATTTTATCAGCATTATATACTTCATTACCGATACTCCAGTTGAAAGCTGCCATTAAATCAAATCCATAGGCATTACCATTGATAACAAAACCACCTGTGCTTTTAGGATTAACATCTCCAATAACCGTTCGGTCTGCTGCAGTCACAAGACCATCACCAGTAAGATCTTTTAATTTCATATCCCCTGGTTTAACAGTATCACCAGTTCCAACAAGTTTACCACCATTTGCTATTCCACTTTTTAAGATATATTTTCCTCCAACATAGTCAAAGTCTGAAACTTCATATCTGCCATCACTTTTATATCCATACATAGCACCTAATGAAGAACCTTTCTCCAACAAATAATCACTTGTTATTTGTGAAGTCCAACCTGAATTTTGTGTAAACCCACTATCCATCAATCCCAATGAGTTAATCGTGTTTTTATTAACTCCCATGTTGAATGAAAAACTCAATCCATATTTAGCTCTTTCGATAGCAACAACATTTAAAGTAGCTTCAATCCCTTCATTTTGAGTTTCTCCCATGTTACGATACTGAGAATCATACCCTGTACCCGGAGTTAAAAAGTTGATTAACAAATCACTTGTTACGTTTCTGTATACATCTACATTACCATTTAAGCGGTTTTTGAAAAAACCAAAATCTAAACCAAGGTTTTGTGTAACAGTAGTTTCCCATTTCAAATCAGGGTTCGCCATTATTTTTGAAGCCGAAGTTATACTTGTAACTCCATTAATCCATGTTGCCCCAGTTGTACCTGAACTCTCATACGTTTGAACTTGCTGCCCTACAGGAATATTGTTATTACCTGCTTCACCATAACTTGCTCTCACTTTAAGAAGATCTATCCAAGAAACATCTTTTAGGAAACTTTCTTCTGAAATTTTCCATGCTGCTGCTGCTGCCGGAAAATATCCCCAACGATTATCTGGTAAAAATTTACTTGAACCATCTGCACGAAATGTAGCTGTTAATAAATAACGCCCTTTGTAATCATAATTTGCACTTCCAAAAAATGATAATAATCTATCATCAGGACTATAATAATTATTTACAGATTGAGGAACTCCTAATGATGTTAAAGTTTTTGCCTTATTAAAATCAAAAAATACCGGAAGGCCATGAATCGTACTTGTAACAGCATTAGATGTATACGTAATACTCTCTTGTCCTAAAAGAGCAGTCAAATGATGATCCTCTCCTAATATTTTTTTGAAATCGTAAGCTAAGGTATTGGCATTTCTAAAACGTTTATCTTTAGTATCGGTCATAATCAAAGCTGGCATACCTTGCAACGTAGCAGATGGTGCATTTTTCACATAGTAAGTGCTTGTACCATAGAAACGATAATCTTGATTATTAAAATTATCCAAACCTAAGTCAACTTTCAATTTTAAATTTTCTGCAAGTTCCCATCCAAAACTTCCTAACATATTATAGTTTTTACGTAGCTGTGTACGATCATTATCATAAACAGATGTAAATGGATTTACCAATACATCACCTTCATTTGTATCATCTGTCGACGAAGTCAGACCAGGTACCGAAATTGGAGAATAACCAACAATTGTACGCAAACGAGAATCTGTTGAAGATTTTTCGTTTTGCTCGTTCACTCCTCCTCCATTAATCTCGGTATCAGAATAACGCATAGTAAAAGAAAGATCTATTTTATCATTTACTTTACTTTTTAATGCCAAAGACAAATTATTTCTTCTATAATTTGAACCTATCATAATGGCTTTCTCATCAAAGCGAGTATAATTAAAATTATAATTTATCTTATCACTTCCTCCTCTAACACTTAAATCATAATTTTGCACCTCACCTCTTCTGCCAAAAATCTGTTTTTGCCAATCATTACCTTTTAGATTTTTGTACATATCCTGATCCTGCCAGTTACCAAAATACTTAGTATAAGAAACCGGATTAGTTGAAATCGTTTTGTCAGTTTGATCTAACAAAGCAAACTCATATTGCCATTTGGTATAATCATCTGGAGATAAAACATCAATTTCATTTGCCATGGTTTTCATACCATAAAACGAATTAAAGTTAACAGCAATTTTTCCATCTTTACCACTTTTGGTAGTTATTAAAATTACCCCATTTGCACCACGAGAACCATAAATTGCAGTAGAGGAGGCATCTTTTAAAACCGTCATTGACTCAATATTTGAAGACGCAATATCATTCATACTATTTACAGGAAATCCGTCAACTATAATTAATGGCTGATTACTCTGAGTAAGAGATCCTCCTCCACGAACCCTAATTTGTATATCTGCATCAGGAGAACCTTCTGCTGACACTACCTGTACACCGGCAATTCTACCTGTTAAAGCTTCAGCAACGTTTGCTACCGGAACTTTTTTCAAATCATTACCTGAAATAGAAGCAACAGCTCCTGTTAAATCGGTTTTTTTAACTGAGCTATAACCCACTACCACAACTTCGTTCAATGAATTTGCTTCTTCCGCCAAAACAATATTGATCGTTTTTTTACCAGCCGCAGCAACTGACTGAGTTGTAAAACCTATAAAAGAAAATTCTACAATTGCTTTTGAGCTTGAAAGTTTCAATTTGTATTTTCCATCAAAATCAGTTGAAACCCCATTTTTCGTGCCTTTTTCCAAAACGTTAACCCCAGGCAAGGTTAAACCTGAAGCATCTTTTACAACACCTTCAACTGTTACCTCTTGTGCATTTGCCTTATTACTGGCAAGCAAGCACAATAAGAAAACAATTGTCAGATAACAATTTGTTCTTTTATTAAATAACTTTTTAAAATTCATAGTGTAGTGTTTAGTTAAATTATTAATTGTTTATAAAGTTTATTTTATGGTTTTTAAAATCACACTTTACTCCTTAAAATATTTTAAAATATAATTTTTAGTTAAAAACTAATTTTCAATTTATTTCCGCAACCCCTGAAAACAAACAAAAAATAGATATTTTAAAACATTGAAAAGCAACGTGTAATCGATTACACAAACATAAAAAAAAATTCTATATAAAAAATTAAATTTCACAAAATAATCATAAAAAAAATTACATATAAAAAAATAATCAGTTTTAAAATGTCATATATTTAATTTATCTGCTTTAAAACTAAGAAATATTCTTTTATATTTTTAATGCGATAAAATTATTGCACAAAATTCAATCGATTACATCATATGTGAATATTTTAACAATCCCAATAAAAAATACATTTTTAGGAAATTTTCTCATAATTTTTTTTGCTAAAAATCCCGATCGTCAATTGAACAAGAAAATGAAGAAAAACCTTTTCTTAAGAATTCATTAACATTAAAAAGATAAAACAACAAAATTATACATCACAAATGAATTCTATAAAGATTAATTCTTATAATCAGAAAAAAATATTTCACATCATTTAACATTTGGCTATAAAAAACCCTTAAATAAAATTTAAGGGTAGTAAAATCTAATTGTGATTATTTATTATTCCGTTTGTAATTTCAAAACGGTTTTTTGTTTTTGTATTAAACCAAAAGTTATAATCATCCCTATAATTGCCATACCAACACCTATAAGGTTTGGCGATGCATAACTATAACCGGCTGCCAAAGGCAAACCGCCTAAAAAAGCTCCTAAAGCGTTCCCAATGTTAAAACTCGCCTGAAGTGCTGCAGATGCAATCATCTCTGAATCTTTAGCTGTCTTAATCATTAACATCTGAATGGGTGCAATAACTGAAAAAGAAATGGCTCCTGTTAAAAATGTAAAAAATAACGATACATATTGATTAAAGGAGAAAAAGTAAACCATAATTAAATCGAGAACCATTATAAACAATAAGGCAAAAACTGTTGGAGCTGGCGAAAATTTATCAGCTAGTTTACCTCCAACAAAATTACCTACAACCATACCGAATCCTGCTAATATCAATATATAAGAAACATTTTCTGGCAAAAATCCCGAGATATTGATTAACAAAGGAGCAATGTAACTAATCCATGCAAACAATCCTCCAAAACCAATTGCCGTTATTCCAATGATTAGCCACGCTTCTGTTTTTTTGAAAAACAACAATTGCGTTTTCATATTTACATCACCACTTTTTTCTAACTTCGGCATCCATAGAAAAATAAACAGAAAAGTCAGCAACCCTACAATAGCAATTAATATAAAGGTATAACGCCATATAAAATGATGTCCAATATAAGTACCGATTGGCACCCCTATTAAATTTGCTAATGTCAGACCTGAAAACATTATTGAGATTGCCTGAGCTTCTTTACCTCTATCGGCCAAACGGCTTGCGACTACCGCTCCTACCCCAAAAAATGCTCCGTGTGGCAATCCGGAAAGAAATCTGGAAGCAAATAAAAAGTTATAATTGGGTGCTATGATCGAAAGCGCATTAAAAAGAGTTAACAGCAAAGCTAAAATTAAAAGCATTTTTTTTGGAGGAAAATTTCTTCCCAGGATAACCAATAATGGCGCTCCAATAACAACGCCCAAAGCATAAGCTGAAATTAAATATCCTGCTACCGGAATCGAAACATTCATGTCTGAAGCAATATCAGGAAGCAAACCCATCATTACAAATTCTGTTATTCCTATAGTTAAACCTCCTAAAGACAAGGCAATAAGACTTTTTTTCATTTTGATTTTAGTAGAAAGGAAATTATTTTCTACAATGCAAATTTACCACCGGTAGCCATTTAAAAAATTGTAAATTTGCGACATAAAGTTGTACATTTAAGTTATGCCAAAATTAAATCAGTTTAAAACACTTGTCCTTGATGAATTTGAAGAAGAGAAGTTTCACCTTCCTCCGCATACTCATACGTATTACGAAATCATCTATATCAAAAAAGGAAGCGGTATTCATCACTTAAATAATAATCTGTTACCCTATAAAGCAGGAGATCTTTTTGTTATTTCTCCAGACGACCAACATTATTTCGATATTAAAAAAAGTACAAGATTCATTTTTATCAAATTCACTGATAATTATTTCAACTCCAAACAGAATCTGACTTGTGATGAGTTTCTAGTCAATACTCCGGAAAGTTTCATGCGAGACAAAATCCTAAAAGAAACGGTTTTGAAGTTTGATGAACCTTGTAAAACGATTTTAAAAAACACAGTCGAAAACATCGTAACCTACAATCATTATATTGATGTCACTTCTTCGCCAATTGTTTTCTATCAGATTCTGTCGATTTTTGGTTTGATTAAAGAAACCATTCGTTGCATGAATCTACAAATGCAATCGACGCATTTGGATAACGAACAAATTGCCAATTATATTCATCAAAATATTTATCAGCCCAAGTTAGTGAAAGTGAAAGTGATTGCAGATCATTTTAACATTGCGCAAACGTATTTTAGCGCTTACTTCAAAAGGACATTCAGTATTAGTTATCGTGAATATATCCATAATCTGAGAACGACTTTAATCGAAAAAAGATTTCACAACAATCAATTGCCGATTAAGCAGATTGCGTATGAGTTTGGTTTTACTGATGAAAGTCATTTATCGAATTATTTTAAAAAGCGTAAAAACATGAAACCAACCGATTTTAAGAAACTGTAGTTATTGAAATCTTAAAAAGTAATTTCCTCAAACATTTTTAACTAAATTTGTACTCATAAAAATAATTTCTTTGAACAAGAAAATCCACATAATAATGCTTTTTATAACACTTAGTTTCTTTTTGAATCCGGGTTATACTTATGCATGCAATATGGGGCATAAAAAAGAAATTGCTGCTAAAGAAGAAAACAGCTGTTCTAAAAAATGCTGCGAGAAGAGATCTTCAAAACAGGAAAAACACAATTGTGATGGAAAATGTCGACATTCAGGCTGCAGTACCTCAGCGTTACAATTCGTTATTTTGACCTCAAATGAAATTAATTTTCAAAACGATGTTTTCAATTTTTCTTTAAAAAATACTATTTCTTCTTATAGTCAATCCAATATTTCTTCTGGATTTACTTCAATCTGGCTGAAGCCGAAAATATAATTATTGTATTTGTGACAGCCCATATTGGGTCTTTTTGAAATCAACTTTTTTAATTAATTTTAAAGGAAATAAAATCCTTTACTCAAATACTATACACAATGAAAAAATCAATCATAGCTTTAGCAACAGTACTAACCCTATTATTTAGTGCAAATAACATTCAGGCAAATACAGCAAAATTAAAATCAGGAACAACAGAAATCGTTGATGCAAGTCAGCTTCAATCTGTTTTTGATGCGTATTTTAATGTAAAAGATGCCCTTATTAAAAGTGACAGCAAATTGACATCGGCAAAAGCCACAGCTTTACTGACAGCAATTACGGCTGTAAAAATGGACCAACTAAAAAGTAACGAACATACGGTTTGGATGAAAGTGGTTAAAAAACTAACTGCTGATGCAAAAAGTATTTCAGCTACAACAGATCTTAAAAAACAACGCGATACTTTTAAATCATTATCTAAAAGTGCTTATGATTTAATAAAAGTTTCAAATCCGGATCAGCCAATCTACAAACAATATTGCCCAATGGCAGACGCTGATTGGTTAAGCAAAGAAAAAGCAGTTAAGAATCCGTACTACGGTTCTTCGATGCTGACTTGCGGAAACGTGGTAGAAACGATTAAATAACATGAAACTTTACATCAAAAACATGGTGTGCGCGCGATGCAAAATGGTTGTGGAGTCTGAGTTTAAAAAACTTGGACTTCATACTATTTCTGTAGAACTTGGTGAAATTGAATTAAAAGAAGAACTAGACGATAAGCAAAAAGAAGTTTTATTAGTAAATCTTCAAACTTTAGGTTTTGATTTAATTGATGATAAAAAAACAAAAACCGTCGAAAGAATAAAAAACCTGATTGTCGACTTAGTTCATCATAAAAACAATGATTTAAAAATCAATTTGTCTGATTATTTATCTGAAAACTTAAATCAGGATTATAATTCTTTGAGTAATTTATTTTCGGAAATTGAAAACACCACGATTGAGAAATATTTTATCAGTCAGAAAATTGAAAAAGTAAAAGAGTTATTGATTTATAATGAGCTTTCGTTAAGTGAAATTGCAGACATTCTAAACTATAGCAATGTGGCGCATTTGAGTAATCAGTTCAAGAAAATTACGGGTTTTACGCCTACTTCATTCAAACAATCGAAAGATAAAAAGCGTATTCAGATCGAGAATATTTAATTTCTCGCAAAGTCGAAAAATTATTCTCTCGCAGATTTAAACAGATTGAGTAGATATTTAAAATTAAATCTGCTCAATCTGCAGAATCTGCGTGAAACAAAATCATTTTCACCCATTTCGTAAATCTTACAAATCATTCCCAAAATTCTACAAACCTAACTCGTCAATAGTTCAGAAATTTGCATTGTAATACTTAAAACCAATACAATGACTCATCAATATATAATTTCAGGAATGTCTTGCAACGGATGCCGAACCAAAGTAGAAAAAACTTTGAATGAGATCGAAGGCGTTGAGGCGGAGGTAACTTTGAATCCGCCAACGGCTAGAATAACAATGGAAAAACATGTTCCGACAGAGAAATTTCAGGAAGTTTTAGCTGCTGCTGGAAATTATACTATTGAAATGGATTCTCCTAAAAATCATGACGAAGCTGCTAAATCCTGCTGTTCTGTCCATAAAAAAGACAATCACGAGCATACTAAAAAAGTACATCAGCACAGTGCAAATGGCATTTATTACTGTCCAATGCATTGCGAAGGCGATAAAACCTATAATAAACCCGGAGACTGTCCAATTTGCGGAATGGATTTAGTTCCAATGCAAGCTTCAAAAAGTGAAGAAAACAAAACTTATACTGATTTATTGAAGAAAATGAAAATCGCGATTTTGTTTACGCTTCCTATTTTCATCATTTCAATGTCAGAAATGATTCCAAATAATCCGCTTTACAATATTATGTCTGTTGAAAAATGGAATTGGGTTCAATTTCTATTTTCTATTCCTGTTTTATTTTATGCAGGTTGGATGTTTTTCGTTCGCGCTTACAAATCTATTGTGACTTGGAATCTGAATATGTTTACGCTAATAGGAATCGGAACAAGTGTCGCTTTCCTATTTAGTATTGTCGGAATGTTTTTTCCAGATATTTTTCCATCGGAATTCAAATCGCATCACGGAACGATTCATTTGTATTTCGAAGCTGCGACCGTAATTATCACTTTAGTTTTATTAGGGCAATTATTGGAAGCAAAAGCACACGGACAAACAAACGGCGCAATAAAAGAATTATTGAAATTAGCACCAACCGAAGCAACTTTAATAGAAAACGGAAACGACAAAGCAATCTCAATTCATAACATTCAAAAAGGAAATTTATTACGAGTAAAACCAGGAGAAAAAATTCCTGTTGACGGAAAAATAACTTCTGGCGAAAGCAGTATCAACGAATCGATGATTACGGGAGAACCAATTCCTGTAGATAAAAAAGTTGGAGACGTTGTAATATCAGGAACGATAAACGGAACAAAATCATTTGTGATGATTGCGGAAAAAGTAGGTTCAGAAACGATGCTTTCACAAATTATTCAGATGGTAAATGATGCGAGCCGTTCCCGCGCTCCAATTCAGAAATTAGCCGATCGTGTTTCTAAATATTTTGTTCCGACGGTTGTTTTTATTTCGATTTTGACATTCTTTATTTGGGCAAAATTTGGCCCGGAACCCGCTTATGTTTACGGATTAATCAATGCCATTGCGGTTTTAATTATTGCCTGTCCTTGTGCTCTTGGATTGGCGACTCCAATGTCGGTTATGGTTGGAGTTGGAAAAGGAGCTCAAAACGGAATCCTGATTAAAAATGCAGAAGCATTAGAAAACATGAATAAAATTGATGTTTTGATAACCGATAAAACAGGAACCATTACCGAAGGGAAACCATCTGTAGAAAAAATTTATGCCATTAATAATGACAAAGATTATCTCCTTGAAAACATCTCTTCTTTAAATCAACATAGTGAACACCCTTTGGCGCTGGCCGTAGTCAATTTCGCAAAAGCAAAAAATACTACATTAAAAGAAGTTCAGGGTTTTGAAACTATTGCAGGAAAAGGAGTTTTAGGAACTATAGAAGGCAAAAAAGTAGCTTTAGGAAACAAAAAACTAATGGATGAAATTGGAGTTTCGATCAACTCAGATTTAGAAAAAAAAGTAACTGCCGAACAAAATCTTGGAAAAACAATTTCGTACATTTCTATTGAAAAAGAAGTTTTAGGATATGTTGCCATTACCGATGCGATTAAAGAAAACAGCACAAAAGCCATTAAAGAATTAATAGATCAGGGCGTTGAAGTAATTATGATGACGGGAGATAATCACAACACAGCAAAAGCGGTTGCCGATCATTTGCATTTGAGTTCTTTTAAAGCAGATTGTCTTCCTGAAGATAAGTTGAAAGAAATCGAACGTCTTCAGGCTGAAGGAAAGATTGTGGCAATGGCCGGAGACGGAATCAACGATGCGCCTGCTCTGGCGCAATCTAATATCGGAATTGCGATGGGAACAGGAACTGATGTTGCAATTGAAAGTGCTAAAATTACCTTGGTTAAAGGAGATTTAAACGGAATTGTAAAAGCCAAAAACCTGAGCCATGCTGTAATGTCAAATATCAAACAGAATTTATTTTTTGCTTTTATCTACAATACTTTGGGAGTGCCAATTGCTGCTGGAATTTTATATCCAATTTTTGGGATTTTGCTTTCGCCAATGTTGGCAGCGGTTGCTATGAGTTTAAGTTCTGTTTCGGTAATCGTAAATGCTTTACGATTGAGAAATTTAAAATTATAATCTAATATGAAAATCAAATACCTCTTTATAATTTTCCTAATTGCTTTTCAGCTAAAAGCGCAGAAAGTCGTACGTTACGATTTGCACGTTCGTGATACGATTGTCAATTTTTCGGGGAAAGAAAAACGTGCGATTTCGGTTAACGGACAAATCCCAATGCCGACTTTGACTTTTACCGAAGGCGATATTGCCGAAATTTATGTGCATAACGAACTCAAAAAAGAAACCACTTCGATGCACTGGCACGGATTGTTTTTACCCAATAAAGAAGATGGCGTACCATATTTAACACAAATGCCGATTGAACCTGGAACGACTCATAAATATACTTTTCCAATTATTCAGAATGGAACCTATTGGTATCACAGTCATTCTGGTCTGCAGGAGCAAATTGGTTTGTACGGACTTTTCATTATCAATAAGAAAAAAGACGATTCCACAATCAGAAAAGGAATTGACGATTTGCCGACAATTCCAGTCATTTTAAGCGAATGGACCGATCTTAAGCCGGAAAATGTACAGCGAATGCTGCACAATGCCAACGATTGGTTTGCCATAAAAAAGGGCACGACTCAAAGTTATGCCGAAGCTGTAAAACAAGGACATTTTTCGACCAAAGTAACCAACGAATGGAAACGAATGAACGCAATGGATGTCAGCGATGTGTATTATGAAAAGTTCCTCATTAATGGTAAAAACGAGCAACAGTTTTCAGAGCTTAAACCAGGCTCAAAAGTCCGCTTACGAATTGCCAACGGAGGCGCTTCAAGTTATTTCTGGCTGACTTACGGCGGAGGAAAAATCACCGTTGTAGCCAGCGACGGAAATGACGTTGAGCCTGTAGAAGTCGATCGTTTGATTATTGCGGTTTCTGAAACTTATGATGTTGTCGTTACGATTCCAGAAGACCATAAATCTTTTGCTTTTTTGGCTACAGCAGAAGACAGAACAGGATCGGCATCTTTGTTTTTAGGAAATGGCGAAAAACAGCCTGTTCATCATCTTTCGAAATTAAAATATTTTGAAGGCATGAAAATGATGAACGATATGATGAAAATGAATGGCGAAATGAATGATATGGGCATGAATATGTCTTTGAATAAAATGGACATGAATGCCGTAATGTATCCTGAAATTTCAGGCGAAGATGAAAATGCAAAACCAGCAATGGATCATTCCAATCATAATATGGACGGAATTAAAATGGAAAATGACAGTACGGAAACTTCAGAAATTGTGACTTTAAATTACGGAATGCTGAAATCTCCTTTTAAAACGAACCTTCCAAAAGATGCGCCAGTAAAGGAATTACGTTTTACACTTTCCGGAAACATGAATCGTTATGTTTGGAGTTTGGATAATAAAGTGGTTTCTGAAACGGATAAAATCTTAATTAAAAAAGGAGAAAACATTCGAATTGTTTTGTACAACGGTTCGATGATGCGCCATCCAATGCATTTACACGGACACGATTTTAGAATTCTAAACGAACATGGCGATTATTCTCCGCTAAAAAATGTGATAGACATTATGCCAATGGAAACCGATACGATCGAATTTCAGGCAAATGCAGACGGTGACTGGTTTTTTCACTGTCATATTTTATATCACATGATGGCAGGAATGGGAAGAATTTTTAGTTACGAAAATTCAGCTCCAAATCCATTGATTCATCATCCTGAAATGGCTTATAAAATGCTTAAAATGGATGATCGCATGTTTCATTTTATGACTGAAAATGATTTTGCCACAAACGGAAATGACGGCGAAGCGATGTTCAGCAATACGCGCTGGAGCATTGGAACGGAATGGAGACTGGGTTATAATAACGAACATGGCTACGAAACCGAAACACATATTGGAAGATATATCGGAAAAAATCAGTGGCTGATGCCTTTTATCGGTTTTGACTGGCGTTACCGAAAAATGGGAATGGACGAGCATGAAGAAAATCTTTTTGGACAAAGTAATACCAAAGACAATCGTTCGGTTTTTAGTGCGGGTCTTGAATATACCTTGCCAATGCTCATAAAAGCACAAGTTGAAGTTTATACCGATGGAAATGTTCGTTTACAATTTGAGCGAAAAGATATTCCGCTTACGAGACGTTTGCGAATGAATTTGATGTGGAATACCGATAAAGAATATATGGCTGGCTTGAAATACATTGTTGCCAGAAACTTCGGAATCACGACGCATTATGATAGTGATATGGGAATTGGATTTGGGGTTAATTTGAATTATTGATTGCTTTTTGAAACCATATTAGTGATGTAAGTTCATGTTAAAAGTTAAGACTCAAAAAGCAGATTTTAAGTACTGAAATAAATTATATCTTAGCTTCCTAAACTATTATTGATTAGAAATTAGATATGAGAAAATTCTGTTTTGCACTGCTTTTTGTTTCAGGAATAATTTTAACTAGCTGTAATAACAAAAAAGCTTCACTACAATTTGAAAAAGATGTAATGTACGAAATCTATCCCGCCCTTATTGATACGCTTTGGGTAAATGCAAGTTATCATTATGTACCACCTCCGCCACCCCATATTAAAGATACTCCAGAATATAGAATACGGCACAAAAAAGAATACAAAAAACAATTTAATGAAGATTTATCCCATTATAAAAAAACGGGTTTCGTTATAGACCTTCTTCTTTTGGATAAAATATCTCAAGTGAGACAAAATCAGGATGAACTTAAGGCTCATTTTAAAGATGCTGTTTTAATAAAAAATAAAATTTCTGACACACTCGAATACAAAATTGACAAAGGAAAGTTTGATTCTTATAAAGCTTTTCACCTAACATATCTGCCTCGATTCCCCAGAGGAAATGACAGATTGTATTACAATGAGCTACGATATCAAATACGAGGCGTTTTTAGTCTTAGTAGAATCCAGTTTGATGATGAAAAAAATTATGGCGTACTTACAGCAGGAATCGAATGTGGTCCAATGTGTGGCTACGGCTATCGAATCTTTATCAAAAAAGTAAAAGAGAAATGGGTAGTTGACAAAATAGAAGAAGCGTGGATCTCATAATGGCATTGATTTTGAAAAGACAATTTCTAAATATAAACAGCCATTCTAAAACTTTATGAACCAATTTCTTTTTCTTTTATTTTTCATCTCACCGATAATTTTTCAAATTATACTTGGCAGAAAAGCAATTATTAAAAGCATTAAATTAACTTTTCTTAAAGTCTGCTTAATTAGTTTTCTTTCCCAATTTGTATTTTTCGTCATCGCATTTAAACTACTTTCTTACAAACTGCGATCGGAATCAAACGGGCAAATTCGTTGTGGAATGCCGTTCGTTGGATTGATAGGTCTAGAATTTTTATTAACTATAATTTTATTGGTCATCATTTTAATTCAGTACTTAATAAGAAGACATTACAATCGTAAATAATTAAACCAATGAAAATAAAATTAACTTTCTTTTACATTTTTTTACTACTAAGCTGTAATTTATTTGCTCAATACGCCATCATAAAAGATAATGACGGTTATGTAAATGTTAGAAATGAAGCCAAAAAAGGCAATAATATTTCAGATAAATTAGAAAATGGTTTTGTCGTTTATGGTTTTCAACCTGATAATAATTGGGTTGGAATTGATTATTCTAAAAACAATAAGGACAGAAGCGGTTATGTTTACAAAGACAGAATTAAGTATTTATCAGAATTCACAAAAATCCCTTTAATTAAAGAAACTCCTTCAAAAGTTATTTTTCAAAAAGATAGTTTGAACATTATTCTAGAAAGCAAAAAGTTTGATCCAAAAACAGCTCAATTAGCTTATTTAAAAAATGACAAATCTATTCTTGAAAAAATCAACGGAAAGAAAATCTGGGGAGCAGATGGTAATATTCCCCGAACAACTTATAAATTGATAACAGTAACAATAGGCAATAAAACGATAGATTTTCCTAAACATGTCTTTGATGATTTGTTTGAACCCAGCTTTTCTGATACCGAAATAAATTATGATAAAAAGGAAGATATTCTGTACATATCCTCGATGAATGGAGACGGTGCCGGTGGCTATGTAATTCTTTGGATTATCGAAAAAGGGAAATATAAAGAGAGAAAAATATCTTACGGTTTTTAACTGCTCAAAAATATTTTCAGAACAAACCACTATATCATTATTTTTACAAATCATAAAACCTTTTATTTTTGATTCACTAATCCCCTATTTCTAATGAAAAATTATAACAAAATGACAAAAGTAATCACAATCCTGGCTATTGGTTTATTTTCAATTGGCGTAAGTGCTCAGGAAACAAAACCTGCTGCCAAAAAAGAAAAACCTAAAAAAGAATCTTGCTGCAAAAAAACAGCAACAGAGAAAAAATCTTGTTGTGCAAAAAAATAATTCGAATTGTATTTCAACAAAAAAGACCTCAATTGAGGTCTTTTTTGTTATTTATATTTTTGCGTAAATCATTTCAAACGAACACTCCATTCAAAATCCATTTCTGAGACCTGAGCACCTTCTTCATTTGTTCCAATTGATTTCATCCAGAACGTTTGTCCTTCGCCTGTTTCTATTGTTCTTTTGATAGCTTCGGCGATTAAATGCCCATCGTTGCAGATAAATGTAATTCTACCCGTGGCTTTTTTTGTAAAATTTCCTTTGTTGTTGGCAACCAGCATCGAAATTTTCTTTCCGCTTTCCTGAATTTGTGATATAACCAATGCTCCGGTCGTTAACTCTGCTGCCATTGCCTGAACAGCAAAATACATGGAGTTAAACGGATTTTGATTGATCCAACGGTGTTTTACCGTTACCGTGCAACTATTCTGATCAATAGCTTTAACACGTACCCCGCAAAAGTAAGCTGATGGTAATTTGAACAACACAAATTTATTGAGTTTTGAAACTGAAACTGCCATTTGATATATTTTTATGTAAAAATACAAAAAAACTATGCGTGCACAATAAATTGAGTGTACTTTCTAAAAGCCCCAATAAAATCAATACTTGAGAATGATTTTCAATCAATTAGAGTTCAAATATAAATTTTGTTTTTGTTAAAATAATGTTAATATTTGGTACTATGCAAAACAAGATACTGTCTTTTAGATATATATTTGCATAAGAAATTACTATATACTTTTAATCATGGAAACATCAACACCACTCATCATGGAAAAAACATCAGAAAAGAATACAGCAGCATTTACTCATTTGAGTACATTAAGTCAGTACATCATTCCGTTTGGAAATTATATTTTTCCACTTATCATCTGGACAAATTATAAAGATAAATCTGAATTTGCAGATCACCACGGAAAACAGGCTTTGAACTTTCAGTTAAGCTTATTGCTTTACACTTTGATTTTAGCACTTATTGCAATTCCGATTTTTGTAACTGTATTTTTGCAGAATCTTCCAATCGAAGCGATTATTAATGATGAAGATTTTATCATCAGAAATTTTAATCTTGAAGGAAACATTGGTCTTTTAAGTGTTGGGATTACAGCAGTAGTTCTTTTTGGATTATTAAAATTTGTTGAATTCTTTTTAGTGATTTATGCTTCGATAAAAGCCTCAAACGGAGAATTATACAAATATCCGCTAACGATACCTTTTATAAAGTAACACTTCGACTTCGCTCAGTGTGACATAAGAAAATTAAAAGTTATAGATTACCAAGAGCCCTAGCCCTGATAGAAGCGGCATCCTTTTGTGGCGGGGTTCGCCACAAAAGATAAAGCGGATAGCAGGAAACAGCTCCTAAAAAACAATCAATCATCATCAATCATCATCAATCAATCATCAATCAATCATCAATCATCATCAATCAATCATCAATCAATCATCAATCATCAATCATCAATCAAAAAACGAATTGTTCAATCTAAAAAAAATGAAATGAAATTATGAACATTGAAAACACAAAAGCACAGATGCGCAAAGGTGTTCTTGAGTTTTGCATCTTATCGGTACTAAAAGAAAAAGACGCATATACATCTGAAATACTAGACACTTTAAAAAACGCAAAATTATTAGTTGTTGAGGGAACTGTTTACCCTCTTTTAACCAGACTAAAAAACGACGGTTTACTCAATTACAGATGGGAAGAATCGACATCGGGGCCACCAAGAAAATATTATGGATTAACCGAAATAGGACAAACATTTTTAAACGAACTTAGCGGAACCTGGACAGAATTGTCTGACGCCGTAAAACTAATCACCAATCAAAATCAATAAGTCATGAACAAAACAGTAAATATTAACTTAGGCGGTATGTTTTTTCACATCGATGAAGATGCATATTTAAAATTGACACGCTATTTTGACGCTATAAAAAGATCCTTAAACAACTCATCTGGTCAGGATGAAATTATTAAAGATATTGAAATGCGTGTTTCTGAACTTTTAACAGAAAAACAGAAGAGCGAAAAACATGTTGTTGGCTTGAAAGATGTTGATGAGGTGATTGCGGTAATGGGACAACCTGAAGATTACAGACTTGAAGACGAAGGAAGTACTAATCAGTCTTTTAATTCTGATAACAGAAAACACAAAAAATTATACCGTGACAAAGAAAAAGGTATGATTGGCGGTGTAGCAACAGGTCTAGGACATTATTTTGGAATAGACGCTGTATGGATTAAAATCGTGTTCTTAATATTTGTTTTTGCAGGTTTTGGAACTGGAATCTTAGCTTATTTTGTATTATGGGTTGTAACTCCTGAGGCGGTTACAACCTCAGAAAAACTGGAGATGACAGGAGAACCGGTAACGATTTCTAACATAGAAAAAAAAGTTCGTGAAGAGATTGACTCATTGTCTGATAAATTTAAAAATGCAGATTATGACAAAGTGGGAAACCAGGTAAAGTCGGGAGCTGAGAGAATAAGTAGTTCATTTGGAGACTTTGTCATGACGGTTTTTAAAATCTTCGCTAAGTTTTTAGGAGTAATTCTGATTATGTCCGGAATCACTGTCCTGATATTATTATTAATTGGAGTATTCACTTTAGGTACAAATGTTTTTCTTGATTTTCCTTGGGAAAACTTTATTGAAGCCGGAAATTTTACTGAATATCCTATCTGGTCATTTGGCTTATTAATGTTCTTTGCTGTTGGAATTCCGTTTTTCTTTATGACACTTTTGGGTTTCAAATTGTTATCCCCAAATACAAAAACAATCGGAAACATTGCCAAATATACTTTGTTAGCGATTTGGATTATTGCAGTCGCAGTTGCTATCAGCATCGGAATCAAACAGGCTACTGAAATTTCGTATGACAATAAAACCGTAGAAAAAAAGGCAATTAACATCACTCCTAATGACACATTGTATGTAAAGTTTAGATACAATGATTACTATGCGAAAGACTTAAATCACCATAAAGAATTTGAGTTTGTACAGGATTCTGCCAATAATGCTTTAATTTACTCAAATGATGTTCGTTTGCATGTATTGCATACCGACCAGGCCGCTCCTTATTTACAAATAGAAAAAAGCGCCAGAGGAAACTCGTTTACAAGTGCTAAAAAAAGAGCAGAAAAAATCAATTATAATATTGACATTAAAGGAAATTATTTAATTTTGGATAATTATTTTCTTACAGACGTTAAAAATAAATTCAGAGGTCAGGAAGTAGATGTATTTCTATATTTACCAGAAGGACAATTATTTAAACCGGATGCTTCTATACAGGATTATGATGACTCTGAAAATGATTTTTTTAATTTACATTTCAGTGGTAACTATAGCTATAAAGTACAGGGGTCCAAAATTAAATGTCTGAACTGCCCAGTAGATGAAGACGATTATAATGATACAGAAGAACAAGACACTATTGAAAATGATACTGTAAAAGAAGTGTCGATTAAGATTAATGGAGAAGAAGTTTTAAATGCCAAAAAGAGCAAAGGAAGGCTAACCACTGATAAAAACGGAGTTATAATCAAAATTAACTAAACCATGATAAAAATAATCATTCATATTACGAAATTCATTATTGCAGCTATCACTGCATTATTGTTTGCCTCTTGTAACTTCAACGTAAACTCAATTGAAGGCAGCGGGAATGTAACCACTCAAAAAAGAATCGTTGAGGGTGATTTTAAAAAAGTATCTGTAAGCAATGCAATTGATTTGGTAATCATACAGTCTGATTCAACTGAAATTACAGTTGAGGCCGATGATAATCTGCAAAAAGACATTATTACGAAAGTAGAAAACGGTACATTGATTATTAAATGCAAATACAGTTCGTTTGGCGATGTTACTAAAAGAGTAACTGTAAAAATGCCTGTTATTGACAAACTGGAAGCTTCGAGTGCATCTACTATACAAACCGAAAAAGTTATTTTGGGAGAAGATATCGCCCTGGAAGCATCAAGTGCAGCTTCTATAGATGTTAACATTGAATCTGACAATATCTCTTGCGATTCGGGAAGCGGAAGCACTATAAACATACAAGGTAAATCATTAAAAATCAAAGCATCAGCATCGAGCGGATCCAGTATTAATGCTGAAAAACTTCTGGCTAATGAAGTTCACGCAGAAGCTTCCAGCGGAGCCAGTGTTGATGTGCATCCAATCGTAAATTTAAAAGCGGAAGCTTCAAGCGGTGGAAGCATTAATTATGACTCATCACCTAAAACAATCGAAAAAACTGAAAATTCAGGAGGGAGTGTCAGCAGAGGATAACGCTATATTGTGTTAAATATAAAAGAAATCATTCATCAAAAGTGGATGATTTTTTTATATTTGTCAAAATCAAAATCTAGAATTAATGAAAAAAAATACAGTCCTTATCTTATTGTTATTAGTTACTACATTCACTTTTGCCCAAAAAAGAGAAAAAATAAAAGGTTCTAAAATTGTCACAACATCTATAAAAGAAGTTGGTGATTTTGATGCTCTGGAAATAGATGATAATATTGAAGTCTATTTAGAGAGAGGCGAAAAAAATGAAATAAAAATTGAAGCCGACGATAATTTGCACGAGATTATCCAAATGGATTTAAGAGAAAAAACCCTTCGTTTATATACATCAAAAGAGTCTTCCATTTTTAAAAAACTATCCGTTCGTGTTACTTATACAAAATCATTAACAAAAGTAATTACTAAAAATGAAGCCATAGTGTATGCTATTCAGGAACTTCAGTTAGACGATATTACATTTAATAGTTTCGATTATTCTAAGTTGCTTTTGAATGTGAATGCAAAGAAATTCAATTTAGTTGCAGATGATAAATCAAAATCTGAAATAAATTTAAAATCTGAAGATGCTGTATTGCAATTAAGTAAAAGCTCATCTATAAAATCCTTAGTATCCTCAATTAAATTCAAATGTGATTTATACCAAAAAGCAAACGCTGCTATAGAAGGAGTTGCTGAAAAAGGCAGCATTCGTATCGATAACAATTCTACTTTTACGGGAACAAAGTTTACTATAAAAGAAGCAAATTTTACTGCTGAAGCTAATGCTACAGGGACTGTATTAGCTGAAATCTCAATATCTCTGGCAATTGGTGACAAAGCTGAAGTTTCGCTTTTGGGTAAGCCAACAATTCAACTTACACGTTTTAGTGAAGAAGCAAAATTGATTAAGAAGATTAAATAACAGTTTCAGGTTTTATTTGTTTCAAGTTTGAAACGTAAAAAATAAGAAGTCCCAATCGAACTGATTGGGACTTCTTATTTTTTTAAGCATTGACCTCACGTTCCGAAGAACTTGAAACCTGAAACAAATCTCTTTTATTCTTTAGCTGCTAAATATCTTTCTGCATCAAGCGCTGCCATACAACCTGTACCAGCTGCTGTAATAGCCTGACGATACACATGGTCTGCTGCATCTCCAGCTACAAAAACACCTGCTACATTTGTTTTAGATGTTCCCGGAGTGTTTATAATATAACCTGTTTCGTCAAGAGTGATGTAATCTTTAAAGATATCTGTATTTGGTTTATGACCAATGGCTACGAAGAAACCTGTTGCAGGAATTTCAATAACTTCTCCGCTAGTTTTATTTAATGCTTTAATAGCGTGAACTACATTTCCGTCACCTAAAACTTCAACAGTATCGTGATTCAGTAAAATCTCAATATTCTCGGTTTTACGAACACGCTCTTCCATAATTTTTGAAGCTCTGAATTTTTCGCTTCTTACCAGCATCGTTACTTTTTTACACAATTTTGATAAGTAATGTGCCTCTTCACAAGCTGAATCCCCTGCTCCAACAATTACAACTTCCTGATTACGGTAGAAAAACCCATCGCAAACGGCACAGGCAGAAACCCCCCCGCCCATATTTAAGTAATGCTGTTCTGATGGTAATCCCAAATATTTAGCTGAAGCCCCTGTAGAAATAATAACCGTTTCACAGTGCAGTTCTATTTTATCGTTAATCCAAACTTTATGAATATCGCCTGAAAAATCAACTTTTGTAGCCCATCCGTCACGAATATCAGAACCAAAACGTTTGGCTTGCTCTTGCAACTGAATCATCATTTCAGGCCCTGTAACTCCATCAACATAACCCGGAAAATTTTCCACTTCATTAGTTGTTGTCAACTGACCTCCAGGCTGCATTCCCTGGTATAAAACCGGATTCATATTTGCTCTGGCAGCATAAATAGCAGCAGTGTAACCCGCAGGACCAGATCCTATGATTAGGCATTTAATTTTTTCGATTGTATCTGACATAATATTTATAGTTTTTAGAGATGCAAATGTAAACTTTATTACAAAAAATTCACCTCAAAATAAATCCTAAATAACTATCTTAAAATAAGTTTTATTTATTTTTAGTTTTTTCTTTTGAAAACAGAATTTATTACTATATTTGCATCCGCTTACGGGGTGTAGCGTAGCCCGGTTATCGCGCCTGCTTTGGGAGCAGGAGGCCGCAGGTTCGAATCCTGCCACCCCGACTAAAGAGCCTTTCAAAGACAGTCAAAACCCTTTAAATCGTATGATTTAAAGGGTTTTATTTTTATGATAATCCTGTGTTTTAGAAATATCGATTTCTTGTATTCGAAAACAATAATAAATCTTATTCATCTATGGGTCTTGTTCTTACTAAAAAGACTTTGAGATTAATAAGTAAAAAGTTTACAATAAAAGTGAATTTTTTTATATTTTAAGTGGTATTAACAGCGATAGGATATAAGAATATATTACATCTTAGAAATTCATCTTTTCTTTTGTGATGTAATTTCTTTGTTAAACTGCAACGCAATATCCAGCCAATTGGTCAGTTGCTTATTCGTTTTAATATAATCTGGGTTAATGTATCCGTAACCTTTATATTCTTTTCCTTCTGCAATCATTGGACGGAAGCCGTTTTGTTCACAAAGTTTTTCGTGTAGCAAAGGTGCAAAACGAATCATCAGTTCGTTACCACTTGCCCCTATACACATTTTTTCGTTGACCAAAAAAGTAAGCCCCCGAAACATTTTCTTTTCAACGATATCCAATTCTGGAAATTCTACCAGATATTCCCTTATTCTTTGGGCTAATTCTTCATCGTACGCCATAACTAATTATTTTTATCAAAACCTGCATTTCGAAGTTCGTGGGTATCGTGTATGTGTAGTATAAATACAATTTTATTATCCTTTACCCTGAAGTATTCACAGATTTTTAAGGCTGTAAACCGGTTAAGGTAAGGCTGTAAATAAGAACTGCTTCGTCATCATTCGAGGTCTTAGAAAGTAATTCTGTTTTCTCCATAGCTGAGGCAGCAAATTCTACTCCTTTTAGAAACTCTCCTTTATTAACGTAGCTATTTTAATTGGCATTTCAAACAAAATAGTATCTGCCAGCCCTTGAGCTGTTTCTTGAAAATCTTTGCGGTTCCATACTTTGAAATAATTTATGGCAATTTAAATTGCTGTATGTTGTATAGCTTCCATATTTTAAAACTCCTGATATTCAATAGTACGTGTTTCAATTAAAGCACCAGTGTCACTATTTTTAAGTTTCATTATTGTAACTTGATTTTTAGTATTGTAGGTATATTCGTTTGTACTGGCTGAAATCACATTTCCAGTAGTCAACGATTTATATGTGGTATTAAATGGATTGTTGGGTACAGGCAAATTTGTTCCGGAAAAACCCAATAAGACAAATGATATTGTATTGTTTACTGTGTTGAACATAGTCCGCAATTTATTATCATAATTGCTAAAAGTATATTCAAAATCTTCCTGTGAAGCATCAGCCTTGTCTACCACTACACGTACAATATTACCTGTTGCACTGAACTTGTAATACCAGGTTGTAACCAGTACTCCCGATGCATTTTTTACTCTTCTTTCTTTTCCACCATCAGGTCGGTAAAACCAATCGGTTGCAAAAACAATATTGCCGTTATGATAAAGCTCTTCATTCTTCATTCCGTTAGCATCGTAGAAAAAAACAAATTTTTCCAATGGTTTTACAGTATCATCCCAATCATACAACTGTGTTATTTTACCGTTTTCATAAATGAAAGTTTGCGTTGAATTTAGGCTGGCATTTTGATTAACGATAACGATTTTGCTGATACGCTTTTTCGTGTCGTAGGTTATGTTACGTGTTTCTATAACATTTCCAGTTGCATTTTTGTACATTACTTTTACAGGCAGGCTTGTTTTTACTGATGGAGAATTATTGTCTGTATTATCGTTATCATCTTTAGAACAGGATAGCAATAGCAGGCAGATAATTGGTACTAATAAATGTTTTGTATAATTCATAATCTAAATTTGGTTTTTGTTTTTGAAAAATGATGGTTATCAAATGATGGTTTTTATAATCAGAATTCCTGATATTCAATAGTACGGATAGCTTTTATATTAACGTTTCCGGCATCTTTAATTTTCATAACCGTAACCTGATTTTTGTTGTTATAGGTGTATTCATAGGTTTCAGAAACAATAGTACCAGAAGTAAGATTTTTGGATATACTGCCCAAAGGATTGTTGGGCGCAGGCAAATTCACTCCCGGAAAACCTAATAGATAATAGTGTATTACGTTACCTATCGGACCTGCAATAGTTCGTAACTTATTGTCGTAATTGCTAAAAGTATTTTCTATATCCTCGTTCAAAGGATTCACGTTATCTTCTACCTTTCGTTCAAGATTACCTGTAGCACTAAAACGGTAATACTCGGTTAAAGATAACACTCCTGAAGTATTTTTTCTTCTTCTTTCTTTTCCTCCATCTGGGCGATAATACCATTCGTAAGTATAATTTAAAACACCGTTAGAATAAAACTCTTCATTCTTAATTCCGTTTCCATCATAGAAATAAACAAATTTTAATACTGCCATTGAAGTGGCGTCGTAATCCACCAATGAAGTAATTTTGCCGTTTTCGTAACTTATAGTTGTGGTAAAATTAAGTGAGGTATTGGCATCGACTACTTTTACTGTTTTCAGGCGGTTTTGGCTGTCATAGTTATATGTAGCAGTTCTGGTTAGTGTGCCATTGGCATCTTTAGTGGTTACTTTTACGGGCAGGCTTGTTTTTACCGATGGGGTATTATTGTCTGTATTATGGTTATCATCTTTAGAACAGGATAACAATAACAGGCAGATAATTGGTACTAATAAATGTTTCATATTTATTTATATTAAGAATTGAAATTGATAGGATTTGCTTTTTGCAAAAAAGCATAGGAGGATTTTTATCCGCCCTATGCCCTTTAAATCTAAAGGATTAGAACTATTTATTTTTGAATGAATCAAAATCTATATTCTATTCCCAAACCTGCTTTTTTACTACAGAATGTTATTGTTTAACTACAGCTATGTCAAGTGCTGTTGCTTTTTGTGTGCCGTTGGTAAGACTGGTTGCAGTACCATTTTTCCAAATTTTTGCAACATCGACTATACCTTTGCTTTCGCTTCCAATAACGTAAATATCATTGGCATCTACACTAATTCCAGTTAAAGAACAATTTTGTGTACCGTTGCTAATATTGGTAATTTGTCCGTTTTTCCAGAGTTTGCCCTGCCATTTTTTGGTCTCAGCATTGTATTCTTCAAAAGTTACATACACAATGTTTTCTAAAACATAAATTCCTGTTGCTCTGGCATTTTTGGTGGTAATAACGGTGGCAACTCCATTTTTCCAGAATTTTGCTGTTCCTTGTTCTTCTCCTGCTACATAAACATCATTATCGGATACAAACAAAGCGTTGGCTTCTGCACTTTTTGCACCCGAATTAAGGTTTTGGGCAACTCCGTTTTTCCAGACTTTAAGGACATTATTCATCCCATCAAACTCCGAACCTGCTACATACACATTTCCTTCAGATACCGAAATGGCATTGGCAACTCCTTCTTTCGTGCCATCTGTTAGATTGGTTGGAGTGCCGTTTTTCCAAAATTTGGCAACATTATTAGTTCCGTTAAATTCAACACCGGTAATATAAACATCATTTCCTACTACATATAAATCATTTGCAACAGCATCTTGTGAACCATCGGTTATGGTTTTAGCAAGTAGGCCGTTTTTCCATAATTTTATTTGTCTATTGGCATCTGTGGCGGAACTCATTGCTTCCTGACCAGCGATAAAAACATCTTTTCCTGAAACAAAAACCGCACTTGCTACCGAAGCTTTTCCAGTTGTAGGTAAAGACGCTATGGTCCCGTTTTTCCAAAATTTAGCCTGATTGATATTACTGTTTTGCTCGTATCCCACTACATAAACATTGGTGGCTTCTGCTGGATTGGTTACATCATCATCTTTACCGCAACTTAATATTGTTGCCATTATTAATGACAATAGGATTTTCTTACTAATTATTTTTTTATTCATTATTGTATAATTTGATTTTTACAAAATAAAATCCTTCTTTTTTATTGTCATTGTAAAAAACGCTAAGCTCAAAAGCATTTTTTATTTACGGCTTTATTTACTTTTGCATACTGTAATCTAATTCTTGTTTCTGTTGAAAATTTATCCTCCACATCCTCTGCTTCAGCATCTTGTGTCTTGCTATCGTATCATCTACTTTGGCAATGATCCGGTGTTCAGACAGCCCTGGGTAGTCTCTCCAACAGGCAGTAATACACTGGCTATTCTGGTTTCGCCGGCCAGTGTAATTGATATTGGCAGGAAAGAACAGCACTCGGCACGCATCCGTTTTAGCGGGCAGACTGATGAGGTAAAATATTTTACAAGTGAAGCCATTGTCAATTCAGAAATCCTTGTAGAACTTAAGGCGGGTGCTGCTTTTGAATTGTTTGGAATTCCCCAAAACTA
>NZ_JASY01000017.1:0-99238 GCF_000735715.2 Flavobacterium chungangense LMG 26729
TCCGGTTGCAGTAAACGACAGTTATACCGTTTCCGAAGATGGTACAGTTACTTTAAATCCTTTAGCATTGGATACAGATGTTGACGGAGATACCTTAACCATTACATCGATCAACGGAACTGTTTTAACCGGTACAACCCAAACCATCACGGTTAGCAGCGGAACAGTAAACATTACCGCTTCAGGTGTGATTAGTTTTACACCAAATACAAACTTTAACTCAGCTACAGCGATCAGCATTCCTTATGTGATTACAGACGGAACCGCTACAGCTACAGCCAACGAACTGATTACCGTTACGGCAGTCAATGATGCTCCGGTTGCAGTAAACGACAGTTATACCGTTGCCGAAGATGGCACGGTTACTTTAAATCCTTTGGCACTTGATACAGATGTTGACGGAGATACCTTAAGCATTACATCGATCAACGGAACTGTTTTAACCGGTACAACCCAAACCATCACGGTTAGCAGCGGAACAGTAAACATTACCGCTTCAGGTGTGATTAGTTTTACACCAAATACAAACTTTAACTCAGCTACAGCAAAAAAATTCCTTATGTGATTACAGACGGAACCGCTACAGCTACAGCCAACGAACTGATTACCGTTACGGCAGTCAATGATGCTCCGGTTGCAGTAAACGATACTAATGATATTATCCCATCAACAGCTGGAGCAACGAAAATCAATGCTTTAACAGCAACAGACGTTGATGGAACAATTGCCAGTTATACAGTTTTAACGTTACCATCTCAAGGAGTTTTAGCTTTATCAGGATTTGCTGTAACAGTAAATCAGATTTTAACACCAGCTGAAGCAGCAATGCTTACTTATGATCCAAGTGGAACATTTACAGGTAGTGACAGCTTTAGATTTACAGCAACTGATGATCTCGGAGCTGTAGCTTTATCAGATGCAGTTATAATAATTCCAGTTGCGAATAATGCGCCGATAGCTCATGATTATACTAATAAAAGTATTCCTTCAAGAGCAGGAGCAACACCAATTAATTCTTTAATTGCAACAGATACTGACGGAACAATTGTGAGTTATACTATTTTAAGTTTACCAGTTAATGGAACCTTAGCATTATCAGGAATACCAATAGTTGTAAATCAGGTATTGACTCCTTTAGAAGCAGGCATGCTTACATATGATCCTAGTGGAGCATTTTCAGGTGAGGATGTATTTACTTTTACAGCTACAGATAACAATGCGGCAATTGATACTACACCTGCAACAATAAAAATGGTAATAGAGAAAACGCAAATAAATGCAGTTGCAGATCCAATAAACGATGTTGTTGGGATTGATAAGGTTGTAAAAGTCCTAAATGTACTAGATAATGATACTTTAAATAATAGTACGGCATTGATAACAGATGTTAATTTAAAAGTAGTGACACCAGATCCAAACGGAGTATTAACATTAAAATCGGATGGTTTGGTAGAGTTGATTCCAGATGCACCGGTAGGAACATATTATTTGACATACGAAATTTGTGAAAAAGCAAATCCTGTAAATTGTAGCTCTGCTATTGTTTCGGTTACAGTCGTTGCACCAACTATGACAATAACAGCCAATAGTTATTGCAATAATAATGCACCTTATGTCTCTTATAATGTGACAGCAGATAATTTTACTCCAACAGGATTATTAACAATTAACTGGATAGACAGTGCTAATAATGTTGTAGCAACTCAAAACAATATGCCATTAAGCGGTAATGTATTATGGCCAGGAGCAATTGTTGATAGTAATGATAAGCCAACAGACTGGCCAGGATGGATTTTAATTAATGATCAATGGATAGAAGGGAACGATGGTTTTGAATTAACAAGACCGGCAGTTACAATGCAATTTACATTAAACCCTACTAAATCTGTAGTTGTTAACTACCCTGCAGCAACATCTGGATGTAACGCTAAACCAACATTTGGGATTCAGGCAGAGAATGAGGATGATATAACACTCGCGAACGGACTTAATGGAGGATTAGAAGTAATCAATGTTCTGGATAATGATAAATTAAACGGAGTTCCTGTTAAGGCTTCGGATGTTATTGTAACAGGGTTAAATCTTCCAGCAGGTATTACGCTGAATGCTGATGGAACGATTGATGTAGCGCCGGGTACAAAAGGAGGGAATCATGTTTTAACGTATCAAATATGTGAAAAAGCTAATTCAGCTAATTGCAGTACAGCAACAGTTAAGATTTTTGTTGAAGTCCCTGCAATTGCTATTGTGAAAACAGTTGTACTAAATGATACAAATAAAAATGGGTATGCTGAGGCAGGAGAGACTTTAACGTATAGTTTTTCGATAACAAATAGCGGTAATGTAGATCTTGAAAATATACTGGTTTCTGATCCTTTACAAGGAATTGTTATGAATGGAAATCCAATTAGTTTGGGAGTTGGTCAAAATGATAGTTATTCAATTACCGGAACTTATACTTTAACTCAAACAGATGTAAATGCCGCAAGTATAAGTAATCAGGCTACAGTAACAGGAATAACCAAAAGCGGAATCATTGTTTTAGACAAATCAGATTATAGTGATCTTGATGGAGAGAAACCAACTGTATTGGAATTAAGTGGTTGTGTAATCGAAATCTTTAATGCCGTTTCTGTAAATGGGGATAATAAGAATGAGAGATTCTATGTACAAGGTATAGAATGTTATCCCGATAATACCGTACAGATTTACAATCGTTGGGGAGTTTTAGTTTACGAGAGACAGCATTACAATAATAATGACATCGCTTTTAGAGGTGTTTCAGAGGGACGTGTTACTATTAAAGACTCAAACGGACTACCTGAAGGTACTTATTATTATATCATTAAGTATAAAGACATGCAGTCTAATCCACATCAGAAAGCAGGGTATTTATATCTAACCAAATAATATTCTGTACAATTTAAATGGCTTAGTTAAGGCTAAGCCATTATTTAAAAATAAAATAAATGAAAAAAATATTTTTAGTTTTATTGTTTTGTTCGGTTGCAGGTTATGCTCAGCAGGATGCACAGTTTACACAATACATGTATAATACCATTAATATAAATCCAGCGTATGCCGGATCAAGGGGGAGTTTGAGTGTTTTTGGATTGTACCGTACGCAATGGGTTGGTTTAGATGGAGCACCAGAAACCAGTAGCTTTTCAGTAAATACTCCATTAGGTAATAATGTAGGGCTAGGAGTTTCGTTAGTAAATGATAAAATAGGTCCAACAAATGAGAATAACATATCAGCAGATTTTTCATACTCTATACCTACATCGGCAACTGCGAGACTCTCTTTTGGTATAAAAGGATCTGCAAATTTATTCAACCTTGATCCTAGTAAACTGAAGCCTGAAAATCAGGGAGATTCACAGTTTCAGAACTTCAAAAATAAATTTTCGCCAAATATTGGAGCTGGCATTTATTGGCATACAGATAAAGCTTATATAGGTTTATCAGTACCTAATTTCATTCAGACCAATCGTTATGACGACAACGAAGTTGCAATCTTCAAAGATCAGATAAACTATTACCTGATTGCGGGTTATGTATTTGATTTAGACCATTATGAAACCATAAAATTCAAACCTGCTTTGTTAACTAAAATGGTTGAGGGCTCACCATTGCAGGTTGATGCCTCTGCAAATTTTATGTTTAACGACAAATTCGTAATTGGTGTTGCTTACAGATGGAGCGCCTCTGTAAGTGCATTGGCTGGATTTCAGATTACTGACGGTTTGTATTTAGGTTATGCTTACGATCGTGAAACAACAAAATTGGTCAATTATAATTCAGGATCACACGAGATATTTTTGCGCTTTGAATTCTTAAACAAATATGGACGAATAACTTCACCAAGATTCTTTTAATTATGAAAATTAAAAAAATAATTTACACTGTATTTTTACCTTTTATCTGTTTTAACGGAATGGCTCAAAAAACAGTTTTGAACAGAGCAGAGAAAAACTACAATCAATATGCCTATGTAGATGCAATTTCTATCTATGAGAAAGTAGCCGAAAGTGGGTATAAGGATGAAAAAATGTTTCAAAGATTAGGAAATGCTTATTATTTTAATGCAGAACTTACAAAAGCAGTAAAGTGGTATGATGCATTGTTTTCTTTAAACAATGAACAGGAACCAGAATATTATTATAGATATGCACAGTCTCTCAAGTCGATTGGAGATTATGCTAAATCAGACCGAATGCTTGACGTTTTTAATCAAAAAACGAAGACAGATACAAGGGGAGTTTTGTTTGAAAACAATAAAAACTATTTAGAGCAAATAAAATTAAACTCTGGAAGATTCGAAATATCAGATATAGGCATTAATTCTAAACAATCAGATTATGGCAGTACGATTTTTAATAATAAACTAGTATTCGCCTCTGCAAGAGATACCGGAAATGTTGCCCGAAAAACATTTAAATGGACCAATAAGTCTTTTACAAATTTATATGCGGCTGAATTAAAATCAGATGGAAATTTGGAAGATCCGGTTCGATTTGAAAAAAAGATTAATTCAAAACTAAACGAATCAACCCCTATTTTTACCAAAGACGGAAAAACGATGTATTTTACAAGAAATAACTTTTTGAGTGGAAAAAAAGGAAAAGATAGTAAAAGAATTACTTTATTAAAATTGTATAAAGCAGATTTTGTAAATGATAAATGGGCAAATGTTGTAGAATTACCTTTTAATAGTGATCAGTTTAGTGTAGCTCATCCGGCTTTGAGTAAAGACGAAAAGAAGTTATATTTTGCATCAGATATGCCAGGAAGTTTAGGGCAGTCTGATCTGTATAGTGTTGTAATTAATTCGGATGGTACGTTTGGGAAACCCGAAAATTTGGGAACAGGAATTAATACAGAAGGAAGAGAAACATTTCCTTTTATATCGGGAGATAACGAGCTTTACTTTGCCAGTGACGGACGTCCGGGATTGGGAGGTTTGGATATATTCGTTGCAAAGATTAAAGCGGACTCTGGCTTTTATGAGGTTCAAAATATCGGAGAACCGGTTAATACTAAATTTGATGATTTTGCTTTTATAATTGAAAGCAGTACAGGAAAAGGTTTTTTCTCATCTAATAAAGAAGGAGGAAAAGGAAATGATGATATTTATAAATTTACAGAAACAAGAAAACTGGATTGCGAAAAGAAATTAATAGGAACCGTAATAGATTCTAATACCAATGAAATTTTAAGTGAGGCAAAAATAATTTTGCTTGACGATAAGTTTCAACAAATTGCAGAAGTGATTTCAGGGATAGATGGTACTTACAATTTTGATGTTAAGTGTAATAAAACGTATCATGTAAGAGTTGCAAAGAAAGATTACGAAACCAATGAAAGTATTATCACCATTCAGCCCTCAACTGATAAATCAGAATTAGATGTTAAATTAGAAAAACAAGTTAAGGAAATAGGTGTTGGAACAGATTTAGCTAAGACCTTAAATATTCCGATTATTTATTTTGATTTAGATCAATCATTTATTCGTACAGATGCTGCTTTTGAATTAGAGAAAATTATAGCTGTTATGAAGCAGTATCCAAGTATGAAAATAGATGTTCGTTCTCATACAGATAGTAGACAAACCAAAAAATACAATATGCTATTATCCAACAGAAGGGCCAAAGCAACTATTGAATGGTTTGTAAAAAGAGGAGTTGCAATAAACAGATTAACTGGTAAAGGATATGGTGAAAGCAAATTGATTAATAAATGCTTAGATGATATAAATTGTACAGAGGAAGAGCACCAATTAAATAGAAGAAGTGAGTTTGTAATTATTTCAATGGAGTAGTTTTTCTAATCTGATTTTGTTTTTGAAATGTTTATTAAAAAGGATGTAAGTTTAAAGTAATATTTTATTGTCTTGAAGCTTACATCCTTATTTTTATAATAAAAAATATTTCGTTAGTATTTTTTAGTCTTTATGATAGTGCAGACGAAAATTCAAAGTTTTTCATGTAATGTGAATTTGAAGAAATTTTTTAGAATACTAATGCTACATAATTAGAAATAAAAATGATAAGAATGTATCATGAATTTAGGTTTTTAAAGAACAATACATGCTGTGACACTCGATGGGTTTATTATAAAGCTTACACTGTTTGTATTCGGACTACAAAATTAAATAACATATAAAATCATAATTTCAAGCTATCAAGAAACGTTAAAACGGGAATAAGGTGTTCGATTGTAGCCCCATCCACTCCACTAAAAACCCCTGTAAAAACAGGGGTTTACATGAGTAATCAATAAAAAATAGAACAGATTTATAAACAATTGATTTAAAACTTCCGCAAGCATTTTAATTTTAAAACAAATTAAAATGAAATCAATTTACACCACTCCAAAAGGTTGTCAAATACGATGATCTTTCTAAGCCTTGGTTTGTCTATTTCAGATACAATCAAAAGCTTTTCGGCTATAAATTCGGAATCTATATTAATAATTCCTTTAAAGGAAGCTGCTGCACTGCCTTTTCAAGATCATAGCCGTATCCAGAATGAAATTCTTTTATACGATGATTCCCACTTGGGTCTTTATCATTAAGATCTAGCTGTATACAGGATTTTTCTTTTGAACTGCTCGACTAGCTAACAAATTATAAACCTGTTTTGTGTCAACAGAATTCTATTCCTGTAATTTGAAATACCGGCTTTTATTTTCTTCAGGTTTTAAGTCATTTTGCAAAGTGGTTTTATAACTTCCAAATTGATATTTTCCACTTTGGTCTTTTACATCTGTTTATCTAACACATACAAGTTACAGGAATCATTAAGAATCTAAAAATTAGGAACCATTCTTTTTTTTAAACTAAAATGAGTAAGCTTTTGTACATCATACTATAGAAGCGAATATTACGGAAGATAAACTGAAAGTCGCTCTGAAAATTCCATTTTAATTCCATAATCGATAAGTAGTAGAAGTGGATATAAAAATTAAAGAAATCTGCAAAGAACAGGTAAAACTACCTATACTCATTTCTAGGAGAAATTTTAGTTTTGTAAGGATATACTATCAATATATAACTAACCATTGAGCTATTTGGGCTGTCATAATATTCGTAATATCTACGATTTACTACTAAATAGCCTAAGAAACCAAATAATTACTAAATATGGACAACAAAAAACGAATCATTGAAAAACCTACTGCAAACAACGTAAAATGTTGGGACAGTAGTGGCAGTACTGAAATGGTAACACAGCGTCTTAAAGAGATGTTTGTAGAAATGGGACAAAAAACCCGAATTGAAAAAGGGCAAAACCCAGCCGAACGTGCTGTTTTTAGAAAGCAACATGGTATTGCTTATGGACAATTCGTAATCAATGAGGATATTCCTGAACAATTCAAAAAAGGTATTTTTGCTGGCTCTCTTTATGATTGTGCTGTTCGTTTCTCTAGTGATACAGGAACTACTTCACCTGACTTACATTCCACTATTGGAGTAGGTTTGAAATTGTTTGGAGTGGAAGGACCAAAGCTTTTTGGAGAAGGCCCTACTGCCGATTTCATTTTTCAGAATATCGATCGCTTTTTTGCCCGTGATGCACAGCAAATGTGTACGTTTACAACTGCTGGTGTTATTGATAGAGATTATGATTCTTATATCAATAAGCATCCTGAATTAGCTAGTATTTTACAAGCGATGCAGAAAGAAGAAGCAAGTGTGTTAAGTACCAGTTATTGGGCTATTTTACCTTTTCAATTAGGAGAAACTCAAATTGTAAAATACCGTTTGGTTCCGGATGACACCTATAAAGGGGCACCTTTTGATGATGATAATTATTTACGATTGGATTTAGAAAAACGTTTACGTAATGGAGCAGCTACTTTCAGATTTGAAATCCAATTGCGTACTAACGAAGCAACCATGCCTCTTAATGATGCACAAGCAGTTTGGAGTACAGAGGAAAGTCCGTACATCTGTATTGCAAGGTTGCATTTACCTCAACAAGATGTAACTGCGATTGGTCAGTCTGAATTTGGAAGTAATCTTTCATTCAATATTTGGAGAACTTTAGAAGCTCATAAACCTTTAGGGTCAATTGCAGAGGCTCGCAAAACAGTTTATGCTGCCAGTGCTGAAGCCAGGCATCAAGCTAACGGGCAACAGCTACAAGAGCCTAATACCATAAATCCACATTTTAGAGGCAATACAGACGAGGATAGCAATTGTATTGTTAGAGCGGGTATTTATCCTCCTATTGGTGTGATGCGTGTGGGAAACAGTGAAGAAGAGTATTTTATAGGTCCTTTAGTAGACGAACCAGAAGCAAAAGAGGATGTTTATGCTTATCGCGATAAAACTGGAGCAATAAAACGTCAGGCCGCACAGTTTCGCATTTATGGTTTCAATGCTGCCGGAAAAGCTATTAAGGAGTTGACTATGGATAATGCTAAAATTACCTGGTATTCGCATTTGGCCAATCAAAAATCATCTTGGTACCAATTTCAAATTGCTTTAGATATTCCAGATGCAACTGCTCCTAATGTTCCACCTTCCTTATTACGAAATATTGATGTAAAAGACAGGAACCAGTTATTGATTGATGGTGGGGGCGAAAGTATTTCAAAACCGAATGTCACTGCGGGAAAAAAATTCACGGGGAAATTCATGGGCAAAACGGTTTATTTAGGAGAAATGCACACTGACGAAAAAGGACGCTTAGTAATGTTAGGCGGACATGGTAAATCGAAAAACATCAATGGTGGCCGAGCCATTACCTTTGCCAACAATGAAGGTTGGTATGATGATATGTCAGATGGCCCTGTTACCGCCACAGTAGAATATGAAGGAGTGACTCTTAATGTAGATCCTGCCTGGGTGATTTGCGCTCCACCTGATTATGCTCCTATGCAAAAATCGGTTCGTACTATGTGGGATTTAATGCGTAGTGTTGCGGTAGAATCAGGAATGTTAGTAAGACCTGCAAGACCTTCTTTCTGTAAAGACATTTTGCCTGTTTTTGAAAGAATGACCAATTTACAATGGGTAAATGCAGGATTTGCAGCTGCTTTTGGATGGGGTGGACAATTTAATTATACCAGTATAGCATGGGTAAAAAAACTAAATGATCCTTCTTCTGCCAACTTAGAAATGCGTCGTACTATTTCCAATAATTTCCGTAGGTTTGATCAATCTGGTGCTGAAGCTCCACAGCTCTGGCCCTGGTTATATGGTGATGCAGTTGCCATTCCAACACAAGGTTCTGTGCGTCAACATTCCACCTTATCACATTTGCAATTGCAGTTTTTAGATCAATGGGTCGAAGGTGATTTTGATGCTGATTTTGTAGATAAAACAGGCTGTCCTTATATTCCACCTGTTAAAAAAATTGATGATTATCCTATTGCTGAACAACCCGATATGCTAACCAAAGCTGCCATGGATTTCTGCCTGGCAGATGCTTTTCATCCGGGTTGTGAAATGACCTGGCCTATGCGAACTTCTGGTATGTATATGGCTCCTTTCCGATTGAAACACGCTCCTAAAACACCAAAAACCGATTACCATTATTATGGTTCTACTATGAATAGTGATGTCTTGACTTTACCTGCTGGTCCTTTATTAGGGGGTCAGGTACCAGGCGGTGTGACGAGATGGATGGCTATTCCCTGGCAGACTGATACAGCAAGCTGCAGAGATGGTTATACGACTGCATATGATCCTTATCTGCCAACATTTTGGCCAGCCAGAGTTCCTAATAATATTTTGAGTGAAGAACGCTACAAAGAAACTTTAGATACTCAATTAGCAGAAGAAACCCGTAGAGAAGCTTTTGCATATCGTTATTTTTGGCTGGATGATTTGCCTTTAGATGGAGAAGCACCAACACAAACCAATCAGATTAATGCAATGGTGAAGTATTTTGACAAGTTAGCTATTGTGCAGCAGCGTCCAGGTGTAACTGATAATCCTAATTTTCCACCAGAAATGCAAATTGGTGTAGTTCCTAATGAGGAACAAAACCAACTGTTGTTACAAGAGACAGAAACCCGATTAAGAAAAATCTTAAATGATAACAAGCACTTGGACAAGAAAGAAGAATCTTTATTATATACTACTTTGGAACATTTGTCTAATGAAGGTTTATTTACTGAACAAGTTGTAATAGAGAGCACTCGCGAGCAACTGTTAGAATTGGTTCAGGATGAATTGGTTCAGGATGAGGCTTTAACAAGCGAAGTTCAAAAACTAGTTGATTTATTAGCTTCTAAAGCACATAAATTCACCAAAACAAGAACCGTTCCTCATTCCAGACAACCTCGAAAAGAGGTGGGAGTTCCAGAACAATTGGTTCGTTTTCAACGTTTTATTCCAAAACAGTACTAGATTTGGCAACAGAAAAAACAGATATATTAATTATAGGTGGCGGTATTGCAGGTTGCATTGCCGCCATTTCTTTGATAGATACCTATCAGGTAACATTAGTTGATAAACTTCCTGATCCTTCTGAGCGTATTGGAGAATCTTTGGCTCCTGCATCGCAACGTATTCTAAAACAATTGGATTTATTAGAGGGTTTTGAAAACCAAATAGGGACTTTGTATCAAAAAAGCGTAGGTATGCAGTCCTATTGGGGAAGCAATCAAGTACATCTTGTAGATGATTTAAGAAATCCTGATGGTTTTGTTAAAAATTTGGATCGCCAAGCTTTTGAAACCTATTTGAGAAGAGTTGCAGAAACTCGTGGAGTTCATTGTTTATGGGGTTCTAAACTATATAATAGTTCTTATGAAAATTCTCGTTGGCAGGTGCAATTAAGAGCTAGTGATACTTCTTTATCTACTTCAACGATTTCTGCATCTTTTGTTATTGATGCTAGTGGGCGTCAATCGCATTTTGCAAAAAGCCTGGGCATTAAACGACAAGTGGAAGATAAACTGATTGCTTGTTGGGTTACTTTACCTAATACTCTAACAAATACCATGAGTACTATTTCGGCTAGTGAAAATGGCTGGTGGTATAGTGCTGTTGTTCCTCGTGGCAAAAGGGTAGTGGTTTTTCATACTGATGCTGATTTAGTAGCTAAAAACGAACTTAAAACTACTGGCTCATTTTTAGAATTGGCAAAAGAAAATCCTGTTATTTTATCTTTACTAAACGAAGATGAAAATGCTATTACTTTTAAAGGTTCAGTTGCCGCTAATTCGACAAAATTAGAGCAAGTAGGGGGGGAACAATGGGTTGCTTTAGGTGATGCAGCACTAAGTTTCGACCCTTTGTCTTCTCAAGGGATGTACAATGCAATGGCTAGTGCCATGCAACTGCAAACGTTACTATTGCAGTATGGATTTACTGAAACACTTCAAAAAATACATACAGAACAAACGGAGCGCATTTGGCACCATTACCTAAAACACAAAAGTATTTTTTATCAGGCGGAAACCAGGTGGAAAACGGCTGCTTTTTGGGAGAGACGATTGTAATGTTTACCTTTCGAGCGGATTTTATATAATGTAAATTGCGGTTTCATAGCAGTATGACCTGCATCTGTTGAGTAAATAATTCGGGAGCATGAATTTTTTTAACCATCTTAATTAAGAACATATTTATGGATAAAAAATATAGCTGAAGAATTGATAAAAATGGCACAATACGATCTGAGTGTTAAGTAATAATTGTCAAAGGAAAGAAAACTTTCTTCTGGCTATAATCCCATACTTCTGTTGATGCTTTTTTATAAAGTTTATAAAGCTGTGAAATATTGCTCAATTTTAGTTTCATCAAATTAAGGATTTATAAAAATTACGAAGAAATAGTTTGTAAAATTAAATGCAACTTTATTGCATTTAAAAATAAGATTTCTATATTTGCAATACTATTGCATTAAATTAAGGGTACTACAAAAGACAAATAAAGAAATTGTCTTATAATGCTATTAATTTGTGGTTCAAATTTCAGCAATGAAAAAGAAATTTATCATAATCAATGTGTTTCTGTCTATGGCTGTATTGTTTTCAATACTGTTTCAGTCAATACATTCTTATGAACATCATTCTGAACAACTGGCAGAAAAACATTTTCATTTTCATTATTCTAAAAGTAAAGCAGAAGTAACCCATAGTCATAGTATTTCTGAAAAATGTTTTACTTGTGATTTTAACTTCAGTTTGTTTACAATTACTAATTTTTATGTTTTACACTTTCATAAAAATAGTGCAGTAAACACATTAACTTCATTTTTATTTTACCAACATTCCTCTTTTTTTAAAGGAAGCCTTTTCTCTCTTCGGGGGCCTCCAATATTCAAGATTATATAATCTCAAAGAAAAATCTTTTTTTCTGGCTCATTCTGTCTGGCAAATAGTACGCCTTTCACTCATTAGCTTTTCGGTCAAAAATTAACAGCAGCGATTCTTTATACAATTACAGTACTGTTACGCTATGATATTATGTTAAGAACGAAAAAGCATTGCCTGACAAGGAAGGTAACAACTTTAGAATAACATCATAGTGAGATCTAGTTACGGTTTGGAAGTGAAGCCAGAATCTCTATTAGTATTTTTATGATAGTTTCAAAATAGATTCCAAAACGATTTATTTTAAAGTGTTGCCAAATTCAAAAAAACGCACGCTAAAATCTACACTAAAATTAATACCAAAATACATGAAAAAATTACCTGTAACTGTATTATCAGGATTCCTGGGAGCCGGAAAAACAACCCTGCTTAACCATATTCTGCATAACAAAGAAGGATTAAAAGTTGCCGTAATCGTAAACGATATGAGCGAAGTAAATATTGATGCGAATTTGGTAAAAGCAGAAAATACACTTTCCCGTACCGAAGAAAAACTGGTAGAAATGAGCAACGGCTGTATCTGCTGCACGCTTCGGGAAGATTTGATGGTTGAGGTAGAGAAACTGGCCAAAGAAAACCGATTTGATTATCTGTTAATCGAAAGTACCGGCATCAGTGAACCTATTCCTGTGGCCCAGACTTTTACTTTTGTAAACGAGGATGAGAATATTGATTTATCCCGTTTTAGCTACATAGACACTATGGTAACGGTGGTAGATTCTCTGAATTTTTTTAAAGATTTTGGTTCTGCCCAAACATTGGAAGATATTCAGGCAACCAACATCGAAAATGATAATCGAAGGATTGTAAATCTTTTGGTGGATCAGGTAGAATTTGCCAATGTAATTATCCTCAATAAAACCGATCTTGTTACCCCAAGCCAATTAAAAGCCCTAAAAGCGGCTATTAAAAAACTGAATCCTGTAGCCAGAATTATTTCTTCTGAATTAGGGAAAGTCAATCCAAACGAAATTATCAATACAGGATTATTTAATTACGAAGAAGCTGAAAATTCAGCAGGCTGGATACGCGAACTGGAAGGCATCCATACACCTGAAACCGAAGAGTATGGCATTAGTTCGTTTGTTTTTAGAAACGAAAAACCTTTTCATCCGTATCGATTTTGGGATTTTATTTCGAAGGATTTTCCATCCTCTATTATTCGGAGTAAAGGTTTGTTCTGGGTGGCATCCCGTCCCGAACAAGCCATAAACTGGAGTCAGGCTGGAGGTTCTATAAAAGCGGAAAGCGCAGGTGTTTGGTGGGCAAGTATGCCATTGGCAGAGCGAATGAATTATCAAAGCTTTGCCGAAAACCAGGATATTATAGAAGAACGATGGACACTTGATTTTGGTGACAGACTTAACGAATTAGTATTTATTGGATTTTCTATCAATGAAAATGAAGTGCGAAAACAATTAGAAAACAGTCTTTGCACGGCTGACGAAATTAAGGACCTGCAGGATGGTTTTTTCTCTGAGAATGATCCTTTTCCAATTCCCAGAACTGCAGGTAACTTTGTAGATTAAAAAAAAGTTATGTTTACCGTACTATCCTTATAGTGCTTTTGATTTACGGGTTATTAATTATCTTTGAAATACTTAAATAAAATAATAATGAACAGAAGAAAGTTCTTTAAAAATGGCTCTTTATTTACAATCGGGGCAGTAATGATAAATCCTTTACAGGGTTCGGCCAATATTTTAGATTTAGAAACTACTAATAAAAATAAGAAAGCAAAAAATATTATTTTATTGGTTAGTGACGGGATGAGCACGGGAACATTAAACATGACCGATTTATTTCTAAACAGAAAAACGGGCAAAGGCTCAAACTGGATTCAGTTATACAAAGATAACAGGGTTTCAAGAGCTTTAATGGATACAGCCTCTGCGAGTTCTATTGTAACAGATTCATCTGCAGCAAGCTCTTCGTGGGGAGGTGGTTTTAGAGTCAATAATGGTGTACTGAATATAAGTCCGAATGGAGAACCTCATTTACCTATTTGGCAAAAATTTAAAAAGGCAGGAAAAATGGCAGGCTGTGTGACCACCGTTCCTATAACACACGCTACTCCAGCGGGCTTTTGCATAAGCAGTAAAAGCAGGAATGCACAGGAGGATATTGCCGAACAGTATTTAGAACTTGGCTTTGATGTTATGATGGGAGGTGGTGCAAACTATTTTAGCCCTGCATTAAGGAAAGATAAAAAAGACATGTTCTCTGCTTTTAAATCAAAGGGATATCAGGTTGTGAAAACGCGATCTGAAATGAATTCAGCTTTAAGTACGCAGCCTATTTTGGGCGTATTTGCAGATGACGGGCTTCCGTATTATGTGGATAGAAATAGTGATGAAAATTTAAAAAAGACGATTCCAAGTCTTGCTGAAATGGCCCAAAAGGCAATTGACAGAATGAAAAATCATAAGGAGGGTTTTGTTTTGCAGATTGAAAGCGGAAAAGTGGATTGGGCAGCACACGGCAATGATATTGCAGGTTTGATACAGGATCAGATTGAATTTGATGAAGCTGTAAAAGCTGCAATAGATTTTGCTGAGAAAGACAAAGAAACTTTGGTTATTATAACCACAGATCACGGAAATGCAAATCCTGGAATTATTTACGGTAAAGATGCCAACGATAATTTTGACAGTATCCAAAAATATACTCAGACCAACGAATGGATTCTGAATCAGATAAAACCAGAATCTTCAGTTTCGCAAGTAAAAGAAATTATTGAAAAAGCAAATGGTCATTCGGTTTCTGATGAAGAAGCAAAAATAGTCTTAGGATATTATGACGGATTGCATAAAGAAGATGGTTTGTATAATTACAAAAAACTGCCTTATAAAGCTTTTGCAGAAATGCAGGGAAAAATAAATTCGGTAGGCTGGATTAGCATGGATCACTCGGCCGATTATGTTGAACTGGCAATGTTTGGTCCGGGAAGCGAACTTTTAAAACCTTTTGTAAAAAATACTGATTTGCATTATTTGATGCTGAAAGCCGCAGAAGTTGAAAATAAGTTTTAAATAATTATATAAAAGAACCTTACTGTAAATTCTAAATATTAGAAGTTTTTTTAAAGTTTCATATCTGGCAAAATTATATCAAATAATGATTAAAAACTCGCATCAATAGTGCGAGTTTTTAATTTGGATCTTATGATAATTGGATCTTGATCTTGTTTTAAAGTAATTCAATTATGATAAATAGTTTTTACTGCTTTAAATTACAATTTAGCACTGTAAAATTCAGTTAGTTTAGCTACTGCCTGATCAACATATTCCGGTATATCATACATGGCGATATGTGTTGCTCCATCAACAATAAACAATTCCTTGTCTCCCTGAGCAAGTTCAAAAGCCTGATCGCTGAAAATTTTAGTATCAGCTTTGCTTCCGGCAATTAATAATATAGGCTGTGTTAAAAAGGCAGGAATTTGATCAAAAGCAGAAAAAGCTAAAATTCGATCTGTACTGGTAAAGAGATATTTATTTACAGAATTAGGATGCTGTGCTCTTGAAGTTTTGTAATAATCGTGGCCTTCTCTTAATAAATCGGGTGTGTTTTCATTAATTTCTTCTATAGTTTCCGGAACCCAATTCATATACATTGGTTCAGCTCCGTTTGCTTCAAGATTTCGCTGTATCCCTATATTTTTTAGTAAGTCTAACAAAACAGGAACAGGAGTTTCATATCCCAGGAAATTTCTAAAACCTTCGCCCATTGGAGAAGCGCTTATAGCAGCAATTGCTTTAAAACGATGCTCTGTCTGCGCCACGCTTATAGCATAACCACCGCCTGCACAAATACCAAATACACCCAGACGGTATGCATCAATGTACGGAAGAGTTGCTAAATAATCTGCACCGGCACGGGCATCTTCAACTCTGGCTGTAGGATCTTCTAAATAACGGGGAAGTCCTTCGCTTTCGCCTTGATAAGAAGCATCGAAGGTTAAAGCAATAAATCCTTTTTCGGCTAATCTTGATGCATAATGCCCAATTGTTTGTTCTTTAACTCCGCCAGCAGGATGAATGCATACTATGGCCGGATATTTAGTTGTTTCACTAAAATTATCCGGAAGATGTAACTCAGCAGCCATCTTAAGGCCTTTATTTTTAAAAGAGGTTATTTTTTTCATTGTTTAAGGTTTAATATTCCTGACGTGTAGGTCGAAACAGAATTTCATTAATATCAACTTCTTCTGGCTGACTGATCGCAAATTCTATAACGCGCGCAAAGGAATCTGCCGGAATTGCCACAGCTTGGTAAAATTGTTTGGTTAATTGATCCGGAACACCACTTGCGTTCGGCAATTCAGTATCTATAACTCCCGGAGAAATAATAGTCGTTCTAATGTTGTAATCTTTGGCTTCCATTCTTAAACCTTCAGAAATGGCTCTTACAGCGGTTTTAGTGGCAGAATAAATCCCTGATCCTTTGCCAATTTTGTGTGCCGCAACCGAAGATACATTTATAATATGCCCGGATTTTTGCTCTTTAAAGTAGGGCAGTACTGCTGCAATACCATTCAAAACCCCGTTTATGTTCACGTTAATAACCTGATTCCATGTTGTTACATCACAATCCATCATTGGTGTTGAGGGCATGATTCCGGCATTATTAAGCAGCACATCTATTTTTCCGAATTTCTTTACGGCTTCTTCTATCAACGATTGCATCTGTGTAAAATTGGTCACATCGGTTTGTACCGCAAGAGCTTTTTTTCCATTTTTAGAAAACTCTTCGACAAGTGCATTAATACGCTCTAAACGTCTTGCTGCTAAGACAATAATTGCCCCTTTTGCAGATAATGCTTTTGCAGAAGCTTCGCCTAATCCGCTGCTTGCACCTGTAATTACGATTACTTTATTTTCGATATTATCCATTTTAAACTTTTTTATTTGTTTAACAATAATTGAGACAATGCTTTACCAACACTGGCAGCAGACTGCGGATTTTGACCTGTAATTAAACGACCATCAACAATGGTATTATCACTCCAGTTTGGTGCAGGCTGATGAAACGCTCCATTAATTTTTAAGGCATCGGCTAATAAAAAAGGAACTACATGAGTAGACTGTACCTCTTCCTCTTCGTCGTTTGTAAACGCGGCTACTTTTTTTCCGCTAATTAAGTGCGAACCATCGGTTAATATAGCATTTACAAGTGCTGCAGGTCCGTGACATACTGCTGATACAATCTTGCCGTCTTCATATATTTCACGAATTGCATTTATAACAGCTGGTGTATCTGGAAAATCCCACATTGTTCCATGCCCGCCTGCAAAAAATATCGCATCGTATTGTTTTACATTTACATCTTCCAGTTTCAGGGTGTTATCAATTTTGTTTCTAAAATTCATATCTTCCCAATATTTGGCAATAACAGGATCGCTAAAATCTTCTAATCCGTCAAGCGGAGCAGCTCCTCCTTTTATAGAAGCGATATCTACATGAATTCCGTCATTTTCTAAAATCTCTAACGGATGGGTAACTTCGGCTAAATTAAATCCGGTTGGAAGCTTTTTTTCACCTTTTTCATTACAACTTGTAACTACGAATAATACTTTTTTCATGATTAAAATTGTTGGTTTAACAGCGTGTACTCTATTTTTTCGAAATATTTATAAAGTGGCAATCGGGCAAGCAGTTTCTGAACTTTATCCTGATCTGTCTCATTAAAAACAAGAACAGCACCACCCATAGCTTCTTTAATAAAAAGATGCGCTAAAACTCCTTCTTCTTTCAAGGCTGCCACAACAGCGAATTCCTGAGGTAAAATCTCATCAATGTTTTCGACTTTGCCTAAAACAGTGTTTACTAATATTGTATTCATATTTTTCGTATTTATTTATACAGCAAAATTATAGTGCGTCAGAAGTAATTTGTTAAGAATATTTATACCGATATTTATGAATTTCAAACCATTTTATTTAAAATATAGTTTTACTACTGATGAAATTTTAGTTTGTTTTCCGAAATAATTTTGGACTCAAACCTGTTGTCTTTTTAAAAACATTATCAAAATAAGAGGTATATTCAAATCCGAGTGTGCACGCTATTTCTGTAATGGTCCAATCTGTATGCAGCAGTAAAATTTTGGCTTCTGTTACAATTCTTTCATTGATGATTTTTAAAATTGTTCTTCCGGTTTCCCTTTTTACCAGACGATTTAGGTAATTGGGATGAACATTCAACTGGAGCGCAAATTCAGCAGCTGTTTTAAAAGGAAGAATGCGATTTTTATCCTCTATGGGAAATTGTTCATTAAGCAGATTTAAGAATTTGGAAGAGATTCTTTCGGAGGCTTTTTTACTAGTGAAGGCAGCAGGATTATCTCCGTTACTATTCAGTTTTAATGCTTCGTGAATCAATATACTGATGAAATTTCGAATCATGTCTTTTCTTTTTAGATACTGTCCGTTGCTTTCTTCCAGAATTCTTTCGAAAATAAACTGAATATTAGCTTTTTCCTTATCTCCAACAACTTCATATACAGGAATTTTTTCTATGTTGAAAATAGAAAGCAATTCCGTGTTATCTAAATATCCGGCGACCTTCAGGAAATTTTCCGTAAAAAGACAGCTGTAGCCACTTTGTTCAGATTCTGTTTCCCATGAATAGGGCGTATTTATATTGCCAAAAAAAAGATAAATCCCATTTATGGTAATACTTTTATCTCTAAAATGTACTGTACTTTTTCCATCGACTAAACATATTCGATAAAGATCTTTTCTGCCAAAAGAGGGCATATAAGTATCCAGATTTTCAATTTTAAATGCTCTAAAATCATTCGCATCCATTGACTTGTTTTGTATTAGAATTACTTTCCGGTTTTTTCAAAAATAAGCGACATCATTTCGGGATCTAAGGCAGTCATGTCTACTAATTTTAATGACTTTACCATTTTTAAAGTAGTTGTTTTATAATGCTGAAAATGGGGTGTCTGCAAATGAGATTTATAAGCTTTTTGATTGGCGTATATTTCTACTATCCTGATCTGTAAAGGATTTTCTTTTTGAAACATAGGATAAATGGCAATCACTCCAGCTTCCAGTTTTACTGATTCTGAAGATTCTTTGTCCAATATAGCTTTGTATTCGTCTAAATATTCCGGAATAATTTCGATTTCAGAAATTCTTACCATCATATCAGGTTCGATAATTGGCTTAACAGGTTCACCAATAGCACTTCTTAAAACATTGGCTTGTGTTTTTCCTGCTATTTTTTCGATAATAGCAGCGAGTTCCAAAAGCTGTGCATCGGTAATTCCGGTATTTTTACCCATAAACAAATGTGCTTGCAGCTGCGGCTCAACTCCGGACATTGCCGCAAGTGCAGAGATCGTTACAAACTCTCGCTGGCGAAAATTCAACACATCGCGATTAAAAATATCGGCAAACAAATGTTCTTTTAAAAAAGTATCTATTACAGGAGCAAAAGCGGCGGCACCTGTTTTTGGACCAGTTTCTTCTTTACCCGTTAATTTTTGAAGATTCTCTTTTCCTGATTTGTATTTGTCAGTTACAGCTGTTTTTGAAGCCTCTTTTCCTTCAATGTCTTTTTTACCTTGAGATTTTCTTTCTTCGACAACTGCCATTAGCGTATTGACAGCATTTAAGCTTCGGGGAAATCCGCAATAGGCATAAAGCTGTACCTGAGCTTCTTTTATTTCATTTATGGTGAGGCCAGCGTCAAGACCAATATTTATAGCTGGTTTTAATTGTTCTAAATTTCCTGTGGCGGTAAGTGCGGCAATAGCAGCCATGCTTTGCTGATGTGTATTTAATGCCTGATTTTTTGTGTCTTTTTCTTGTGCAGTCATTGTATTGAGAATTATGAAAAAAGTGAATAGGTGTATGTAGTTTCGAATTTTTTTATGGATCATATTGATACGGATTTAAAGATTAATAGTTGAAGAATTTCAGTTAAAAGAGTGTCTTAAAAATAAGTATTGTATAAAACTACTTTTATGCTATTACAAATTTCGGAATTGTAAAGGAGCTGATTTTATACATAATACAGATGTATTTACCATTTTTACTGATTTTGAATTGGAATCGTCAGTTACATGACTCTGTTTGCTAAATTTGTATAAAACATTTGGTTATGGAACAAATTGATAGGATTGAAACCGTTAAGCAATACAATGATTCAGTAGGAGCAGAGACTTTGCATCCGCTTGTAAGCGTTGTCAATTTTGATGAAATACCAACATACCAGTATTTTAAAAGATATATGGGAGTTTATGCCGTTTTTTTGAAATATATTAAATGTGGCGATATGCGTTACGGATGCCAGTCTTATGATTATGAAGATGGCACTCTGGTTTTTGTTTCACCGGGTCAGATTTACGGGATTGATGGCAGAAATCAGATTATAAAGCCGTGGGGAAAAGCGCTGGTTTTTCACCCTGATCTGCTTGCCGGAACAAGTCTTTCCAGACAAATAAAAGAGTATTCATTTTTTTCTTATGAAGTAAATGAAGCATTGCATTTGTCTAAAAAAGAAAGAAAAGCGATCAACGATTGTTTTGAAAAAATCCTGACCGAAATTGATCAGAATATAGACAAGCATAGTAAGACACTTATTGTTTCTAATATTGAACTTTTATTAAATTACTGCATGCGTTATTATGACAGGCAGTTTATCACAAGAACACATGTCAATAAAGATATTCTGGTTCGTTTTGAAAATCTCCTTAAGGATTATTTTACTTCGGGTAAGTCTAAAACTTTAGGGCTACCTTCAGTAGCTTATTGTGCTGAGCAATTATTTCTTTCTGCTAATTACTTTGGAGACCTTATAAAAAAAGAAACCGGAAGTACCGCTTTAGATTATATTCAGTCAAAATTAATTGATGAAGCAAAGACAATATTATTCGATCACGAAAAATCTGTGAGCGATATTGCTTATGAATTAGGCTTTAAATATCAGCAGCATTTTACCCGGTTATTTAAGCAGAAGACAGGACTTACGCCGCTGCAATATCGTGTAAATACATAATTAAAGTCTAAATAGTATAAATGAAGCCCACATCATTACAAGATTTTTATAAACACACTCTTTCGGGTTCTCCTGATGACATTCCTGCTCAGTCGGGGCATTTTAATGTGTTTAGGGTAAAAGATCTCAATAGACTGAAACCTGCCGATGCCGCGATGTTCTATAACCGTAAATCTTTTTTTAAGATTGCATTGCTTGTTGGCAGTACCAAAGTTAAGTATGCAGATACTACCATCGATGTAGAAGAAAATGGGCTTTTGTTTGCTGATCCCGGCGTTCCTTACCAATACATTGATCAGGATCTTCAGGATGGAGGTTATTTCTGTATTTTTACTGCTGATTTTCTTTTTAATAAAAAAAGTGAAATACTACCCGATGCCCTTCCTATTTTTAAAACGGATCATTACCCTGTATTCAATATTTCATTCGAACAAAAGAAAGAACTGAGTATTATTTTTGAAAAGATATGTAGTGAAATAAATGGTGATTATGCTTATAGATATGATCTTATAAGAGCTTATGTTGCAGAACTTATTCATTATGGACAGAAATTAATACCTAATGTAAGCAGAAATGAATTGCGTAACGCTCCCCAGAGAATTGCTGAAAAGTTCTTTGATCTTTTGGAACAGCAGTTTTCTATCAACTCTCCTGCCGATAGGGTACAAGTACGCACACCAAAAGAATATGCTGAAAAACTTTGTGTACATGTCAATTACCTCAACAAAAACCTAAAAGAAATTACCGGAAAATCTACCAGTGAATTATTAGGTGAAAGAACTGCTCGCGAAGGCAAAATTCTTTTGAAGCATAGTGACTGGAGTATTGCGCAAATTGCATTCTGTCTTGGCTTTGATGAGGTCTCTCATTTTTCTAAGTTCTTCAAAAAACACAGTGGCTTAACGCCGCTTTCTTTCCGTCAGATATAAAAAATAGTTTGATTTGTCTAAAAGTCGGTTTGTATTGTATATGCGTAACGGTTATATGATTTCGACCTTTGACTACTATTAAATTAAATAAAATTATATGGAACTTAGTAACAATAAAATTTTGATTACCGGCGGTGCTACAGGTATTGGATTTGGAATGGCAGAGCGTTTTATCAAAGAAGGAAATACTGTGATTATTTGTGGAAGACGACTGGATGTACTTGAAGAAGCTGTTTCAAAACTTCCTTCACTTATAATAAAACAATGTGACCTTGAATTGGAAAGCGAACGTGAGGCACTCTATCATTGGATTGAGAAAGAGCATAGCGATTTAAGTGTTTTGGTAAACAATGCAGGTATACAAAACTGGATGTCACTTGAGGATCCTGAGTTTTTTAACAAAGCCAAAAAAGAGATTACCATTAATGTTGAAGCGCCATTGCATCTAACTGTTTTGTTCAAAGAGCTTAAGTCATTAAAAACAATAATAAATGTAACTTCAGGACTTGCTTTTGTTCCTCTTATTAAAGCTCCTGTTTACTGTGCTACTAAAGCCTTTTTTCACTCCTTTACTCTTTCCCTTGGTCGCCTGCTTGAAGATCGTGCGATAGAGGTAATAGAGGTTATTCCTCCGGCATTGAATACTGATCTTGGAGGTAAAGGAATCCATGACATGTGGGATTCGGTAGATACTTTTATTGATTCTATTTTTGAGCAGTTAAAAGAAGGTAAAAAAAGTGTATCTCATGGTTTTAGTATAGCAATGAGTAATGCAGGAAAGGAAACATTGGAAGGTATTTTTAATCAGATGAATCCCAGAGAATAGTTTCTGTTTTATTAAATTTTAACGATTTCTTCGAGTTTTTACCTTATAGAAACAAAGGTAACTACCGACGTTAAATTAGACTTGGAATGTGAAGCTATCGTTATAACGGAATATGGTTTTGATAAAAAAATACAATATGCTGTTATCCAACAGAAGGGTCAAAGCAACTAGTGAATGGTTTGTAAAAACAGGAGTTGCAGTAAACAGATTAACTGGTAAAGCATATGGTGAAAGCAAATTGATTAATAAATGCTTAGATGATATAGATTGTACAGAGAAAGAGCACCAATCAAATAGAAGAAGTGAGTTTGTAATTATTTCAATTGAGTAGTTTTTCTAATCTGATTTTGTTTTGAAATGTTTATTAAAAAGGATGTAAGTTTAAAGTAATATTTTATTGTCTTGAAGCTTACATCCTTATTTTTATAATAAAAAACCGTTGGTGAAATTAAAAATAAGTGCCAGGCTGAGCCCATTCGTCTTCGCTCAGGATAAACTTAGTCGAAGCCCTTTCGTATTCAAAAGCTTTCGACTCCGCTCAGGATGACATCAATTCCTTAAGTTATAAATGATGTTTTACTCCGGATTTTATACTTTTTTATAATCAAATCAATTTTTTTAATCAATTTCACCCAACGGGTTAATTATAATAATTTCTGAATTGTTTTTTAATTCATTTCGATTTTTTTGTAAAACAGGTGTTTATACGTTGTGTGAGGCTGTTTTATTAATATAATTTTATTCTTGTTAATTTAATTGCTGGATTTTACAATTATTGTAATGTGTATAAAAGTTATCATATTTACTCAGTTTTAGGTCTGTTTAACTGTATTGAATATCTTTTTAATTAGTTCATTTTCATTGTTTTAATTTTAAAGAAAATATTTTCAGGTTATCTAAAATTAATGTTATGACAAAATATTGATACATCTATGAATTATATTTTTATTTAATAATTTAATTAATACGTAATGGACTTAAAAGAAAAAATTAATCAAATTGGCCAAAAACCGGACATGATTCTTATTATTACTGATGAGCAACGTGCAACACAGCATTTCCCTCCGGGATGGGAAGAAAAAAACCTTCCAACTCTTACATTTCTAAAACAGAATGGATTTAGTTTTGACAGAGCTTTTTGTAATACCTGCATGTGTTCTCCTAGTCGTGCAACGTTATTTACAGGAACCTATCCTGCCAAACATGGAGTCAGCCAAACTTTAACCGAAGGAGGTCTTTTATCTCCTCAAGAACCCACACTCAGTAATGCGCTGCCTAATATCATGAATGTACTTTGGGCAGATGGCTATGATGTGCAATACAGAGGTAAATGGCATATGAGTAAAGGAGTTGCTCCTAATGGCACTAAAACAAATTACGAAGATTTAACCGCAGCAGATATTTCGTTATATGGTGCAATGGGCTGGGTTGCTCCAGATGCAGGTGAAGATGTTAATCCGCTTAATTTTGGTGGCGGATATGCGAATCATGATGCGAAATATACAGCCCAGGCTATACAATACCTAAAAGAAGTAAAAGCTCAAAGAGCCGAAGGAAATCATAAACCTTACTGTCTTATTCTTTCACTAGTTAATCCGCATGATGTTTTAGCATATCCAAAAACGGCTGGTACATCGGGATACCATACAGATACCTGGTCGGGCAGGGAAATTGGACTTCCGGCGACTGTCAATGAAAATTTACTTGAAAATAAAAAACCTATGGCTCAGGAACAAATTTTACTCAATATGGCATTAAGTCTGGGTGAAATAGCTACTCCGGAGGATAAACTGAACTATATTAATTTTTATGGTTATTTATTAAGTCATGTTGATCAGGAAATTGGTTACTTAATTAAGGAACTATATAAAGAAGATGAGAATGGAAATAAATTGGCAGATTCTGCAATTGTTACTTTAACCTCAGATCATGGAGAAATGGGGTTGGCTCACGGCGGTTTGCGTCAGAAAACTTTTGTCGCCTATGAAGAAGCATTAAGAGTACCACTTGTAATTTCAAATCCAATACTATTTAAAGATCACAGCATAAAGCAATCAATGGCATTAGCGACATTGGCGGATATTATGCCGACTTTTATCGACATAGCAAATGTATCAAATCCGCCTACAGGACTTGCAGGTACAAGTTTACTTCCAATAATGGAGAATAATACGCCTGTTCAGCATAGTATCTTATTTACTTATGACGATATTAAGGCTGGTTCTAATAGTAACTGGACAATTGTAAAAGCTGCTAATCGTATTCGTTGTATCAGGACAGAAAAATGGAAATTCGATTATTATTTTGATGCATCAACAGCTTATTTCAGGCAATATGAACTGTATGATTTAGTGAATGATCCATTAGAAATTACAAATCTTGCTTACGATCCCGCATACAGTGAAATTAGAAGAGATTTAGAAGAGCAATTGCATCAGCTTGAGATAGAAAAACTCTGGGTCAATATGCCAAAAGATGTTTATAGTACCACAACATTCAACTAATTAAAAAACACAAATCATGTCACAAAATATAAATTCTAAAGTAAATACAGTAAGTTATACAGATTTTAATAATCCTGCTGGACAAACCACCATACAGGGAATAAGAGGAGTTTCAGAGTCTGAAAATGTATATATTGCAGGCAGTTTATTAAGTGAGAACAATCTTGTTCAGGGATTAATTTACGAAGGAACACTTAAAACAAATGGGAATGAAGGAAAATGGTATGTTGTTAATTTTCCGAGTACACCAACAGCAGCGGTGGTTAACACCTCTTGTTACGGACCTAATAACGGACCTCATGGCACAATACAAATTGTTGGATCTTATAAAATAGCCGCTTCTACTGGTAAAGCTCCAAGTGGGAATCTCGGATTTTATTACGAAGGTGCTATTGATGGTTCCGGAACATGGGTTCAGGTAGCACCAAATGGAGGAAATACCAATAATGTATTTGTTCACAGTGTAATGGGTGGTATAGCTGTTGGAAATTATGATGTTGAAAATGATAAGAACGGATATGCATTTTTATACAATACATCCAGTAAAGAATGTACCGAGTTTAAAGTGCCGGATTCATTAACTACTACTTTATATGGTATTTGGCATAATGGTGGAGACAGTTATACAATGGCCGGAGGATACACCAGTCCTAAATTAGGGAAAATAAGCCAGGCCTTTCTGGTAGATTACAATTCTAAAACCAAGGAAACCAGTAATTTAAAATCATTTAGTTACCAGAATGAAACGGCTTTATCTATAATTACTCATTTTGAAGGTATTACTGTTTCTAAAGATAATGGCTATAATATGCCATCGGATTGGATTTCTATAAATGGAGAAAAAAACGGAGCATCTTTTGTTTCTGTAAACAGAAATGCTGACGGATCATTTGGAGAAGCAAATTGGGTTGATATTGATTTTCCGGATTCAAGCGTAACAAGTGCTAATACAGTATATAGAAATAGCATATTAGGTATTTATGTAGTCGAAAATAGTGCTGATACCAAAACAGTATCGTCTTTCGTTGCAAAAGTAAGTTGAAAAAAGTGGTAATGTAATTTGAAGTATCATATAAAAATGTGCAAATGTCTACGGATTTTGCGCATTTTTTTATGTTTTTGTGTATCTCGCTTCTCATATATTTAGTCTTGTGACCTATAATCTCCGCTTTGTATCATTTTTTTCTAATTGATTTTGTATCTCCAGTAATTTAGACCCATGACAATACTGGTGTATTGTTCTAAATGCATGTCCAAAATCTGCTATAAAGAGAAAACTATGAACACAGAAAATTATGATGTAATTGTTATTGGTGGAGGGCCAATAGGTCTGGCTACGGCATACCATCTTGGTAAGCGAAAAGCAAAAACATTGGTATTGGAACAATTTACGTTTGTAAACCAATTAGGCAGTTCTGCCGGAGTTTCGCGCCAGTTTAGAATTCCATATCCGGATGAATATATGGTGCAAATGGCTTTAGACGCACAACCTTACTGGGATGAACTGGAAAAAGAAACCGATACAAAATTATTGGATAAAGTAGGTACACTTTGGTTTGGAGACCCGGAAGTGCATTCTACAGAAGGAAATATAGCAGAGGCCGAAGAAGCACTAAAAGCGTTAAACGTTCCGTATACCACTTTAACAGCAAAAGAAATTGAAGCAAAATACCATTTTAAAAATCTGCCTGATACCTATACCGGATTGTTTCAGGCCGATGGTGCCAGCATTAATTTTAAAGCAACAAATGAAGCGCTTTTAAATTTGTGTACCAAAGAAGAAACGGTTCATTTAGAAGAAAATTCACCAGTACTTAAAATCAATCATGTTGGTAAACTTTTTGAAATTATTACGCCAAACGGATCTTATATTACTAAAAAACTAGCTATCGTTCCTGGTCCGTACATTAATAGTGTAATCAACTTACTTGATTTTAAAATTGATGCTGTTTATTGGAATATGTCTTCAGCTTATTTTAAAAAAACCGATCCGACTATACAATACCCAACCTGGTTTGTATTTCAAAATCCAATAGGCGAAAACGGCAATCAGTTTTATGGTTTTCCCGAAGTCGATTGGGATCATCCGGAATATATTCGTGTAGCGCCTGATTTTGTAATAGAACCTTTAGAAGAACCCAGCGACAGAACATTAATCCCTAATCGACAAGAACTGGGCTACACTTCTGATTGGGTAAAAGAACACATGACAGGATTAAGCGCAGAGCCTGAATATACTTCAACATGTCTTATCGCCCTGAGCACAATACCTAATAAAGAATTACTGATTGATTTTGCACCAAGTTATGTACCCAATCATGAAAATATTGTGCTATACGCCACAGGATGGGCAGCAAAATTCACTCCTTTTTTAGGAAAAATCATGTCTGACCTTGTATTAGACGGACATACAGATTTTGATATTACGCCATTTCAATTAGGGCACAAATTCTTTAAAGCATTTTAAATATATATTATTATGAATAAAAATACTTATCTAAACACAGGACTGCATCCTGATTTAAAAACAGAAGTAGCTATTATTGGTGCCGGAACTTCAGGGTTGTACACTGCATATCGTCTGGTAACAGATAAAAAGTTTACAGCCGGCGAAGTACAAATTTTTGATATGAACAGTAAACTCGGCGGAAGACTCGAATCTGTTATTATGCCGGGAATGAATTTCTGGGGTGAACTTGGAGGAATGCGTTACCTGACGTCTCAGGAAATCGTAACAACATTAATTGAAGGTTATATACCTTCGGATAATCCGAACATACGTATTCCTGTTTTGAAAGACAAAATGACGCCTGTTCCGTTTCCTATGGGTGAATCTTCAAAACTATTAATGTATCTTAGAAAAGAGCGTTTTAAACAAGATGCCTGGACGGTTGCTCAGGGACAAAATCAGAAATTACCAACCCGATATTACCTGAATAATAATGATTTTGGTTTCAGTTCAGATCAATTGTTCAATAAAATCATTTATGATGTTTTAATGGCAGATTCTTGGGTTGCTGCGACTTATGGAAAAAAAATTAAACAAGGTCCTTCAATCTATGATTATGCATTTGAATTAACCAGTAGAGATTGGGATGATATAAAACCTAAACTGGTATACAATTTCCCCAATTCTCCTTACAACAAACGTAAAGTAAACGATTTAGGATTCTGGAATTTAATCAAAGATCAGGTTTCACAGGAAGGATATGAATTTTTAGCCAATGCCGGCGGATATTATTCAAATACCATCAATTGGAATTCAGCAGAAGCTTTTCCTTATATGGTTGGAGATTTCTCAGCAGGAACAATTTATAAAACCATTGAAGAGGGTTATGACAGTATCGCTTATGCAATAGCCAATTCATATATGGATCATGAAGGTGCCTGCATTTGGTCTGAAAATAAACTACTTACTTTCACAAAAGAGCATCCTTCAAAAGATACACATAAATACGAACTGACTTTTCTAAATCTTAAAACCAATACCGAATGGAAAGTGTATGCCAATACTTTAGTTCTTGCCATGCCGAGAAAATCTCTGGAACTTTTAGATCAGAATAATTTCTTTTTCAACATTAACGAAAATTCGGTTTTAAATAACAATATCCGATCCGTAATTATGGAACCGGCTTTTAAGATATTAATGGGCTTTCCACATCCCTGGTGGAAAGAATTAGGAATTGATTCAGGGCATTCCATCACCGATTTACCAATGAGACAGTGTTATTATTTTGGTACAGATGCCGAAAATGATAATTCGATGTTGCTGGGAAGTTATGGAGATATGGAAACAGAAACCTTCTGGAAAGCACTTTCGGATGATAAAGTACTTTTTGAAGTAAAAGCGGCCAAATCAGCATCATTAAAAGAACTTCATCAACTAAATGATGTTCAGGCGACTAAAATGATGGTAGGCGAGTTAATGAACCAGCTTCGCGAACTGCACGGTCCGGATGTAACGATACCGGAACCTTATGTAACTTATTTTAAAGACTGGACAGACGAACCTTTTGGCGCAGGATATCATGCATGGAAAGCAGGATTTTCTGTTGAAAATGTAATGCCGTACATGAGAAAACCGGTAGCTGACGAGCAAATCCATATTTGCGGAGAAGCCTATTCTGATCAGCAAGGCTGGGTTGAAGGGGCTTTCTGTGAAGCAGAAAAAATGTTACAGGAGTATTTTGGTCTCGATCGTCCGTTCTGGTTGCCTAAAGATTATTATTTGGGATGGTAAAATGAAGCTGCTTCTTAAAAAAAGTGATGCTGCCAACCCTGTTATGCACAAATTATTAATTTTAAAAACGATATCATGTTAAAACGTAAAAGCGCTGAAGATGAGATAAATTTATCTCAGGTCAATTCAGATGAAAACAAAAATAAAGTCTTCCTGGGAGCTGTTCAGGAAGCTAACGAAGGTGTATTAGCTTCTTTGATGAAAGGCTATACAAAACTTCAAATTGAAGATCCCATTAGGGCTTTTCATGAAAATGATTTGCAAAAGATAGTAAACAATGTAGATTATGGCGTTTTAGAAGTATTACAGGGTACTTGGGTCAGCTACAATAGTGACAAAGATAGAAAAATGATTGGGAGCGGTATACATACTACCATCATGCCTTCGCCTGGCACAAATGCAGGAACAATTCCGGGAAAATATAGTTTTGACTGTCAGGAGTATATAGAAAAACTAACATTTGATCTGGTTCCTGGAGGAGTTCGTAATCGAGGTGGAGCAAACGAACAATTTTGCGGAGCTGTAAAATACGACCAAAGCATTAAAAGCGTAACTACTGTTGAAGGTCAGGATGCTTTGCAATATACACCAATTCACGAAGAAACCGGTATGTATTTATGGTTGAGCGATGTATTTAATTATGCGGCGACTGAAAAAACGATTAGTGAAGATCGCGGTATACACCCGGTATCACCGCTTAATCCCAACAAAGATTTATATAAAAGCGGCTATCAGGATGAAACGCTGTTTTTGATTGTAAATGATTTGGGGCAAAAAGAATATGTAACGCAGGAAAATTTAAATGGCCGAAAATATTATGAAATTATCGCAGCCAAAGAGCTTAAAGTTGGAGCTGGTCAAACGGGGCAATATTTTATACCGGATTACTCTATTTCCAGAAGCGGCGTAATTCCGCACGGAAGCACTATAACTTTATTAGGAGATTTGGTTCGAAATAATGCAGATGAAGTTGAAGATGACAAAAAATTCTTATTCATAGGTCCGCCACCATTTCCGGAGGGTGATGCTGCATGGAAATACGATCATCTTTCAATTTCAAGAACCATGGGAGGAGCCGGTGCAAGCGAAAGTGATCCTATTAATCTTGACGCACCACCACCTGCCTGGGTATTTGAAAACCTTAATGATGTTAATGATCGCGGAGAAAATAAAATCTACACACAGCGCATACTTGCAGATCCTTTATATCCTTATTCCGTAAGGCCGGATTTACGTCTTCGTGATTCTAATAAAGACAGTAACATCATCAATTATGTTTTTATCCAAATGTCATCCAAAAATAAAACCGGAGCGCAAGGAGGAATATTAAATATTCCGTTTGTAAATCGTTTTGTTCCTACAGTCGAAATGAATACGAACATGTGGATTGAAACTGTTGTTGAAGACGGAAAAGAAATCCTTCAGTTGCAATACGAACAAATTATATTCTTCGAATTTGATTTTGGAGATGACGGAGGTACTACTAGCTGGCCGCATATTCAGGTAAATACACTTCGAAAAATTGAAGATGTTTCTGATGATCAGAGACGCTTAATCGAAGAGCAGTTTTTTAGTGCTAAAAAAAATGCATCTGCTTCAGGATGCCCTTATCATAAAGAGTAAAAAAATTGAAATACCTAAGGAGCATAAAGTAAAAAGCGAAAATATTCATATCTAAAGAAATGAAAGAAAAGGGTATTTAAACAGATGTATGCTTAATAAAGCCCAATTCCTTTAAAAATTGGGCTTTATAATTAGTGTCCTGGCATGATCTCAAATGCATAAAACAGGTTTTTATACTTTGCTTATGTGTTAATTAAAAAATTAGAAGTTATAAAAAAATAGGTAGAAATACTTGTTTTTTTTGTAAGAAAAGTATATATTTTTACTTGATATAACTAAACGTCGTAACAGCTTATGAAAGCAAAACTACTTTTTTTGTTCGTCTTCCTTTTTATAATAAATACTTCTTTTTCGCAGGTAATGTGTCAGAAATATGGCATATCAAAATGTACAGATACCTAATTTTAAGTATCGACATTTTATACTTTTTTATCCAAAAACGGATAGACTATTTTATCCGTTCTGTGCATAAAAAAAGCTTCCTCATGACATTTTATCGTAACAAAGGTTTATGATAAAATAAATTTACCAGAGAAGGGTATCCAGCAGATTTATTTCCCATTAATAGTTAAAATATAAAACTTATTTAATCAAAACATAAAACATATGTCATACTTAAACGTCCCTCGTCTTACATTTTCGGGAGATTTCATTTCGGATGTCTCCACTGTGAATAATGATCCACAACATTATAACAACAACACTTTTAAAAAATCTTTCCAGGAATTTGGCACAGGATCAAACAACGGATGGTGGAATCCTGAGGGTGGTGCTACTTTTGGCTTTCAGGATTGTCATGTAAAACAAATTACAGACGAAGAAGGAAATACTAGTTCAGATCCTTTACTGGATGGTATTATAGGTCAGATTGTATGTGGTGCTGAAGGAAGAAATTCAGGAAAAATGGTGGATTTAGATCCACAGCAGCAGATGGTTTCACAGCTTTGGGGCGTGACCTTCAGAATTCTTACGGCTACGAACGAATTGTTGCTTGAAGGAAAAATTGAACCTACTGGTTTTAGAGATTTGCAAATGCGCCAGCAAACAGGAGCCAGAGTTAACGGGCAGCCTTTAGGAGGCACCTGGACTTCAGTTCTTGAAGATGTTGTCTGGGGAGATCTTGCATATCAATCACTTTTTTTGATGAGCTTAAAAAGTAAAACACAGGAAAACAGACTTAGTATTAATTTAAATGGTTTTGGGTATTATTATGCTCATGCTACAGATGGCAGATTTTCGCTGGGACGTATATTAGGAAGTCTGGGACCCTGGTTTTCGGGTGAACCAAAACTTTTTCCACCGGCCAGAAGACTGTATGGGATTGTTTCAAATAACAATAATGTTTTCTTTGCAGCTTCTAATTTTATATTGGACAAAGAAAATGCAAGACTTTCTATTGACTTTGGAAGTTCATTTCCGGTATCAGATTCAATAGGTACTATTGCTCTTAATACTGAATTATTTCTTGCTGTTAGCAAAACTGCAATAGGACCTCCTCCCGGCGCAACACCTTATATGGTTTCTCCTGATGGTGTACTATTTGTAGGAAAACTAGAATATCAAAACGGAACAGGGTGGCTTAACAGTACGAGTGGTATTGTTGATTTTAATAATTTGTCACATGAAGTTCTTTCAGCATTAAAAGACAACCAGTTATTGTTGCTTGGAGCTTCTTCAAAAGCAGATCAGTTTGTAGTTATTGCCAGAGAAGCTGTTGATGGTATCGTCTTGAGGGCTGACGAATTTGTACAGCGTCTGGACACGAATCAAACCAATGAAATTAGTTTTTATGCTTCTCAGTATGGATTGCCGTTGCCAAATCATGCTATATACATTACTTTGGAGCCACCTACTCCAATGACTCCAAAACTCCAAAATACACCTCCGATTTGTGACGTGCCAGGGAATAATTATCCGGCAGACGGTTTGACTTTCGATGCTGTAATTACTACCGACGTAAATGGTGTAGGGGTGTTAAAATTAACAGGAAACAGTATTGATAGCCCAAGAGGGTATCTCGACGGTCAGATATATACTTTAGATTATGATTTGGCAGGTGTTAATACAGATCCTGCATCTGGTTCTGTAATGCCGCAGAATTTTATTGCCATACACTTAAGAGATTATTTCGAAATTCCGGAAACACCAGTTTGGGCTGATATTCAGCCTACAATGGTACAATTTGCCAATCTATATCCAATTATGAGCAAATTCTTTATTGATTTTAGTGATCCGAACGCACTTATCGCCAAAAAAGAACTTCTGATTTTTGCTTTTGACAGGGATATTAAGGACCCGATATACATGCCGGTTACCCGTGATTTATCCGAAACGAAGAGACTGACCATTCTAAAATGGCTTAGAAATCCAATTATTGAGGGAGAAGCGATCGTTGTAACACAACAAAAAGCAAAAGGAGAAATAAATCTAATTCAGGAAGACACAGTAACGGAGACTGTTCCTTTAACAAATAATCAACTGCGACTTAGAGATGCTGTAAGAGCAAAAAATGGGGCAGACTTCAATATCCCGGAAATTACTAATCTGTTTGAATTTTAAAACATAAAATATTATGCTAAAGATAAGCCCACAATTTGTAAATGCTATAGTTAATGCTGAACGTTTAGAGGAGTTGTATCCGTTATTGCAAAATGCAATAGAATTAGAACATGCCACTATTCCTCCGTATTTAACAGCTTTGTTTTCGTTTAAACCTAATACGGAAACAGCTATTAGAAGTATTATCCATTCTATTGTAATCGAAGAAATGCTGCACATGAGTATAGCAGCAAATATACTGAATGCACTGGGCGGGAAACCCGACATTGCCAATCCGAATTTTGTACCCGAATATCCAACACATTTGCCAATGGGGATTGGAGGAAGTTTAATTGTGCCTATCGAGAAATTTTCGCGTGATTTGGTGAAGAATGTCTTTATGGAAATTGAAGAGCCTGAAGAGCCTTTAGATCTTAAAAAGACGTTTGCAGCCAATGAAATAACAACATTCAAAACAATTGGAGAATTTTATATGGCTTTGCAGGCAAAAATAAACGATATAGCTCCTGAGATATTGCCGGGTGATCCTGCAAAACAGGTAACCTCAGAATTTTTTCCTTCAGACCAGTTATACCCTATCTTGACAAAAGAAGATGCGATCAATGCTATTAATATTATTATTGAGCAGGGAGAAGGAACTTCAACTTCACCGGTAGACGAAGAGGGAGAAATAGCACATTATTACAGATTTCAGGAAATATATGTGGGCAAAGAACTGGTTAAAGATCCAACAGCGCCACACGGTTACTCTTTTAGCGGACCGGAAATTCCTTTTGATGAAAGTAACGTACTGCCTATGTTTCCTAATACAAAAGCCAGTATGCTGCCTGCAGGTTCTCAGGAAAGAAGACAAGTAGATTTGTTCAATCAGTCCTACAGCGATTTATTATACGGTTTGCACCGCACCTTCAATGGAGAGCCTGGTTACCTTAATAATACTATCGGAGTGATGTTTGATCTTAGGCTAATTTGTCAAAAATTGGCAGAAACACCATTTCCTGGTGTAGAAGGATACACCATTGGGCCTTCATACGAATTTGTAAAGGTAGGAGCCCATTCGGTTACTCCTTAAAAAATTAAAATCACTATTAAAATAACTTGGCCGGACACAATGACCGGCCATAAACAATTTATCCATTTATGAAATTCAGGTCAAAAGCAGTAGTGATAAAATTATCAGTGAGTGATATTCTTAAATCTAAAAAATTCTATGAGGAAATCCTCAATTTTAAAACAGATGACAGATATACGCTCAACTCTGATGGGGATTATGGGACAGAATCTTATATACAATTATATCTTGGGGATAAAGATGAAAAAAGTTTTATGCTGGGATTGTACAAAGATATTGAGACTCCTTTTAATCCGTTGCCCGAAACAGGAACTGTACCCAGTTTTATTGTAGATGACATTCAGGCAACGCTTAATTATTTCAGAGCCAGTGAGGTTGTAATTGATGTAATAGACGGTGTCATAATCAATACTAATAGCTCAGACGAAGGTTATATGGACCATTTTTTCTTTTTCAGAGATCCGGATAATAATTCACTCGTTGTACGGGAGAATATTCTGAAGTAATTAGGCAGAGAAATGTTTGTAAAATAAAAAGCCACATGACAGCAATAGCACTAAAAACCGGCTCAGAAGAGATCATACAAACCATCATTCAACGCAGACTTTCAAAAGCTGAAGCAGATTGGTTTGGAAACAATATCAGGTTTGAAAATAGCGCACAGTTTTTTCAGACGTTTGGCTTAATTGCCAGAAAAATTTCGCTGGAAATTCCCGAATGGACGACAGAGGAAACCGTCTTACTGGAGGAAGTATATCCCGGTTTTACACAGAGTCATTGGGATTTACAACAGCTTAGTCGTGGTTTGCTAATGACACAGCTTCCGGTGCATCAAAATGTTGAAATAATAAAGAACCTCGCAGAGATGGCAGATATAAAAGAATTGGTTGGTTTGTATAAGAGCCTTTTTTTCTTAAAAAATGCAGCCGATTTTATTTTGACGGTTCAGGAAGGAATTAGAACCAATATGGTCGCTGTGTTTGATGCTATAGCTTTAGCGAATCCTTTTGCAGCAAAATGCCTGCCGGTTGATGCCTGGAATCAATTGGTTTTAAAAGCTCTTTTTATGGGACGTCCGCTATATCAAATTATTGATCTGGATCTACGTAAAAACGAAAAATTAGCCTTAATCATACATGATTATATTCACGAACGATGGTCTGCAGGCAGATTAGTATCACCCGAAATATGGAGATTAGTTGTCGGTTATGTAAATCAGGAAATAGCAGCTGATTTAGTAAATGCTATGCATACGGGAGATGCACTAACAAAACAAGCAGTTATAAAAGCATTAAAAGAAAGCTCATTTTATAATGAGAATGAAATTCCCAACGAGACACTGGCTGACAGTTTAGTTACATGGGACGAAATAGGGACGCAATATTATTCACACTTAAAATCTTAACATATGTATTATATAGATCCACACATTCATATGGTATCCAGAACGACTGATGATTACCAGGCTATGCGCGCCGCAGGTATTGTAGCTGTTATTGAGCCGGCTTTTTGGCTAGGTCAAGCCCGAACAGAAGCTTCTTCTTTCAAAGATTATTTTAGCACTTTGGTTGGCTGGGAAAGATTTAGGGCTTCGCAATTCGGAATTAAACATTACTGTACGATTGGTTTAAATTCAAAAGAAGCAAACAATGAAGCGCTGGCAGAAAAAGTAATGGACTTATTGCCTTTATTTGCTGCAAAAGAGGGAGTTGTGGCTATTGGTGAAATTGGATATGATGATCAGACTGCGGCCGAGGATAAATATTTCAGACTGCAAATTGAACTTGCACTAAAATTTAATTTGCCGGTAATGGTTCATACACCGCACAGAGATAAAAAAAACGGAACTATTAGAAGTATGGATGTGTTGGAAGAACACGGAATTGCTCCTCATATGGTAGTTATTGACCACAATAATGAAGAAACTGCCAAACATGTTCTGGATAGGGGATACTGGGCGGCTTTTACAATTTATCCTAATACCAAAATGGGTAATGAACGTATGGTTGAAGTTGTAAAACAATATGGCTCAGAGCGTATTATTGTAGACAGTTCTGCCGATTGGGGTGTAAGCGACCCTTTATCTGTTCCTAAAACAGCAGCTTTAATGCTGGAAAGAGGAATTGCCAAAGAAGACGTTCATTTAACGTGTTATAAAAATGCATTAACAGCTTATTCTCAAAGCGGGCAAATGCATGAAGAAGACTGGAAAAATGAAATGGTAATTACGCAGGATACACTCTTTGAAGGAAGTAGTGTTCTTAGAGGGCAGGAAGCCAAAGAAATTGTATATCCTAATATTATTATAGAAAACTAAATGTCAGGCAAGCCATTTTATTTACTAACCTTACTGCGTCCCGCAAATATCATTACAGCCATCACTGATATTCTTGCGGGTATTGCAATTTCGGGAGTTTTAGTTTTTAATACCAACAGCAGTCATTTTATGCTTGATTTGCTGTTACTGTTATTTTCTACCATTGGTTTATATGGAGGAGGGATTGTATTTAATGATATTTTTGATTTGGAATCGGACACCATAAACCGTCCAGAAAGAATACTTCCTCGTGGTTTAGTTAGCAAAAATGAGGCAATTTTACTAGGATGCCTAATGTTGTTAATGGGAGTTGGACTTGCTTTTATAGTATCGGTTCTTAGTGGTATTTTAGCATTTATTATTAGCCTTTTAGCACTTAGTTATGATAAGATAAGTAAACATTATCCTATTGTAGGTCCATTAAATATGGGACTTTGTCGGGGAGGTAATTTGCTTTTAGGAATGAGTATTAGTAACGATGCCGTTTTTAATTATTGGTATATCGGTATTATTCCTATTTTATTTATTGCAGCTATTACACTTACTGCCAAAAAAGAAGCATCCGGTAATAACAAAGCAGCTATACTTGTTGCTTTACTGCTGGATGCCATTGTAGTAGTTCTATTTGTTTATGTAGGACACTTACTTGGGTTTAGGTTTTGGATTTTATTGCCCTTTCTTCTTTTTTGGTACGGAATTAATTTTTTTGCAAAATATAAAGCCTTCATTTACAACCAACCAGCGACTATACAAAAAGCTGTAAAAACAGGAGTATTGTCATTAATTCCGCTTAATGCGAGTTATGTAGCAGGTTCAGCAGGATTGTTTTATGCGTTATTTGTTTTGGCTTTATTGCCATTATCCATTCTGTTATCCAAAAAATTTGCAGTTACTTGATTATATCTTACAAAAAATGAAACACCAATATATACTTCAGCAAAATTTTCAGGTCACATTTAATTATGACATTATTTTTAGCCGTTCATTATTCGATGTTAGCAATTCATCGCTTATTGATGTGATTAAAAAAGAGCCGGGTTTCCAACAACCCAAAGTAACAATTGTAATTGATAAAGGGGTTGTCGATTGTACAAACCAATTTATTACAAAGGTTATCAACTATTTTAATTATTATCAATTTGAAATTACCGAAACTAATATACTTGTAGTTCAGGGAGGTGAAGCCGTTAAGAATAGTCCGGATCATATCGAAGCAATACTGCAATTAATAAACAATAACAAAATAGACAGACATTCTTTTCTTATAGCAATAGGAGGAGGAGCAGTACTCGATGCTGTGGGATATGCTGCAGCGATTGCACATCGTGGTGTACGCCTGGTCCGAATACCTACAACAGTTTTATCTCAAAATGATTCGGGTGTCGGAGTGAAGAACAGCATGAATTATTTTGGTAAAAAGAACTTTCTGGGCACATTTGCGCCACCATACGCAGTACTTAATGATTCTGATTTTTTGAAGACTTTAAGTGAACGTAATTGGCGTTCCGGAATATCCGAAGCCATAAAAGTGGCTCTTATTAAAGATTCCTCTTTTTTTGACTGGATAGAACAAAACGCACAAGCACTCAACAATAGAGATATTCCGGTTATGGAAACACTTATTATTCGTTGTGCAGCTTTACACACCGATCACATTTCTAAAAAAGGAGATCCTTTTGAGAAAGGTTCTTCGCGTCCTTTAGATTTTGGACATTGGGCAGCACATAAAATGGAGCAGCTTACTAATTATGAAATGACACACGGAGAAGCTGTGGCAATAGGGATAGCACTTGATGTTACTTATTCTTTTTTAGCACATAAAATTGACAAACCCAGCCTGAATCGAATCTTAAAATGTTTTTTAACCTTAGGTTTTGCCATAACTCACCCTATTCTTGATACTCATCTTGATGAGGTTATAAAAGGATTAGATGAGTTTAGAGAACATCTTGGAGGCCAGCTTACCATTATGTTATTAAGTGACATTGGAACAGGCGAAGAAGTGCATTCGCTCAACAATACATTAATTGCCGAATCTATTCGATATCTATATTCATTTTGTCAATTAAATACCGAAGTATGTTAATAAGTCCAAGTGGTCATTTAAGTTATTGTACCAACATTCACGCAGGCGAGTCATGGGAAGCTGTTTTTAAAAGCATAGAAACTTATTGTATTCCTCTCAAGAAAGAAGTATCACCAGATAAACCTTTTGGAATTGGCTTACGTCTTTCATATCAGGCTGCTACTGAATTAGTACTGGGTAACAATCTATCGATGTTTAAAGAGTGGTTGTCGCAAAATGAAATGTACGTATTTACGATGAATGGGTTTCCGTATGGAAATTTTCATAACGAGCCGGTCAAGGATAAAGTCCATTTACCGGACTGGACAAGCAACGATAGACTAAACTATACCCGGTTACTTTTTACCATTTTATCCCAACTTTTGCCATCTGGTACAGAAGGAGGTATTTCGACCTCACCACTCTCTTATAAGCATTGGCACACTACCGAAGCTGATTTAATTAAGGCCAAACAACTTGCTGTAAAACAATTAGTGGCAGTAGTTACTCAGTTAGTAGAATTTTATGAGAGTAAAGGGATAATGATGCATCTGGATATAGAACCGGAGCCCGATGGTATAATTGAAAACAGCGATGAATATATTGCTTTTTTTGAAGATCATTTACTCAGTGAAGGCGCTGTATCATTAGCTTCAACTCTTGATTGCAGCTTATTGCAGGCACAGGAATATATGCGAAACCATATACAGCTTTGTTACGATGTTTGTCATTTTGCCATTGGATTTGAAGAAAGTGAAGAAGTAATTCAAAAAATGGAAAAGCATGGTTTAAAGATTGGAAAATTACAAATTAGTGCCGCTCTCAAATGTACAGCTTCGGTAAATGCATCGATTGGAGAACTACAGGAATGTCTGCGTACTTTTGACGAACCTACTTATTTGCATCAGGCAGTAATTAAAACAATAAATGGGGAGTTACTTAAATTTAATGACTTAAAAAATGGAATAGAAGCCATGAAACGTTCCGATTTTAAGGAGCTTCGCACGCATTTTCATGTCCCGATATTTGTTGAGGATTACCAACTATTGCAATCTACCCAAAATGATATTATAACTATTTTACAAAGCTGGCGCAAAAAAGAATTTACCAAACATTTAGAAGTTGAGACCTATACATGGCAAGTTCTGCCAGCTCATTTACAAACGGATTTGGCTAAATCTATCGAGAGAGAATTAAAATGGGTCATGAATAGGGTAACCGATAATGTAAAAGAGCAAACTATAAATGTAAGTGCACTTTAAAAAATAGTAAAACCAAAACAATGCAGCAAACAGTCGTTATTAATGTAGTTGGGCTAACAACTACTTTACTTCAAAATCCAGATCTTTTTTTGAACCAATGGCTAAAAAAAAAGGGACATTTAAGTATCATTGAACCTGTACTTCCTGCTCTTACCTGTTCAGCTCAAACCACTTATTTAACAGGGAAATGGCCCTCAGAACACGGAATTGTTGGTAATGGATGGTACGATAGAACTGATGCCGAAGTAAAAATGTGGAAACAGTCGAACAAGTTGATACAATCTCCAAGAATATGGGATTTAGCAAAAAAGATTGATCCAGCCTTTACTTGTGCCAATTTGTTTTGGTGGTACAATATGTATTCAGACGCGGATTTTACGGTAACACCTCGTCCACAATATTGGGCTGATGGACAGAAAAAACCGGATTCGTATTCAAAACCTGCCAATTTACGGGATCGCTTACAAGACCAATTAGGAGTATTTCCGCTCTTTGATTTTTGGGGGCCAAAAACAACCATCCGTTCCAGTGAATGGATTGCCGAAGCATCAAAACTGGTTTATGAATGGCACAATCCCACACTTACCTTAATTTATCTGCCTCATTTAGATTATTGCTGTCAAAAATTTAAGCCTGAATCATCAAAAATTGAAACAGAAGTCAAAGCCATTGACCAGGTATGTAAGGATTTAATTGAATATTTTGAAGGCAATGGCGTAGAAGTTATTGTTTTATCTGAGTATGGGATTACCAAGGTGACAAATCCAGTACATATCAATAGGTTTTTACGCGTCCATGGTTATCTGGAAATTAGAGAAGAAAGAGGATTAGAATTATTAGATACTGGTGAGTGTCGCGCTTTTGCATTGGCAGATCATCAGATAGCTCACGTATATATAAAAAATAAAAATGATATTCCTGAGCTCAAAAAACTACTGGAAAAAATATCAGGAGTAGCAAAAGTATTAGATGATGCAGGAAAAACAGGGTATCACCTCAATCACGAACGCGCAGGCGATCTTATACTTGTGGCAGAACAAGATAGTTGGTTTACGTATTATTATTGGCTGGATGATAGTAAAGCACCCGATTTTGCCCGAACGGTAGAAATTCATAAAAAAACAGGTTATGATCCTGTAGAATTGTTTTTGGATCCTAAAAAGAAATTTATTTTACCACGCATTATTTTAAAATTAATTAAAAAGAAACTGGGATTTCGTACTCTTATGAATGTGATTCCGCTTGATGCTAAATTGGTTAACGGTTCCCATGGATGTATTCCTGAAAAAGAGCAGGATAAACCAGTATTTATCAGTAAAAAAAATCTTTCCGCGAAAATAGAGAGCAACTCCGTATGTCAATATATATTAGACACTATCTTTAAAAATTAAGCAGGGAGGGCTAAAAAGATAATTTCAGATTGTTTAATATCTCATGCTTCAATAATTTATACCAGAAAACATTGGAGTAAAATATAAATATAACTGGTATAATATCTGACAAAAGGATGTTTTACGGGATATTTTTTTATCTTTGAAATTCAGGATTTTTAATCCAAATGGCTTTATCTTTGAGCTTTTAGAAAAATTGATATTCGTTATGGAACAGAAAATACATCAGGGAAGAAACGTAAAACGTTTCAGAGAAATGCTTAACATAAAGCAGGAAGCATTAGCTTATGATCTGGGAGAAGACTGGAACCAAAAGAAAATTTCTTTACTGGAGCAAAAAGATGTAATTGAAGACAGCCTGTTGAAACAAATTTCAGCTGTATTAAAAATTCCGGTTGAAGCTTTTCAGAATTTTGATGAAGAACAGGCGGTGAATGTTATTTCTAATACTTTTGGCGATAATAGTATTGGATATCAAAAAAATGATAACCCTACTTTTAATCCTGTAGAGCAAGTACTAAAATTGCACGAAGAAAAAATTGCGTTATATGAGCGTATGTTGAAAGAGAAAGATGAAATGATGGCGAGGCTTGAGAAATTGATTAATAAGTAATTATAAAGATATATTAATTCTAAAAAGAGACTTTTGTCTCTTTTTTTTGTTTTGGTACTCAGCGGGTTTGAGACTAAATTAAGCCCTATTCTCGGATTTGCCAAATTCATCCCAAATGTAAAACCATCTTTCCATTAAGCCAATTGCCCAAATCCGTTGTAGCTGTTGGCAGAGGTTTTTTTAGAGGTTTAATTCAGATTTAAAATTAGAATGTTGATTTATCCAAGATTCAATTTCTTTAAGTGCATTGAGATATAAATCCAAAAAATCATTAAAACTCATTTCATTTTCGGGTCTTGAACACCCTTCTATTTTTAAAATCCCGTGCTTATTATTGATTGATATTTTTGTGTAATTATTTATATATTTTTCTTCTATTTCGGGTTTACCATAAAATGCTTGTTCTCCAATAAATTTTAAACTTTCAGCGATTGACTTTGGCATAAAAGGATTTATTCTATACATCTCAATTTGTTGAAAATATGAACTCACTTCATTTATATCAAATATAATTTTTGAATTAAAATCTAATTCACTTTTTTTGAAATTTGAAATAGCCTTTCTATCTATTAATAAACCACCAACAAAACGAATTACTTCAGTCTTTTGAGAAATTCCGAGTCTTGTTTTTTTAAGAAATTCAATTAGTTCAAGAACTACTTGTAATTTTTTATCGAATATCTTTTTTCTGTAATCAAATCTATCAAAAAGGAGTAAAGCAATAATTAAAGTAAAAATTGAACTAGTAAAAATTGAAATGTCTTTTACGGTTGTAGTATTTAATTCACTTTCAGAAACCAAAAAAATTAAGACAATTACATATAAAAATAATATTATGTAAATGGATATTCTAGAGATGCTTATTTTCATTTTTATTTATTGTTGAATTCTCCTCTTTTGTTCTAAAATCTCTGCCAACGTTCTGGCACTACAGCGGGTTTGGGACTAAATTAAGCCCATTCTTCGGATTTGCCAAGTCATACCAAATACAAACCATTTTTTCATTAAGCCTATTGCCTAAATCCGTTGTAGCTGTTGTAGGGCGTAACAATATGTGCAAACTTTTACTATTTCTATTTAATCTCTGCTTGTTTTAGATTCGTAATTCCGATTATTTCAGTTAGTTTTTTCAAACTGTTTTTAGAAATAATTCTAAACGCTATTTCAGTTAATATAAATCTAAAAACCACAATAGACATTAATGTTGGAATGATTAGTGAAATTGAAACTTCAATTTCCTTTATAAAAAATGATATTATAAATCCAATAATTGGAAATAGAAATATGATTGATAACAATATGCGGAAAGCTTTATTGATAGTAATTTCAACAAATCCTTTTTTTGATTCTAATTTACCGTTTAAAACACAAAATGCTCCACGTCCAGGTATTGATGAGATTATTTTGAATCCGCTTTCATTTACTTGTCCAATAAACGCTTTTTTAGTCCATTCTGAAGTAAGAGAATTTGTAATCAGTGTATTTTTTTTCAATTCCGCTAGTGCTTTCGAACTGTCACTTAATAATTCTATTTCATAATGTTTTATTGGAAATATATTCATTTACGTTTTTTTAGTTATGCCCTACAACGTTCTGGTACTACAGCGGGTTTTGGACTAAATTAAGCCCATTCTTCGGATTTGCCAAATCATCCCAAATCCGTTGTAGCTGTTGGTGGCTGGCTCGCTACTTTGTTTTGTTTTCACGTAACCAAATTGGATTGTTTGCTTTCGAGGTATAATTCCATAAAATTTCAGTATCAATTTTGTCGGAAATCAATAGTTTCCCGTTTTCGATTTTCCATTTCTCGCCGTAATGTTTTAAGACAGTTATTACATTTTCCTGATGCTTTTTTGTCATCATTTTTGGAGCTTCCAAAAATTCATCTCTATTTAAAACAATCGGAACATATACTTTATAACCATAATCACATGAGAATGTCATTAAAATTATAAGAATCAGTATTATTTTTTTTAGCTTCATTTAGATATCTCTTTTTGGGCGCAATATTTTCAAAGTGCTTGCCACCAAATCGTTTATATGCGAATAAATTTAAGCCGTTTTACTCTGAATGTTTATGTTATACGCATGTTTTGGTTTGTGTTTTTGCGTTTTATTGCAATACAAAAATAAAATTATTTCTTACATACTATAACACGTATAACCAAAAGTATTAATACACTAATCAAAAAGAACCTGAAAACTCCACTCTCCGAAGTATTCTTCTTTACGTTGCGCAATCCCGAAAGCCTTCGGGACTGACTTTGTGCCATTTTAAACAAATGTAATTGAGTCAGAGTGATTTTGCCAAATACCTTGAAGAGTAATTAATTAGTGATTTTGAATTTCCCTGTTACTATATTACCCTCAAAACTCGCTGTGTAATAAAAAGTTTCATTATCAATTTTATCAAATTTCACATTTATCTTATCACCAACTTTAAAAGATAAATCGCTAGCTGTTAATTCGATTACTGTTGCATTGTATTCAAAATCATTTATCCATTCCAGTTTTGATTTAATATAGTTTTTGCCACCATTTGGAAACTCAGTATGTATATTGTCTTTAATAATTATGTAAGTTGAATTATCATCAATATCAGAATATTTCAATTTACAATTCTTCAATGAGGAATAATTTACTTTTTCGGTAGGTTGTTTTTGTAAAATGTAGTAATAATTCATATCATATTCTTTTGATGATTTTAATATTGGATAAAGTTTTTCATCCCTAATGAGCCATTTTTTATTGGCAGGGAATTTATCATCGTTTTTTAGAATCAATATGTCTTTCTTAATAGTCCAAGTTCCAGAAGTTTCGTGTTTGTCACTTAATGTGTAACTCATTTCAAAAGTTCCATCGGATTTAAAATTAGCAGTTGATTGAAGCCAACTCGTCTGAAACTCATATATTCCCGGAACAATTGAGATGCTTTGTTTTTTTTCTTTTATAATTATTTGATTATCCGTTATTCCAACAGTATAAGCTGATAAAAGCAAAACTGAAGTAAAGTATATAAATGAGCGAGTAATAATTTTTAATTTAATCATTTGTTATATTAAGTTATTGAATTCACCTTCGTTGGCAGATATTACCACTGCTGGCGCTAGTTGTTATTAGTCTGCTCCGTGAAATTTAATTTCTCCCGTTTCAATATTGACTACTGCAAAGTCATGTTTTCCGTACGAAATTGTAATTGTTAGATTATTGTATTGAAGAGCTCTAATTTCGGGTTTTCCAATTTTTGGTTTTCCTAGAATCTTAATTACGTTTGTTTCCCATTTCACTTTTCCCTTCTCAAAAGCTTTAAGAGTCTGAAGGTCATTTTCGATATAATAAATAATATTTTTAACTTCAATTCCTCGCACTTCAGGTTCAATAGAACGATTTATCTCATGTTTTTTTGAAATTGTTTTTCTATCTAAGGATTGTGAAAAACAGAAAGAAGAAATAAGAAGCAAAATTATTAGTATATTTTTTTTGTCATTCATAAAAACAATTGTTGATTTATAATTACCAACAACGTTCTGGTAATCAGTGGTTTTTAGACTAAATTAAACTCTATTTTCGGATTTGCCAAATCATCCCAAATACAAAACTTTTTTTCCATTAAGCCAACTGCCCAAATCCGTTGTAGCTGTTACCAGCTGGTATTTATCTATCTTCAATTTTGTGTCCCAGTTCAATAAAAAATTGCCTTAGCAAGTCATAAGTTTTATTGTCTCCATTTATGTGACAAAACATTTTCGTTTCCATATATTCACAACTTAAACAGATATTTAAAGTAGATATGATTCGGTTCAATTTGTCATAAAAAACTATTGCATCACGATAAATAGGGGCACACATCCAAGATGGTACGTCAACAATTTCAGTCCGCAAGATGTTTTTCAGTATGTTTATTTGAGGGTCAGTCGCTTTAAAAGTGTTTGTCTTTGTGCTAGAAGGATGAAATTGTCCTTTATCATCGATTAAATATTGTGTAAATCCAAAAAGTTGGTGCAACTCATAATATCGCTTTTTTTCGAGGACTGTCAAATCGTTACGCTTTTCTTTTCTAATCTTTAACTTCTCATATTCTGGTCGACTTATCTTATTGCTTTCTTCAAACTCCGTTCCTCGCTGAAATGAATACATCTCAACATAGTCAAATGTCAAAGTATTTATATAGTCAACTGAGGATATGTTTGTGTATTGTTTCATCTTATGCTTCCCCCCAACGTCCAGCCGGTTTGGCGAGGTTTGGGACTAAATTAAGATTTATTTTCGGTTTAGGACTAATTTTCGAAACACAAAACCAACTTTAAATTAAGATTAAAACCCAAATCTTGCCAAGCTGTTAGCAGCAGCTTTTATATAAAGTCAGTGTCAGATAATATTTTCCAATCGCCACCAGCTCCAAAAACATCTATATGACCACCATCAAAACTGTGAAATCCTTTTTTAGTTTCCGAATCACAAGGCGAATAAATTATTTCAACATAGTTCAAATTATCTGTATTCCAATCTTCCCAAGCTATAAAGGAAAAGCGATACTTTTCATTACAATTATTACTAGATTCAAAACGGAAACTTCTAAATCCTAAATCTTCCATTTTTTCACTTAACTCATCAGATACATCGTCTAAGTCCATTGCTTTATTAGGGATATTTTTACCTGAAATTTCCAATGTTGCCAACCGAACAATTTCATTGAGTTCTTTTCTTTTGTCGTTAAGTTTGGAAATATTTTGATCAAATTTTTTCTCAAGATTTGGATTAAAGAAATCGTATGCTTTCCAACCTAACATTATAATTATTACTATTAAAAAAAGATATGCTATTTTCTCGATTTTCATTTAAAGTTGCTACAAGCTGTTAGTAGCCGTTATTTATTAACTTTATTGTAGTTTTCTATTTTCAAATACATCATTTTGGTTTTACTTTTTGGATATTGATTTAATGCAAATTTATATTCCCAATTATCATTAATACTGATGTATTTCTCAAACATTTCCAAAAAAGCATCATCTTTAAAATTTGCAATTGCAATAAAAGAATCTTTGCCAAAACTTTTAATTAAACCAATATCATTTTTGTTTTTAAATACACTTAAAGCGCGTAATAATTTTTTGGATTTATTTTTCACGATATTTTCTCTAATGATTTTATAATATTCATCAGATTTTGGTAGCCACAAATACATTTCATCTACTAAATCTACATTTAGATTTTCTTGATTAAATAATATTTTAAAAAATTTATCTTTATTATTTTCTTTCTGTTCTTTTAGTTTTTGTTTGTCTGAAAAAATTGTAGAGTTAAAAATATAATTTGGTAATAGAATACTTTCTCTTAAGCATTCTGTTCTAAAAACAATACTATCTTTTGAATTTATGTATTTATCAAATAATTCAAATGCATTTTCGTCGTCTTTATTAATTAATACATCTATAGCAATTGCTTTAACGTAAGGATTTTTATAATTTTCAATTAACAAGTTAAGTTCATTTATTGTAGCTTTATTTTCCAACTCTTGAGAAATTACTTTTGGTAATGAATCTAAAGCATAAAAAGATGTGTAGTTTTTTAAAGGTTCAATAATTTTAATTGTCTTTGGAGAAATTTCATTTTTACAACATATTGCTGTAAATGAAATTATAATTATTAAAAATGATTTTATAAAATTCTGCATTAAGTCATTATTTTTTTGAGGTTTTGGGTATAATGGCTACTAACGGCTGTTGAACTAAACTTTCGTTAGCACATTGTTTGATTTTGTACCTTACGAATATAATTAAAATCTGTAAGATATGACTACAAAAAAAAGAATGTAGAAGAATTAAGAGAAAGCAAAATTCTCAACCAGGCTAAACGAGAAGTTCCGGGTTTTGATGAACTCATCAATCGTTTTGAGCGTACGGTTTGGGTTTTAGGCAGGATCCAAAGTACTTTTAATAATTACTCGCGACATGTTGCTTGTATCTCTTTGTATTTTGGTAAAATCCCCACTGAGTTCGATCCCGAACAAGTTCAGGACTATTTGTTTTATTTGCAAAAAAAGTCCAAAACCCCCTCACAGACCTATTTCAAGCATTGCGTGTATGGCCTTCGGTTTTTACTAAAATCTGAAGGATTGACTTATGAGTTTCTTCGATTGCCGTCTATAAAACACGAGAAAAAACTGCCCGTTGTTTTGAGTAAAGAAGAAGTCTGGGCAATGCTCCAAAACGCAAAATTGCTCAAACACCGCATTCTTATTGGTTTGCTTTATGGTTGTGGACTCCGATTATAACACGTATAACCAAAAGTATTAATACACTAATCAAAAAAACCCTGAAAACCCCAATAAAATCAGCTACTTGAGGAGGGGCATCCTGAATGCAACTACAATCGAAAAGTAATTAAGTGTTTATTAAAGGTCTTTCAAATGTCATTTATTAAAGGCTTTAAATGCTAATACTATTCTGTTAGATTGGTGCTTCCAAAAACTACCTGAAAAGCCTTAAAAACAACGATTTTGATTACTCTTAATACCGTTTAAAACATCTTTTAAACGGTTTTTTTATGCCTCAAAGTAACCAGATCAAAACTTATTGAAATACGAACAAAAAAAAATTGCGGTTAGTTTTGGGGTTAGTGTTGCAGTTAGATAAAAAGATAAAAAAACACACATAAAATGCCATGTATTCCAAAAAACAGACAAGTTATGGTTATTAAAGTATCTATGTATGTAGGGATAATACCAAAATGATAAAAGTAAAAATGAAGTTATGTTGTTGATTTTTATATTGTTGTGTTTAAAATGATCGCTTTATCACATGAAATATCTGTATTATATCATTAAGTGAGCAGTCAAAAGGTTTGGAAAGAGGATTTCTTGAAGATAAAGTGATTTTTCCGTTGTCCTTTAATTCGGTAATATCTTTATGCCAAATTCCTTTCTTTGAGATGATTACAAATCCGTATCGTGTTTTGTGAAATCCGTTTAACCATAAATGTTTTCCTACTTCCCTCCCTAATATGTCGGCGCCAGAGGGAGTGTCGAATCCGCCATTATTCCACATGCTGTCACCAATAGATTCAAAGCCAACATAATTGCCCCGGCCAATGTGGTCAACCTTAAATGCCATTGTAGAAAATTCTTCTTTTAAGACAACTTCGTCATGGTAAGATTCTACATATGAGGCATATGCGTTAAAAGGAACTTTGATGACCTCAATTCTAATTGTGCCATCTGAATAGATATAATATTTATTTCCGTTGGAATTAAATAGGACTTCAGGTTCTTGAGAATCATCGAAAAGCTTTGCTTCATTTAGAAATAAATTAGTGTCATTAGTCTGAATATTTAAATCTGTGTCAGATGGATGAAGATCAGTGTTTTTTTCCATGTCACCTTCTCCAGTAATCACCCATTCTATATTAATATCTGGGTAGGTAGACAAAAGAGTATCTAAAAAATCAGAATTTACTGTAGTGTATTTGTGCTTGCCTTTGAAATTTCCATAGGTCATACCCAAATCTTCAATAAATTTTTCCTTTACAAGTCCTTTGTATTCAGCGTATTGCAATATTCTTTCTTTAATTGGAGTTATTATTCTATCCATTAAGTGTAAATTAGTTATTATTTTAACTATCTTTGTCGCGACAATAAGACAAAACTATGGAGAAAAATAGTAATGTCCTAACAAACGGACAAAAAACTCAAGAAGAAATTAGCCTATTAGAAGAAAGATTGCAATACGGAGATTATACAACTCTCGGATTAGCACTTAGTTGTACTCCTGATACGGGTAAAAAAAGATTCAAACGTGGAAATATCGAAGCGTTTTTGGCATTGGATAAAATAATCACCTCCCGAGAAGAATTAGTTAAGGATTTACAAAAAAAGAAATAATTCGGATTCTATGTTTGAGTATCAACACAACAAGTTATGTGTAGTAAGCTCATGGCTTTATTCTGAGGGAATAATGACCGAGTCGAACTACAAATACTTGTGTTCAGCCGGAAAAATGAAAAAAGTAACCATTGGTGGTAATGGTCGCAAGGCATTGGTCGCTTATGAATCTATTCCTGACCGTTTTAAAAAGATAATTCGTGAAAAAGGTATTGATCCTTACGCATCAGTAAAAAACATTGTCTTTGGTGATTATATGGAATGGGATCATAAAGCTGAACAATACTTTAGAGATTATCTTTTAGATAATGGTTTGCATTTGCCTGAGGAAAAACAGAAAGAGTACACCCATCAGGCAATTATGTTCAATGCTGTCAAACATATTGCAACAAATGTAGTAGTTCAAAAACGTTTTGGAGGTAAAAAACAAATGTGGGAAAGAATGTTAGAAGCAATTAGCAATTTGCCTGAAACGTGGATGCATACCCGTTATAAAAACGTGGTTTCATTTAAACGTGCTATTCAAAAATATGAACATGATGGTTATGGGGCTATCGTTTCGGGGAAATGGTTAAACTCAAATCCTTCTAAAATTGTCGAGGATGTAGCCGATTTTATCCTTTCGCAGTATTGCCTTCCTGTAAAGTATACAATTAGTGAGGTTTTGAAAATTTACGAATCAGTTCGCGAATCTAAAGGATGGAAAACTTTATCAGAAAGAGCAATCGGTGCATGGCTCGATAAAACAGAGCAAAAACGTATTTGGATGTTGGCTCGTGACGGCAAGGATGAGTATATGAAACATTTTGGTCATACAGTTACACGTAAACGTTCAGAATGGTTTCCAAATGCATGGTGGGCGATTGACGGTACTAAACTGGATTTGGTTCATTTTGCCAACAACAAGCAAAGAATGGCTGCCGAATTAAAAATAAATGTTGTTTTTGATGTGTATAGCGAAAAAATTATTGGGTGGGATATAGCCTATTCTGAAAATCATGCATCGCACTTTAGAGCTATTAAAATGGCTGTTAATGAATCAGGTTGTCGTCCGTTTTTGTTCACTTATGATAAACAATCCGGTCACACTTCGAACCGCATGCAGAATTTATACGATAAGCTTCCTGCGAAAGGTGGTGCACATTATAGCCATAAAGCAGGCAGAAAGTCAAGCCCGGCAGAACAAATCTTTAACAGGTTACAACAGCAAGTTATATCTAAAATGTGGTTTTCGGACAAACAAAGCATCAAAGTAAGAACAGCAACCAATAAGCCTAACACTGACTTTATTGTAGAGTACAAGAATGCATTGCCAACCGTTGACGAATTCAATAAAATATTCACAGCATTAATTAATAAATGGAATGCAGGAAAACAAGAAGATTGGGAATACAGCCGAACTGAAATGTATAATCAGGAAACTGAACACCGTGAAGAAATCAACATTATGGATCAGCTTTCAATGTTTTGGATTGATGAAACGAAAGTTAAAAAATACTATGCTCACGGAATGCCTCTTACGGTTGAAGGTAAAGACTATCTCTACGAAGTGTATGATGAAACCAATAATGTTGATTTGAATTTTAGACAGAAATATGTTGGGGAAAGTTTAATTGTTCGATATGACCCTGAACGACTGGATGAGTTTGTCGGATTGTATGAATTGACACCTTCAGGAGAAAAAAGATTTGTAGCCTATGCGCAATCAAAACGAATGCATGAATCAATTCCGGTTCTAATGAAAGGTAATTCAAAGGCATTATTACTCCAGGATGTTTCTGTTCGGGATCAGGAATTAAAACGAGATCACGAGGCATACGAAAGATTAATTCAGCGTACAGGTATTAACAGAGAAAGCCTAATCGAAGAACAGCAATTGATGGTTAAGTTTCAGGGGCACTTACCAAAAGAAGAACAAATGGCAACTGATTCAAACGGCTTTTATTCCAGATTTTAAACTCTTTAAATAATATTTAAACTCTTATTAAACCTATAAAAATGACACATCAGGACAAAATTCAAATCGTAGAAGTATTAGAAAAATTTATTATACAAAAAGGTTCAGCAAATAAAGTTGCTGCCGACATGCCGGGAGTATCACCTGCTACATTATCACAAATGAGAAATCACAATTGGGATTTAATTGCTGCTGAAATGTGGCGAAAAGTTGCCAAATATGTTGGCCTTTCTGCTAATGAGTGGAATTATGCAGAAACTCGTAATTCGAAAGATTTGTTACAATTCTTTAGCGAAAGTCAACAGTTTTCAATGGTAATGGCTATCACAGGTAAAGCAGGATCGGGAAAAACAGAAACGGCCAAAAAATACGAATCAGACAATAAAAACACCTTTTTATTGTCTTGTAACGAATATTGGGACAAACGCTGGTTTTTGCGTGAATTGTTGGGAAAAATGGGTAAAGAGTATGCTGGTTCAACAATGCCGGAAATGATGTATAAAGTGGTTTTGCATTTAAAATCTTTAGAATCTCCAATGATCATTTTAGATGAAGCTGATAAACTGGCTGATAATGTGCTTTTGTTTTTCATTACTCTTTATAACGAGCTTGAAAATCATTGTGGCATTGTCCTTATGGCAACACACTTCCTTGAAAAAAGAATTAGAAGAGGTATAGCAACAGAAAAGAAAGGGTATCGGGAAATCTACAGCCGTGTTGGGCTAAGATTTATTGAACTTGAAAACACAAACTACAGCGATGTTCAAAATATATGTGTTGCAAATGGTTTAGAGGATACTTTAATAATTCGAACCATATCAAAAGACTGCGAAGGCGATGTTAGACGAGTTAGAAGATTGATTTATGCACACAAAAGATCATCATAATGGATTTTCGCTATCACCCTATAATAGAAAATCTCAAAATCAGTGAAAATGGTACAGAGATATATTACAATGATGTTTTATTAAAACCTTTTGAAAACGATAAAAGCAGGAAAAACCCAACACTAAAGGTGAATTTTCTCAATAAAGCCCATTCAGTAGCAAAATTGGTTTGTGAGGCATGGAATGGTTTGAGAGAGCATTCAGGCCAAAGAGTAAGCAAAATAAATCAGCTTTCTGACAATCATTATTCAAATTTAGAATGGAAAGAAGGTGCTTCAAGTGGTGTGGGTAATTGGAAACAGAAGTTAAAACATGAGGACATTCCCGAAATCATTGCATTGTTACAAGCAGGAAAATCCAAAACCCAAATAGACCGCAAGTTCAATGTAGATGGTGTAACTATTTTGAGAAATATAGAAAAGCATGACAAAGAAAATCAATAGAGCCTACTCGGTATCAAACGTTCTTTCAAAAAAATTCAATCCCTTAGAATTTACTGGCGAATGGAAAAATACATTAGGAACACCCGATAAAGCTTTTTCGGCAATCATATTTGGCGGTTCTGGTCAGGGTAAAACAGAAGCTGCAATAAAATTCGCAAAGTATCTGACCAATTTTGGCAAAGTTGCCTATGATTCTTTAGAGCAAGGATTATCTGCAACAATTCAAAACGCACTTGTCAGAAATCACATGGATACTTGCGGAAACTCTTTTGTCTTATTAGATCGTGAGCCCTTTGATGAATTGATCATCAGAATGAGTAAACCAAAATCACCAGACTTTCTTTTTGTCGATTCGGTTCAATACACAAGGATTAACAAAGTACAGTATTATCAACTAAAAGAACTGATGTTAAAGAAAGGAAAAGGTATTGTTTGGATTTCGCAGGCAAAGGGAAAAGAGCCTAAAGGTGCCTTGGCAGACGATATAAGATATGATGTTGATTTGAAATTATGGGTTGAGGGATTTAAGTTATTCCCTGATGGAAGGTTAAACGGTGGTGGTGAAGATTTTGCCATTTTTCCGGAGAGAGCAGCAAAATACTGGAGAGAAATTATTTAAACGTCAAAAAAACATGAATAACAAAAACAAAATTATCGATCATTTACAGTTAACATCAGCGGAATATGATGAAAGATTATTTCAAATATTTTGGTGTTGGTGTCAAAAATTTGGCAAAACTATAAATCATTCACAACAGTTATTAGCCAATCATGGCATTGCTAAATGGTGGTATGCTGAGTATGAAAAATTAGAAGCAAAGTTTATTGAAGCAATGCCTCATTTGCCGCTACACACCAATAGTTTAGAATATCACTATTTCGGTTTTATCAATCAAATGAATACGATTTATCCAAAACCTTTAATAGATGCTATTTCAGTAAGTGTACAAAAAGAAGAAATTAAAATTACTAAAACACTACCTACTTATTATGCGAACTAAAAACCAATTAAAAAACAAAAAGGCTGAATTAGAACAATGGTTAACCGACAATCCTAACCATCCAGACAGGATAAAGATTCAATCAGATTTAAACAATGTTATTAACAAACTCTTAGAAAAAGAAAAATGATAAACTCAAACATTAGCGAACAAGAAGCCAAAGCACGCTTAGATTTTTTAGACATCATAAATTCATTTTTGTTTGAGGATGTCCCCGTAAAGATTAAAGGCGAAATCCAATACCGAAAACGTGAGATCCTCAAAGATGGTGAAAAAATTTGCATAAGTCAGGAACGAGCTGCAATAAGGGATTTCCTTTCATATAAAAAAGGTGAGATTGATAAAAAGCAAGTTCGAAATTATAAGGTTTCGGATAAAATCGAAGATAAAATAAATACCTGTGTAATTATTATCAAGCAAACCAACTGGCTAAAAACCTTTAAAAGACAATACTATTAATCATTAAAAAATATAGCATTATGAATACTCAAACATTATCAAATCAAAATTTAAACCTATTGGATTTATCTAATTATAGCCCGGAACAGTTAAGAGCTGCACTTGCCAAAGCAGAATCAAGGAAAGAAGAAGACCGTACAGCCTATAAGGAAATAGTGGAGCAAACAGTACCGAAAGCTGTTAGTCTATTGTTACAAGCTTCAGATCTTCTTTCAATAGCTAAAACAGAAGCTTTTAAATACTTCGAAAATGTTTTAAAACTTAAAGCTGATGTATACGGTGTAAAGGAGAAACAAATGACACATACTTTTTCTTATGAAAAAGGAGAGATTACCATTGGCTATCGAATTAATGATGCCTGGGACGATACTGTAAATGCCGGAATTGCCAAAGTTGAAAAATTCATTTCATCATTAGCAAAAGACAAAGAAACGGCTGCATTGGTAAGAATGGTATTCAATTTATTGAAAAAAGATGCAAAAGGTAATTTAAAAAGTAACCGTGTTTTAGAGCTTCAAAAATTAACGAAAGACTTTAATAACGAAGAATTTACAGATGGTGTTGATATAATTTCCAAAGCCTATAAACCTAAAAAATCAGTTTGGTTTTGTGAAGCTGCTGTGATAAATGATGACGGAACAAAAACAGCAGTACCGCTTTCATTAAGTGCTGTTGATTTTACAAAAAATTACAAATTCAATTTTTACAATGAACCAGTCAAATCTTAGTACAATTATAGTATTGGTTATTGTACTCATCATAACCAACCGAAAGGAAATAGCCACTTTTAACGAATGGCTGCAATTTAGGATTAAAACACTTTTTAAACAGAATTTCGGCAAGTAGTTCAGTTTACCGGATATGATCAAACGTTTTGTATCCGGTATCAATATTACCATAATCAGTAATAATCTTAACTATTACACAAATCAGTCATATTATGGAAACTTCAACCACTCCAATTGTTACAATGGCAACATCAGACCAAAAACGATTAATTGCCATACACACACCTAATAAAGATACAAAGGAAGAATGGGTGCAATGGGCTACTGCAGATGAAAAAAGGACCTCTACAAATGATTTGACTTTCGACCAGGCGAATAGGATTTTAAAACAGCTTGGTTTAAAAGAACATGTAAAAGATCTATGGTCAAAATTTGACAAAAAAAATGCCCAGCACATGTCAATTTTAGCAATTCTAAGGACAGCACAATGGACTAAAAAAGTGAACGGAAAAGAGGTTGCAGATCTTGACGTTTTAGATCATTTTTTAAAAACAAAATCGCCTGTTAAAAAGCCATTAAAGAAAATGAACTACGAAGAAACCAGTAAAGTTATTCACGCACTTAACCAAGCAGTAAAATGGATATTCAGCAAATAAATTGTTCTCACAGAGAAAAGAAAATCAAAGTATTAGATGCTGTATGCGGCTGCGAAACAACAGTAATTGTTTGCTGTGATTGCGAAAAAGAATTAACAGAACCTAAAACCGAATGCTAAAATGCAAATAGATCTAAAACTTCTACCAGAAACATTTGCAATAATAGCGGCAACCCTACAGCCTGTTTACAGCACCAAACCTATAACAAGAAGGGAGAAATCAATGTTTTCAATTGCTTTAGATATTACTAATAAAATGGATTCAAAAACAGGATTTCTTAAAAAACAATCCACCTTGTTTGATAGTAAAAAGAAATTAAAAATAACATTCAAACATCACGAAGCCGATATGTTAGAAATCATATTACTGGATCAGATTAAATATGTTGAAGATAAATATATAAGGCTTCAAATTCAAAACACAATTGACTTAATAAATCAAAAATTAGCATAATGAATCAAACCATATACATTGCCGGAAAAGTAACCGGAGAGTTGCCAGAACCAACAACAGATAAATTTAAAAAAAAGCAAATCGAACTAGAAGGAAAAGGTTTCGATGTTGTGAATCCAATAGAAGTAGTGAATAATGTTAATGAGAATTGGCACACTGCTATGGAAATGTGTTTGCAAGCTTTAGAATCTTGTGATGCTATTTTTATGCTGCCGTGTTATATTGAAAGCAAAGGAGCAAAAATAGAGCTTAAAACAGCTAAAGAAATGGGTATTCAGATCTACTACAATTTAGAAGAAATTATATAAAAATGAGCCTTGTTAGAACCTACACCGTCAAAATGCAGTCGGGCGATATATGGCAGTTTAAATACAATTTAAACGGTATTTTAATCTTCTTTAATGTACTGGAAGGAAACCTAACTCCAAAACAAGAAAAATTTCTTTATCTGGATGGTAAATTTCCATGGAAAGAAGAGCATATAAAAGCCTGGTCGAAACTTTATAAAACTACAACTGTAGAAGTTGGTGAGCCAGATTTATCCTTCGCTGCATTTTGGAAATTATATCCATCAAATCTACTTTCAAAGAAGAAACTTGCAAATGAAAGATTCCTTAAATTAAAGGAGACTGATAAAATAAAGATCTTCTTAAAAACCCCCGAATTTATAAAAGAAAAAACTAAGCAAAACTCGCCCTTTCCTTATGCTGAAGTATATATAAATCAGCGGTGGTGGGACCAGTAATTTTTAAACTGTCAAGAAAAAGAAACGGCTCATTAATGAGCCGTTTCTTTTTCTTGACAGTTTAAAAATTAATGGAATTGTTGTTTGTTAAGTTTTCAATCTGATATTTTAAATCAGCTAAAATTAACTGATTTGAACAGAAAGTTTCTTCCATAAATGCAAAAACACAGAACAAGCATCAAATAATTTTGGCAGTAATTACTTATTTTTTATATGTTTGTTTTTTAAACGAGCTAATGAGGTTTAAATATGAAAAATTAAAGAACCCCAAAGCTGCAGGATTATAATGCTATTGGTGTAATTATAATTCAACTAATTTTTATTTATAAATAATTCAATTCTTAAAATGAAAAAACTACTATTGCTTACTTATTTGTTTTTATCAATTTCGGCACAATCTCAGGAAGTATCACCCTACTATCCGGCAAAGCATGTTGTAGATAGAGCTTCTACTTTTACAAGTCAAATAACTTATTTTGACATGAATTACATTACAAATAATATCAGTGAGTTTCTTACTTATCAAATGAATATGGTGGTAACAAAAAGCGATGATAGTAAATTGCTTTATGATGGCGGATCTTACACGATAACTTATACTGACAGATTAGCGCAGTCCGGATATAAAACCCTTATTTTTAATTACAGCATTGGAAAAGTTGACGATATTTATACAATTAAATCTTTGAAAATTACAGGGTCAGATGAGCGTCTTGTTGATTTTTTTATCGAGTTTTGGCAAACAAGTAAAAACTTTACAGCTCCTGCAGGCAATTCAGATGTATCACTTTTGACAGGTCAGGATGTTGCAAAATTTTATTTTAACAAAGGCAAACCCTATATAACGGTTACAAATAATACCTTTAAAACAATAGAAGAATTTAAAGAATATTTCCATAAACTAAAAGGTTAGAAACCCAAAAGCCACTGTAAAAAGTGGTTTTTTTATGGCTTCAAATCATGTTTGAAAATAGGAATAACTTACATATCTTTGCCACTATGACACGCAATGAAAGACTTACCGAAAGAAACAACCAAGTGAGAAAGCTTTTTTATGATCTACAGGTAAAAAATCCGAAGTGGCGTATTGATGCTATCATTGAAGAAGTTGCCGACAGGTTCTTTTTATCTAACAGAACTATTGAGGCTATCATTAAATTCGAAGGGGTCTACAATGATAATGCTAAATCGGCAGAACCGGTACAACCGACATTATTTCAATTTTTATAAAACGTATAATAAATTTTTATTTGCATAGTCAGACTTACGGGTAGGGCAAAGCAGGCGTTTAGCAGCAATACTAAACGCCTGTTTGATTTATAACAATTAGGTTTCCTTTTTTATAAAAACAATACCCTTTTATTTATAGTTTTTATTCTTAAAAACATCCCTGACTCATTTCTGATTTCTCTAAAAAATTACACTGGCATTCAAATTTTTTATATAAGTGTATTTTGAATTTACTGATCTGTAAATCGAGGTTTCAAATAAAAGGGTGTAACTCATGATTTCTTCGCCTTTTTCTCCAGGTTCTTCATTAACATGATTCAAAGGTTTGAACTGTTCACCTTGAAAATTTTGCAATTGTTCGACGATTTTATCAAGAATGTCAATTTCGATTAATGCGTTTTCAGGATCTGAGCTGTAAAAATGTTCCATCCAGCCATCTTTGCAGTAAAAAGTAACAGCAACAACACATTTCCCTTCCTGCTTTTGTTCGACCATCAAAGTCCAGGTAATCGACCTGATTTCAATTAATGCAGCAGTGTAATAAGCAGGATAATTTTCCTTTCCATTACCAAACTGTTGTCGCTGTAAATCGATAAGTTCTAACTCGGGAATGTTTGCGAGTTCTTCTTTTACTTTTATAAATAATTCTTTACGTGGTGTCATACTCTGCGTGTTGTTTTTGGTTTATCTATCAATGGTTTTGTATTGCTTTCTTTAGAGCGTATCCAAATAAAAGCATGCCTTTATTCTTATTTGTAATAACCATCGATATTTAGATTGCCGTTTTCTTCAAACTTGATGTTATTGATTTTCATTCCGTCATATTCAAGGTTCTTTTTAGCTTCAATCAAAAAAGGTAAAAAATCATCTTCATTTAACATTCTGTCAATGCCGACTCCCAGTTCTGGGAATTCTTTGTACTCTCCTTTGTTTGCAAGTAAAATATGCTCTTGGTGTTGGTTATCAGAATAACCGATTACGATATCACCGTTTTGGATATCTAAATCTCCTGTTGTGTCTAAAAGTATATCTGTCATGGAGCAAAATTCGATATATAATAGGGCTCTAAAAATTTATCCTCCAATGCTTGTAAAAAATTGATACAATGTTTGTTTTAATGTCATACAAGCATTGGCAGGTTATTTTTTTTTGCTTCAAAAACGCTTCAATTTTGCCTCATCAAACAATCAGAAATACATAAAACTATTGCTGATGACAGAAGATTTTGTATAAAATGTTAATGAATATAAATTCAGGGTTCTATCAAGAGAATAGACGGATACACAAGTAGCATCAATTACAGATATTCTAAAAGATTACCAAGCTAAAAACAAGAATAATTATGCCAAGAAATATGAAGTATATAGCGGTGCATTGTACGGCAACTTCTCAAAAAACGAGCATTAGCGCAATTCAAAGCTATTGGCAAAAGCAATTGGGCTGGAAAATGCCCGGCTATCACTTTATTATTAAACCTGATGGCGAAATTGTTCAATTATTACCAATAGAACAGGTTTCAAATGGTGTACAAGGATTCAATAGTGAAACGATTAATATCTCCTATATAGGAGGTGTAGATGAAAACAACATTCCGATTGATAACAGAACACCGGCGCAAAAAGCATCGCTTTTAAAAAAGCTAAAAGAATTAAAAATAAAATTTCCACTTGCAAAAATTCAAGGACACAGGGATTTCCCAAAAGTTAAAAAAGCTTGTCCGAGTTTTGATGCCTTAAAGGAATATAAAGATCTATAACAGATGAGATGCAAAGAAAAAACATAAAACTTAAATTTTTACTGATTTGTTTTGTACTTGTTTTTTGCTTTTTGAGCTCCTGCCGTTCTAAACGGCAGGAAACCCAAAAAGTTGATACAATTATTGAAACAACAAAAGAAGATATTGTGAGCTATAAAGACACAATTATTTACGCTCCAAAGTCAGAAACAAGTTTAAAAATACCAATTTCAGACTTAATGTTTAAACCTGATTCAAATGAGGTTGAAACATCTAAAAATAAGGTTGAAACACCTAAAATATACACCCAAAAGAATGGGAATGCAACTGCAAAAATAAAAGTTGTCCATGACTTTATTTATGTTACAGCAACATGTGACAGTTTAGCAATAGCAGCTAAAATAAAAACCAGGCTGGAAAAAGAATACCGATTAAAAGAGCTTTCAGATCAATCGAAAGCAGAGATTCAATCAGGTTTTACATTTTGGAATTTGCTTATTGCCTTTATTCTTGGATTTGCACTTTGTTTAATAATTAAATTTTTTAAAATAATATGAGTTTACCAAATATAATGTTTAATATCTCTAACAATGGTTTAGGGTTATTACAATCCGACACACAAAAAGTCCCAGGCTTTGTTTTGACCGGTGCAACGGTTACCGGTGCCAACAAAGTTACAGTAGGGAATTCGTACCAAATTTTTTCACTCGAAGAAGCTGTTAATCTTGGTATCGAAGAAACTGGAACAAATGCATTTGCATATGGCCAGATAAAGAGCTTTTATGCTGAAGCAAAAAAAGGAGCTGAACTTTGGTTTATGCTGGTGGCTTCAACAGTTACTTTAGAAGACCAGGCCGATTTAACTAAAAACTTTGCAAAGAAACTGTTATCAGATGCACAGGGGAAAATCAGGGTTTTAGGGCTTTTAAAGAAGTCTGGAACTTCTGAAACTATTACAAACGGTCTTGATAACGATGTGCATTTATCTGTTGTTAAAGCTCAGGCATTAGCAGAAGATTTTAGTGACCGTTACTTTCCGGTACGTATTCTAATTTCAGGAAATAAATTCGACGGTACAGTTGCAAATCTTAAGGATTATTCTACAACTGATTACAACAAAGTATCAATCTTGATTGCAAACGTTGACGGTTCAAAAGAAGCATCAATTGGTTTGGCTTTGGGAAGATTAGCGAGTATTCCGACACAGCGAAAAATTAGCCGTGTAAAAGATGGAGCTGTTGAGCCTCTTGCAGCTTACTTTACAAATGGTGAACCAGTATTTACTCTGGATGCTGCCTGGGATGCTATTGACAATAAGAATTATATTTTCTTAAGAAGTTTTGCAAGTCAATCCGGTTTCTTCTTTACAGGAGACAAAACATTAACTAAATCAACGGATGACTTCAATAGTCTTGCTCGTGGTTTGGTGATGGACGAAGCTGTTTTGATTGCTTACGCTACATTGGTGCAGGAGCTTTCAGATGAGGTTCCGGTTACAGCAAGCGGAACAATCCACCCGACAATTATTAAAACATGGCAAAATTCAATTGAGCGTCAAATTGGCGGGCTTATGGTTGAAGCTGGAAAACTTTCAGGTGTTAAAGCATTTATTGATGAAAATCAAAATGTTTTAGTAACCAACAATGTTAACGTTGAGCTTCAATTATTGCCAGTTGGTTATGCAGATTTCATAACGGTAAACATAGGATTTACCACAACATTAGAGTAATGGCAGATTATAGTAGTAAAAATTATTCGTGGAATGATATTTCTATTGCTTTAGGCGGTAGAATTATCGAAGGTATTGAAGAAGTAGAATACACAGTTAAACAAGAAAAAGCAGTTTTGCGTGGTCGTGGATCTGTAGGTCATATGATTACCCGAGGCAACAAAGATTGTGAAGGTAAAATTACATTGTGGCAAAGTGAAGTTGAGGCCATGATCAAAGATGCTCCCAACAATGATATTCTGGCTTTGAACTTTGATATCATTTGGAGTTTTTCACCAAATGATGGAGGTGCAACGATTACCGATGTACTAACAAGTTGCGAGGTTAAAGAATACAAAAAAGGGATGAAGCAGGGAGATCAAAATATGCTTGTAGAATTACCGATCGTTTTCCTGGATATTAAACATCAACAATAAAAACTGAAACATTCAAAAAATCGAAAAGCCATTCTTTAAATTAAAAGAGTGGCTTTTTTAAAAACAAACAAAAAATGAACAAAGCAGATTTAAAAAAAGGAGTAGTAGACGAAAAACAAATTAACGACTGGAAAGAAAAATACGGAGGTGTTTACGCATTACCAGTTGAAGATAAAACCGCCTATTTACGTGAGCCAAAAATGAAAGATTTCAAAAGAGCTTTTACAGCCATGACAAACGATGGTGATTTAGCCTTTGGAGAGGAATTGATCAATGTTTTATTTATTGGTGGTGATGACGAAATTAAAACCAATGATGACTATTTCTTTCCAGCCCGAAAAGAAATGAGGGATTTCTTCAATTTTGATGAAGCTGACATCGAAACAGAAGGTAATAATTCAATTATTACGATCGGTGATGTTAAATGCAAAATTAGAAGCATTACCCGTAATGATATCAAACTGGCAGAAAAGAAAAATCCAAGCGGAAAACCTTTTGTAACCCAGGAAAAACTTTTTGACGTAGTAGTTCTTGAAAAAGATGCGGTCTTCAATGACAGAGACAACGCTGTTATCAGATTTCCATTATATCAGGCAATCGAAAAGCTACAAAATAAAAAAATTGCTATGCTAAAAAAGCTTTAGATGAGGCAGTCATTGACACCAATGACGCCTCATCTTTTGAATTAGTAAAAACTAATAAAAAAGGAGAACCTTACATATACATAAGGCTGTTTGATGCCTATTTAAAATACTACATGCACATTAGAAAACCCGAAAAACTAAGCGATTCTGCCTGGTGTGAGGAAATTCAAAACCTGCATTTTATAAGAACCAAAGAGAAACAAAATTCTCAAACATAAATAATTATGACAGCCTACGAATTTATTATAACGATAAAAGATTATGCCAGTAGTGGCTTAAAACAGATTGCCAATTCAGTTGGTCAGGCTTATGATAAAGTTAAGGTTTTCGCCAAAGGTCTTATTGAAACTGCAAAGAAATCAAAAATATTTGAAGATGTTTTTGGGAACATATTTGATTCCGTTTCGTCATTTACCAAGAAGGTCATTGAAGCCCGGGTTGCGTATGAAGAATTTAAAAAAGGATCGGCATCTACAACACTTGGAGAAGAGATTAAGGCTCTTGATAAACAGTGGAATAAATTTCTTCTTCAGGTTGGTGGAGAAGCTAGCGGAATCTTTACATCTGTTATTTCGCTTATGGTTGCCGGATTGAAGTTTGTAGGTGATAACCTTGCTTATGTTTCAGAATGGTTTTCAATCCTTTTTGAAATGATAGACCCTGTTGTAACCGCTTTTAGGGGTTTTATACAGTCTGCATTGGGAGTAAATTATGTTAGTGAAGCTCTTGGTTTTTTTGGTAGTATAATGACTGGCGTTTTGATTGGCGTTGATTGGCTGACTACCGGTTTAACAGGTATTATCAACATTTTAGCACCTTTTGCCGAGGGAATTATAGCACTAAGTGTCGCATGGACGTTCTTGAACAATAGGATGGCAATTTATAACGCTTTGATGGCGGTTAATCCCACTACGTGGATGGTTCTGGGTATTATAGCTTTGATTATGGTTATTGGAATGGTCATGAAATATACAAGCGGCTGGGGCGAAAGCTGGCAACATACGGTTAATGGAGCTACGTTTTTGTGGCAGGGTTTTACAGATGCTGCAAAACTCAGTTTTGCACTAATGGTTAATTCTTTAATGACTAATATTGATAAGGTTAAGTTAGGCTGGTATAAGTTTAAGGAAGCTGTTGGTATGGGTGATTCATCTGAGAATCAAAAAATGATTGCTCAGATTAATGGCGAGATGGAAGCCCGAAAAAAGGGAATTGCTGACCTTGACAAAAAAAAGAATGATAATTATGCCAAAGCTATAAATGAATTTAGCCAGGTAGGAATTAAAGTTGATACCGACGGAATTAAAAGAGATTTCCAGGAATTAAAAGACAGGTTTAGTAATGCCAAAGCAAAAAAAGACGGTGAAACAGGAGCTTATGACGATTATTTAAATAAGAAAAAAGGACTTACTGCCGGAGCTGACAAAAGCAAGAATATCAAAGGCGAGGATATCAAGGGTCAATCTGATTCAATTGTATCCGGAGGTTCTAAAATGACTCACTTAACAATCAATATTCAAAAGCTTCAGGACGATACTAAAATCTTTGTTGAAAGCACCGAAAAAGGAATCGAAAACTTAGGCGAAAAAGTTCAGGAAATGATCTTAAGAGCTGTCAACAGTGTAAATCAAATGCAAACAGACTAATGGCACAATTTAACATCAAAGAAGTACTTGTAAGGGCTGCGTTGGATTATACCGGCCCACATTTTCCCGAATGGTGGAAAATGAACAAAAAAAAATATGGTTTGCCTGATTTGAGTGCTATAAACTCAAATCAGCTTTTAGGAGCAAAATATTTCATGCAGCTAAAGTTGTCTTATAAAGGACAAATATTTGTGTTACCCAATGAACCTTTAGTTTCAATAGGACTTACCAAAACAATTGTAAAAACTGTAACGGTTGGAAAGTATAAAAAAGGAACGGTTAAGGAATACATAAATACTGATGATTATGTGATATCAATTAAAGGGGTTTGCGTTGACAAGGATGATCCTGAAATATATCCTTCAGATCAGGTTAAATCATTAAATGAGCTGGTTAATATAAATGATGCTCTTGAAATTGAAGAAAATGCCTTTTTTGAGCTATTCGGCATTAGACGCTTAGTAATTGAAGATATCCAGTTTGATGAAATGATAGGCGAATCAGGCATACAAAAATATAGCATTAAGGCGATTTCTGATACTGATTTTTTTGCCGATTTAAATGAAAAGAAATCAACAACCCCAAACTAAAATTAATCTGTTGGAATATGTTTATACTCGAAGCAAAGGTTGAAATAGGCGATTTTATATTTAATGCTGTAAATGAAATTGTAATTACAAAATCGGTCGAAGATATGGCAGACACAGCCATTATTAAACTACCGGCACGATTTAAAGTAAAACAAAATGGCGAGCAAAAATATACTGAAAACGCAATCAAGGTCGGTGATCCGGTAAAGATTACATTAGGCTATGAGGGTAAGTATTCAGGTGTTGAATTTACAGGCTACGTAAAAAAGATTAACCCTAAGATACCGTTTGAAATACATTGTGAAGATGCAATTTGGTTGTTAAGACGAAAAAGTATTACCCAAACATGGGAGAAAACAACGATGAAAGAAATTCTTGAGGAAGTTGTAAAAGGTACTCCAGTTCAATTATCAAGCCCGATTCCACTTGTTAAAATGGATAAATGGATTATAAAAAATGCTAATGGAGCGCAAGTTTTAGAAAGTCTTAAAAAAGATTTCTTAATGTCTGCTTTTATTACTGATGAAGGTAAATTGTATTGCGGTTTGGAGCAACTTACCAACATAGGAGAAACTGCCGTCTATAATCTAAATTTTAATGTTGTCGAAAACAACCTTGAATTTAAAAGCAAGGAAGACAGAAGAATTAAAATTAAATATACATACATCGATAAAGAAAACAAACGTCAAAGTGTTGAAGTTGGAGATACGGACGGTGAACAAAGAGAGTATCATACGTCTGTCATTTCAGACATGAAAAAACTTGAAGAAATGGCAAACGCTGAACTTGAAAAGCTAAAGTATGATGGTTTTGATGGCGATGTAAAAAGCTTCTTAATTCCATTTGCTACAAGAGGTATGAAAGCAAAATTTATTGACAGTGAGCACCCTGACCGTGAAGGAGATTATTTTATTAAAAAAGTAGTCACATCGTTTGGAACTGGTGGGGCAAGAAGAACAGTAACAATTGGTAAGCGTTTGTAATGGATAAAAAGATACAAGATGCATTTAGAAAACTTATGCAGCGGGATGTTGATACATTTCCGGCAAAAGTGATTTCGGTTGATAAAGAACAAGGGACCTGTATGGTATCAGATGATCAAATAAAATACACAGATGTTCAATTATCGTCGGTAATTGATGGAAATAAAAATAAATTTTTCTTGTTCCCCACTGTTGGCAGTTCTGTTCTTGTTAGTCCAATTAAAGAGGATATCAAAAGATTATATGTTGAATCTTACTCAGAGATAGAAAGTTTAGATCTTCAAATTAACACGGTTCAATTTAGAATTACTGAAGCGGGCTTTTTATTGAAAAAGGAAAATGAAACCCTCAAAGGTTTGGTTTCCGATTTATTAACCGCTGTAGAGAACATGAGTTTTTTGGTTACAACTACAGGAGGTGCAGGTAATACAACAACATTAGTAAATGCAGCACAGTTTACGGCTGTAAAAAATAGATTTAATGAGTTTTTAAATGACGTTTAATGAATGATATTTTATTTTTTATTTCTTCAATTCTGGCTGCTATTGGCGGTACCGGTCTTTTTACATTTCTTTTTACAAGGTCAAAATATCAAGTTGATGTATTGCAGGCAAAAGAAAATGCCGAAACAACTGCAATAGAAAATGATATTAGGTTATCAGGACATTATAAAGAAATTCTTGATGATCTCAAAAACAGATATGAAACCCGATACATAGAATTTGAAAATCTGATGAATAGGAAAATTTCATTACTGGAAGAGGAACTAAAACTAAAAGACAGAAAGATTAAACTACAACAACAGGAAATAATCGAATTAAAGCGAGAAAACCGAATACTTAAAGACAATGCAAAAGCAAATCTTACATAATCAATCTTTTTTTGATGTAGCAATTCAGAACATAGGGACTCCGGTTTATGCATTCGATATTGCTCTTAAAAATGGTTTTTCAATTACTGATGATCCAATACCAGGTAACATAATTGAAGTTCCGGAAAGTGAATTACTGGACACACAAATCGTTGAATATTTCACGAACAAAAAACAAATAATTGCTACAGGTTTTACCAACTTAGATAGCAATATTATACCAGAATTAGGTATAGGTACAATGGCAATAAACACAACTTTTATAGTATCATAATGGCAAGAAATATCGAAGTAATACAAAAACAGATGCTAGATGCAGTTTCGGCTGATCAAAATTTAGCTGAATTGAATTCAACCAGTAAATTCGCTATTTACAGGTTATTCATTTTTATCGTTTCCTATGCTCATGTTTTGTTAGAAAAATTGTTTGACACGCACAAAAAAGAAGTGGAAGACATTATCGAACAAAAATACCCACATCGTCCTTCCTGGTATCGTTCTAAAGCTTTGGCGTTTCAGTATGGCTTTGATTTGATTACTGACACAGATAAATACGATAACACAGGTTTTAGTGAAGATATAATTGAAGAGTCAAAAATTGTAAAATACAGTGCTGTTACTAAAAATGGTGGTCAATTGCTGATAAAAATTGCTTCCGAAAACGAAGGAGTTTTACAGCCACTTGATGAACTTCAAAAGGAAGCATTCGATTTCTATATTGATGAAATTACAGACGCTGGTGTTAACTATATAGTAGTAAACAATGAGCCGGATATTTTATTATTGACTTTACAAATATTCCGTGATCCATTGGTTTTAGATCAATACGGAATGAGAATATTACCTGATGGTGGTGGTACCTATCCTGTTGAAGACGCAATTTTAGAATATATGAAAGAACTGCCTTTTAATGGTGAGTTGGTTCTTTTTGATCTTGAAACAAAGCTGAAAGCTGTAGAAGGTGTAAGAATCCCGAACATCGTAAATGCCGAATCTCAGATAATTGATATTAATACAGGAGAATACAAAGATCCGGAACCTATCACAGTGAGAACGATTCCGGCAAGCGGTTATTTTACTGTTCCCGATTTTAAAGGTGTGAGTTATGTGGTATAAGGTAGATTGGAACAAACTGATATTATTGCTTTTACCAACATTTCTAAGAAAGCCAGTAATATTTGGGTATTTAAAAGCATTGATTTCTCCTGTTGAACATCTGAATTATCAATGGTCCCGAATGCGGGAAGAGAATTTGAAAAAGCTACAATACAATTCACAAAAATGCTATTTGCGCGGTGCTCTCAATGATGCTTTTGACAAAGAAGATAGGAGAATAACAATTACGAACACTGTCAATAAAACACAGGATTATATTTATACACAAGCCGAAAACAGACCTGTTTATCTTGGAATAATGTGGTTAGAACCGGCCTTCAATTACTCAGGTTCAAAAGTAGATTTTTTAGTAAATGTACCGCAAGAGCTTGTAAACACAAAATTAAACGAAATAGAGGCTAAGATTGAATTTTATGTCTTAGCCGGAAAATCATATCAAATAATAGCAATATAATGAATAAACTCGATGTAAATCAGGTAGGCGGTTTTCCAATGACCACACGAATACTGGACGAATTGCAAAAAATTTCAGCCGTTTTTAATGGTCTGGGAGGAATTGCCGGAGATAAAACAATTCTTTATGGTTGCAACATTACGGGTTCAACCGCTGATGATGGTGTTGTTTATGTAAATGGTGAAGTTTTCTTTTTTAAAGGCGGAATCGTTCAAAGCAAAGTCATTATCAAAGAAGACAAGGAAAACCTTGTTTTTGAAAACAACGAATCTAAAACAGTTATTAGAACTCGTTACGTAACATTTGGATCAGGAATAGGCTCTATCGATTGGGCTGATTTTACAAAACCAAAAGAAACCAAAGAAATTGAAGAAGCCCTGGAAGGCAAAGCAGATCAGACTTCGTTTGAAGCTTTGTCAAATGCTTTTGCAATTGTCTATACTAAGATGTTGACAATTGAGACTGGAGCACAAAAAAATCTAATGGAGCATTACGATTACGGGCAAATACTTACAACAAACAGAGATCAGGGACAAGATCATGGCAATTTTTCTAAGAATTACGCTGATATTTTTCCACCATCAGGTTATACAATGAGCAATTTAAAGGCATTTATTCCATCCATCAATAAAATATATTTTTCTGGTAATGTAAATGGAGATGATACGCTTTGGTGTGATTATGACCTGAAGATTGATCGTATAACGGTTATTTGTAATAATTCTGAAAGTAGAGCGGCTTCGGAAGTGAGTTATTTAGCAATCTGGAAAAAATAAATCATGGCAGTTACTGAAAAGAATATATTGAAAAACTGGTTTTTAAACGGTTTAAAACCTCCTCAAGAACAGTTCTGGGCGTGGCAGGAGTCCTATTTTCACAAGTATGATGTAATACCACCTACAGCTATTGAAGGACTTTCGGAATTATTGAATAGCAAAGCCGATAAGGAGGCTTTTGACTCGCATCTACAAAATTTTAATACGCATCTAGAAGATTTTAATACGTATGTAGAAGATTTTAATGCACATGTAGAAGATTTAAATGCGCATTACGAGCTGATAGAATTAAGCCGAATTATTCCATATGGTCAGGTACAGGTATTTAAAACAAGTCCTGAAGGAGATCAAAAAGTAAAAGCTATAGGTGATTATTGCGTGGGATGGATTGAAGGTTCTTTGGTTAGTGGAAACTGGAACGGTGGTGACGAAATGCTAAAATCATCTTATGAATAAATACTCAAACAAGTCAAACTTAGGAAACAATACTAATTGACAAAAAAAATATGAAAAAATTACTTTTATTTTTAGTGCTGGCCGTCACATTCAATTTATCGGCTCAGACAATTTCGACGACTTATTTTGCTAAGCCGTTAGAATTAAATTCTGTCCCGGTAAGTACTTCAAAGTCAGATAGTGTAATCGTGCGTGGAGCTGATAAGATTTTAAAATTTGTGCCAAGAAGTGAGTTTTCAGGCGGTGGGGGTTCTCAGGATTTACAACAAACTTTAGACAAAGGTACTACCGCTATATCTAATGTTTTTGCCGTTAATGGTCCAAATGGACGTTTTTCATTAGATAATACTGGAGTTGAAATGTCTAATATTGGATATGGTGCCCTGAATATTGGTGCAAATGGTTTAGTTCTTGACAATAGGGGAAATTCATATCCTATTAATTTGCTTGGTCGAAATTCGGGTGTTTACGTACAAGGAGCTTACGGAAATTATCTGAAATTACAGACCGGAGTAGTTGAATTGAGGTCTGTAACTGGTTTAGACATTGACAATCAAAGTAATCTACCAATGAATATTAAGAGTTGGGGAGATAAGGTCAATATTGATGGCTGGGCAGGGGTTAATTTAAAATCACAAAATGGGACGGCTAATATAGAAGCATCTCAAAACATAAAGATAACATCTCAAAGCGATGTTCATTTAAAAGCCAATGATACATTAAGCCTTGTAACTCAAAGTAAACTTTATGCAAAGGCGAATCAATTTGAATTTATAAGCGGTGGTGCACTAAATCAATTATACATATCAGATAGTACCGGTAAAATTTCATTACAATCACAATCGGGCGGTATTGAATTAAATTCCAGTAGTGGTCCCGTTGTTATTAAGAATAGTACGGGTGCCGGTGTGCAAATAGGTGATGCTAGTGTAAGTTCTCCTCTATCTCTTAAAAGTGGAGCATTTATTACACTTGAATCACAGGGCTTGGCTGCAAGGTCTAATACTTATCCGATGTATGTATCAGGAGCAGGATTGTATTTGGATAATAATGCGGGTACTGGAGGTCAGTTTCATATAGACCCAACCGGTATAGCAAGTTTATCAGCGGGCTCTGGCAAAGCGGTTGAGATATACGGCAATGCATTAGATGTTCATGTCAATAAAGCCAAATACTTTAATCCTGTTGAATTACCTGTGTATACAGTAGATACCTTACCAGTTTCACCTGGTTACTTCGTGTATGCGACTGTTAGCGATGCTGCCTCACCTGCTTATTTGCAACCCGTTAATGGTGGAGGAACAACAGTTTGCCCGGTAATCTATAATGGTACTACCTGGGTTGCTCACTAATTTTTTTAATCCGTAATCAATTAATTTTAAAGTATGAATAAACAAAAAATCGCTGTAATCGTAAGTGTTTTAATCGTCTTGACAGGCTTTATTGATACAAAATTTGAGCTTTTACAAGAGGTTGGTTTCTCTTTAATCACAATCAACAGAATCAAATTGGGAGGTTTGTTGTTGTCAGCATTATTGCCAGGTATTACGCCTTTACTTTCTAAGACAGAAAAGTAATTTAAAGATTCCTAAGGAGGCAGGAAGCAAAAAAAGTCCTCCGGCAAATTAATAGCATCTACAGACAATGTTAATGTTGATGATACTTTGTGGTGCAAATATCGTGTAGGTACTGAGACTATAATCGTAAGATGTAATAATAGCGAAAAGAGATCAGTGAGTGAAATCAATTCTATCGCAATCTAAAAACAAACACAGAAAAAATATATTAAAAACTGGTTTTTAACGGTCTAAAACATCCGTAAGAACAGTTCTGGGCGCGGCAGTATTAAGTCATATTTCATAAATATAATTTGATACTGCCTACATCTGTTGAAAGCGCTAATCAGTTTGAAAATGGAGATTTCAAAATTGAAAAGATGACAAATCAAACTCCGGAAACAATACTAATTGACAAAAAAATATGAAAAAATTACTTTTATTTTTAGTGCTGGCTGTCACATTCAATTTATCGGCTCAGACAATTTCGACGACTTATTTTGCTAAGCCGTTAGAATTAAATTCTGTTCCGGCTAGTACTTCAAAGGCTGATAGTGTAATCGTGCGTGGGGCTGATAAGATTTTAAAATTTGTGCCAAGAAGTGAGTTTGGTGGTTCGTCTACCTTGCAAGATGTTCTAAATAAAGATGCTTACGCTGAATGGTGCGAAGGATCTGATTGTAATTATGTAGAAATATTTGGAGAAGATAATAATTATATAGATTTCTGGGCAGGATCATACGACAGTCAAAGATATGGTGAGTTTGGAATGAGTAAGGGTAACTCATATTTTGGTAGTGGTTATGATACGAAGAGTTCATTTATATCCTTTGACGAAGGTATACTTAGTTTGGAACAGCGTGCTGATAATTCTGCTTTTAGAACTAAAGTAACTATAGATACACCAGTATCCAATAGTAATATGCATTTTCCCGCACCAATTAGCGATAATGACTATTATTTAATAACTTCTATAAATGGAAATAGAGCAGACTCTACTGGAAATATAGAAATTTCTACAGACGGTGGTAGTTCTCAAAATTTACAAGAGTTATTAGATGAAGGCTCTGCTGCAAGTAATATTGACAACCTAAGTATAACTGGAAGTAACGGAGTTATTAATATAGATAATTCGGGTCTAACCTTATGGGCTCCCAAGGTAACTTTTAATGGAGAAATAAATCAAAGTACTACTAATTTTGTGGGAATACCTAAAATTTCTCAAGTAATTGAATTTTATAATGATTACTCTGCTATTCAAAATGCAGATATTAGAACTGGTCTAATTTATTCTCACAGTAATGGGTTTTATTTTGGTGATAGTAATGGCATGTATATAAGTTCTAATAATAACTCAGATACAGGGTATATAAATTTTGAAGGCGGTGGTAACGGTAGATTGAATTTAGGCAAACAATATTCAACTCTTACGGCGGTATCCTCTTCTCCTTTTTATATACAAAATACTTATGGTGGAATTGATTTAAATGCAGGAAGTTATGGAGGCTTATCAATGAATCCAAGTGGTGTACAATTACAAAACAGAGGTAATACAAGCCCTTTAATTATCCAATCTGATAAAACCTTAATAACAGGAATAGCATCATTAGGTGAGTTTATTTTCGAAAATTTACCAACTCCATCTAATACTGCTTATGCAACAGTATTGGATGCAACATCTCCTGCATACCTGACTCCAATTGTTGGTGGTGGAAATATTATTTGTCCTGTTTTCTTTAACGGCACAGAATGGGTTGCTCACTAATTTTTGTAATCCATAATCAAATACTTAATAAATATGAATAAACAAAAAATCGCTGTAATCGTAAGTATTTTAATCGTCTTGACAGGCTTTATTGATACAAAATTTGAGCTTTTACAAGAGGTTGGTTTCTCTTTAATCACAATCAACAGAATCAAATTGGGAGGTTTGTTGTTGTCAGCATTATTGCCAGGTATTACGCCTTTACTTTCTAAGACAGAAAAGTAATTTAAAGATTCCAAAAAATCCGGCAAATTAATAGCATCTACAGACAATGTTAATGTTGATGATACTTTGTGGTGCAAATATCGTGTAGGTACTGAGACTATAATCGTAAGATGTAATAATAGCGAAAAGAGATCAGTGAGTGAAATCAATTCTATCGCAATCTAAAAACAAACACAGAAAAAATATATAAAAAAACTGGTTTTAAAGGTTTAAAATCTTTGCAAGAACAGTTCTGGGCGCGGCAGTATTAAGTCATATTTCATAAATATAATTTGATACTGCCTACATCTGTTGAAAGCGCTAATCAGTTTGAAAAATGGAGATTTCAAAATTGAAAAGATTACAAATCAAACTCTCAAAACAATACTAATTGACAAAAAAATATGAAAAAACTACTTTTATTTTTAGTGCTCGCCGTCACATTCAATTTATCGGCTCAGACAATTTCGACGACTTATTTTGCTAAGCCGTTAGAATTAAATTCGGTGCCGGCTAGTACTACAAAAGCCGATAGTGTTTTAGTTCGTGGAACTGATAAAATTATAAAATACGTTCCTCGTAGTGAGTTTGGTGGCGGTGGTTCTCAGGATTTACCCCAAACTTTAGCTAATGGTTCAACCGCAACAGGTATATCTAACTTTGTAGTTTCAGGTTCAAATGGTTCTGTTTCATTAAGTGAATTTGGTGCTGAGATTTCTAATAATGCTTATGGTCAATTAGCGGTATCCCCAAATGGTATAGTAATTCAAAATAGGGGAAATTCTAATCCTATACAAATTCAAGGAAATTCTGCAGGTGTTAACGTAACAGGTAGCATGGGGGCGCAATTAGAAATGCCAAATTCTGGAGTAGTAAAATTACATTCAAATCAAGGGTTAAATATTAATAATTACAGTTCTAATCCTCTGAACATTTATAGTACAACAAAAACAGAGATTCAAGGTGTAGCAGGATTAGAATTACGTTCACAAAGTGCATATGTCGACATGATTGCTCCAAAAGTTGAAATGTTTGGAAATGGCCAGTCTAATAAAATTACTACTAATGATGAAAGTGGAAGAGTATCGATGACATCCACTTCTGGAGGAGTTGATATATCATCTACAGGAGGATATGTTGATATTAGAAGTCCATATTCAGGAATAAATGTAGGGAATATCAATGATAATTCGCCTCTATATTTTAATACTGGAGGATATTGCCAGCTAAAATCAGGCGGAATATTAAGTATGGAATCTGATAATCAAATATACTCCATCTCTCCCAGAGTAAGTATGAATACTACAAGTAGCTCTAATTTCAGTTTAGCAGACAGCGGGGCAGTTTATTTAAATTCATCCAACTCACAACCAATGTATTTTAGTGCTTCTGGTAATGATATTGGGTTATTTTCTTCAAGGTTAATTATTGGGGGGTATTCTCAATTAGGAGAATTCAATGTTAGTGGATTACCTATTCCATCTTCTTCTGCATATGCCACTGTAATTGATGCTCTTGACCCTGAAAATGGACAAATTCCAGTTGGCGAAGGAGCTGTAAAGGTTCCTGTTTTTTTCAATGGAATTGATTGGCGTATAATTAGTGGTGGCTCTTCAGGTTCAGAAAGTCAAACAAATATAATTGCCGGCGCAAACATTTCGATTACAGGAACTGGAACTACACCCGATCCTTATATTATAAACTACATGCCTCCATACAGAGTTTACAGAGCTCTTCTAACTCAAAATGGTACGAATGCACCAACAGCAATTGTTTTAGAAAATACTTTAGGAGGTGATGTTGTTTGGAGCAGGGATGGGGCAGGAATATATATTGGTGACTTGGTTGGTGCAACTTCTGAGCAAAATAAAACCTTCATAACTGTCGGCAGAACTATAAGCAACTTCTATTGCGTTGCAAAAGCATTCACAAATTCTTTTTTTGTTGGTTCTGTGGATAAAGATGTACCTGGAGGGACAGACAGCTATTTGAATAAGATGCCTGTAGAGATAATTGTCTATAATTAATTTTAAATAATTTAATAAATATGAACAAACAAAAAATCGCCGTAATCGCAAGTATTTTAATTGTCTTAACAGGCTTTATTGACACAAAACTTGACCTTTTACAAGGTGTAGGGTTCTCATTAATAACAATTAACAGAATTAAACTGGCTGGGTTAGTATTATCGGCCGTACTGCCAAGCGTTACGCCTTTGTTTTCGAAAGAAGAAAAGTAAAAGATTTTCCAGTGGAGGCAGGAATAAAAAAAAGCCATCCAATAGCGAGAGCAGGTCAGTAAGTGAAATCAATTCTATCGCAATTTGAAAAAAAATAATTATGGCAATTACAGAAAAAAATATATTAAAAAACTGGTTTTTAAACGGTCTAAAACCTCCCCAGGAACAGTTTTGGGCGTGGCAGGATTCCTATTTTCATAAATATGATTTGATACCCCCTGCATCTATTGAGGGATTTACGGAACTATTGAGTGAAAAAGCCGATAAAGAAGCTTTTGATAATCATTTAGAAGCCGCAGATGCACATCCGGAAGCAATAAAAAAAGCTAGAATAATTCCGTCAGACGAAATGGTTGTTTTTAAAGCACCTGGAAATGAAAATAATGAAATAAAAGAAGTCGGGGATTATTGTATCGGGATTGTCGAAAATACAAAAATAGAGGGTATTTATGTAGGAGGTGACGATAATTTACTGGATGGATACGAAATATACAGTCAATTAGAATTTTAAATATGTCAAGCAAAAAGAAAATTAAGAAGCTTAAAAAGCAACTTAAACAATTGAGGCAAATTCTAAAAAAAGATTGCCTTACAATTACCAACTCCGAAAATGAAAATGAGCAAGTAACATTATCATTTATTGACGGAATATTCAGATTTAGCAAGACAATTAAATCTGAGCAAACAGACACAACAGAAATTTCAGAAGTAACTTTTAATTATGGCAAAACAGATATTTAAAACACATTTAAACTTTCAAGAAGTTGACCCTGGCACGATAGAAGATAAAGTGTTGGTTAGAGATTCTGACGGAAATGTAAAAGAAATTGCCTCTACTGAGCTTGGTGGTAGTATCGAAATCAAAGGCGAATATAATAACAACGGTGAAGCTCTTGCTGGAGGGCTTGTTCCAGGTGATTTGTATAGATTACCTATTACTTCAGATTCACAAGCATCATTGATAGCAATAACGATTTTATTACCTTCGGCAGCTATGAGGTTATTATTTACAGATATTGATACCACATGTCTAAATAATGGAATTGGAGACAAAAAAAGTATCAGCGACTGGAACGCATTTTTTGAAACAAGAGGGTCTTTAACTTTTGACAGAGTTACAGTTACAGGGAATGAGGCTATTTTTAATGTATCTGAAGTACCTGTTAGTAATTTAAAACTTGCTAGTTTAGGTATTGCAGAATTCAGCTTAACAGATTTTTCGGATAAAACCTTATACGAATTAGATTTAGGATTCAACGTATTAACTTCATTTGACCCATCAGAAGCGTTGCCGGCTATGAGTATATTAAAATTGACATATAACCCTATTGGTAACTTTGACCCTTCAATAGCATTGCCTAATTTATTTAATTTAAATTTATCAGGTTGTGGTATTAGTGATTTTAACCCGTCTTTACCGTTGCCTAATTCATTATATTACTTGTATTTAGGTGAAAATGGAATGACTAATTTTGATCCGTCAATAGCGTTACCTCCAAATTTAAATACTTTATGGTTGGCGTTTAATGATTTAACAGGTTTTGATCCTTCAATAGCCTTACCAAACAGTATTAGCCAGTTGGTGTTAGCTATAAACAAATTAACGACTTTTACGCCTTCTTTGCCATTGCCTGCTAATCTATATGCTTTAAGTTTAAATAATAACAAGCTTACAGAATTTGACCCTCCTACAGCATTACCATCAAATGTAGAGTCCTTACATTTAAGTAATAATAATTTAACTGTTTTTGATCCGGCAATAGCTTTACCTGATAATTTAGTTCTCATCGATTTAAGGATTAATAAGTTGACTGATTTTAACCCATCAATAGCGTTACCGTCGAATTTGCAAACTTTGAATCTGGATAGTAATGATTTAACTGCTTTTGATCCAGAATTAGAATTGCCAGCAGCATTAACCCATTTAACCCTAGAAGGCAATAATTTAACTGTTTTTGACCCGGCAGTAAGCTTAAGTAATATTCAGCAATTACGTTTAAGAGTTAATCCTCTAACTTATTTTAATCCTTCAAGTAATTTAGATGCTTTGACACTCTTAACTTTAGATAGCTGTGGTATTAATACTGCAGGTTGGAATTTGGTTGATTGGACTGATAGTGTGCCTAACAACGGTGTTGTTTACGCTATGTACAATCCGGATACGATAACAGGTTCAGATACAGAAGCTTCTTTGTTGGCTAAATCGTGGTCAATTAATGCTTAAACAGATTCCACTGAGGCAGGAATTTAAAAAAGTCCTTCAGCAGATTAATACTTTCTCAGAGTAATTTAATTTAACAAAAAGCCACCATTGAAAGACAAAAAGTCTTCTAATGGTGGCTTTGCTATATGTATAAATTATCAGGAGAGTAATCCATTTCATAGGTGCTTATACCATAAACTAGGACCGCTACAGTTAATTATAATGCTAGTTATACTGATATAATCCTTATAAGTATTAGATAATGTTAAAGTAAATTAATAAAGCATACAATTTGTATTGACTTTTTTTGGATACTTTTGGCTTTGTTTTTAGGGACTTCTTGTTTTTCCGATTATAGTTGCATCATTTTTCTTTTACTCTACCGTTTTGTAAAAGTATTTAAATTTGGAAATTAAACCTTTGATACATCCAGATATAAGTATCTTATTTCAATAATATCCTTTCCGTAATCGTTTTATTTGACGAAGCATCAATTCCGGTAACTTCGGCATACTTTACATTGGGTAGCCAAAAAGAGCCTCCTTCAATGCGTACAAATATTTTTTCTATCTGAATTTTTTTCTGATTTACGTTTGCAAAAACATGATATTTTTGATCTGAGTCTGTCTTTTTCAAGGTTAAGGATAACTTTTTATACGATACAAACTGAAGCTCAAAGTCCTCGTTGTTTAACGTTTTACTTTCTATTCCGTAGGCAAATTTTCGTTGTATATAACTAAAATCTTTTTTTTCTCCTTTCTCAGCATATCGAATCCAATACGCTTTTATAGGATTGCTTTTGTCTATTTTTCCATTTTCCTGATAGTTTATGGAATAAATTGCAGTGTTTATATTCGGATCCCGCTGGATATAAAATAGCATGTTATCTATATTTTTAGGCGTTGGAAAATGTAATGGCGATGGATTTTTGGATTGTGCCAATAGATTTCCGGAAATTATATTTACTAAGATCGTTATAACGACTAGTGATTTTGTAAAATATTTAAATGATGATTTTTTCATAACGAAATGTTTGTACAACCCATTGGGTGTAATTATTTTAACAAACTTCGACTCCGCTCATGCAGGCTCGAAACATAGATTTAGGACGCTTAAAAAAAGCGTTTCACTTGTTTAAACAAACATAGTTGGCTATGTGTTGAATAGAAAACACGACCCGAGCGAAGCGAATAGACGAAGTAATTACACGAATTGATTATTAATATACTAATTTGATTGGATTACGTTCTGTTTTTCGTTTGCCTTAAAAACCCAATTTTTAATCAGCGGATAATTAAATGCATAAGAAACAAATAAATCCGTGATTAATCTTCCGATTCTGTAATCGATTTGAAATACTTTTTGAAAAATAAACGTACCTAATGATTTTAAGGAAATGCTTCCCAATACCACCAACGCAAATTTGAAAAGCTGACTATTGATGTGGCTGCTATAACCGGATTGATTTTTAAATACCCAAAATCTGTTGATGCTAAAATTGATAATGGCACCAACGGTTCCGGAGATTAAAATAGAAAAGGTAAAATGCAGTTTAAATACTTCTGTTAGTAAAATCATTAAACCATAATCGGTAATACCGCCTACAAATGCCGCAACTTGTGCCTGCAGAAAAGTATAAATGGATTTTTTACTAAGCATATCATTCAGTTTTTTTATCTCTTAAATCGCCCAATTTTAAAAGCTTAAAACTATCTATGATATTAATTATCAATAATAAAATAGTGATTGAGCCAGTCAAATAGGTAATTGATCCCTGAAATAAAACTTCTAAAATTAAAATGAAAGCAATAATAAATCGAAGTTCAGTTGGTCCGACAAACCCGGAATCTATACTGTATTCATTTGTAATTTTGTAGCGTAACTGGCTAATGATGATAGACCAGCCATACAACGCGACAAAAGCAAAGGCTACTATTTGTGTGCCGTTTTCAGCATAAATGTAGTAGCCAAAACCTATAAGTACAATACCAATCCAGTCGGCGATAATATCGAGTGCAAAACCATACCAACGACGTGGAATATTTCTGTAATAAGCCAGTCTTCCGTCTAAAGAATCGCCTAACCAATTTATACCCAAACCGATAATACCCAAAAGTAAATACCAATTTGCAAAATAAGCGCCTAAAAAAAAAGCTAAAAAAACGAATCCCGAACCAAGCGTACCAATTAAGGTGAGCAAGTTTGGCGAAATGAATTTAGGTACTTTTGGAAGCAAAAATACAATCGTTAACTGTTCTGCTCTTTTTAAAATATTAGTTCGCTTGCGGTCTGAAAATGTTCTTTGTGCAATTGCATTATAATCTTCAATCTGTGTTTCTGTTCCCATTAATAACGCAATATTTGTAAGCCAGATAGTATAGCCAATTCTAGTTTTGCAATTTTTAATTTGATTTTTCTTTGCGTATTTTTAAAAAAATCTGTGGTACTTTTTAGCTTACCTGATCTAACCAGATAACTAAATGCGATAATAAACAGCATAATTATTTAACAATACCCGCAAAGCGTTGATAGAAAACCGTTGGACTATTCTCGTTTTTAGGAGCGTATTTTCCTGCTATAATGGGAATATAAATAACTCTTCGTCTGCTTTCTTCGCCACGGATAGTTGATTCTGCAACCCTGTGCCACAAACGACCATCGTGAATGGTTAAATCTCCTGCTTCCGGAGTGATGGAAATTTCCTTAGGATCGGCTTTATGATCTAAAAAGTATTTTTTACGGAAAAGCATTTGATAAATACTTTGCTTGTGAGTACCGGGAATGATTTTAAGCCCGCCGTTTTCCGGTTTTAAAGTGCTTAAGTGGATCCCCACATTTAGCATCGGGTTTAATTTTGCACCATAAAAAATATCTCTCAAACCATCTGTATGCCAGCCCATTTTAGCAAATTTACTTTCCGGTCCATTGATATAATGATTGAAAACCATTCCGTCTTTTTCTTCAGTACCTAATCTTGCGCCATCGCCTGCCAATGGTAATAAACCATTAAATCTTGGATCAAGTAAAAGACCACTTAAGGCCTGATGATGCTGATTGATAAAAGCAAAACGCTGTACAATGGGAGAGCCGTCTAAATCTTTTCCGTATTTAATTGGAACGCCATTTACCTTTTCAAGGTTATTGTCAATCCATTTTTGCTCTACCTGTTTCGAGGCATCAATGATGGATGAAACCGTTTCCGGATTTATAAATTTTTTGAAATGAATGAAGCCATGTTCGTTAAAAAAGGCAATTTGTTCAGCAGTTAATTGATTAGCAAGTGTAAATGTTTTATAAGAAGATACCATGATATATATATATTTAATAAATGAAATAATGAGTTTGAAATTTTATCTAAAAGTTAGCAGCAGCTACAGCAACAACAACAGCACATTCGCATGTTTGCGTGCATTCGGCTTTTAGGAAAATTAAACATATTTCTATTATTATACATGTTCTATCGAATTAGTAGACATTGTAAATGTAATATATTTTTTCATTTGCAAAGAATATTTTTTTATTTTTTTTTGAAAAAATTAAACTTTATAAATCCCGGCTGCCGTTTTTTCGATAAAAGCCTTTGGTAGTATGCGGTTGGCATAAACCGAGATGATATTGGTAAAACCCGGAATAACTTCAGATTTTTTGCTGAACATGGCTTTTATTGCCATTTTTGCAACTTCATCAGGCTGCATATTGAACTTTTCAGCCATTTTGCCAAGAGCATCTAAACCAGCTCTTGAAGCAAAACCAGTAGCAACCGGGCCCGGACTAAAACAGGTTACTGAGATTGGAGTTTTGGCAAGTTCAAAACGCAGGGCACGGGTAAAGGATAAAATAAAAGCCTTTGTAGCCGAATAAACAGCCAGGGTAGGTACAGCCTGGTAAGCAGCAGTACTACATATATTTAAAATGTAGGCTTGTTTTTCTTGCGAAAGTATGGGTATTAATAAATGTGAAAGTTCTACAACGACATTCATGTTCAGCTGCATCATGCCAAGTTGGTCGGTTAGCGAAGACTGACTAAAATCTCCCCACACACCATAACCGGCATTGTTAACTAAGAAGCCAACCGGATAGTTATTCGTTTTTATCCAATCGGTTACTCGTAGCGATGCACCATTTATCGAAAGATCAATCGATAAAACAGGAGCATTAATTCCGTATTTAACATGAAGATCATCAGATAGTGCTTTTAATTCCTCGTCACTTCTTGCAACAAGCAATAGTGGATAACCCTGTTTAGCCAATTCATAAGCAATCGATTTTCCAATGCCTTTGCTGGCGCCGGTAATTAAAGCATACGGTTTAGTTTTTTCGCTCATTTGATTAATTTAATGATCAAATATAAAGATTAATTCATAAAAATGATGATGTAAAATGTAACCGTTTTAGATTTTATTTAACCTTCAAAAAGAATATTTTTGTAATTGATATCAGTAGAGATTAAAAAGGAAAAGATAAATTATGAGTGTAAAATGTGTAATTTTTGATTGTGATGGTGTGTTGGTAGATACAGAAAAAATTGGCAATCAAATCTTAATTAATATGGCTGCGGAATATGGTTTTAAAATGGAACTAGAGGAAGCTTATCGAATTTTTAACGGGCGTAATTTAAAATCATGTTTTCTTCATATTGAAAATGCCATCGGGCAAAAACTTCCTGCAGATTTTGAAGATCTATACCGCGTAAATAGTTTTGAAGCGTTTAAAAATGAAGCCAAACCTGTTGAAGGTGTTGAGGAATTTATTAGCAAATTAAAAATTCCGTATTGTGTAGCTTCAAGCGGACCGGTTGAAAAAATCAGGCTGAATCTTGGAATTGCCGGTTTGCTGGATAAATTTGAGAATAAGATATTCAGTTCCTATACAATTCAAAAGTGGAAACCAGATCCGGAAATATTTCTATTTGCTGCCAGCGAAATGGGTTTCCAGGTAAACGAATGTATTGTGATCGAAGACAGTATTGCCGGTGTTATGGCAGGAGTAAAAGGTGGTTTTGAAGTGTATGGTTTTGCAAATGAACACAATGCATTTGATTTAAAGCAGGAAGGAGCCATTTTATTTTCAAGTTTCGAAGAATTGAGTGACATCCTTAATTTTTAATTTCTTTGATGCGAAAGGTAGCTGAAACATTATCTTTCGATAACAATAACATAAACGTAATTGGGGTAAAAGCAATAAAATTTGTCTTTTCTTTGAAAATTATATGATTTCAAACTACAAATTTCTACACGTTTATTTAATGGATTCAAAATCGATTTTTCTTTATAAAAGTTCTTCAATATTTTTTCTTCTGTTCTTTTTAAGTGCTCTCGTTTCAGCCCAAAAACAAAATTCACTTAACGGAGTTCAGATAGCTTTTCTATCGGATGTGCACTTGCAGGATTTATTCGGAAAATTATCAGATAATGAATATCAAGGGGTTTTAAATCCTAAAACCGGCAAATATACTTTAGCCAGAACAATGTCCTCACAGCTGCATTCGACCCGAATTTTTAATGAAAACTATTTTGCTTTCATTGCAGCTTTAGAAGATATCGCAAAGCGAAATATAAAATACGTAGCACTTCCGGGTGATTATACAGATGATGGTCAGCCCATTCACGTACGTGGTTTGGAAAAAATTCTCGACCAGTACCGAAAAAAATATAATATTGAATTTTTTATCACAACCGGAAATCACGATCCTGTTGGGCCTTTTGCTCAGGAATCCGGTAAAGAAGATTTTTTAGGAAATGAGGGTAAAAGTCAACCTATTTACAGCAAAGACGGATTGTATAAGCCGAATTTAACTATCGAACAGCCTGTAGTGGTTACTGCCGATATTGCTAAAATGGGTTATTTAGGAATTACAAACAGATTAAAGAATTTTGGGTTTTATCCCGATAAAAAATACAAATTCTGGTCAACGCCTTTTGCGGCTTATACCAGTCAAAACTACAATTACAAAAAGGCTGAAAAAGCAGCTGAATTATCAAACAGGGTTTACAGTGTGACACCGGGCTACGAAGTTCCGGATGTGAGTTATGTGGTTGAACCTGTGGAAGGGCTTTGGCTGATGGCAATTGACGGAAATGTGTACATTCCAAAGAAAAATGGTTCAGATCCAAAGGATTCTAAAAGTTATTCTGAAGCGAGTACGGGTTATAATAACGTGCTTTCGAACAAAAAACATCTGATAAAATGGGTCGCAGCTATTTCGGCGCAAGCCAAAGAACAAGGCAAAACACTGATTGCTTTCAGTCACTTTCCGATGATTGATTTTAACGATGATGCTTCTTCAGAAATAAAGGAGCTTTTAGGACCAAATAAATGGCAATTGAATCGTGTTCCGGTTGAAGAAGTGGCGCAGGTTTTTGCTGATGCAGGACTAAAGATTCATTTTGGCGGTCACATGCACATCAACGATACCGGAATCCGTACGACATCAAAAGGAAACACTTTGGTAAATGTTCAGACACCCTCATTGGCTGCATATATTCCGGCGTATAAATTACTGACGATCAAAAAAGACAATCTGGTCGATATTCAAACCATCACAATCGACAATGTTCCGGGCTATGACGAACTTTTCGATTTGTATAAAATGGAATATCAGTTTTTGGAAAGTCAAAATACCAAAGACATTTGGAATATCGATATTCTGAAAACCAAAAGTTATCATGATTTTACCGATTTTCATCTGAAAGAATTAGTACGGCTGCGTTTTCTAAAAGATGACTGGCCTTTTGCATTTAAAGATTTTTTCCTAAATGTTTCCGGTAAAGATTTATTGGTTCTGGCTAATATTCAGACTGATAAAGATTTTAATTTTATTCTGAAAAATAAAGAAGCCCTCAAAAAAGAATGGGCAGAAGCCGAACAAAAATCGAATAAAATTTTAGCAGAAAATAACGTCAAAAAAGAAGATTTTAACTGGACAGGTTATGATTTTCTGGTCGATTTTTATCGTTTCCGTAGTGCAGATGAATTGGCTTTAGTCGATGTTAGCGAAAAAAGGGCCAAAGCATATAGATTATTGTCGCAATCATTCTTTGGAAATCATAAAGAAGATACTTCAAAAGAAAAACCACTGCAAAATCAAATACGTCTTTTTCTGATTATTTTCAATAAATTCATGCACGAAGCTCCTGCAGATCATTTTAGTGTAGATTTGAAGAATGGAGTTATTAACCGTAAGGAACGCTAAGTTTATTTTGTTTCAGGTTTCAAGTTTCAAGTCCAACACCTAAAACCTGAAACAAGAAAACCTGAAAAAACTATTTACTCACAGGATTAGTTCTCACATAACTTCCGTCATCATATTTAATTTGATAAGAAGAATCAAAGAACGTACTTGGCAAATAATAATCTGTTGTAATGATTTGTGCGCCTGATTTTTTGGCTGCTTCAAAATGTGTGTAATCATTTGCACGAGCTTCTTTGGTATCAGCATCTGCTCTGGTTCTTATAATGTAGCCTTTTTTAACTAAATCTGTAATTGTTGAATCTTCAGGATTGTTTCTGAATAAAGTTGCGGCTTCCGGTTTTCCGGGTTCAGCGTTGATGAAAACCGCTCTGTCTTTTAGTGACGGATGGTTTAAAGCATACAAATCTCTTTTGGCTCCATTGTTATCCAAAATAAATAAAAATTTACCTTTTGCTTTTTTAAGTGTTGGCCAGTTGTTATTTAAAACCGCTTCTTCAAGGGTTTTGTATTTTCCGCGCACCATGTCCGGTGTGATTAACTTATTTCCTAAGCCTTTACGAAGTTCTTTGTCTAAAGCGTCAAATAACCCGGGCGTAAATTTCTCTGCTTTTGTGCCTAAAAAACTGTCATCATCTTTTGGCTCCAGCGTAATGAAAACAGGAACATGATCCGGATTGGCATCAGACCATTTTTTTAATTCGGCAAGACAATTTTGAAGCGTGTAACAAGAAGTTCTAAAATCGATATCGATCATATGAAAAACTTTAAAACCCGGTTTCTTCATTTCTCCATTCGGATCATAAACTTCTCCGGATTTTGCAAGATTCAAACCTTTTGGATGTGCATATTTTCCGCCTTGAGAATCACCCTGAACATCAATTTCAAGATTACGCAAACCTTTGTTTAATTGGTCTGTAAGGCTAATATGGGTGTATTGCAAACCTTTTAGCGAACGCAAAGTATCTTTTGCCTGAATGAAATTGTACAAATCGGTTTCGATGGCGTGGCGGTAACTGTTGTGCGAGCCAATAACCTGTAGCTGATTAATTTTTAAATCGTCGCTTTGTGCAGTAGAAGTGTAGGCTACTGCTGTGGTAATTAAAAATGTAAACAGAATTCGTTTCATAATTTAAAATAATAAGTATTAATAAAGATAAGGGAATATGATAAATAATTTAAAATTTTTAGAGGCAGTACGAAGGTTGGGTGTCAGGCTGAGCGGAGTCGAAGCCTTTTCTGAACTTAAAAGCCCTTCGACTCCGCTTAGGATGACATTGATTTACATGATTTTTATCCTTTTTTAAAGCTCACTAAATTAAAGTCTGAATTCTATTTTTGTGTTAGATAAAAAAAAAGAAATCAGCAATCGATTATCATTTTTGATTCAAAATAGTAGTATTTCTTCATCAAAAGAGGTTTTTATTTAATTAAAACTTAACCTTCAGACAAAAAGTATTGAAGGGACATTTCCTTATTTTACATCAACAAATACCACTACAAATACCCATGAAGAACCCTGAAATTTTTGAAAAAACGTATACTGATTACTGGAAAAAACTCACCTCCTTTTCGTATACAATGACTCAGGATAAAGACTTGGCGCAGAACATTGTTCAGGATGTTTTTATTGATTTATGGGAACGAAAAGATGATTTGAGCATTAATGCAATTGAACCTTATTTGTTTCGGGCAGTCAAAAATCAGATTTTCAAACATTACCAGAATAATCGTTTCGACAAGACCATTATGGAAGATCAATTTGAAGATTACATCATTGATAACTTTTCGTCTATAGATCCCGAAGTAATGGATTTACTTTACTCTTTATTAGAGCAGCTTCCTGAAAAAAGAAAAGAAGTTTTATTGATGTATAAATTTCAGGATATGTCAATAGAACAGATTGCTGATGAACTCGGAATTTCAAAACAAACTGTAAAAAACCAAATTTCATCAGCTGTAAAACAATTGCGTGAAGGCCTGAAAGATTTGGCTTGGCTGGCTCCATTCATTATTTTCCGTTAATTTTTTAAGATAACTTTCTGTTGATGTTTTCATAATATTTCCGGATAGTACGATTTTAAAGTTTTAGTACTTATAAGTAACAAGTAAGTATTATGACAAAAAGAATCAAACATAGTTTAGCATATCTTATCGATAAAAGTTCCCGAAACAAAACTTCGGAAGCAGAAGAAAATCTGTTGGATGATTTTGCTTTTAACCACTATCAAAATTCAAAATGGAACGAAACTTCAATGGGCAATCCTGATGAAGTTTCTCAAAATATATATGAAGGAATTCAATTTCGAATCAGAAAAAGAACCTTCAGACCTTATTTTAAATATATGGCAGCTGCCAGTATTCTTTTTCTTGTTGGTTTAGGACTTTTCTATAAACCTGAAATTGTTTCAGAGAAGCAATTGACATTTAAAACATCAGATATCCCCAAATCTATCCAGTTAAGTGATGGCTCGAAAATTTATCTGGCAGCAAACTCATTATTTCAGTATCCTGAAAAATTTTCTGGCGAAGAACGAAACGTTTCACTATTAAAAGGAAATGCATTTTTTGAAATTGCCAAAGACAAAAAGCATCCTTTTATTATCACATCGGGCGAAATCAAAACAAGAGTTTTGGGGACTTCGTTTCACATACAAATGTCAAAAACGAAATGCGAAGTAATCGTTGTAACCGGAAAAGTAAATGTGAGTTCAAAAGGACAAAGTGTTTATCTGATTCCGAATGAAGCGGCTTTGTTCGAATCGCAAAACCTGACCAGACAAGTGGCAGAGAAGTCCTTTTTGGTTAATTGGTATGCTACAGATCTTACACTGGATCAGACTAAACTTCAGCAGGTTATCACTATTTTACAATATAAATACGGCGTTTCCTTTCAGTTAAAAAACGAACAGGTATTAACTATGCCATTAACGGTATTCATCAAAAAAGACGCAACATTAGAGAATGTTCTGGAGCAGATAAATTACATCACCAACCTAAAATTTAAAGTTTATGGCCAAATAGTAAAAATGAATTAAAAACAAAAAAGCAGTTGCTGAGAACAACTGCGATTAATAATTAAGTATCGAAAACCAATAACTTAAATCATGTATTTTAAACGAATCAATTTAAATTTTCTAAAAGGACTTTTCTTTGTGGTCCTGACATTGCTGTCCGTTCAAAACGGTTACAGTAAAGTCAATTACAAAAAATCAAATGTAGATAATAAAATAGAAAAGGCAACGCTGGTTTCTATTTTTTCAAAATTAAGCCAGCAAACGGACTACAAATTCAGTTACGGGCAGGCAATTATCGCTGATAATAAGGTCTATACAGTAAGTGATACGAATGAATCATTAACTGTGATTTTAAACGACCTTTCTAAAAAAGCAAATTTCAATTACAACATCAACGGAAAATTAGTGCTGATTCAGAAAACTGTTACTGTAAAAAAGAACGAAGCCGCAGATAAGATCAAGGTAAAAGGAAAAATTGTTGACGAAAACGGAGTACCAATGCCTGGCGTAAGCATTGTAGAAGCTACAACCAAAAATGCTTCGGTAAGTAATTTTGACGGAGAATTCGAAATTACAGTTCAGGAAGGTAGTAATCTTGAGGTTTCGTATTTGGGCTATAAAATGAAAACCGTTGCGGTTCAAAAAAGCTTTATGACGATTCAGTTAGAACCAAATACATCAGAGTTAAGTGAAGTTTTGGTTGTGGGTTACGGAAAACAGTCTAAAAAAGATGTAACCGGAGCCGTAACACAATTAGAGGCAGCCAATTTTAAACAAGGTGTAAACGTTTCAGTAGATAACTTAATTCAGGGAAAAGTTGCGGGTGTACGTGTTGTAAATGCAAGCGGTGAGCCGGGAGCAGGAGTAAACGTAACAATTAGAGGAGTTGGGTCTATCAGAAGCGGTAGTACGCCGTTGTTCGTAGTAGACGGGCTGCCGTTGTCAAATGACGATGTAAGCCCTACAGGAACTAATGTTGGTTTTGGAGCTTCTTCTGCGAAAAATCCATTGAACTTTTTGAATACAAGCGATATCGAATCGATTACCGTTTTAAAAGATGCTTCGGCAGCGGCTATTTACGGTGCAAGAGGTTCTAACGGTGTTATTCTTGTGACGACTAAAAAAGGAGCAAAAGGAGAGGGAACAATGACTTTTGATTCGTATTTAGGAGTTGCAAGAGTGGCTAATAAACTGGACGTTTTAAGTGCAGATCAATATAGAAAAGCGATTAAAGACCCTGCTTTTGATCACGGCGGAAACACAGACTGGCAGGACGTAATTTACAGAACAGCCATTACGACAAACAACGCACTTTCTTTTGCAAAACAAACAGAATCAGGAAATTATTATGCTTCGATAGCACATATGGATCAGGAGGGGATTATCCGTAACAGTAATTTCAAACGTCTTTCGGGAAGGATTAATGCTTCAGAATCATTTTTAGACAACAAACGTTTAAAATTAAAATTGAACCTTACAGCAAGTGAAACTAAGGATAACGGTGTTCCAACCAGTGATGACGGTGGATCTAACGGGCAATTGATTGTACATACTTTGATGGCAAACCCAACAAGATCGGTTTATGATGCTGATGGAAAGTACACCAATTTTAATATGAATGCGCACTACAATCCTGCTTATTTGTTAAGCATTTACGAAGATGAAACACGTACTTTGAGAGTTTTAGGAAACTTAGAAACTTCTTTTAGAATTATCAACGGATTAGAATATAAATTAAACGTAGGTATTGACCGTTCTACATCTGAAAGAAATACGACCATTTATCCAAACACCACCGATTTAAACCCGACAGGAAGGTATGTACAGAACAATCTGGATTCTAAAAACTCTTTGATCGAACATTATCTGACGTACAACCTAAATTTAGATAAACATAAAATCGAAGCTTTGGGAGGTTTCTCTTATCAGAAATTCGAGCGATCAGGAACCAATTTTACTATTGAAAACATTAACGAAAAAGGAGTAGGAGTAAAACCATCAATCAATCCCGGCATTAAAGGACAAAAACCGGTCATAACAGGTTATGCACAGGAAAACGAATTACAGTCTTACTTTGGCAGGTTAAATTATACGTTTAATGATAAATACCTGTTGACCGCTTCGATGAGAGCAGATGGTTCAACTCGTTTTGGAGAAAACAATAAATACGGTTACTTTCCTTCATTTGCTTTAGGCTGGAATATTTTTAAAGAAAGTTTCCTTGAAAATGCTACTGCTGTAAACAACTTAAAACTTAGAGCAAGCTGGGGACAAACAGGAAACCAGGAAGTAGAGAACAAACTGACAAAAGCAAGCTACTCATTATCCGGAGCAGACGGATATTATTTGTATGATGATTTGAATCTGGTAAACGGAATTTCTGTAGTAAGAACAGCCAATCCTGATTTAAAATGGGAAGTCGTTACACAGTTTAACGTAGGAGCAGATTTTAATTTATGGAACGATAAATTGTACGGTACAGTTGACTATTTCAACAAAACAACAACAGACGCTATCCTGAATGTTCCTGCACCGGTATTAAGCCCCACTACAACAATCTGGACAAATATTAAAGATGGTAAAATCATCAACAAAGGTATCGAGATCATGTTGGGTTCAAAAATAATCAATACAAAGGATTTTACATGGAATCTTGATGTAAACGGCGCAACATTAAAAAATAAAATTGAAGACTTACCGGTTTCAGAAATCTTAACCGGAACAGTTTCAGGACCCGGACAATCGGGTGTAAATGCGAATATCTACAAAAACGGCTATGCTGCAGGATCATTTTACATGAGAAAACATATTGGTTTTGACGCTAACGGAAATGATATTTTTGAAGACCAAAACGGTGACGGAAAAATTGATAACAGCGACCGCGTTATTTTTGAAGGTGCACTGCCTACTTTTTACTACGGACTTAACAGTGATATGAAATACAAAAACTTCAGTTTTTCATTCTCTATCATTGGTCAGACAGGAGGTTATTTATTGAATAATACAGGATTGAATGCTTTAAATATCAACAACCTTGCTTCAGACAGAAACGTAGCGATACAATATTATGACTCTGGTGCAAACTCTGCAAACTCTCCGATTTTATCATCGCTTTTCCTTGAAAAATCAGATTTTATCAGATTAAATACAGCTCGTTTGGGGTATGATTTCAACCTTAAAAACGCAACATGGATAAACGGGTTAACACTTTATGTAACAGGTCAGAACCTGCTTACGATTACAAATTATTCAGGATATGACCCTTTAGTGAATACACCAAAATCAAACGGTGGAAACCAGTCTATCGGTATCGATTACGCGAGTTACCCAACTTCCAGAACCTTCAGTTTTGGTGCAACTTTAAAATTATAATGATCATGAAGACAAAAACGATATTCAGTTTAAAAATTATAACGCTATTTTCTTTTATTTTTCTCTTTGCCAGCTGTACAGATCTTGATGAAGTTGTACTGGATGAAGTATTGGGAGGTGAAGCCTCAGATCCTGCCGGTGCACTTGCTGCGGCTTATGACCGATTGGGAGACAGAACATTTACAGATCACGGAGGTGTTTTTTCATTGCAGGAATACACAACAGACGAGGCTATTTTACCAACCCGGGGAAGTGACTGGGGAGACGGAGGAAAATGGAGAGATATGCACGAATTTACATGGACTTCTAATAATGCCATTGTGGTAGACAATTGGAACTTGTTGACCAACGGAATTACACGTTCCCTTACTGCAATAAAAGCTATTGAAGAAAGTACTATTGCTGACAAAGCAATGTTTTTGGCCGAAGCCAAAGCCCTTTTAGCATTTTATACTTACCACACGCTGGATTTATACGGACAGGCGCCATACAAAGATCCGATGGTTTTCAAAGCACCTTTGCAGGTTTTTAAAGCAGACACTCAAATCGATAAATTAATTACCGAAGTTGAAGCTTTGATTCCTGATTTGGCTGATATAGGAACAAAAAGCACACACCACGGAAGATTTACAAAACAGGCAGCTTACGCTTTTTTGAGTACCATGTATTTAAATCGTGCCGTTTTTAAAGACCGTTATAATGCAACTTCAAACTTCAATTTTAGTGAAGCAGCCGTATCAGGTTCAGGAACCGATATGGATCGTGTTATTTATTACACTTCATTGCTAATTGACTCAGGTAAATTTTCTTTAGAGAGTGATTATTTCAAAAACTTTGCAAGAGACAATGATAAAGGGAAAGAGTTAATTTTTGCTATTTCACAAAAAATAGATTACATCCGCAACGGATCAAACAGTTTCGCTTATGTATGTATGGAACGTAACCAGAGAACTTCTGCAGCAAACAGAGGAACAAATGCTGCCTGTACAACTCCTGAATTTTATGCCACCTGGGATGGAAATCATGATGACCCAAGGTTTCACCAGCATTACCAATATGCAGACGGTACCTGGTTTATGAATGATGGTACAGATGTAAGCGTTCCAGCAACAGATCTTGTGCCTAACAATGATAAAAACCTGCCTTGGTTTCATTTTAACAGAGGTATTCAGGCCGGACCTCAGTATGGACCCAAATTATTGACATCGGCATCTCTTGAAATGGTAGGAAACCGTATCAAAGTTTCTCCTTTGTATATGGAAAAAAGTACCACGACCAGAATGGATTTTACACCAACATTAACGTTTGCAAAACCATTGGAATCTGTTTTTGCCCAAAACGAAATCAATCAGGGAGCCCGTATTTTTAAATATGAATTTGATCCCGAAGGAGGAAACGGTAACAGTAATGTTGATATTTCGTTGTTCCGTTTAGGCGGAGTGTATGCCATGAGAGCCGAGGCTTATTTCAGAAAAGGGAGCACAGGTTTAGCAATGAGCGATTTAAACACATTGCGTACCAGCAGACACAGAGAATCATTATTTGCAAATACTCCCGGAAAAGCACTTACTGCCGCTTTAGACGCAGCACAATTGTATAAAGAATTAGGTTTCGAATTGTACTGGGAACTGCAAAGAAGACCACAAAGCCTTCGTTTCGGAAAATTTGATTTGCCGGGAACTGCAAAACCAGCCACAGAGCCATACAGAAGATTTTTCCCGATTCCGCAAACCGTGATCGATGCAAAAGATCTGGAACAAAACGAAGGATATAAGTAAGAAGTCGTGTTAGTTTATTTTTTTGACAAAACGCCTGTTTCGAGAGAGACAGGCTTTTGTTTTTTAATCAGGAGCTGGTTCCAGCTGTCCGCTATATCTTTTGTGCCTCGTTAAAAAACGAGGCACAAAAGGATGCCGCTTCCATCTGGGCTAGGGCTTTTAGGTTTCATAGAACCAATATTATAAAAGAGTATTTTAGAAATTTAGTAGATAAGTTTTTAATTATAAATAAATTATATTTGAAAAAATAATACAAAATATGAAAATTTTAAAAATAGTTATTGGTGTATTTTTATTATTCGGTGCAGGTTCTGAATATGTAAGTGCAAGTCATGAACTTTTAACTTTTACTTCTCCAGGAATTTTAATTGGCTGTTTTTTAGTTATATTTTTTTGCACTTGGATAATTGGTAGTGGAATATCAAAAGAGAAATTAAAAATTCGTTCATTTCAATTTATCAAGTATTTTGCAATTTGTTTTGGTGCATTTTTAATTTTAGCTTTTGTGAATTTGGCGACTTACAAAGAAAATCCTGAAATCATCACAATAAATGGAATTAATATTGATATTGCAGAAATGATGAGTGGTTCGAAAAGAATGATTCCTGATGAAAAGCAAAGAAAATTGTATTGCATTTGTATAGTAACAAAACTTGCAAATGATAAAAACATATCAGAAAAACATATTGATGAATTAAAATCTGGTAAAATTGATGAAATTCTAATTTCATTAAAATCAGAAAGTAAATTGGGTACATTAAATTTGGAAGAGTGTTTTGATTCTAACACGAAAATGAATTGGACAAGTAAAATAGAAGAAACAGTAAAAAAGGATATTTTAAGTAATCTTGAAAATAGTAGATATGCAAAAACAAATGATTTAAACAAATTTTGTGATTGTCAGATAACTGAATATAAAAAACTTACAGCAAAAGAATTATCAAGCGAAGAATTTGCAAACTCTCAAAAAAAACAAAATATTGAAAAAGAGTGTGATTTAAAAAGTAGAATAAAATAAAAAAGAGTTATTACCGACAGCTACAACGGATTTGAGTAATTGGCTTAATTGAAAGATGGTTTTGTATTTTGATGATTTGCTTCGCCAGCTCGCTATCGCTCGGGTGGCAAATCTGAAGAATGGGCTTAATTTAGTCCCAAACTCGTTGTAGTCTCAGAACGTTGTGTGCTATTTTCGATCGACAGGATATTGAGAGAATTAAAATAAAAAACATGAATGAGGAATTAGAAAATCAATTATATTTTCTTCGCAATTTTGTAGTTGAGGGTTTTGAAAATTACATGATAGATAAAATACTAGTTTGTGAAAATTTAAAAACTAAATCTGTAATATTTGTATATCTAAAAAATTATGGAAAGAATTGGCAAAAATATTTTCTTGATGCTGGAGTTGGATTTTGGGAAGATACCGAAACAATAAATTATTCAGATTTAGGAGATGTTGAAGATGATGAAAACTTTATATTTAAAGATTATTCAAACAAATTTGACATTATAGACAATGAAATATCTAAAATATTTTGTGAACAAAATGAGAAAAATTCTCAAATAGTAATTGAACTTAAAAATAGGAAAAAAATAATTTTGAGATGTATAAACTCAGAAGTATTTGATAGTGAATGTGAAATAGTATATGAATAAAAAAAGCAGCACACAACAAGCGTTTAGCAAGATTGCGAATTTTGTAGTAAACACACGTTTACTTTTAGCAAGAAATTTTCTTTAAAAGAAAATAATTGGTTCCGAAGCTCGCAACTTCGCCAAGCGCCGGAACGTTATGTGACCTAGAACCAAAAATACGCAAAACCAAAAATGATTTATGATACCAAAATCAATAACTATAATTCTTATTATACTTTCCTTTAATTGTAATTCACAAACACTAAAAACAATTGAAAAAATTGAATCATCTTATCAAATTTGTTTAGATAAAGGAGATAATATGAAAGGTTGTTCTGTTGAATATTACAAAAAATCCGACAGCTTACTTAATGTTGCTTATAAGAAACTAAAGCAAAAACTTAGCATTGAAAAACAGTCAAGTTTAAAAACGGAACAATTGGAATGGTTAAAAAAACGGGATAAATACTTCCAAAAAGTTTATTCAGAAACTAAAAAAGAAGGAGATTTTATTGAAGGCAGTAATGATTTTGATATGATTGTAATAGACAAAAAGGCTGAATTTGTTTTTGAAAGAGTAAAATTACTTATTAAAAGAACATAAACCTACGTCATATAACAGCTACAATGGATTGGTCATTGGCTTAATAGAAAGATAGTTTTGTATTTAAATGATTTGGCAAATCCTAAGAATGGTCTTAATTTAGTTCCAAACTTGCTGTAGTAACAGAACGTTGTGCGTTATTTTGGTGAAAAACGAAACCTTAAAATTATAAGAATGAAAATACTTATTTCTTCGGCGTTTATTTTAATAAGCTTCTTATCATTTCCGAAAAAAGAACAGAAAAATAAAATTATTGGAAGTTGGAAAATGGATTTATATTTGATAAATCTTGATACAATCTACAACGAGAAATCTGAAAAATACACTGTGAAATATTTTGATAACATCCTGCAGAACATTGACAATTGTGAAGAGAAAAAAATAAAAGTTCAAAAGGCAAGCAATCAACTATACGAAAAATTTAAAACAGTCAAATTGCACATTAATGAAAATACAATTGATTCCTATGAATTTGGTGGGACGCAGTCTAAAATAAAATTAAGGTATAAATTCGTTGATGGAAAAATCATTCTCGATAAAAAAGCAAATCTAAAACTTGAGTATATAATTGAATATGATGAAGAAACTGATATTTTGACAATACAACAGGGAGAGTCGAAGATAAAGGCGATAAATAAATATTCAAGGCTAACGAAATAAAAACAACGGATAACAGTCGTTTGACGAGATTGGGAGTCTTGGACTAATGGAAAGTTGGTTTTGTATTTGTGAAATTTGTGTTTAACCGAAAAATCCAGCATCTTTATTCCTCAACCTCGCCAAGCGGCAGCAAGTTAGTGTTTATAGCTTTAAAAATCAGAATCTTGAAGGAATATTCAGATATTTAAACGTATAAGTAGAAGTTCTAATTTTATGTAAAAAAGCATTTTATATTCGCTTTCTCAAAGTAAAAAATACTCAAAATACACGTCTCGCACAATTTGCAAATTTAGGAGATTAACCTATTTTATACTATGTTTCGTATAGGCGAAAATATTCGCCTTCATAAGATGCTAACTGAGCGAGATGCTGAAATAATTAGTATTAATTTGGAAACCATTTATCAATCAAAGTTTTTATTTCCAATTTTGCATTTTCAAGAATTGAATTTAATTGATCTCTATTTTGGTCAACCCCAAAAGCTGAAATCTGTTCTGAAGAGATACCCATAAAATCAAAATTTTGCTTTATTGTGGATGAAGCAAATTCCTTGATAGTATCGGAATTATTATAATCGAATCCACTAACTACTATTGATAAAGCTTTTTTATCTTTACAAAGACCACTAAAGCCTGTTTCAGGGCTAAAAGAAAATGTCTTATCACTAACGACAATAGCATCTATCCAAGCCTTTACTGCTGCTGGCATTGTAAAATTGTAAATAGGAAAAGCCAATACAATATTATCAGCTGCAATAACTTCATCTATAAGTTTATGATGATTAGATAGCGTTAAGAGTTCTGTTTCTGAGAAGTCTCTTTTACCCATATTCCATTCCATTATTAAATTCAAATTTTTTTCTAATAATAATTCTGGTGGAGTTTCAGCTAAATTTAAATGTTTAATTTCTGTTTTTCCTTTTGCTAGTAATACAAATTCATCAAATAAAGTTTTTGTGTAAGAGCCTTTTCTGGGTGTGTAGTTTACAACTAATGTTTTTGTCATTTTTTCTAATTTTTTACAAATGTAGATTCAAACCATTGATAATTTTAATTATTTTTGTTTGTTAATTTATAATATATGTTATGATTAATTTAGAATGGTTGAGAACTTTTAGCGCTATATATGAATGTAAAAATATAACAGAAGCTTCAAAAAAATTAAATATGACGCAACCTGGAGTTAGTAAACATTTATCTGCCATGGAAAGCCATATTGGAAAAAAACTATTTGAAAGAACTACCCGGAAATTAGACCCTACCGAATATGGAAAATTTTTATATTCACAAATTAATAATCCATTAAATGAATTAGAAAAAGTAGAATATTATTCAGGTCAAAGAGCAAAAAAACAACGATCTGCAATAACAATTGGCTGTACCACAGACTTTTTCAGGAAAGAATTACTACATCATATTTATACTTTTGACATGTATATAGTGACCCAATTTGGAAATGAAAAAGAATTGATTGAAGCTCTTGAAATGGAAAAAATTCAATTATTGGTCGGAATAAAAAAACACGATACTTACGACCATCAATTCACATACTTAAAGAATGAAGAGTTAGAATTGATTTGCTCCAATTCTATTGTTATTCCAGAGAATATTGAAAAAAATGATACGCAATTCATCACATGGCTGCAAAAGCAAACCTGGTTTACCTATGACAATAACCAAAATGATATAAAAAAGTTCTGGGATTCCAGATTTAATACTAGTCCCAGAATAGTTCCAAGATATATTTTACCTTCTTATTTGGACATAATAGAAACTTTAAAAAATAATAGCGGATTTAGTATAGTTCCTAAACATTTATGTGAGGAAGAGTTAGAGAAAAATTTAATTAAAGCACCAATTAAGTCTTCTAAAATAATAGAGCAAAAACTATTTTATTCATTCAAGCTGAAGAATAATAACTTGAAAGAAATTAACCTTTTTATAGAGAAAATGAAAAAAAACTAATTTACCGCCTTATTAAATTAGTTTTTAAACACAACTAATATTATATTAATATTAGAAATCAGAATTTTGAAAATCAAACACTTATAAAATGTTCGTTTGAGAATACTAAATTTTAAAAACATTTAGCTTCTATTTTGAAAACTTAAAAGTTTTTTCAAAGCTTATTACTATTTGTTTTTCTTTAGCCGACAATTCTCATCTAAAACATAAAAGACAATTTAGAGAATAAAATAGAAGCGGTAAAAGTTTGCGCATATTGTTACAAGTGCTAACACACGTAGCTGTTGCGCAACTCTCTTAAAAAAGTAAAATTTCAAGATAAGCATAAAAAACAACCTCGTTTAAACATATTTAAGCGAGGTTTATTTTTGTTTTTAAGTTGTAGTCTTTAAAAATTGAGGCGCTTAAAAACATGTTTTTTAAGTCATAGATAGCCGTTTTTAGAAA
>NZ_JASY01000018.1:0-72333 GCF_000735715.2 Flavobacterium chungangense LMG 26729
GGGAATTCCAAACAATTCAAAAGCAGCACCCGCCTTAAGTTCTACCAGGATTTCTGAATTGACAATGGCTTCACTTGTAAAATATTTTACCTCATCAGTCTGCCCGCTAAAACGGATGCGTGCCGAGTGCTGTTCTTTCCTGCCAATATCAATTACACTGGCAGGCGAAACAAGAATAGCCAGTGTATTACTGACTGTTGGGGAGACTACCCAGGGCTGTCTGAACACCGGATCATTACCAAAGTAGATGATACGATAGCAAGATACTGAAGCAGAGGATGTAGGGTGTAAATTTTCAATAGAAAAAAAAAAATTAGATTACAGCATGCAAAAGTAAATAAAGCCGTAAATAAAAAATGCTTTTGGGCTTAGCCTTTTTTACAATGGAATAAAAAAATAAAGATTTTATTTGGAATTATGCGCTGTTTTATTTTAAAATGTGTAAGATCTCTGAATATTATTATTGCTAAAAAACACCTTTTTGAGAAGTAAAGAATCCTTAACCAGATGATTACAAAAAAGATTAACTTTGCACAAATCAACCTATCATGAAGAGTGAAGTTTCGAAGGTAACCTACAAAGACCGTATTTTATGGATAGCTTTCTATCCGCTGTCAGCAATATCGTTTCTTTTTTTTGCCAATGACAATCCAATAGCAAAACTGATTCGCTTGCCTTCCTTTTTCACCGATCTTGTTTTTGCATTGCTCATTACCTTTTCCACCGGACTTTATGTAAGGCAGATAATATTGTACTTTGATAAAAAACATCCTTGGCAAGAACATCTCAAAACCAGACTGTGGCTCCAGGCCTTGTATGGCATTCTGGTGCCACTCCTTGTTGCGATGATATTGGAAGTACTGTATTTAATCGCTATCAATATCAATTTTGCCAATTCCTCTATCCTTCATTTAGAACTTCCTCTGGCTTTTTTACTGCTGTTGCTTGTAAATAGCTTTTATGTTGGCGTATACCTATTTCAGAACAAAAAAACTGAAATCATTACTGTTGAAAAAATAATAACGCTCGAAAACAAAGCGACGATACCTTATTTTGTGGTGCACAAAGGCTTCAATGAACTAAAAATAGAAACGACCGATTGCGCCTTCATTAAAAGCCATGAAAAATTGCTCTGGCTTTACACTTTCGACAACGAAGTCTTTCGTTTAGATGGTACACTGGAGGAGTGGGAAAAGAAATTAGAAAGCAGCTTTTTTCGGATCAACCGTCAATATTTAACATCGGCCGAGGCTATTCAGGCTGTTATAGCTACCGAAACCCGAAAACTAAAAGTAGATTTCGTAATTCCTGTAAACGATGCCGTTTACATTTCAAAAACCAATACTTCCGATTTCAGAAAATGGTGGAAAAAATAGCTGTCCGTTTTAGTCTGTAATATGTCCGTTTTAGTTTTTTAGATCGTAAGTTACTAGCAAACAACCGTATGTAGAAATAATTTTGTAGCAAAATACAGAATTATTTCATGCATACAAAAACGATTTATTCATCACTATTAATTGGTTTACTATTTTCCTCCCTGGTTTATGCACAGGAAAAGGGTATTCCTATCACCGTATCTGCTTTTAATCAGGCTACATCAATGCCCTTTTCAGAACTGCTAACCTCCCCAATCCATCCCGGAATAGCAGTAGCAACCGAATTGAACTACAGCAAACAGCCAAAGCACAGCAGACTGTTTCAAACCATTGGAGCCAGTTATTACTATCACAGGTATTTAAATCAGGCTGTAACTGTTTTTTCTGAAATGGGTTACGAATATCGTTTTAAGCCAGGCATCGAATTATCAGCACTGCTCGGTGTGGGCTATATGCGAAGCTTTCGTAACGCAACAGAATATGCCTTTGAAAACGGAAGTTATTCTGCCACAAAGAATACAGGTACAGGACGTTTTGCACCCTCCTTTTCTTTAGAGACAGGCTATTATCTACATCCAAAAAGCATAACCAGCCTTAAACTATTCGTTCGCTATCAGGTATGGGTCGAATATCCTTTTTCGCTCGGATTTATCGATTTGATGCCACATAACAACTTACACTTAGGTGTAAAGTTTTTTATAGGTGCAAATAAATAATTAGCCAACTAATTGAATATTAAGCCTAAAATACATCAGCAAAACAGCCTGAAAATAGACCAGAATATGAGAAGCATAAATATAAAGCAGGTAGTTACAGAAAAAGACCTATTTAATTAAACGAATATCTAACAGTATATAAATTGATTAGCCAATCCTCTACCAGATAAAATAATTGACAATGAAAAAAATTTTTGTAGTATCATTTTTTGCATTGCTGTTTACAGCTTGCGAAAAAGACGAAGTTATCGACCCTAAAGCTTATTCCTGCAATTTTGATTTTGTCGACAATAGCGCAAGCCATCCCAAAGCACAGCAATACCAGGCAAAATTGGATGAAATAGTAAAAAAAGGAACTGTCGGTATTATGATGAGCGTGTACCATCCCAATTCGATACAATGGCTGGGAGCTTCCGGCAAAGCTGATATTTCTAACAATGTGCCCATGCAACCCTGTATGATCTCACGGATGGGATCGACGATAAAAATGTTTACTGCCACAGTAACAATGATGCTTTATGATGAAAATAAAATCAATCTGGACGAAAAAATAGCACATTACCTCAAAGGCAGTTACATCGGCAAAATCCAAAATGCAGAAACTGCTACCATCCGCCAGTTATTACAGCACAGTAGTGGTATTTACAACTACATTCAGAACCCGAAGTTTCAGACCGCTTCGATGAACAACCTCAAAAAAGAATGGCATGCTGAAGACTTAATGTCCTATGCCTACAATCAGGACGCCTATTTTGCATCGGGTACAGATGTGCGATATTCCAATACCAATTACATACTGCTCGGAATTTTAATAGAACAGATTGAAGGCAAACCTTTGCATGAAGTTTTCGAACAACGCATTTTTAAGGCTTTTGGAATGACAAAATCGTTATTCGCCTCAAAAAATCCTGTGCCACACAATATTGTTCGGGGCTATATAGACTTATACAGTAATTTTAAAATAACCGAAAGCACTTATTTCAGCGGTTGGGATTATTATACTGCCGATGGCGGGCTGATTTCCAATCCTTATGATATGTCACTATTCTTTCAAAAGTTAATGAATGGAGAAGTTGTAAATCCGAAACTATTGGCCGAAATGCTGACATGGAAAACGCCCCATGAACAGGATCCCGATTTCTTCCCAATTGAGTACGGATTGGGTATTTTTAAAATGAAAACCCCCAAAGGCGATGTCTATTATCACAGTGGAGATGCCATTGGCTATTATGCCAATATGATTTACATAACCTCATCAAAATCCGTAATCGTATATGCTGTAAACAGTAATTATGGCAAACTGGACGAATGGGTCTCTACCAAAAAAGCTATCGAAAATATATTGGAAACAGTCTGGTAAACATTTTAATACCAGATAATAAGAAGCAAAAAACGAATGATAAATTACTTTTCAAGCTAGCGTTTTTTACAATCATGAATGAATATGAAAAACTTTATTTGCAAAATCCTTAAAACAATACAATTATGAAATTCAGACAAGCAGTATTTGCACTTACATTATTAAGCATAACAATGTCTTGCAGTAAAGACACAGAAGACGATAACAGTACCTCAAAAGCAACCAATGTTTACGTAATTGGCTGGGAAAAGAACGATGGTAAAAATTTGGCCAAAATCTGGAAAAACGACACAGCAACCAATCTTACCAATTGTACACAATAAGCATTAGCATTAGATATAGCAATAGCAAAACAGTAATAAACAGTTGAGTAAAACGGAAGTAATTGTTGAAAAATCACAGTTTAGACAATCAACAAATTTGGTAATAATTAAGGAGCTTGGGTCAGTTAATGCACTGCCCTAAGTTTTTTGACCGTAATTCGTCATCTAGTAAGATTTTCTTTTTCAGTACATCTAATTTTAAATATAATCCATTTGGTTTACCAATAACTTTTAATCAATTAATAAATAAAAAATAAAGCTGTAAAATTTTTTAACGCAGCGTATCTAAAGAGTATAAATTTTCTAAAACTGCAATTTATGAAGTACTTATTTTTATCCTTATTGTTTGTATCGTTACTGTCCTGTTCAAAGTCAGGAGATGAAGACATCGTACCAGATAATCAGGCTCCAAAAGCCTTTACGCTTACTTCTCCTGCAAGTAATGCAACTGGTTTTGCCACAACACCGGCACTAAGCTGGCAAGCCGCAACTGACCCTGATGGTGATACGGTAACGTACAGTGTTTATCTTGACCAGAACGTCAATCCCATAACACTGATAAAAAGTGGGTTAACCGCTGTTAGTTATATGCCAACTACTGCGCTGGCAAACAATATTGTCTATTACTGGAAAGTAGTAGCTACCGATGCCAAAGGTGCAACCACGGCAAGCAGTGTGTTTAAATTTACAACTGTTGCAACTGTACCTGCCACCAAGAGCTTGCCCGTGAAAGTAACTCACACAAATATAAGTGGAGCGGTTACCCAAACCAGTACCATAACCTACGATAATCAAAAGCGTATCAATAAAGTCACAATTGTTAATCAAACCCCTAACCAAAACTTAACAAATACCTTTAGCTATGAAGCCGATAAAATCACTGAAATAATAGAATATAATGACCCAGCAATACAGACTAAAAAACAAATCTATTATTACAATGCTAATGGAGTGTATAAAGAAGAACAGTTTTTTAATGGCACACTTCGTTATATCATAGATTGGTACTACCGCCCTGATGGTGGAAAAGAGAGAAGAATAAAAAACACTTCAGGAAATCTCTTGACAACCTGGTATTACCGTTTTGGTGCAACTGGAAATATCGAACGTGTGGTAATAGATGATGTAAATGTTACAGTGGAAGATTGGGAATATATTTTTAGTAATTACGATACTAAATTACGTTCTATTTCAAATCCGGTAAATGATATGATAGCCTTTATTATGATGGGTTTTCCGGGAACAAATTTTCCTGCGCCCAATAATCCGCAGGCTTATATAAGGAAGTCGCTTACATCAGGTAATGTAATTAACACATCTACTTTGGAATACACCTACAACAATAAAAATCAGGTTACCGTAATGAAAATTAAGGATGCTAACAACGGTTCTTTAAAAGAAAGCCGTACCATCGACTATCAGGAATTTTAAATAGAAAATGATTAGATAACAAAACCTTATAGGTTTTAAAAATCTATAAGGTTTAATAAAAAAATGCAAATACCAACACTCAATAAAAATATCTCTCTTACAGACTTTAATGATTTTTATTGGTTAAAGGAAGAACTGGTTTCTTTTTGCAGGAACGAAAGCATCGGTACAGTTGGCGGAAATCAGGAACTGGCAAAAAGAATAAGAGCTTATATTTCCACTAGCGAAATTGTGAAGGTGAAAACAGCAATCAAAAAATCAAAATACACCTTTGACCGGAAGACCGAAACGCTAACAAAATCGACCATCATTACCGACAATTATAAAAACTCGGAAAATGTAAGGGCATTTTTTCTTACCGAAATAGGTTCGTACTTTTCATTCAGCGTAAAGTTGATGAACTGGATGAAACAAGCTAAAGGAAAGACCTTGCAGGATGCCATTGAAAAATGGAAGAAAATTAGCGCCCTGAAAAAAGATAAAGATTACCAGACCGAAATTGCCCCACAGTTTGAATACAACCGTTAGATGCGTGCTTTTTTTGGCAGACGATCCCCCCTTTACAGCAAAGGACACAATGAAATACTGGAAATTGAAAAAAGAACAACGTGGTACAAATGAATATGAACCAGAGGATTTAAAATTGATTGAACAGAAATAATATAAAAATGGATACAAACCAAACTTCCTTAAGTATAGCCTTAAAATACTTTAATGCCTGGTGCCAAAATGATTTTGAAAAGACTTCGTCCTTTCTCTCAGACAAAATCGCATTCGAAATGCTTATTAACAGTTATGTCAGCAAAGCTGAGTTTTTGCAAGCTGTACAGTTCACTGCAAGTACTTTACAGGAAGTTATTCTGCTCACACATTTGGGTAATAAAGAAGAAGCTGTTCTTATTTATACCCTTAAGCTAACAGGACTTGCCCCATTACAAATCTGCGAACATTTTAAAGTACGTGAGAGTAAAATTACATTCATTAGCCATGTACACGATACCCACGAGCTTCGAAATGCAGGTTTTGATAAAAATAAAACATAGTACGATGGCATATGATGAAGAATTAGCCAAAAGAGTAAGGGAATATCTGGCAGAATTTCCAGAATTGGAGATCGTTGAAAAGAAAATGTTTCATGGGCTTACTTTTATGGTCAACAAAAAAATGTGTGTAGGCGTAAGTGGCGATGAACTGATGGTACGCTTTGATCCTAATCTTCACAACGAATTTTGTGAACAGAATGGTTTTCGAGCGATGCTTACAAAAGGCAGAGAATATAAAGGTTACGGATACATTAACCCTGATTATATTAAAACGAATAACCAACTGAACAAATGGCTGGACATTGCATTGCAATTTAACAAAGAAATTAAAGCAAAGAAGAAATAAGTTTGTAAGATTTAATATAATCTGACATCTAAACCTATAAAATAATTCAAAAATCATGAAAAAACTGTCACTTTTTATTGTCATTATTTTATTTACCACATTTGCTTTTGCCCAAAACGCCGTTCATTTCACATAGCTTAGCAAAAAGGGAAATCCCATTATTTTCTTGCCACATATAGGCTGTTCTTCCGAAATGTGGAAAGGAGTTTCTAATAATTATGAAAAAACAAATACCGTTTACCTTGCCGACTTTCCGGGATTTAATGGAGAAAAAACCATTGATGCACTTTTCAAAGATGCTTATGTGAATGAAATTCAGCAGTTCATAAAAAAAGAATAAGTTAAAAGATGTGGTTTTGATCGGACAAAATTATGTAACTTTTATAACAGTTAAAACGGCGCAGTATGAGGATTTGAAAATAAAAGCCATCGTTGCTTCCGATTTTTATCCCAAATTAAATATGGTGTTGAATGCCAATATCACTACAGAAGAATTGGAACAAATGAAAAGCAGTATTCGTAAAGGAACTATGGAAATGGAGGCTGAAACATTTAAAGCCACTCAAAGACAAACAGCCGAAATGATGAACTTTACCAAGTCAGAAGATGTAGCGAGATTTGTAGAATGACAGGTAAAATCTGACAGAAACACTTTGCGAACAGTTCAGTAGTGATTTGCGCCTAACACTTGAAAATAATAAAATTCCAATACTGGTATTTACCACTTGGTATTTTACCACAACATATAAGAATATGCCGATTTCCGAAGCCAATAAAAAGCTGAAAGAAATGTACGGCAATACACCTAATGTAACGCACAAGGTAACAGAAGATGCCAAAGACTTTATGGCTACAGACGAGCCACAATGGTTCATTACTGAAATGAATAAATTTTTAAAATAATAATTGGAGAATAAGCAAAAGATATTCGAAAGCCTTTTTAACGATTATTAAGGATTGGGTTTTCCATTTTTGTTACAGCTATCTGTAGCGAAACACAGACAGAAGACCTGATACAGGAATGTTTTCGAAAGTATGGCTCAATCTGGATAGTTTCCAGTAATAAGTCTGATATTATAATAATCTAATCCTATATAACTTAGAAAAGCTACATAACGAGTAAATAATCAAATTATTCAAATTCCTGAACAGTACTTATGGCTCGTATGGAAAAATTCTATGTTGAAACACTTCGTAAATTAGAAACGGAAATCCACGAATTAGAGATTGAAGCAGATTGCTCCATTCAAAGAATAGAAATTATTGTAAACCTTATTGTTAATTCTTTATATAAATTAAAGATGTTTGTATTAGAAAAAGGATTTAAGAATACGGATGAAGAAATACATTTTTTCAAATATAAGAAACCGGTTATTGTTTCAAAATTAATTTACTATAATACCATTTATAAAATCGAAACAAAAAAAACTTATGACGTAAAGCTTATCATTAAATACCTTAATATCTGCATTTCCGTTATCAAATCTCCCTAATTAATATAGGGAATAAGTCAATTCTGTTTTACTTCCAGTCCAATTTAATTTTGACAGATCTATTGATTTGTTCTTATATCTATAATAATGTATTGTGAAGCTGGTCTTCAATATAAACTTTTATCAGCTCGTTAGCTATAATTTTTGGTGCCTTAAAATAGTGTGAGGTTGAAAAGTATGGTCTACTTCAAAATAGAAGGGGTCTAAACTGAGCTTAATATAGTGTTTCCCACGAACAAACAACTTATCATCAATAAAAGAATTATTGTTTCGGTATTATTTATAAAATTAAAGATTGTTATCACAATACCTTTTGAGTTTTTTTAGTTCGTTATTAAGGTAATTGCAAAGACATTTGAAAGCACTTTTAATATTGATTTAGTTGATTCCTATCATACGTTTATGGAACTGAAGCCCCGAAAATTAACCAACCGAAATTCCTTGACAGTCTACTTGATGTACTAATCAGCAAAATGGATGAAAAATACGAAGAAGAATAATTTTTTTTACAATATACCACCAAGTAAATGAATACCTTTTGTATATACAATATTCTCCGAACTGTTTTGCTTTTCTTTTTCTACCTGTCCCACAGTCTGCTATTTAGTTTCTGTTGCAATGGATAACTGTATCTTTTGCTCAATGGAAGTCAATTCTGTTTTTCTACATTTTTTTATTTTTTTTCTCCTTTATTTTACTGGGGGTTCAATGGAGTACAACTGGGGTACAACAAAAAGTTGTACTTGTGGCTGTTTGTAGTCTATTGTTTCTTTGCCCTGTAATGATGAAGATCCAGAATTGAATTGTCAACTGGATTATGAGAAACTAATGTAGAATGATAAAATGAAGAGCGTATGTTTACAAACATTTCATGGGGTAATTACATAGTTGTAGTTATTCTGCTATTGGCAAGCTGGTATTTATTTATTGGATTTCGATTTTATTTTGATGACCTCAAAGAACTCATATCAGGAAAACGGAAACTTCAATTCCGTGGATTTGAAAACCCAAATTATCAAGATCCTCAAACTGAACAAAACTATCAGGAATTACCAGAAACAATTTCAGACCAAACTTCTTTAGAAGAATTTGACACCACTTTTCAGGATGTTGATGCTCTGGTGGCAAGATTAAAGAGTTTTATCACAGATGCCACAAAGAAAAAATTGGTAAAAAAAGAATTTACCTATTATCTGCAACTTCTTTTAAGAGAATTTCCCTCAGTGAAAAATTCCCCATTTAGTTCCTCAGTAAGTGAGTTGATAGTTTCAGAATGTGACAAACTCGAATCAATCACTTTAACCCTGAAGGAAGCAGAAGCACTTTGGGAATAAGCTCTAAAACAATATAACGGAGGAACTGCCCCTGTCCATCCCGGCGCAGTAGGACAGATGTAACAGGAAAGTGGATTGAGACAGCGGCTACACCTCCGTTTTTTATCTGAATTTTTAAACTTTAAAAATAATGTGTTATGAAAAAATGGAACTGGAATTTTAAAAAGTTTATTGAGAAAAAAACATATAACATTGGTATTCTTCTGGCACAAATCCTTTTTGTGATCAGTTATGAAACCTACGCCCAGGATGGTCTCGCCGGAATCAATGAAGCTAACCAGCAGGTACGAAGTTATTTTGATGCAGGTACAGAACTCATGTATGCCGTAGGCGCATTACTTGGACTAATAGGCGCTGTGAAAGTATATCAAAAATGGAACGCAGGTGATCCTGATACCGGAAAAGTAGCTGCAGCCTGGTTTGGTAGTTGTGTTTTTCTGGTAGTAGTGGCTACAGTAATCAAATCCTTCTTTGGGATTTAAAAACAATTGCAATGGAAGAGCTACTCAAAGAAAAGTTATGGTTCTACATTATCCATAACAATCCCGATTTGATGTTTACGCTTCAGGAAGATTACAGTGTACTGGATTATCTCAATGAAAAAATAAATGGAATTAAATTCCTATTGGACGATATGCTATCTGATGGGACCCCTAAATATATCATCGAAGAAATCTGTCTCAATGTACTTACCGAAGATCTTAAACCTTCCCGGTTTTTATATATCCGCTCCCTGCTTTCTGAGGAGTTTGAGAAATCCTATGCCGGTTTTCAGGAATCAGGTATTCTCACTTATGAGATAATCAACCTTATGGAAAGCTGTAAACCCATTTTTGAAACCATTGGTTTTACGAAAGAAAATGAAGAAGATCCCACTTTAAGAAATGCCCTTATCGGTCAGATTGCTGACTATCTGAATTGAGCTATTTATAGCAGTGTGTAGTATGAAAAGGAATAATTATGGCTTACAATCTATCCCAAAAACTAAGTGCCAATATCGAGGCAATTACCATTGCCATACAATGGCAGGAAGGTAATGCTTTATCGGAAGAAGCAGTTGCTACACTAAAGGCATATGCCGGATTTGGCGGTATCAAAGCTGTATTATATCCCAATGGCACTATCGAAGACTGGATAAAATCCGGAGCGACAAAAGAAGACCTGAAGTTACATCCTGAGATGACACGACTGCACGCAATATTGCAGGAACACTATTCTGAAAAGGATTATAATGCAGTTGTTTCATCACTTCGCAATAGTGTCCTTACTGCATTTTACACGCCGGAGATTGTACCCAAAACTTTGTACACTGTTTTGGAAGAACAACGTATTAACCCTAAAAGATTATACGAACCGTCAGCAGGTTCAGGGATTTTTATAACTCAAGCAAGCAACGTATTTCCAAATCTGGAACAAATTACTGCTGTGGAAAAAGACCGATTAAGCGGACTGGTGCTTTCTGCATTAAACAGTACACTTTCAACCAAAAATACCACTCACATTATAGGACTCGAAGAAGCTCCAACCAATGATAACGGCAGTTATGATCTTGTGGTAAGCAATATTCCGTTTGGTAATTTTTCAGTTTACGATGAAACTTATCCTGATAAAGCGATTTCAGGAAAAATTCATAATTACTTCTTTGCTAAAGGACTGGACAAACTCGCGGATGGCGGTCTTATGGCCTACATAACTACAGACGGTTTTTTAAACAGCCCTTCCAATAAGAGTGCCCGCGCATATCTTTTTCAAAATGCAGATTTTGTGAGTGCCACCGTTATGCCTGATAACCTGATGAAGGAAACCGGAAATACGGATGCTCCTAATCATCTGCTTATTGTACAGAAAAACGAGCATAAAGAAATGCTGTCTGACCATGAAAATGAACTGCTGCAAACCGTTGAACTGGAAAATGAATTTGGAAAATACAGTATTAATAAATACCTGCACAACAGACCCGAACTTATCGTTGGTAATGAAATACAAGCCGGTAAAAACCAATACGGGCAGGCACATCAAAGTGTGAGACAAAATGGGGATATCAATTCTATTAAAGATCGTCTTGCAGAAAATATTTCCAAAGGACTAAAAGATAACTTTAAAAAGGAACTTTTTGAAAAAGCTCAAAAAATCGAGATCGCTCAACCCGCTGAAACAATCGGGCCGAAATTTACTTATTTACCCATGCCTGAGAGCAAAGCAAGCGGTATTTCAGTTCAGCTTGGCTTGTTTGATACTGTCCCTGCGGAGAACATCAACCGTGCGATGGATTACATCAATCCCCTTGATGAAACAGTAGTAGATAAAAAAACAGCAAGGATACTCAGCACTATACGTACCACTGATAATCCATCACATGAAAATGTGGTGCTGATTGCTGCCAAACAAAACAAGTCCAATCGGTATTTGTATAAATTATATTCTAATGTAAAAGAAATTGATGGCTTTTCAGCCAATTGGATGAATGGTGGATTACTGCCTCATGAATTACTGGCTTTATCCAATACCCTTCAGTACTATGATCATAAATATATTTATGAAGGAGACCAAACCCTTGAATCTGCCTTTAATCTGGAAAGACAGCTTTATGAAGAACTGGCGCCGTTCAAATCGTTCTATAAAGAAGGAACACTGGTTCGGCTTGGAGAGTCCGTTGGGATTATCAGTGACATAAATGACAAGCATAAACAGGCCTTTTTTCAGCCATTAGCAACACAGGGTAATCTCAAATTTTATGATTCCTATATAACTGTTCGGGATCATTATCTGGAATTGTTTGAGAAAGAGCAGTCAGACCAAACAGCCAGTGATGAAGTTCGAAAAAATCTCGATGAGCAGTATACAAAATTTGTTTCTCACTATGGTATTTTAAATGGTGCTGAGAATCGCAGGCTCATCATGCAGGATTCCGCTTTTGGTTTCACCATTCTTTCTTCATTGGAACGCAAAGAAGGAGAACGTTATTTAAAATCGGATATTTTAATCGAATCTGTATTAAAACAGCAAAAACGTTATTATACAGACGATCCCATTGAAGCATTAGCCCGAAGTCTAAACGAAATTGGAGCTGTTGACTTAGGATTTATAACTGCGGCGACAGGACTTGAACAAAATGAGGTTATAGAACGTTTGAACCATCATATCTATTTGAATCCAACAGGTCAGAATTGGGAAACTTCAGACCTCTACTTAAGCGGTAATGTTGTGGAAAAGTTACGGCAGGCAAAACAAGCTGTGGAGCTATATCCCGAAAATACGCAATATTACAAAGGATTGCAGGCACTTGAAAAAGTACAGCCTGAGCGTATCCCTTTTGAATTATTGGATTTTAACCTTGGTGAACGATGGATTCCCAGCCGCTACTATGAGAATTTCGCTGGAAAATTATTTGATCAGCCAACTGAAATTAATTATTTCCCATCACTGGATACCTTTAAAGTAAGTACAGGACACAATACCAAAATAGACCGAGAGTTTTCGGTAACTCCAAAAAGCGGCAGAACCACTTATGGCTACACGATACTGGAGCATGCCCTTGAAAATACTGCACCGTTTTTCACCTATGAAGTTGAGGGACCAGGCGGAAAACCAATCCGAATGCCCGACAATGAAGCGATACAGCTTGCACATCAAAAAATTGAGAACATCCGTAATGGTTTTATAGAGTGGCTGCAGGAATTACCAATAAGCGACAAAAGCGAATTGGAAAGCCTCTATAATAATACCTTCAATTGTTATGTATTACGCGAGTATGACGGAAGCCATCTGAGTTTTCCGAGTCTGGATAAAAAAGCACTTGAAATCGATGATTTATACAGTTCTCAGAAAAATGCGGCATGGCGTATTATTCAGAACCGCGGCGCTTTAATCGATCATGAGGTGGGACTTGGAAAAACACTAACCATGATTGTAGCGGCCAATGAAATGAAACGACTCGGAATTATTCATAAACCTGCAATACTGGCACTCAATGCCAATGTAAATCAAATTGCAGCAACCTATAGAAAGGCTTATCCCAATGCCAGAATTTTAGCGCCTGGTGAAAATGATTTTACTCCTGCTAAAAGGATGAGACTCTTCCATGAGATTAAAAATAACAATTGGGACTGCATCATTTTAACGCACGACCAGTTTGGTAAAATTCCGCAGTCACCGGAAATACAAAAAGAGATTTTACAAAATGAGCTGGATAATATAGAAAGAGACCTCGATACCGCCAGAGATTTGGGAGGCGACATCTCCAAAAAGATCTTAAAAGGTCTTGAAATACGAAAAAATAATCTGGATGGCAGACTAAAAACACTGCTCAAAGATATAGAAGACAAAAAAGACAGCGGCATTAACTTTAAAGAAATGGGAATTGATCATTTGTTTGTAGATGAATCACACAAATTCAAAAATCTGACTTTCACGACCCGTCATGATCGTGTTGCCGGAATTGGAAACATGCAGGGAAGTCAAAAGGCACTTAATATGTTATTTGCTGTGCGTACGCTGCAGGAAAAATTCGATTCAGATTTGTGTGTAACCTTTCTTTCAGGAACTCCAATTTCAAACAGCCTGACAGAAATGTACCTGCTTTTCAAATACCTGCGTCCTAAAGAAATGGAACGCCAGCAGATTGAAAACTTTGACGGATGGGCTGCTGTTTTTGCCAGAAAAACGACTGATTTTGAATTTTCGGTCACCAATGAAATTATTGCCAAAGAGCGTTTTCGCCATTTTATCAAAGTTCCGGAACTGGCACTGTTTTATAATGAAATTACCGATTACAAAACAGCCAAACATATTGATCTGGACAAGCCTGAAATTGATGAGCGACTTGTCAATATCAGTCCTACACCTGAGCAAAGTGAGTTCATTATGCAGCTCATGCAGTTTGCCAAAACTGGTAATGCAACACTTATCGGCAGAGCACCTCTTACCCAGCAAGAAGATAAAGGCAGAATGCTCATCGCTACTAATTATGCTAAAAAGATGGCTGCTGATATGAGGCTAATAAATGAAGGATATGGCGATCATCCGAATAATAAAGTCAATACATGCGCCAGAAATGTGGCTAAAATTTACCAGGTTTCCATGGAACATAAAGGCACTCAGATTGTTTTTTCAGATATCGGTACCCCAAAGCTGGAAGCCTTTAATATGTACGACGCGTTGAAAGAAAAACTAATACGGGATTTTAATATCCCAGCCCATGAGATAACCTACATACACGACTGGACTGATAAAAAGAAACCAGAATTGTTTTCTAAAATGAATACAGGTGAAATACGTATTCTTTTAGGCAGTACAGAAAAAACGGGAACCGGACTTAATGTGCAAAAACGTGTTGTGGCGATGCATCATATGGACATTCCCTGGAGGCCTTCTGATCTCGGACAACGCAACGGCCGTGGCAGCAGACAAGGAAATGAAATTGCCAAACAGCATTATGGAAATAAAGTAAAGAATTTCATTTATGCCACGGAGCAGTCACTGGACAATTACAAATTCAATCTTTTGAAGAACAAACAGACTTTTATCAGTCAAATGAAAAACTGTGAACTGAATGTCAGAACTATTGATGAAGGAGCTATGGATGAGCAGAGCGGAATGAACTTTTCGGAATACATCGCAGTGCTATCCGGTGATACTTCATTACTGGAAAAATCAAAATTGGAGAAAAAAGTAGCGGTAATGGAAAGCCTTAAAAAAGCACATTACAAAGAAATTTCCAGAACTAAATATCAGGTTGAATACCTCATAGAAGAAAAGGGAATCACCACTAAAACACTGGATAAACTAACTGCTGATCACAGTATTTACAAAAACAACCTCAAGTATGAGGGAGATGGCTCTAAAGCCAATCCAATACAGTTGTTTAACTGCAAAACAGCAGATCCCGAAAGTATCGGTAAAGAAATTATCCTGCTCTATAAAAACTGGAAGCCTCCCGAAGGAGAAAGCCAGGCCAAGCAGATTGGACAATTATATGATTTTGGACTCTATATAAAAAGAGAACGTGAAGCCTTTCAAAATGATGGTTTGTACCAATACCGTTACTCTAACAGCTTTTATGCGCAACGTTTGGAGGATGGTATAAAGTATACTTCCAATGGAGGAACTCCCAATGTGGACAACCCAAAGTTGGCAGCCCGCCATTTTCTTAATGCAATTGATAAGTTGGAACATCTCAAGGAAAAGTACCAAAAGTCTCTAAAGGATATTGAAAACCAGTTACCTGAATTACAGGAATTAAGTACAAAAGTATTCAGCCAGGAAGATGAGCTGCAAAAAATGAAAAGTGATCTCTCTAGTTTGGAAAGGGAAATAGCCCTAAAAATTCAGGAGAACCAATTGAAAGAAGCCAATCCACAGGATGATAAGCTGAGTAATGAAACAAAATTAACCGATACAGTGCCGGTCATTCAACTGCCAGTAAAGAGCACTAGCACTGAAGAATCAAAAAAAAATATAACTGCCGAAAGTAATACTGAGAAATGGCAGGAGCGCTCTTTTTCGGAAATGAGACGAAGTAACAGAATGAAATTTTAAAATAAATACCATGTCAAACAGTGTATATCAAATCAACAAAGGAATTAACCAGAGCATAGAGTTCAAAGGTTTAAAGGCGCAATATATCTGGTATCTGGGCGGTGGTGTGATTGTACTTATGATACTGTTTGCCATTATGTATATAGCAGGTTTACCCTCATTAATCTGTATAGGGATTATTGGTATTTCAGGAACAGTTTGGGTATTGAAAATTTATAAGATGAGCCACAAATATGGTGAATATGGAATGATGAAAGCATTGGCGAAACGACAGATTCCAAAAGCAGTAAAGTCCCAAAGCAGAAAAATATTTAGGATGATGAAATAGAATTTGCTCAGTATTACCTGAGCGGTAAAAATAAGGATGATGGAAAAGATGATAGATGATATTTTACCAATTATGGATGTAGAGCACGATTGCATACTATCCAAACAAGGAGATGTGACGGTCGTATTCAAAGCAGAACTACCCGAGATCTTTACCTTGTCTGATCAGGAATACGAGGCATTTCATCAGGCATGGCTTAAAGCGATAAAGCTGCTTCCGAAATTTAGCGTATTCCATAAACAGGACTGGTTTATCGATAGTAAATTTGAGCCGGATTTTACAAGCGAAGACTCCAGTTTTCTTACCCGAAGCAGTGAACGTTTTTTTAATGAACGCCCTTTTCTGGATCATACCTGTTACATTTTCCTAACCAAAAAACCGGCAGGGAGAAAAACATCCAGTTCCTTATTTTCAAATTTACTTAGGAGTTCAATAGTTCCGGAAGAAACATTAAAAGCACAAGTACGTCAGGAATTTATTGATAGTACCGGACAATTCAGACGTATACTGGAAGACAGTGGTTTTGTAAAACTGACTCGTCTTGGAAACGATGAACTCAAAAGCCATAGCAGAAAAATTGGGATTATAGAAAGATATTGTTTTCTTTCTGAAAAAGAAAACTCCTTTGTTTTTAAAGATATCGCTTTTGATGATGGCCTGCAGGTTGGAGATAAACACTGTCAGATTTATACATTGGGAGATGTAGCTGATCTGCCTGCCTTATGTGGTTCCCGAATCAACTACGACCGATATTCAACTGATAAGACCAAATTCAGTATTGGATTTGCTTCAACACTCGGGCAATTGCTTTCCTGTAATCATATTTACAATCAATATATTTTTATAGAAGATTTTCAGAAAACACTTCAAAAACTCGAAAGTAAAAGATTACGTCTCCAATCCTTATCAGCCTACAGCAGGGAAAACCTGATTGCGCGTGACGCGACCAATGATTTTCTTAACGAGGCTATTAGCCAGCAACGACTTCCAGTAAAAGCACATTTTAATGTACTGATTTGGACAGACAATAAAGAAGAGCTCAAAGACCTGAAAAATAAAGTTTCTTCAGCTTTAGCTCAGATGGATGCTGCTGCGAAACAAGAAACGGTTGGAGCTGCACAAATATTTTGGGCAGGAATTCCCGGGAATTCCGCAGATTTCCCAATGAATGACACTTTCGATACGTTCACGGAACAAGCGACTTGCTTCCTGAATCTGGAAACAGGTTACCGCTCTTCACTGAGTCCAACGGGTATTCGATTGGGAGATCGCTTGACAGGAAAACCGGTTCATGTAGATATTAGCGACGAGCCTGTTAAGATGGGAATCTGCACCAATCGAAACAAATTTATACTGGGACCTTCGGGAAGCGGTAAATCTTTTTTCACCAACCATATGGTTAGGAGTTATTATGAGCAGGGAACTCATATTGTACTGGTGGATGTTGGACATAGCTACAAAGGATTGTGTGATATGGTAAAGGGCTACTACTTTACATACGATGAAAAGAACCCGATTAGGTTTAATCCATTTTACATCAGCGAAGGTGATACGCTCGATACCGAGAAAAAAGAAAGTATTAAAACATTGCTACTCGCACTCTGGAAAAAAGACAATGAGACTTTTAATAGAAGTGAATATGTAGCACTGTCCAATGCGTTGCAATTGTATTATGAAAAGTTAGACAGTAACTCGGATTTGTTTCCCTGTTTTGACAGCTTTTATGAATTTCTAAAAAACGAGTTTGTTACCATATTGGAAGGTGATAAGGTAAAAGAAAAAGATTTTGATGTGAATAATTTTCTTTATGTGCTTCGTCCATATTACAAGGGAGGTGAATTTGATTACCTGCTCAACGCTACCGAGAATCTGGATCTGTTAAAAGAACGATTTATTGTTTTTGAACTCGATAATATCAAAGACCATCCAATACTTTTTCCGGTGGTAACAATTATCATCATGGAAGTGTTTATCAGTAAGATGCGCAAACTCAAAGGCATTCGAAAAATGATCCTTATTGAAGAAGCCTGGAAGGCAATTGCCAAGGAAGGGATGGCAGATTACATTCGGTATTTATTCAAGACCGTGCGTAAATTCTTTGGCGAAGCCATTGTAGTGACTCAGGAAGTCGAAGATATAATTTCTTCCCCGGTAGTCAAGCAGGCTATCATCAATAACAGTGACTGCAAGATATTACTGGATCAGAGCAAGTATCAAAATAAATTCGAACAAATTCAGGAACTGCTTGGGCTTACTGATAAAGAAAAGGCACTAGTGCTCTCGGTTAACAAAGCCAATGATCCTGATAAAAAGTACAAAGAAGTGTTTATCTCCCTGGGAGGCATGCAATCTAAAGTCTACCGTACGGAAGTGTCGCTGGAGGAATATTTGGCCTACACCACCGAAGAAACTGAAAAAGTAAAAGTACAGGCATATGCCAGGAAATTTGATGGTGACATTAAAAAAGGTATTGCGGCGCTCGCCATTGACCTAAGAGTAAAAACATCATGAAAAATTAAACCCAAAAAACAATAATATGAAAGCAAAAATTAAAATCACGATCTGCCTGTTGTGCTTTTTACTGATCAGCACTCCGGCAAGACCGGCAACAGTGGCAGCAATACCGATTTTAGAAATCGTAAAAGCGGTTGCTAAAAAGGTAATTAAGGCTATTGACCTCAGGATTCAAAAACTGCAGAACAAAACGATCTGGCTTCAGAACGCACAGAAAAAAATAGAAAATATCCTGTCGAAACTAAAATTAGATGAAATATCCGAGTGGACACAAAAACAAAAAGACCTGTACAAAAATTACTATGAAGAACTGGCAAAAGTCAAATCCATTATAACCTATTACCAGCGTATCAAGGACATCAGTAAAAAACAGGTTAGACTGGTAGACGAATATGAAAGAGCCTGGAACCTGTTTCAAAAGGATGCTCATTTTAATGCAAGCGAACTCAATTATATACAAAGTGTGTATTCGGGAATATTAGATGAAAGCCTGAAAAATATCGATCAGATTTTCATGGTCTTGGATTCTTTTACTACTCAGATGAGTGATGCCAAAAGACTGGAGATCATAAACAGTGCTGCAGATCAGATTGATGCCAATTATGATGACCTGACGCTTTTTAACAGACAAAATATATTACTCAGTCTTCAAAGAGCCAAAACAGAGCATGATGTTAAAACCATCAAACAATTTTACGGAATTCCGTAAACAATCTAAAAAATCATGAAAAAGATATTTTTACTAGTACTTATTGCTGCGCTAACTACAGGTCATCTTCAGGCACAAGCCAAACAGCAAAGGATGCTTTTACAGCAAATAGCAGCCCTTCAAGTGTATATCGGATATGCTCAAAAAGGCTATTCCACAGTCAAAAAAGGGCTCAACACCATAGGAGATTTCAAACGCGGAGAATTTAATCTTCATAAAGATTACCTGAATTCCCTTAAGACAGTCAATCCCAAAATAAAAAAGTATGCAAGGGTAACGGAAATTATAGCGCTCCAGATCAAAATCATGAAAAGCTATAAAAATTTGTATCAGCAAATCCGGCAGGATGATTTGTTTCATGGGGATGAACTCGATTATATCAAAAGAGTCTTTGAACGATTAATCAAAAATTGTGATACCAATTTGGATGAGCTTTTAACAATCGTTACGGACGGACAACTCGAAATGAAAGATGATGAGCGAGTGAAACGCATTGATAGGATTTACCAGAGTATGCTTGATAACTATACTTTCTGTGAAAGTTTCAGTAATCAAACTAAAGTCCTTGCTGTATCAAAAGCAGCCGAATTAAAAGAAGCTAAAAACAGCCGTGTCCTCAGCGGCATAAATACTGATTTGCCATGAAAAAATTACTGATTATAGGAACTGTATTTATTCTTTTTTTACTTCCGTCTAAAGTAACAGCCCAAAAACAGGAAATCCAGCAATTGATTTTGAACATAGAAAAATTGGCTCAGTTCAAACAGATTCTAAAGGACATGAAAAAGGGCTATGAAATACTAAGTGGTGGTTATAATACGGTAAAGGATTTGTCTGAAGGAAACTTCAGCCTTCATGAAACATTTTTGGATGCACTGATGCAGGTTAGTCCCACAGTTAAGAATTACAAGCGTATTGGTGATATTGGTAATTATCAGGTGCTGCTGGTAAAAGAATACAAGTCCGCTTTTAACCGCTTTAGGGATAGTAAAAATTTTAATCCTGAAGAAATCGCTTATCTCGAAAGTGTCTATGATAATCTTTTTAAACAAAGTCTGAGAAATCTTGACGAACTGACTTCCGTGATTACCGCTAATAAAATGCGAATGTCAGATGATGAAAGGCTCGCCTCCATCGATAAAATATATGCAGACATGCAGGACAAGCTTTTGTTCCTAAGAAACTTCAACAACAATACGGCTGTACTGGCTTTGCAACGTGCCAAAGAGCGTAATGATACCCGCGCAATGCGCAGTATTTACAAGTTAAATAACTAAATATCCACTCTCATGATAAAGATAAATAAGCAAATAATACTTGTTCTTCTTGCAGTGATATTGCCTTTTTCGATCCACGCACAAGAAATTGCAGACGACATGAACGGCCTGCATAGCGTGCTGGAACAATTGTATGATGAAATGATGCCTTTGTGCAGTAATCTCATTGGAGTCGGTCAGGGTCTTGCCGGTTTTGCAGCGATGTGGTATATCGCCTCAAGAGTTTGGAGACATATTGCCAGTGCTGAACCCATAGACTTTTATCCGCTCTTTCGTCCTTTTGTTATCGGGTTTTGCATTATGATTTTCCCGTCTGTCCTGTATATGATTAATGGTGTCATGAAACCTACTGTTACAGCAACAGCTGCAATGGTCGAAGGATCGAATAAAGCGATTGAAAGATTGCTTAAGGAAAAAGAGGAAGCTCTTAAAGAAACAGATCCATGGAAAATGTATGTGGGTTCCACAGGAAGCGGCGATCAGGATAAATGGTACCGATATACCCATGATGATGCAGATCCGAGTGGTCAGGGAATGCTGGACGGTATTGGAAATGATATCAAATTCGCCATGAGTAAAGCCTCATATAATTTCCGAAATTCAGTAAAAGAATGGATGAGCGAGGTACTGCGTGTATTATTTGAATCTGCTTCCCTTTGCATCGATACGCTGCGGACTTTTCAATTGGTGGTACTCTCTATTTTAGGCCCAATCGTTTTTGGTATTTCGGTCTTCGATGGTTTTCAACATACCCTGACCGTTTGGCTGGCACGTTACATCAACATTTATCTCTGGCTCCCTGTGGCCAATATATTTGGAAGTATCATCGGGAAAATTCAGGAGAATATGCTAAAAATTGACATAGCCCAAGCTGGAGAATATGGAGATACATTCTTTAGCAGGACTGATGTTGCCTATTTGGTCTTTATGATTATTGGCATTATTGGCTATTTCACTGTTCCCTCAGTCGCTAATTACATTGTTCATGCCGGAGGTGGCGGTTCACTGGGACAAAAAGTGACCAGTATGTTTAGTAGTTCTACAACTTCAGTGATGAGTACTGCATCTCAAGGCACTACAATGGCAGCTGATGCAATGGGAAATGCTGCAGGGCGTATGTATCAGAGCATGGCGAATTCCGGTAATTCTGAGCCTTACTTCAAGGACAAGGACAATTATATGGCCGATAAATTAAAAGGTAAATCTTAACCTAAATTCAAAGCTTATGTTTAGTAAAATGAAAAATATTGACACTGCTTTTCGGCATGTTCGCGGTTTTACCATGCTTGTCATTACTGGGTGTATCCTGATTAGCTGCTTTTCACTTTATAAGAGTTTCACACTCGTATCACAAATGCAGAACAAGGTTTATATTCTGGCTAACGGAAAAGCACTTGAAGCCTATGCTTCAGACCGAAAAGATAATATTCCTGTAGAAGCCAGAGATCATGTGAAAACGTTCCATAAGCTGTTTTTTACTCTTGATCCGGATGATAAAGTAATTAAAAGCAATGTAACCAAAGCACTTTATCTGGCTGATGACAGTGCCAAACGGGTGTACGATGATTTAAAAGAAAACGGGTACTACTCCGGTATCATATCGGGAAACGTCAGTCAGACCATTCAGATTGACAGTGTAACTATTGACCTCAGTAATTATCCGTTTGGATTCCGATGTTATGCTACTCAAAATATTATACGCACGACCAGTATTGCACATCGGAACCTTATAACTGAAGGCAACCTTCGTAATGTGTCGCGAAGCGACAACAATCCACATGGCTTTTTAATCGAGCGATGGAATACGATTGAGAATCGAGATATAAGTACTGAAAATAGAAAATAATAAAACTGTACATCATGAAATTCAATTCTAAACGAAATAGCAAAAAAAGCGATGCTCTTGCAACTGCTAAAAATAATCTATGGCAAAAGTTTGAACAGGCTAATCTGCGATTGCAGTATAAATGCGCCAATTGGCTTGAACGTAAAACGGCTCATTTTACTCGGCTTAATTGGATTCTGATTCTGCTCTGTTTTACAGTATTTACCAGCAGTTGCAGCATTTACCTGATTGTGAGAAGTTTTTCAGCTAATAAAACTGGAAATATAAGGGTAATCCCAATCACTAAACCAACGAATGCGGTATCCCTAAAAGATAAGCCTCCTGAACTCAATGAAGTTATTAGTAAAAAAGAATTTGAAAAAATTACAAGTTTTCGGAACTATATGGATAGTCTGGGCCGCAGTCCCACAGGAAAAAAAACGTATGACAGTATTGTTTCAGACAGGCCCGGACTTCTGGACAGTCTGACAATAATAGAAAATTATTATTACTCACATCTTAAAAATTAGTATCATGGAACAAAACACAAAATCTCTAAAAGTCCTAAAGCAGCGTAAGATGCTGTTGGTACTGCCAATATTGGCTTTGCCATTTCTAACTGCCATTTTTTGGGCATTGGGTGGTGGAAAAATGGATGCCTCTAACTCAGCTGTAACACAGCAAAAAGGTTTTAATCTAAAACTTCCCAATGCGAACCTGAAAGAAGGACTTCCGATGGATAAAATGAATTATTACGATATGGCAGCCCTTGATTCTGCAAAGCTGGATGAACTCATTAAAAAAGATCCTAATTATTTGAACCAGTCCTTTCAGATTGATTCCACCGAAGACAGCAGTGCTGTTACTCGAAGAAAAGAAAGAAATGGCTTAAATAAGTCTGTTTATCGTGATGAAAACGAAGAAAAAGTACATCAAAAATTGGAAGCATTGCAAAAAGCAATCAATACACCTGTATCAATTCCAGAACAAAACAGGGATTATACTAAAAATGCAAAATCAAACGAAACGGCGTTGCATTCCAATGATGTGGACAGGCTCGAACAAATGATGCAGTCTATGAATGACAGTCAGGAAAGTCAGGATCCGGAACTAAAAGAGCTCGGTGGAATGCTGGAGAGTATTCTGGATATCCAACATCCCAACAGGGTGCAGCAAAAATTAAAAAAAGCTTCCCAGGCTGAGCGTGGACAAGTCTTCACTATTTCCACCAAAGGACATGAAGATCCTATTTCTTCTTTACAAAACAAAACTGTAAATCATACTGAATCCGGATTGAATAGATTTTATTCTCTTGATGAAGCTGAGAATGATGATTTAATGCAGAATGCTGTAGAAGCGATTATTCATGAAACACAAACGATTGTAAATGGATCCACAGTTAAGTTCCGACTCATGAATGACATTTTCATAAACGGAGTTAAAATCGTAAAAGACAATTTTCTATTTGGAACAGCTTCCTTAAAAGGAGAAAGGCTAACGATCAACATTAGCAGTATCAGATACAACAACTCCTTATTTCCAGTGGATTTGTCTGTTTATGATATGGATGGACTTGTTGGAATCTATATTCCAGGAGCTATTAATCGTGATGTTGCCAAAGCATCTGCTGACCGATCCATGCAAACGTTGGGAGTTGCATCATTGGATGATTCCTGGGGTGCTCAGGCGGCAGGAGCCGGAATTGAAGCGGCAAAAAGTCTTCTCAGTAAAAAAGTTAAACTAGTCAAAGTAGTTGTAAAAGCAGGATATAAGGTACTGCTGCACGATGAAAAGCAGAAACAAAATAATTCCAATTAAACTAAAAATGATACAGATGAAAAATTTTAAACTATTGGTGATGGGGTATTTACTATTGATGACCATCGGTGTATTTGCACAGCAAACAAGTAAAAATCGTTTATCCAAAACAGAATCGGACTCACTAATGATAGCCTATTCAAAAACGACCAATATTGTTTTTCCTTTTGCCATAAAAAGTGTTGACAAAGGAAGTCCCGATATACTCGTAAAAAAGGCAAAAGGTCTTGAAAACATCCTTCAGATCAAAGCTGCCCAAAAAGGATTTTTCCAGACCAATCTTACGGTAGTGACTGCAGATGGTAAACTTTATTCCTTCGTGTTGGATTATAATGAAGATTTCCCACAGTTGAATCTTACCCTGAATAAAACAAAGCCTGAGGGACAGGAAATTTATTTTTCAGATGAAATTATTAATGATCAGGATATTGAGCAGTATTCAAAATTAGCACTATACGATAAAAAAAAGCTGCGAGGTCAAAAGGAAAGTAAATACGATATTGATTTTAGGCTCAACGGAATTTTTATTCGTGACGAGGTAATGTATTACAGGATAAAAATAACCAACCATTCTAAAATCAATTATGAGATTGACCAGCTTCGTTTTTTTATCCGCGACACTAAAAAAATAAAACGTACCGCTTCACAAGAAATTGAAATTACACCCATTTATATCTTGAATGATGTTGATAAAATTGAGGCTGAAGCAGAAAACATCTTTGTATTTGCACTGCCAAAATTTACAATTCCGGAAAAAAAATATTTGGCCATACAGCTAATGGAAAAAAATGGCGGCAGGCATTTAGAAGAACATGTCAAAAATACAAAACTGGTACAGGTAACTGTACTTACTAAACTATAAACTAGATAATAATTTAAAAATTGAAAACATGAACGAGAAAAATTTTGAATACTTAAGAGATCAGATTAAGTATACTGGTTTCGGTGAAGCACTGGAATCTCAATTAAAGGAAAAAATGCAGAAGGAAGAGCCTGATTTTACTTTGACACATAATTCGCAATATGGTAATGATACGGCTACAGCGACATTAAATTTCAATAAGTCAAAAGAAAGTGATCTATATTTCTTTAATTCTTATAAAGTGGAGTTGCAAAAAGAAAATTCTAAAGAATCTTTGGAGCAAACCTTTTACATCAATAAAGGCAGTAACATAACCATGAAAGAAGCTTACAATCTTATGGAAGGCAGATCAGTCAATAAAGATCTCACCAGTAAAGAGGGTGAAGTTTACAATTCCTGGGTTCAAATGGACTTCAAACAATCCGAAACTAATGGAAATTTTAAACTAAACCATTACCACCAGAATTACGGCTATGATTTAGAAGCAGCATTGTCCAAACATCCGATTAAGGAACTGGAAACCCCAAAATACAAAGAAGATTTGATCAGCTCTTTAAAAAAGGGAAATCTGCAGAGCGCTACTTTCTTAAAAGAAGGCAATGAAATCAAGCAGTATATTGAAGCCAGCCCGCAATTCAAAACAATTAATATCTATGATAATAATATGAAACGAATTGACAATCGTAAAGCTCAAGAAGAAAAAAAATCTGAAAGCCAGCAGACTTCCGAGAAACAAGGCAGTAAAAAGCAAAACCAAACAGCCGACGATGATGGACCTGAAGTGCCAAAGGAAGCTAAGAAAAAAAAGAAAAGTCAATCCATGTAATCAATAATTATGAACGAACAGCTTCCCGTTAACAGAGTAGAAATGGAATTAAAACAGTGGCACTCCAGGGAAGAGCGTTTTAGCAAACTGTTTAATTTCAGCCTTTCCAATAGTAGATCACTGCTTAAGGAAAAGCTGCATCATTACGAGCGTATTGGGTCAAAGTATAAGGGAACAAAAAATATTGAGGAACGTTTTGCTTTAAAGATGCTCGAGCAGGAAAAGAGTAAGATTCTTAAACAGCTTTATCCTAATTTATTAGTTCGTCTTGTTCGTAAACTTCTTGTTGCGCCACTCATAGATCAAATTGCAGTAAATAAAGATGTAAAAGAAGCGCAGAAGAATAATCAAGCGCTGTACGATCAGGTACAGCGTATTGGTTTTAAAGATTTGTCAAATCAAATAGATGATCAAATAAAACAGGGGCAGGAGCAATTTAGTATTCCGGTGTCCTATTACATCAACGAAAAGGAACGACTGGATCATGAGCTGTCTTTTTCTAAAAACCAAAGTGGACAATATCAATTTGATGGTTATAAAACCACTTTGCAAAATGAACTAAAACCTGAAGAAAATAGAAGCCAGTATTTCAAATTACAGGAAAGGAATTCTGTTGATACAAAACAGGCTTATAATTTGTTAGCTGGTCGAGCAGTTCAAAAAGAAAAATCATGGATACAGTTAGATCTTAATGACAAAGACGCAAGTGGAAATCATCGTGTCAAAGAATTTAATTCGGGATACGGTTATGATCTTGAAAAGGCAGTACAGCTTCCCTTAAAGGAATTATCAAATAAAAATGAAGCTGATAAATTAAAGTATGACTTAAAACAAGGAAATCGTTTGCCTGTAACCTTGATTAAAAATGGAAATGAACATCGGTTTTATATTGAAGCAAATCCTCAGTTTAAATCGGTAAACATTTATGATGAGCATTCCAGAAAAATTACGCTATCAACGGCATTGGGTAATAAAACAATTGAAACTGTAAAACAAGTACAAAAAACGAATGAGAGCCAGCAGGAGAGCCACTCAAAAAGTAATAGTATGCGTATAAGCTGATAAACTGAAATATGAAAACACTACAACCTTTATCTGATTTCTTTAAGGCAATAGAGAAAGATTACCGTATTAGTATCACTCATATCGGTATATATGCTGCATTGCTTCAATTTCGGGTAGAAAAAGGTTTTGTTAATCCTATTGAGGTCTATCGATATGAAATTATGAAGTTAGCGAAGATAACTGGGCCTGTTACCTATCATAAATGTATGCGTGAGCTAAATGAGTATGGCTACATAAGTTATCTGCCAAAACGTAACAGAAACCAGAGAAGTACGATTTATTTCCCCATATGAATAATTGAATCAATTTAATTAGTAAAGCCCTCTTAAGGGCTTTACCTATCAAAAGTAATTAAAGGAGGTGTGTGATGGAAAATGAAAATGAGAAATTATTGGAAGTAGATCAAATAATTTTTGAAACTTTTGAAATGATTGAGCAGGAACGAGAGCAAAAGTTAGTAAATTTAATAATTGAAATAATTGTTTCATCTACTTTAAAAGAATATTATGAAAAAGGCAATTAGATATTTACGATTTAGTCAATTAGGACAAAGCAACGGTTCAATAGAACGTCAGGAAATGTATACCGATCAGTGGTTACATTTTAATAAAGTAGAACTGGTGGATTCTTTTATTGATAGAGGGAAAAGTGCTAAAACTTTTGATCGTCCTGATTTTATAAAACTACAAGCTTTCATTGTGAAGTATTATAAAAATGTTGATTATCTCTTAGTAGATCAACTAGACAGGTTTAGTCGTGACGCAGGAGAAGCAATGAATATGGTAAAAATGCTTCAGAAAAGATATAGTATTCAAGTCGTTAGTGTAACAGAAGGTATTACATTTGACTATGATACCCCTGGTAGTTTTTTTAGGGCTGGTTTACAATTATTATTGGCTGAGGAAGATAATATTAATAGAAGCATAAAAATAAGAGGGGGGCTTTACACTGCTAGAGCAAAGGAAGGTAGATATATAGCAACGAGCGCTCCTTTTGGATATTTAAAAGAGGGTGAAAGAAAAGAACGTAGATTGATAATTAATGAGTCTGAGGCTAAAATCGTGAAATTTATTTATGATTCTTATTTATTGGACGTACCATTATATCTCATTAAGAAAAATGCCAATGAACTTGGGTTCAAAAAGAAAGGCAATACTGCTATTGAAAGAATTCTTACTAATCCGGTTTACGCTGGTATGTTAAATGTCCAAGCTTATAAAGAATACCCTGGTGGTCTTTTCCCTGCAATTCATGAAGCCATAATTGATATGAGCACATGGCAAATGGTACAAAGTAAAATGAAAAAGCCAGAAAAAATAAGGACTATAATTGATGAAAATATTCCACTACGAGGATTATTAAAATGTCATTGTGGTATTCCGTTAACAGGAGCACCATCTCGTGGAAAATCTGGGAAATATTTTTATTACTACAAATGTAATTCTTCTAAGCACAATAATATAAGCGCAACAAAGGCTCATAGTCAATTTCAAAATATATGCGAATTAATGAGTTTGCCAGAAAAGAGGCTTCGTGAAATAAAAGATGGTTGCAAGACTTCTATTCAACTAGAAATGAAAGCCAATAAACAAAGAGTTCAAGAAAAAAAGCTTGAATTAGAAAGTGTACAGGAAAAAATGTTCTCAGTTGAAGAAAAATGGATTAAAAATGAAATCGCAAAAGAAACTTACGATCGATGGTATGGGACTTACAATAGTACTATACAAAACCTGAAACAGACCATTGAAAGACTTAATACAGATCTGAGTAAGGTATTTTTAATTTTGGAGAAAAACTTGAATTTACTTACTGACATGCATTACGTGTACAATAAATCTAATACTTTGCAGAAAAGAGATTTTATAAATATGGTGTTCGATAGCAATTTGTACTATCAAGAAGGCATTTATCGAACACCTACAATGAGAAGTATTTTTACTCATAACACCCCATTAATGAAGGAAAAAGGGTGCTTGATTTATGAAAAAAAACGGGATGATTTATCAATCATCCCGTCCAGTGGAGTCGCCGGGAATCGAACCCGGGTCCAAACAAGCAACTAAAGAGCTTTCTACACGTTTATTTCCTGATTAGATTTTCGATGTTAAGCAAGGCCAGAAACAGCCACTCAACACTTATCTTCTTAATTTTCAAAATCCACCCGAAGCTCATGGAAATCTAGGTTTATTTTTACGGTTCCCCTAAACAGAACGCCACAAACCAAGGCTTTCAAGGAGAATCCAGCTTCCCTACCTTGTAGGGACGTGGCTAATCGTACTATAATTCGGATTATGCAGCTAAAGCGTAGTTATTTTCGCCGTGTAAAAGTGTAAGATCTTATATTTACGAGCAAGGTCTCAATGCTCGACGTGCTTACTTTTCAATTCGACTTGCTGTCAAAACCAGTCGACCCCAAAAATGAGTTTGCAAATTTATACTATTTGCAGTTACTTTCTATTAAAATTTTCAGAAAAATTAGAAAGCCAAAAGTCGAAAGTTGTAAAGTCACATGGTTGCTTCTTTTTGTTTTCCTGCAATTGGTATATTTAAAAGGAACATAGTCAATATTTACAATTTCTTTAAGCCTTTACGACTTTTGACTTTATGACTATTTTATTCTTCTTCTTTAAACTGAAAAGGATAATCTCCAAAAATAGGAGCCAGTTTACGAACTGCATACGTATTTCTTGTCATTTTATTAGATAATGCTATAATGGTTACATGCTCTTTTTGAAGCGTAATATAAGAAGATGTGTTTCCGTGCCACCAGCCATTGTGAAAATAAAAATTCTGGCCGGTTTCCCAATTGATCATTCTGATTCCTAATCCATAATTTTTGGCACCTTTACGTTCATTGCTCTGACCAGTGTAAACCTCTTTTAATAAAGCCGGTTTTAAAAAATCGGGAGCATATCTGGCTCTGTCAAATTTTAAAAGATCACGAACTGTCGAAAAGATATTTTTATCACCATAAACGTTATCCAAATAGTCAAAACCAATTTCGACCCCATTCCCTTTATAAGAAGGAACAATGTTTTTTCTGTCTTTATCATCATCAAAAACATAAGTATGCGTCATTCCAAGAGGTTTGAAAATCATTTGCGACATGGCTTCTTTGTAGGTCAGTCCCGTTATTTTTTCGATTATGAGTGCCAGCATAGCGTAATTGGTATTGCAATAGGCAAAACGGGTACCTACCCTTGACTCCAGACCTACATCTTTAGTCGCCAGAATATCTAAAATATCTTTGTTGGTAAGCTGGTTGTGTCTGTCCCAAACCGATTTGTCATGATCTGTAAAATAAGCATAATTTCGCATTCCGCTGCGATGGCACAATAACATTCGAACCGTACATTCTTCGTAAGGAAAGGTCTTTAGAATAGTATTTACTTTTTGATCCAGGCCAAGCTTACCTAAATTGATTAATTTTAAAACAGCAGTTGCAGTCAGTACTTTGCTTACAGAGGCAATTTGTACAGGGGTATCAGCAGTAATTTTAGTTCCTTCATTTTTATTGGCAAAACCATTATATCTTTCAAAAATAATCTGACCGTTTTTTGCTACCAAAAAACTTCCGTTCATGCAGTTGTTTGGCCAGTTTTTATTGTAAAAATAATTTATTCTCCCTTTTACAGAATTAATATAGGCCGCACTTATTTTTTTTTCAGGCCCCATCGGAACCATTTTCCCCAATGTATCTTTTTCTTTTACAGCTCCATCCTGACTGTTGTTTTTATCTTTTCCACATGAACTTAAAACTAAAACTGAAAAAAGTATTTGTGGTATATTTGTCTTTTTAAGGAAACTCATTTTCATCATTCTTTAAAAACAAATATATAGAATTCAATATTTATGTTTGGTGATTTTGAGAGCTAAAAACGGATACCCTTAACAGACAATTAACACGTTTTTTTGTTAGCCTGTTGAAAATCAGATAATAGTGATTCAAAATCATTAAAAATAAGAAAACAGCAACAAAAATTTAACTATATTTGTTATATTTAAAACAAAATAACAGATAAAAGTTATATTATTAAATTTTAAATCCTAATAAATGAAATTCGGAATTATCAAAGAAAGAAAAAATCCACCTGACAGACGTGTTGTCTTTGCCCCTGATGCATTAGCAAAACTCAAACAACTCCACCCTGAAGCCTATATAAGTGTTGAAAGTTCAGATATTAGAATTTTTTCAGATCTTCAATATAAAAGTATGGGAATTAATGTTGCTGATGACGTTTCAGATTGTGATATTTTATTTGGCGTAAAAGAAGTTCCTGTAGCTAATTTAATTCCGAATAAGTCTTATTTCTTTTTTTCGCATACCATAAAAAAACAGCCTCACAACAAAAAACTTTTACAGGCCATATTAGAAAAAAATATCACTTTATACGATCATGAAACGATTGTTGATGAACATAACCGAAGGTTAATCGGGTTTGGAAAATATGCCGGAATGGTTGGGGTTTATAACGGAATTCGCGCTTTTGGAATAAAATTCGAGTTATTTAAACTTCCAAAAGCAGAAACTCTATCAGGAAAAGATGCCCTGATCATGCATTTGAAAAGAATCACACTGCCTCCTTTAAAATTTGTAATCACAGGAACAGGAAAGGTTGGCAGCGGCGCGCAGGAAATTTTGAAAGCAATCAAAGTAAAGGAAATTACTGTAGAAAATTATCTAACCAAAAACTACACGCAGTCTGTTTATGTACAGCTTGACGCTTTAGAATACAATAAAAGAACTGATGGTAAGATTCTTGACTTTGTAGATTTCACCCAACATCCTGAAGATTATACGTCTGATTTCGAAAAATTCACCAAAGTCAGTGACATTTATATAGCCGGGCATTTTTACGGAAATAATGCCCCAATGATCCTGACTCAGGAAATGCTGAATGCTAAAGATTGTAAAATAAGAGTTGTCGCTGACGTTTCATGTGATATAAATGGCCCAATTGCAAGTACACTCCGTTCTTCTACCATTGCTGAACCTTTGTACGGATATCTGCCATCAGAAAATAAAGAAGTTGATATTTTTCATCCGGCTGCAATTGTAGTAATGGCAGTTGATAATTTGCCTTGTGAAATCCCAAAAGATGCCAGTGAAGGTTTTGGAGAACAGTTTATGGAACATGTTATTCCGGCTTTTTTTAACGGAGATAAAGATGGAATTCTGGAACGAGCCAAAATTACCGAGAATGGTAAACTCACAGAGCGATTTAGTTATTTACAAGACTATGTTGATGGGAATTAATTAATTTAATTTGTGTTGCTTATTAATTTGTAACTATTTTTAACCCGTTGGGTGAAATTAAAAATAAGTGTCAGGCTGAGCGGAGTCGAAGCTCTTTCTTGTTCAAAAGCCTTCGACTCAGCTTAGCCTGACATCAATTCCTTAAGCTATAAATGATGATTTACTCCCGATTTTATACTTTTTATAATCAAATCATTTTTTTAAATCAATTTCACCCAACGGGTGTACTATTAACAAAACACATGAAAAAACTCATAATTACATTTTCGATTTCATTATTATTAAACTGTGCTCATTTACTCGCTCAAACCAATCCGGAAACTCCTTTGTTTCCAAACGGAATTGAAAAAAATCCGGTAACGCATCCGAATCCTGAAAAGGTAGTCGACTCTGTTGTTAATCCATTGTCATTATCCCATAAAAACAGGGTAATCAGTAATATTTCGGTTCCAACCTATCAATTATTTACGGCTTCAGAATCGAATAACAAACATATTGGTGTCGTTATATTTCCGGGTGGAGGTTTAACTACGAACTGGGTCGATAAAGAAGGAACTGATCTTGCGATGTGGCTTTCACAACAAGGAATCAGCTGTATGGTGGTAAAATACAGAACTAATAGAAAAGATGAAAAGGGAGAAATGATTATTCCGATGGATGATTATAAAGGGGCCGTTTATCAGGATGCGAGAACAGGTATTTTAAAAATGAAAGAACTGGCGGAAGGCTTAAAAATTGACAAGGACAAAATTGGAATTTTGGGCTTTTCGGCCGGTGGCTGGCTAAGCGAACGCATTGTAATCAAATCTACCGAAACAAAAGAAGCTGTAGACTGGAAACCTGCTTTTGCTGCTTTAATTTACCACGGAAATACGTTAAGCAATTTTAAAAAAATTGACAACATTCAGGCCTTACCTCCTGTTTTTATGGCGATTGCCCGTGACGACAAAAAAATGCCTGTAAAAGAAATTATTCCGGGACTGGCTGCCATTGCTGCCGAAGTAAAAAATTCGGAATTACATATTTATTCTAAAGGGGATCACGGTTTTGGACTGGCTTATGATAAAGGGCATTCGGTTTCAAAATGGAAAGACAGTTTCTATGACTGGTTATTGGACATTTACAATAAGTAAAATATCAAGTCTTTTAAAAATAGTTTAAACATATAAAAAAGGGAGGGAATTTTAAAATTTCCTCCCTTTTAAGATTGATATATCTCGATCGAAGCCGAACTGATTGCAGTAAAACTAAACCATTTCCTCAGGTTTGACCCATGCATCAAAATCGTCAGGAGTAACGTATCCTAAACGAACGGCTTCCTCTTTAAGCGTAGTTCCGTTTTTGTGAGCGGTTTGAGCAATTTCGGCTGCTTTATAATAACCGATTTTTGTATTTAAAGCTGTTACTAACATCAATGAATTATCTACTAATTCTTTGATACGTTTGTAATTAGGTTCAATTCCCTGAGCACAATGTTCGTCAAATGAAACACACGCATCGCCTAACAGTCTTGCTGACTGTAAAAAGTTTGCTGCCATAACAGGCTTGAAAACATTTAATTCATAATGTCCCTGCATTCCTCCTACTGCAATTGCTACATCATTTCCGATTACCTGAGCACAAACCATTGTTAAGGCTTCGCACTGCGTTGGGTTTACTTTTCCGGGCATTATTGAAGAACCCGGTTCGTTTTCAGGAATATGAATTTCGCCAATTCCGGAACGCGGTCCCGAAGCGAGCATTCTCACATCATTAGCTATTTTATTTAAAGAAACAGCCAACTGTTTTAAGGCTCCATGAGTTTCTACAATGGCATCGTGTGCGGCCAAAGCTTCAAATTTGTTTTCGGCAGTTGCAAATGGATGATTGGTGAATTTAGCAATATATTCGGCAACTTTTACATCATAGCCTTTTGGAGTGTTAAGTCCTGTTCCTACTGCAGTTCCGCCTAAAGCGATTTCAGATAAATGTGATAATGTATTTCTAAGTGCTTTTAAACCGTATGCCAATTGAGCTGCATAGCCTGAAATTTCCTGTCCTAAAGTCAATGGAGTGGCATCCATAAGGTGTGTACGGCCGATTTTTACAACGTCTTTAAACTCGGTTGCTTTTTTGACTAATGTTGCATGCAGTTTTTCGACTCCCGGAATGGTGGTTTCCACAACCATTTTGTAAGCTGCAATATGCATTCCGGTTGGAAAGGTATCGTTTGACGATTGTGATTTATTGACATCATCATTGGCTTTAATGAATTGCTCACCTTCTCCAATTTCAAATCCTTTAAGCACCTGAGCACGATTTGCTATTACTTCATTGACATTCATATTACTTTGCGTACCTGAACCGGTTTGCCAGATCACAAGCGGAAATTCATCTTTTAATTGTCCGGCAAGTATCTCATCACAAACTGCAGCAATAGCGTCACGTTTTTCGATTGGCAAAACACCTAAATCGTGGTTGGCATAAGCAGCTGCTTTTTTAAGATAAGCGAAACCTTCTATGATTTCTTTTGGCATTGATCCTGAATCTCCAATTTTAAAATTATTTCTGGAACGCTCTGTTTGTGCACCCCAATATTTATCAGCCGGAACCTGCACTTCGCCCATAGTGTCTTTTTCTATTCTGTATTTCATTTTGTTGTTTGTAAAATATTGTTTGTAATATGTGAAATGTTATTTGTGAGATTTAAAAACTGAAGTTTCTTTTGAAAACGAATGCTTTAGCCCTGATGGAAACGGCATCCTTTTATGGGGGTGTTCCCCATAAAAGATATAGTGGACAGCAGGAAACAGCTCCTGAAAACAATCATAGTATTCTATTTTAGATACTTAAAAAAATCCTTATTTAAAATGAGTATAAATATAAGAATAATTGGCCTTTTAGAAAAATTGATTTGGTTTTTATTGGCAAGGAAAAATATAAAACCTACATTTGTGCTTACATTCAAAAATTCTGGAAAACATGTTTGAATTTTCACAGTACTTAGGTTTTTTACTTTTCTTAACCATACTAACTATAGGGTTTTGGTTAATGTTTTTCTTGGTTGGTTTCGTATCTTATTGGGTTACGGGAGCTAGCTGGGAAATGTTCAAAGAAAAAAGAGCCAAAAGAAGACAAGAAGAACAATCAGTTAAACTTTAATTGATTTCATAAAAAAGGACCCGTGAAAACGAGTCCTTTTTTTATGCTAAAAAAGAAAATAAACTACAATAAAAAAAATCCAAATTCCAACTTTTACATTGGAATTTGGATTTTTACGTTTTGGGATTTAACCTGTTTTATCCTGGAAACTCTCCTCCATCTCCTCCACCTTCATTTCTCGGAGCTCCATTCTTCTCTCTGTCATTTTTAGGCTTATTGAAACGATAAGTAAACGATAAATTGAACTGACGTTTACGGAACTGAAATTCACTATATGATGTCTGAGTCATTACTCTTGAGTCATTGTAAAAATTCGTGTATGACATCATTTTTCTTGAGTTGAAAATATCACTGATATTGAATGCAATTGTACCCTTATCTTTTAAAACGTCTTTACTGAAAGCTGTATTTAAACCAAACTGTCCCAGATTTTTACCTTGTGCTGTTTTTTGTTCGCCATTATAATTACCGCTTAATTGCCAGTCTATTTTGTATGGCAGGGTAACTTTTGAACTAATTCTGGTAAACCATGTAGTAGCCTGGTTGTCTAAATTTTGTACAATCACATTACCGTTATTATCTTCATAAGTGTTTTCTCCGGTTGTTTTTACATTATAAAAATTAAAATTACTGTTTAATTTCCACCATTTGAATGGAGTGTAATTAAATGTAAATTCGAAACCAAATTTTTGTTCTTTTCCTAAGTTAATTGGTGAGCTTTTAATAACCGGAATACCTTCAACTGTTTCGCCCGGTGCAGGAGTTACAACTTCACCATCAGGAGTTACAACTTCACCTGTAGGAAACCTAACAAAACTAAAAACGTCTTTGGTATCTTCAAAATAAGCAGAAGTACTAAAAGTTACTTTATCCCAACGCTTAAGATACCCAATGTCATATTTATCAGTCAATGAAGGATTTAAATCAGGATTTCCCTGAAAGATATTGATATTACTGGCATAGTTTACCGCCGGGTTCATAAAACGCCCTCTCGGTCTGGTTAAACGCTTACTGTAACTTGCTGTAAAATTGCTTTGGTCTGAAATTTCATAACTTATAAAAGCACTTGGAAATAAATTATTGTAATTCTTAGTATTAAATTTATTTGTATCTAAAAGATTGACTTCAATATTGGTGTCTTCCCAACGCAATCCAAATAAATAGGAAAATTTATTTACTTTAAAACCGTATGAAGTATACAATGCATTTATATTTTCTTTGTACTCTAAAGTATTGGATAAATTTTCATCTTTTTCATACACCCCATTGACAAGATTGGCAACATAGTATACATTATTTAAATCGCCAAAACTTCCTTTGTATCCTGCTTCAAACTGACTTCCTTTTCCTAATGGCAAAACATAGTCTGCCTGAAGCTGAATTTGTTTCTGAACCTGATTATTTAACGTTCTATTGAAAGTAGGCTCAGCTGTAATGACGCTTTTACTGTCGTCTGTGTTTCGTGAAATCGATAAATCGGCTGTAAGTTTATGTCCTTTATCGTTGAAATTTTTGATTAAATTGGATGTATATTCTACATTTTCACCTCCGGTGTCTCCATTATTTAATCTGAATGAATTTGCTGTAGCAACACGATTAGCATCATAATTATAATAATTGATCAGATCTCTGTCTTCACCTGTATTTTTTTGATAATTGATCGCATTTGTCCAGAAAGTCGTTGGCGTAATTGACCATTCTATTCCGGCCCTTCCATTGAATCCGTCTCTGGTTCTTTTAGTGTCACGGGTTTCATCTAAGTATGATTTAGGAGAACCATCCTCATTAAAGTATTTTGTATTGGTTAAACCTTCTCCCTCATTTGTTCTGTAATTATATCCGGCTGTAGTAAAATAATTTAATTTTTCCGTTTTATAATTCAGATTGGCACTGAGTCCATACGTTTCAGGAAGTCCAGTTGAAGCAATAAAAGTTCCGTTGAAACCTTGATTTTTTCCTTTTTTAAGAATAATATTAATCAAACCAGAACCACCTTCTGCATCGTAACGAGCTGATGGATTGGTAATCACTTCAACCTTATCAATTGCGTCTGCCGGAAGCTGACGTAAAGCTTCGGCAACATTAATTGCGTTTGATGGTCTTCCGTCTATTAAAATTCGGATATTATCACTTCCTCTTAAGCTTACATTTCCTTCTGTATCCACAGAAACTGAAGGAACATTATCCAGAACATCACTAACTGTTCCTCCTTTTACCATCATATCCTGCCCAACATTGTATACTTTTTTGTCCAGTTTTATTTCAACAGATGATTTTTCGGCACGCACTACAACCTCATTCAATTGCGCAGCGTCTTCAGATAAGCTTACAACTCCTAAATTAGTATCTTCTGAAATATTTTTTCCTTTGATTTCAGTAGCTTTAAACGAAATAAACTCAACTTTGATATCATAAGTTCCAGGCGGAACCGTTAAATCAAATTCACCTTTTGGATTTGTAATTCCACCGGCAATCACTTTAGTTTCATTCGGTGCAGTAATTGAAATTGTAGCATACTCAAGTGGCTGTTTTGAAACTTTTTCTAAAACTTTTCCGGTAACTTTTACTTTCGCTTGACCCGAAGGTGGTTGTTGTGCATAATTACATAATCCAGAAAGCATAAATAGGATCAATATCGCAAATTTGATTTTTTTCATTATTTTTTTGGTATTTCTTTTCCTTTTAGACCGCAAATATAGCTTTTGGTTTAAAAGAGTAAATCACAAAAAAATGTTAATCAAATATTTTATATTCCATCTAAAAAAGAAGCTACTTTGTCCAAATCACGTCCAATTATAGCTTTTCCATCTTTTATAACAATCGGCCTCTCTATCAAAATCGGATTATCAACCATAGCCTGAATAACTTGCAAATCTGTCAAGGTTTTTCCTTTGTATTGGTCGATCCAGATTTTTTCCTTAACTCGCACCAATTCAATGGGTTTCAGGTCTAATTTTTCTATTAATCTTTTCAGTTCTTCAAAAGTTGGTGTTTCAGTAAGATATGGAATAATTTCATAGTCCTGATTCGCATTATCCAGAAAAGCCAGACAACTTCTTGATTTTCCACATCGTGGATTATGGTAAACTTGTATCATGTTATTTTTTTAAGTTGTTGTAAAATAATTGGGCTAAAAAAGGGTATTTTAGCAATCCCCAAAAATAAGATTTACTTATTAATTAGAACTCCATTTTAATTTTAAATAATATGTTTTTAGAACAAGGAATTAAACCAGAAAATAAATTTTGGAAATATCTTTTAGGCTCTGTAGTCATAATCTCAGCATCTTTTTTTGGTAACTTTCCTTTATGGCTGGCGATAAAATATGAAACTCTAATCAACAAAAAAACCTATCCAGAAAACGATAAAATGCTGATGAAAATGTTTGATTCAAACCTGACTTTATTTTTAGTAATGATTTCGTTCGCTTTTGCCTTAGCAGGAGTTTATTATGTTGTCAAATACATGCATCATCAAAGTATCTTATCCGTTACAACTTCGCGAAAAAAAGCAGACCCAAAACGTATTTTGTTTTCCTTTCTTTTATGGGCGGGTTTTTCATTATTGAGTTTTGTGTTTATTTATTTACAATCACCCGAAAGCTTTATTTTTAATTTCAAACCAATTCCTTTTTTAATATTAGTAGTTATCGGAACCCTGATGATCCCGATACAAACCAGTACTGAAGAATATGTTTTTAGGGGCTATCTGATGCAGGGTTTTGCCAACTTAGCCAAAAACAGATGGTTTCCGTTATTAATGACTTCATTAATATTTGGTTCTATGCACTGGTTTAACCCGGAAGTAACTAAAATGGGCAATATTATCATGATTTATTACATAGGTACCGGATTCTTTTTAGGAATTATTACTTTAATGGATGAAGGCATGGAACTGGCACTTGGTTTCCATGCCGCCAACAACCTGATAGGCGCTTTGCTGGTAACCTCAGACTGGACCGTTTTTCAGACCTATTCCCTTTTTATTGATAAATCTGAACCTTCTGCCAGCTTTGATGTTATATTGCCTGTGATTGTAATCTATCCTATTTTGCTTTTTATTTTTAGCAAAAAATACAACTGGACAAACTGGAAAGAAAAATTAACCGGAAACATCAAAGAAACAAACGATGAAGTGACCGAATTTTTAAATTTAAATTAATACACCATGCTAAACCTTACTCATAAAAACGTTCACAATTATTTTAAAATAGATGGTTATCATTTAAATGGAGACGATTTGCGTTCTGTTGCTTATAGCTACATTAAGGAAGATGATACTAATCAACAGGCAATTGGAGAATTTTTATTAGACTGGTTCGACGATAAAGAATATATCGAAATGAGAACATCAGGGACTACGGGTCTGCCTAAATTAGTCCGATTACAAAAACAAGCGATGATACAATCGGCATTGGCAACAGGAGATTTTTTCAATTTAAAACCTGGAAACAAGGCTCTGCTTTGCCTGCCGGTAAAATTTATTGCAGGAAAAATGATGCTCGTACGAAGCTTTATTCTCGGTTTGGAGTTAGACGTTACAGAACCCAGTACAACACCATTATCCCTAAATGATAAATTATATGATTTTGTCGCGATGGTACCTTTGCAGGTTCTAAATTCGATTGAAGGATTAAAAAATGTCAAAAAATTAATAGTGGGCGGAGCAAAAATGGATACTGCTCTTGAAGAAAAAGTTTTGCCTTTGAAAACTGAGATTTACGAAACTTACGGAATGACGGAAACTATTACTCATATTGCAGCTAAAAAAGTGGGAGAAAAAGCATTTTCTATTCTACCTAATATAAAGATTGCCCAAGACAGCAGAGGGTGTTTAGCAATTACAGTTCCTTCTATTTCCAACGAGCCTATCATTACCAATGACCTGATTGAATTGGTGAAAGAAAATCAGTTTCTATTTTTAGGAAGAATTGATAATGTAATTAATAGCGGTGGCGTAAAATTAATTCCTGAACAAATTGAAGCAAAACTCATTAAAAAAATTAATTCAAGATTTTTCGTTACCGGAATTCCGGATTCAATTTTGGGAGAAAAACTAATTTTGGTTATTGAAGGAGAAAAACAAGATTTTCCAACTGGCTTTTTTGATGTTTTGGATAAATATGAAAAACCAAAAGAAATAGTTTTTGTCCCTAAATTTAAGGAAAATGAAAATGGAAAACTATTACGCAAACCAAGCTTACTTTGATAAAATAAGAATAAATAAATCCCAAATTCCAAAATATGAATTGGAATTTGGGATTTTAAATTTTAGTATCTATTTGACTAAATTTACTCTTTACGCTCTAATAATGCCATATAAAATCCATCGAAACCAGATTCTGAAGCCAGAATTTTACGGTCTTTTATAAATGTAAATTGTTTTCCGATTTCTGTTTTCAGGAATTTCTCAACTTGTTCCTGATTTTCTGATGGTAAGACCGAACATGTAGCATATACTAATTTTCCTCCTGGCTTTACAATTTTAGAATAACTTTCTAAAACCTCAGACTGTACTTTACGAATATTATCAATAAATTCAGGTTGTAATTTCCATTTGGCGTCAGGATTTCTTTTTAAAACTCCTAAACCGCTACATGGCGCATCAATTAACACTCGATCTGCTTTTTCATGGAGTTTTTTAATCACCTTTGTAGTGTCAATAATACGATATTCGATATTAAAAGCGCCATTTCGTTTAGCCCTTAATTTTAATTGCTTCAGTTTACTTTCGTATAAATCCATTGCAATTAATTGTCCTTTATTTTCCATTAAAGAAGCAATGTGTAATGTTTTTCCACCTGCTCCGGCACAAGTATCAACAACACGCATACCTGGTTTTACATCAAGAAAACCTGCAACCAATTGTGAGTTTGCATCCTGAACTTCAAAAAGTCCCTGTTTAAAAGCATCTGTCAAAAACACATTTGCTCTTTCTTTTAAAACTAAAGCTTCAGGCTGATCTTTTAAATATTCTGTTTCGATATTTAAATCCATCAATGTGTTTCTTAAGTTTTCCTTAGTTCCTTTAAGTGTGTTGGTTCTTAAGATAACTTTTGCAGGCTGGTTTTGGGCTGCAATTTCTTTTGCCCAAACTTTTTCACCTAGTTCTTTAGCTCCCAATTCATCCATCCAGTCCGGAATAGATTCTTTTAAAGCCCTAACTTTTGAAAGCTCGTCAAAACGACCTTTTATTTTTCTTTCAGGTGTTCCTTCCAACTGTCTCCAGTCCGGAATTGGATAACCTCTTAAAACTGCCCAAACAGCAAACATTCTCCATAAATTATCTCTGTCAAAGGGTTCTTTAACTTCGGCAATTTCAGCATATAATCTTTTCCAACGAACTATTTCGTATATCGTTTCAGCAACAAACTTCCTGTCGGAACTTCCCCAACGCTTGTCTTTTTTTAAGGCTCTTGCTACCACTTTATCCGCGTATTCTCCTTCATTAAAAATAGCATTTAAAGAATCGATGGTAGTATAAACTAAATTTCTGTGTAATCTCATTTTAATTGTTTGAGTTGCAAAGGTACTATTAATTGATTGAAAGTTAAATTTTTTAATTTTGATTGTTGTTTTAACTTTCATTAAAAAGAAAAAACACTCTGATAAAGCATAAAAGAGTGTTTTTGAATGTATTTTGAAAAATGATTTATTTTATAATCCTTGTCAAACCAATATTCTCCGGAGCATGAAGCACCATTGGAAATTTTTCTATTTTTACAGAACTACTGTCTAAACCAAAAGCACTTTCTTCAGATAAACTCAATTTTTTAATTAAGAAATAGGAGTTCATGATTATTTTCTCATGCCATAATAAATCGGAGTCATTCGACAAGAATTTCTCAGACAATACAAATTTGAAATCTCCAACAATATTATTTTTGTTCAATGATTCGTAACGGCTGGTAATATCAACTTCTCCATTTTTTACCATATCACGAATAACTTCTCTAAACATTAAATTAATTTTGGTTGGTTCTCTGAATCCTAAATTGAAATCAATTCTGTAAATATCATCTTTGGCAATTTCTGTTACCTTATATTGTGTTTTATAAGGCTCAGTTAAAATATTCACATGGACAAACCAATAAATATCAGCTCTTTTTGGACGCTTTTGAAGAATGGAATACATCACTTTTTGCTCTAATTCATCAACACGATTAGCATTTGTCATGTAAACCAAATGGGTAGCATATTTTGGAATGGATAAATCTTCGCTCAATTCCATTAAGACTTTCTTGTAATCATCAATTTTGACAATTTTAGTATAGCTTTTATTAATTTTTTTAGCCATATACCATACTGTCATTACCGAAATCAATAAAATTGCAATAATCAACGTTACATAACCGCCTTCGGCAAATTTGGTAATATTAGCCAGTAAAAAACATCCTTCAATTATTAGGTAAATTGTGATTAGAGGAACCATAAAATATAGTTTTACTCTTTTCATAATCAAATAATAATTCAGTAAAATCGTAGTCATAATCATGCAGAGTACAATTGCCAAACCATAAGCATGCTCCATATTACTGGATTTTTCGAAGTGTAAAACGATTCCCACACACCCAAAAAATAACAGCCAGTTAATTGACGGAATATACAATTGCCCTTTTACTTCGGTAGGATATTTGATTCGTACTTTTGGCCAGAAATTCAATCTCATGGCTTCATTTATCAAAGTAAACGAACCACTTATAAGTGCCTGAGATGCAATAACCGCAGCCAAAGTTGCTATTACGATACCGACAGGCTGAAACCAATCCGGCATGATTAAGTAAAACGGATTACCGTTTTCACCTCCTAATACCTGCAATGTTTGTCCCTCATGATGAATTAAATAAGCAGCCTGACCAAAATAGTTTAATACTAAAGTTAGTTTTACAAAAACCCAGCTAATTCTAATATTTTTTCTTCCGCAATGCCCCATGTCAGAATACAATGCTTCTGCTCCTGTGGTACATAAAAATACAAACCCCAATACAAAAAAACCATCGGGATGTATCGATAATAAATGGTAAGCATAATAAGGATTAATAGCTTTGATGACCTCCGGATGATCCAAAATCTGAATTACTCCTAAAGTCCCCAACATAGCAAACCAAATTAGCATCATTGGTGCAAAAAATTTACCAACCAGCTTAGTACCAAACTGCTGAATGGTGAACAAAACAAAAAGAATTCCAATAACAATCGGAATCGTATTTATTTCAGGATAGTAAGTTTTTATTCCTTCTACTGCTGAGGAAACCGAAATAGGAGGTGTTATAATACCATCGGCAAGCAAGGCGCTACCTCCAATAATTGCAGGAACTATAAGCCATTGAATTTTTGTTTTCTTGACCAGGGCATACAAAGCAAAAATTCCTCCTTCACCATGATTGTCTGCACTTAAGGTTATAAGGACATACTTAATTGTAGTTTGAAGAGTTAATGTCCAGAAAACACAGGAAATACCTCCTAAAACAATATCAGCATCAATTGTATGTTCACCAAGTATGGCTTTCATTACATATAAAGGAGAAGTACCAATATCTCCATAAATAATTCCTAATGTGATCAATAAACCCCCAATAGACAACTTACTGTGTAAGTTTTTATGCGATGCGCTCATGTATGTTTTATAAAAGACGGTTGCAAATTTACTGTTTTAAAACAAACTAACGCTATTTATAAGAAAAAAGAACAAAAAAAAACACAATCTAACGATTGTGCCTCTTTTTGTTCAAAAACCTTCTTTTGTGATTAACCTCTTCTTCCCCCACCTCTTGATTCTGAATTATTTTGTCTTTGTGACTGCCCCCCTCCTCTAGCTTCCTGATTTCCTCGTGAAGCCTCTGAACGTTGGGATGCTTGTGGTCTTGCAGATCTGCTATCAGAAGCCGTTCTTTGCGATTCAGCTCTTGGAGACGACGAAGCGGTTCTGTTAGTCATTCTGTTCTCATAATTCCCTCTGGAAGATTCTGTTCTTGGAGTTGATGAGACTGATCTGTTTTCATTCATCCTATTCTCAGAATTTCCTCTGGAAGTGTTGGTTCTGTTTTCATTAGAATACCCTCTTGATTCTGTTCTGGAATTATCTTCAACCCTAACCGGACTATTTCCTTTAGATGCGTTATTTCTATCTGAAGCACCACCTCGGTTTGAATTATAACTTCTATCAGATGATGCATTTCTATTTTCAGCATAATTTCTGTTTGGAGTTCTATATTCCGTATTAGATACTCTGGCTGAGTTTGATCTGTTGTTACTGTAAACGCTTTGATTTCTGTTTAATTCTCTGCTTCCAACACGTCTACGATCTAACTCATATCTGTTACCCACATTTGCATGTCTTTGCGAAAAACTATAATTAGGATGGCGTCTTTCATAACCATAGCAACGTCTGGTTTCATATATTACAGGAGCTCTGTAACTTCTTCTGTGATTCACATAATTATAACGATTATTCACATTGATACAAATATTGATATTGTTTCTATATCTGTAAATTGGGTAAGGTCTCCATGCCACATAATATGTTGGGAAAAAATTCCAGGTCCACGTAGAGTAATAAGGTCTGTAGTTCGTAACCCAGAATGATGAATATATAACCGGAGCTACATTATAAACAGGCTCATAAATATAGTTGTCTCCATATAAATAATTATTCCCTACAATCTGAACACTTATTTTGTTATAGTTATCTCGCTCAACATCTATAGTTGCAATATCCTGATAAACATCACGATCAAGAACAGCTTGAATGATAACAACGTGAGTTCTGTCTTCAACAGATTCAATAACACGTAAATAATCAACCTCATCATCATCATTCAAGTCAAGATTTGAAATTTGGTATTTTGGATCATTTAATCTTCTTTCGAAATCCTGAAGATTGTCTGAGTCTCCAAAAATAGAAGCAACAGCTCTTAAATCTAAATTATCACTGATATCTGAGTTTTTTGCATAAACATTTGTTTGGCTTTGTACAGCAGAAGAACTTAAACCTATAGTTACTAACGCTAAAAAAAGTATTTTCGCTTTCATGGCAAATCATATTAAGATTAATATTCTGGAGTATCCAATTACTGTGCCACAAAAAAAACAAAATATATTTCACATGTTATAAATAATTGTATTTTAGCAACAACTAAATCTTAACCTATATGAAAAAAGTAATATTATTTTGCGGTGTTTTTATTTTATTCATATCTTTTAAAACACTGAATAATAGCGACAAAACAACTGTGTATGGCGGTTTTACTTCTATGCAAACAGATACTTTATTTGAAGACAAAATTAGCATTAGAGCCATTTTAATTGATAAAAATAAAGTTTGGTATGGCGCTGATAATTCCCGTTTTGGATACTACGATTTAGATAAAAAAGAAAAATTTGAAGAGCATATTTACCGGGACACTTTAAAATTAGAATTCAGAAGCATAGCTCAAACTTCAAAAGATATTTTTTTATTAAGTGTTGGAAATCCAGCATTACTTTATTCAGTTTCAAAAAAGACACAAAAAACAAAATTAGTTTACAAAGAAATTAATGAAAGAGTTTTTTATGATTGTATGCAATTTTGGAACGATAAGGAAGGAATTGCAATTGGAGATCCTACAGAAGATACTTTTTCTATCATAATAACCCGTGATGGAGGAGAGACATGGACAAAATTATTATCAGATAAATTACCTACAAATGCCAAAGGCGAATCTGCCTTTGCCGCCAGCAATTCGAACATTGTTATAAAAGGAGATGATACCTGGCTGGTTTCGGGAGGAAAAAAATCCCGGGTTTTTTATTCTCCGGATAAAGGCAAAACCTGGAAAGTTATTGAAACCCCTATTGTTCAGGGAAAAACAATGACAGGTATTTTTACAGCAGATTTTTACGATTCTAAACATGGATTTATTGCCGGAGGTGATTACGAACTTCCAGACCAAAAAACTAATAATAAAGCTTTTACAACAGATGGTGGAAAAACCTGGGAACTAATAGGTCAGGGTATGGGTTTTGGATACGCATCATGTGTGCAGTATGTTCCTGGAGGTAACGGCAAAGAAATTATCTGCGTTGGATCTGAGGGGATTCAATATTCTCAAAATGGAGGTGAAAACTGGACGCAATTATCTACTGATTCAAAGCTTTTTACAATTCGTTTTATCAATAGAAATACAGCAATTGCGGCTGGACATAATAAAGTCATTAGACTTCGCTTTAAATAAATAACATAATAAAACCCCTAAATAATAAAGTAAGTATTATTATATAGGGGTCTTATCGCTGTTGTTCCTTTGGTATTTGTCGCCCTTTGTGGCATTTGTGACGGCAGTCGGTATTTACTTTTTAAACATTAGTTCTTACCTGCTTTTTCTTTATATTGCTTTAATAATTTTCGATTAAAGTCATCTTCTGATTTTTTTAATTTCAATATTTTTTTAGCCGAAAGCACTTTGCGAAGGTTACTCATATATTTTTCTCTTAAAAAATATAATTCTTTATCTGTACTTTCTATTTGGGACAACAATGAAGCAGCTTCTTTTTCTGAAAGCGAATTAACTGTATCATCATTCAGCTTTCTCAAATAGGTTTTCATTTTTTCATGACGCAATTCATATTGTTTATCATCAAAATCGTTATAAATTGGCCAGAATTTTTCAGCTTCATTAGAGGTCAGCTCCAACTCTGTAGTCAAAAAGGACACCTTAAAAGCTTTAATTTTTTCACGCTTTTCATCTATTTTATCACTTTGCGCATAAAATGAAAAACTAACTAAAAACAGCAATATGGGAAGTATATTTTTGATTTTCATCTTTATTGTTTTTTATTTTTATTCTGAAATTAAATTCTCAATATTTGGATTTGAAGACAAAACATCTTCAAGAGTTTCCTGCTCGAGGACAATATTTTTATTTATAGCTTCAATATCTTTTGTGTCCAATTCCCGAATCAAATCATATTGATTCAAATTGGACTGATAAGACAAATATGTTTCTAAAGTAGCTTCATCAAGTTCTTTAGATGATTTATAATTATTTACTATCGGAATCATCAATGCAATAAATACTACTGCAGCAGCAGCCATTGTAACAACCTTTTTACGTTTGTAAATTGGTATTACCTTTACTTCTGTTTCACTAATTTGCTGTAAAACTTTTGCCGAAAGATCATCAAAATAATGATCCGGAGTTTTAAATCCAGTTTTAATCTTCGGTTCGTTTTCTAATTTAAATACTTTCATAATACTTATAAGACAAGTTTTATAACAAAAGGTTTAATTTGATGTAACATATAACTCAATTTTTTTTACCGCATGATGATATGAGGCTTTCAATGCTCCTACTGAAGTGCCCAGGATTTCGGAGATTTCTTCATATTTCAATTCTTCGAAATACTTCATTTTAAAAACCAATTGTTGTTTTTCAGGTAATGTAACAATGGCTTTTTGAAGCTTTATCTGAATCTCATCCCCATCAAAATAACTATCGGCCTTTAAATTATCTATGGTTTTATTCTGTAAAGCTTCGGATGTTAAACCATTCAATTTTGCTTTCTGACTCAAAAAAGTCAAGGCTTCATTGGTTGCTATTCGATACATCCAGGAAAAAAGTTTGCTTTCGCCCTTAAAATTTTTCAGATACTGAAATACTTTTACAAAGGTATTCTGCAAAACATCATCGGCATCATCATGATTCAAAACAATATTCCGAATATGAGAATACAACGGTTTTTGATATTCTGACAAGAGTTTCTGAAACGCAATATTCTGCGTTTTAGGATTTAATAATTGTACTATAAATTCCTTCTCTTCTGTCAAGTTTTTTTTTATTTATCTTGTTTGAATGAATTTATCACAAAAGGTTTAATCTCTCCTTTTATTTTTTTTTAAAATTCAGATTCTTCTTCCGGAGTTGTTTTAGCAGGAGGCGTTTCGGCAGGTTTTTTAGCAACGGGTTCAGAAGCAGCAGGTTTGTATACCGAAGGTACAGCTACCGGAATCACCTTAGGAATAACTGGATAGTAAATTTCTGTTACTAATCTTGATGAACTTTTAACATCCAATTTCCCTGCCGTTAAGATTTCAAGATGTGACCAGCTTAAATCAGGAGTTATTTTTTCCTTATTAATAAAAGCTGTTGTTTTGGCAATAGCTTCATTTATATGAGAGTAATCTCCTTTTAAAGTAGTTTTCACAGCCACAAAACTGTTCAATTTACCAGATAAGATATCACTTCCTGCACTTGTGAAAATTTCTTTGTTTATTGGCAAACAAATCGAAATTTTTGCCAAATTGGTATTTGTATCATAAGTATGATAAATAATAAAAGGCTTTCCGTTTGTATATAAATTATTGGTTTTACTAAACTCTATCAGTTTCGGAATAACAATTCTGGCATTTTTATTTACTTTTTGAATCTCACTTGTAAAAGTCTGCTTAATATAAAAACTCTCTGTTTTTTCAACAACGCCATTTACTTTTATAGCATACGTTTTAGTTTCGTAATCCAGATTCTTATCAATATTGACAAGGGTTTTTTCATACATTGTTCCTATTACTTTATCAGAACCACCATTCAAAACTGTATAAATTTTAAAAAGAAAGCTCATTTCTCCTTTAGCTTTCCAGGTAACTTTTGTTTTACCATTAAGAGTGTCTTTAAAAATCCAATAAACATCAGCATCTGTCCCGTCAAAATTTATTTTTTGATGAATACTTTCTCCGTCTTTAGCCTGTAGTGTTATACCGCTACCTTGTGCTTCACTGCCTTCCCATGAAAATAAAGCTCCATTTCCTGTTGTCTTTCCCGGAAAAGACATTTTTATTGTTGGATCTTCAATTGCCCAAGATTCAAAATCTTCAAAATTTCTAAAATCATTTACATAATTATATACAGTTGCTCTTGGCGAATTAATAACTTTGCTTCGCTCAACACTAAAAATGCCTTTTTGAGTAGCCACAAAAACACTTAAAGCAACAAAACTTAATAACAGTAAAAGAAACAGATATTTTAGGATTTTCATGTGTAGGTTGTTTGGTGTCGTAAAGTTATAAATTTATTAATAGTGTTACGAATTACAAAAAATAAAAACAGTTTTCTTAATTATATTTTCTTCAAAAACACATATAACAAAACGATTTTAAAATATTTAAAGTATACTTCAGGTTTTTAAATATAGAAATAGTTTTCAAATTTATCTCTTAAAAAAGAATTTGATTAAAAACAGAATCAGAATAAAAAGCAGAAAACCAATTAATACTTTATAATTTCCCTTATAAAATATCTTGTGTAAAGCAAGATCTTTTCGGTAAGCGAAAATCATTACGATAACAAATGTGATAAAAAAACAGACTGCGAATATTAATTGTCCCTGACTAAACATAATTGAAATTATTTTTGACAAATTTAGAGAATTGTATACGAATAGTTGCTAATTTGGCAGTCCATTTAATCAATAAAAAAATGAAAAAACAAATAGATGCTGTAAAAGAATTCCACACTGCTTTTAAAATAGGTCATAGTGAAACTCCCATTGCAGATTTAGGCGAAACAAAAAAACACCTTCGCTATAATTTAATGAAAGAAGAAAATGAAGAATATCTTGAGGCGGTACAAAATAACGATTTAATTGAAATCGCTGATGCCCTTGGAGATATAATGTATATATTATGCGGAACAATTATCGAACATGGCTTACAAGACAAAATTGAAGCCATTTTTGATGAAATTCAGCGTAGCAATATGAGTAAATTAGGCCAGGACGGAAAACCTATTTATCGCGAAGACGGAAAAGTTATGAAAGGTCCCAATTATTTTAAACCAGACTTTTCAAAATTACTTTAAATATTAATCCCTAATACGTTTTTAAAACTTACTAGGGATTTTCTAATTTTAAATCTAATTATTATACTTCAGGAACATCCTCCAGACGATAATAAATCTTCAATCCTTTTTCTTTAGCAATTCTTACATCGTTATCTGCTCCTTTTGACTCTCCTTCAAGACGAAGAACTGCATCGCATTTTTCAAGAAGCCTATGAGCAACGGGATATTGAATTTCGTCCCAGACGCTGTCACCAATTGCTTTAGATCCGGCTAAATGAAGCAGCGGCAAAGCTAACCATTCGCCAATTACAGGCAAATGCCCCATTCTGAATAACGGAAGGGCTACAGCTTCTAATTTTTCTAAATTTTGTTGAATCAATTTGGGATCGTCATTTGTACCTCCACGATAAGGACCAGCTATAAGTATTAACATATTTTTATATATTTTTTTACAAAGCACGTGAACATATTACAGCAAAAAAATAATGTAGTTTAAGAAAACACTATTTCTTTTTATTTGCTTTAATCATACTTAAAAACTCAGGCGTAATTCCCAAATATGATGCTATTTGTTTTTGTGTAACTTGTTTTACCACTTGCGGATATTTTTCTAAAAAAATATAATAACGTTGCTCTGCCGTGAGAGAAAGATTTTGAATAACCCTTAACTGTTCTCTTATGTAAGCATTTTGCATAATAATCCTGAAAAACCGCTCAAATTTTGGAATTTTAAGATACAAGTCATCTAAATCCTCTTTTTGTAAATGTAACATATGGCTCTCTTCAATTGTTTCAATATTCAATATTGCAGGTTGTTGGTTTACAAAACAAGCCATATCTGTAATCCACCAGTCAGAAACAGCAAACATAATAGTTGATTCTTTTCCTTGCTGATCTCTGTAAAATGCTCTTAAAGTTCCTGATTGCACAAAATTTATTGTTTTACAAATATCTCCTTCTTTTAAAATAATAGTTTTTTTTGGATACTTCCTTTCTTTTAAGATCGAAAGAAAATAAACTGTTTCATTTTCGTCAAGCGAAATGTGTTTGGTTATATTTTTTAAAACCAGATCCTGCATAATCTAAATATTGTTTGAAAAACAAATATAAAATAGAAAACCCGACAACTGTTAAGTCATCGGGCTTGTTCTTATATAAATCTTTTGATTATTGAACTTTAACTGTCCAGCCAAAAGTATCCTCAGCAAGTTTGTTTTGAAGATTTGTTAGTTTTTCTTTTAGCAGAGAAGCATATGAATTCTCAATTGCAGCCATTTCATAATAAACATCCTGATAAGAAAATCCTTTGATAACACTTACAACGGCTGCTGTTCCTGCTCCAAAAATTTCTTTTAAAGATCCGTTTTTAGCAGCTTCTACCAATTCTGAAACAATAACAGGACGAACTTCTACATTCAGGCCTTCTTTTTCAGCCATGGCAATTAAACTTTTTCTGGTTATACCATCTAAGATTCTTTCACTAGTTGGAGCTGTCAATAAAGTATCATTGATTCTAAAGAAAACGTTCATTGTGCCCGCCTCTTCTAATTTTGTGTGCGTTGCATCATCAGTCCAGATTACCTGCTGGAAACCTTCTTTATTAGCCAGGTTTGTTGGGTAAAACTGTGCAGCATAATTTCCAGCCGCTTTTGCAGCCCCTATTCCACCATTGGCAGCTCTGCTGTAATGTTCTGCAATAATTACTTTTACCTCACCAGCATAATACGATTGTGCAGGAGAAAGTAAAATCATGAATTTATATTCATCTGAAGGATTTGCAACAACTCCGGGACCTGTAGCAATCATAAACGGACGGATATACATACTGCTTCCGTTTCCTCTTTGAATCCAGTCTTTATCAATTTTTAATAATTCATTCAAACCATCCATAAAAACTGATTCAGGGACTTCCGGCATTGCCATACGAACTGCTGAGTTATTAAAGCGCTTGTAGTTTTCATCCGGTCTGAACAACCAAACATCATTATTATCATCCTTGTAAGCTTTCATTCCTTCAAAAATTGCCTGACCATAATGAAAGACTTTAGAAGACGGATCCATTAAAATTGGAGCATAAGGCTTAATGACCGGTGTTTGCCACTCTCCATTTTTAAAATCACATTCGAATAAATGGTCTGTAAATACAGCACCAAAGCTTAAGTTTTCAAAGTCTACACTACTAATTTTAGAAGAAGTGGCTTTTCTGATTTCAATTTTGCTTGTTTGAGATGTACTCATAATAATGTAAGTTTTACGTAATTTTCATCACAAAAGAAGAATCTTAAAGTGATAATTTGATATAAAATAGAATTTATTGAATGCAAAATTAAGTAAAAATATATAAATTACTTGCCAAAAACCCATTAATTACCTCATTTAACTGCGATTTATTTATCTTACAATAAACTTAAAATTTTAACTGATTTTTATATGGATTTTATGAAAAAACCTTGATTTTTTAAGGCTTTACGCATTTGTTTTGATTAAATTTGACTTATTCTAAATATTAGAAAGTATCTAAATCGCATTGTAAAGTTCAAAATTAATGGAAAGAGAAATTATAAAAACGCTAGATGGCTCAACTACAATTCATTTAAAAGAATGGGATGAATGTTATCATTCAAAACACGGCGCAATTCAGGAAGCAAAACATGTATTCATAAAAAATGGGCTTTCACTTTTTGAAGATAAACCCGTGAATATTCTCGAAATTGGTTTTGGAACCGGATTAAATGCTTTTATAACTTTTTTGGAAACAAATCAAAAAAATCAAATCATTGATTATACAGGTGTAGAAGCTTATCCTGTCAATGCCGACGAAGTTTTATCTATGAATTATGTATCTGAGCTTGAAGCGAATCAATTTGACGAAATTTTCAAGAAAATGCACGAATGCGATTGGGATTTGGCAACTGAAATAAGTTCTAATTTTTCGTTAACCAAAAGAAAACAATTTTTTGATGAAATAGATGATTTTGAAATTTTTGATTTGATTTACTTTGATGCCTTTGGATACAGAGTACAACCTGAGCTTTGGAGTACCGAAATTTTTCAGAAAATGTACAATAGCTTAAAACCAAATGGTATTTTAGTAACTTATGCCGCCAGAGGAGTCGTTAAAAGAAGTATGATTGAAGTTGGATTTACCGTTGAAAAATTAGCAGGCCCACCTGGAAAAAGAGAAATGTTCAGAGCTGTAAAATAATTCACACAACATTATTTAGAACAAATCTATATTGCTTTATATATATTAAGAAAACGTATTCGTTACCAATATTTTAAAAAAAATAAGTTAAAAAGCTATTTTATATGTGATATTTGATTAAATTTGGTTCGAGTTCAAAAATAGAGATAACCCCCCAAAATCTTATTTTATTATGTCAAAAATGATGTTTGATTACACGAAATCAATACTCGAGAGAGTAAGTTTCGACCCGGTACTTTTTTGTAAAGAATTAGAAAAAGCTATCAAAACACTGTTACCTTACGAAATGGAACAATTGCAAGAATGGTTATTAAACTTCATCGTCGAAAAACCAGAATTAAAAGAATGTTTACTATTAGTTAAAGTATAAAAAACGAGAGACTGTCTAAAAAATGACAGTCTTTTTTTTTGCAGTACTGTTTTGGCTTCATCTTTAAACTAATCTCAATATATTTTGAGAGAGGAATTGTTTTCTTAAAAATGAAATATCAGTAACTATCTGTAAATTTATTCCACAAAAAAAGCCTTGAATTACTTCAAGGCTTTAAATTTCTGGGTGGCTGACCGGGTTCGAACCGGCGACCCGCGGCACCACAAACCGCTACTCTAACCAACTGAGCTACAACCACCATTTACTTAAGCTTTCGCTTAGCGGTTGCAAATATATGACAAAGGTTTACTTCTACAAAGAAAAAATTAAAAAAAATCTATCTTTTTTACATCAAATCTCCTAAGCTATTGACAGCCAAACACCTTTCTACAGTAAAACCTTCTGCAAAATCTTTACCAACCAGCCTTCCCAGGTCCTGTGCTCTGTAATTTAGGCTTTCCAGAAAATTTTTGCTTGTGATTGGCGTAGCAGGTTCTTTAGAATCTGGATCATAAAATTGCGTTTTGTAAGCCAGAATTGCCTCTATTTTCTTTTCTTCAAAACCAGTAATATCTACAACAAAATCAGGTACCAGATTTTTCCATTGTATATAATGATACACTACTTTAGGTCTCCAGGCTTCCTGTTTTTCTCCATCCAGTAAAGTTTCAATTTTTACCAGGCCCGATAAAAAACAAGCATCTGAAACTAATTTACTTCCTTTTCCGTGATCAATGTGGCGATCATCAATAGCATTACACAAAACGATTTCAGGCTTATATTTACGAATCATTTTTATAACCTCTAATTGATGTTTTTCATCATTAGCAAAAAAAGCATCACGCATAGCTAAATTTTCACGTACAACCACTCCTAAAATTTTTGCGGCATCTTTTGCTTCCTGATCTCTTGTTTCTGCTGTTCCACGCGTTCCTAATTCTCCACGTGTCAAATCAACAATACCTACTTTTTTACCAAGCGACACTTCTTTTAAGATTGTTCCGGCACAACCCAATTCTACATCGTCCGGATGTGCACCAAAGGCTAATATATCTAATTTCATAATTTATCAAATTCAATGGCAAAAATCAATGACAATGGCAAGTTCAAAAATCAATGAGAATGAGAATTTCAAAAATCAATTCAATCTCAATTTTGAAAACCACAATTGATTTTAACAACATTCTTAATTCTTAATTCTTAATTCTTAATTCTTAATTCTTTATTCTTTATTCTTTATTCTTTATTCTTTATTCTTTATTCTTTATTCTTTATTCTTAAAACCCTTTTCATTGTCATCGATTTGTTGACACTTTCCTCCCACTCCTTTTCTGGAATACTTTCTTTTGTAATTCCACAGCCCATGTACAAAACGGCTTTGTTTTTCTGAATTTGCATGCTTCGTAGATTTACAAATAAATCAGAACTTATATCATTTCCTGCAAAACTGCTATTTAATTCTCCTAGAAAGCCTGTATAAAAAGTTCTGTCATAATTTTCATTTTCCAAAATAAATGCTTTGGCTTTTTTCTTTGGCAAACCACAAACTGCCGGAGTTGGATGAAGTGTATCGATTACTTCTTCTAAAGTTGATTTTTTATTTAAAACTCCGGAAATATCCGTTTTAATATGCCAGATTGATCCCGCTTTAATACTATAAGGTTCTGTAACCATCACTGAATTTGCAACTTCCCTCAATCGCTTTATAATAAAATCAGTTACATATTGTTGTTCCTCTTTTTCTTTTTGCTCCCAACGAATTTCAGTTTCAGAATTTACTTTTTGAGTCCCGGCCAAAGCTGTTGTTTCAAAAATATTTCCGTTCGCTTTTAGCAATTGTTCGGGCGTTGCTCCCATCCAGAATCCAATTTTCGGATGAAAAAAACAATAGCAAAAAGTAGTCGGGTATAACTGAACCAAATGCTGGAACGTTGCTACAAAATCAAATTCAGTTACCTCTACAGTTTCACTTCTGGATAAAACTACTTTTTTAAATTCATCATTTTTAATGGCTTCAATTCCTTTTGAAACTAAATCCTGATATTGTTTTTTCGCTTCATGATTCAAATTCAGATCATCAGCTTCAATCGATTCAAATGCCGTTATTTCTTTATCAATACTAATAATTTCCGATTCATTTTCCGGAATTAAAATCAGTTGTTTTTCATCAAAAGAAGCAAAAACAAATCCTTTATCGCTATAATCCGAAACTTTATACAAAATATCATTTTGCTGTAAAATCCCAATAAGATTTGAGCTATTGGGTTTTAAATAAAGTACAAAAGGTAAATTTTGATTGTGATGATGTTTTATTTTGGAAAAAAAAATATTCGTATTCATTACTATTCTGCTTTCTTTTTATCCAAAACCATATTCGTCAGTTTACAAAGCGAAATCAGGTTTCCGGCTTCATCGGTAATTTTAATTTCCCAAAGATGAAGACTTCTTCCTTTATGAATAATGCGGGCTGTACCAAAAACAACTCCCTCACGGATACTTTTTAAGTGATTTGCCGAAATTTCTATTCCACGTACTTCCTGTTCTTTTGCGTTGATAAAAAAATGTGATGCTGCACTGCCTACACTTTCTGCCAGAGCTACCGAAGCACCTCCATGCAAAAGCCCCATTGGCTGATGAACTGAAGGATTTACGGGCATTTTGGCAACTAAAAAATCTTCTCCGGCATCTATATATTCTATTTTTAGCGTTTCCATTAATGTGTTTTTCGAAAACTCATTGCAATACGCTATAATTTGCTCTTTTGTATAATTCATTAAAATCAGCTTTAAAATCGTAAAATTAAAGAAAAGAAAAGATACAAATCAGAAAAAGCAATTCTAAAATTTAAAATCCGCTTTCAACCTATAAGATTTTTGCTATTTTTACAAAAAACAATTCAAATGCGTCATTATTTTGTTCTCTTCATTTTCGGAATACTTTTAGCAGCGAGTTCATGCCGAACCGATTTTGACACCGTTGCCAGCACAGGAGACTTAAAATTCTCAAAAGACACCGTTTATTTAGATACTGTTTTTAAAAACATAGGTTCAAGCACTTATAACCTAAAAGTATACAATCGAAGTAAAGAAGACATCAATATTCCAGTAATTCAACTTAAAAACGGATTAAGTTCAAAATACAGAATGACTGTTGACGGAATGAACGGAAACAATGGTAAAATATTCAACAACATCACTCTATTGGCAAAAGACAGCTTATATATTTTTGTTGAAACGACTGCAGACATTACCGATGCTAATCCGACTGACTTTTTATATACTGATGAAATCCAGTTTGACAGTGGCTCAAATCTTCAAAAAGTAGCTTTGGTAACTCTGATTCAGGATGCCGTATTTTTATATCCAAAACAAAATCCTGACGGAAGCAAAGAAAAAATTCAAATTGACGGCAAAGATGTTGATGGATTTTATCTTGACGAAAATGACGAAACAAACGGAAATGAGCTACTTTTCACGAATGACAAACCTTATGTAATTTACGGATACGCAGGAGTTCCCGAAAATAAAACCGTAACTTTTGAAGCCGGAGCGAGAGTGCATTTTCATGATAATTCAGGACTTTTCATAAGCAATAAATCTTCACTTCAAATTAATGGAGATATCTCAACAACTAAAAATTTAGAAAACGAAGTTATTTTTGAAGGAGATCGTTTAGAGCCTGAATATTCTGATATTCCCGGGCAATGGAATTCGATTATTTTCGCTAATGAAAGTACAAATCATGTTATCAATCATCTTACTTTAAAGAATGCCAAAATTGGTCTGGATATACGAAATCAGGATGCCAGCACTTTTCAGATTAAAAACACACAGATTTACGATTGTTCCAATTACGGAATTCTGGCTCAAAATGCTAAAATTAACGGAGAGAATATCGTTATTAATTATGCCGGTTTAGCAGCTTTATCCTGCGTTTACGGAGGCGATTATAAATTTACTCACTGTACATTTAACAACACTTGGTCTGGTGGACAACAATTCGCTGTCAATTTAAGCAACAAACTGACAGGAGCAACACCGGAAACGAATCCGCTGACTCAGGCTACTTTTAATAATTGTATTATTTATGGTTCAAATACCAACGAATTCAATTTAGACAAAAATACTGCTGCTGCTTTCGTTTATCAGTTAAATAATTGTTTACTGAAATTCGGCAGTACTTCAAATCCCGATTATCAATTCAGTACAGATACAGCACATTATAACGCTATTATTTTAAACGAAAACCCGAAGTTTTTTAATGTCAACCTCAATAAACTTAATATTGACAAAACTTCTGCCGCTTTCGCGAAAGGGAATCAGGCATATAGCATTCCGTTGGATATTATTGGAAACACAAGAACTTCACCGCCGGATTTAGGTGCTTATCAAAATAAAGATTTTCCGAAGTAGTTTGAGATTTATGAAATTAACTTTTGCACTAATCATTTTCAATGTATTTTTTATTAATGCATTTGCTCAGAATACAAAAACAATTAAATGTGATTCTATTTATAAAAACAAAGGAATTACAATAAAACTAAAGAATTTTGACACCGAAACAGATGGCTACAACGATGAAAAAAACTCAATTTTAATTATCAGCCAAAAGATAAATAATAAATCTTCTGTTTTAGTAAAAGATTCGATTTTTAGCAGTGCTCAAAAAATCGAATTCCAAGATTTCAATTATGACGGAATAAAAGATATTTTGATTCAGAATATTTCTGATGTAAGAAGCAATTGGACCTATAATTTGTATCTCTACAATTCTAAAACAAGCGATTTTATAAAAATCATTGGTTTTGAAGAAATCAAAAACCCGACATACAATGTAAAATATAATATTGTAGAAAGTTATGCTACATCTGGTCAAGATTGGGTTTCCTTTTACAAAATAAAAAAGAACCGCATTTACGATTATGGCATCACAATAGTTGATGATCACGGAAAGAATTTTGAAAAAGAATACCAGAAAGCCATAAAAAAGATTTCAGCAAAAAAGTAAACCTCACACCTTCATTTTTTACAGCTAAAAAAAGCTTCGTAAGAAAATATATCTAAAATTAAACATCACTTAACACTGTGTATTCATAAAAACAGTAAATTTGGCAAATTAAAACTTTAACAATCAATATGTTAAAAAATTAATTTTAATCATTACCCAAATTAACCCTAAACTTTTTTTTATGAAAAAACTCTACTCCTTTTCATTATTACTATGCGTTACATTCGGTTTTGCTCAAATCCCTTCAGGCTATTACAACACTGCAACGGGAACCGGCTATACTTTAAAAACCCAATTGTACAACATTATTAAAGGTCATACCAATAATGGTTATGCCGGACTTTATACGACTTATTTAACTTCTGACGTCGATAATTTTTACGAAAACGACGGAACAATTTTAGACATGTATTCTGAAAATCCATCAGGTACAGACCCTTACAATTACACTACCGGAACAACACAACGATGCGGCAGTTATTCTGTTGAAGGTGATTGTTACAACAGAGAGCATATTATTCCGCAATCGGTTTTTAATGAAGCATCACCAATGGTTGCCGATGCTCATTTTATTACGCCAACTGACGGAAAAGTAAACGGGATTCGTTCTAATTATCCACACGGAACTGTAAATTCAGCTACTTACACTTCTCAAAACGGAAGCAAACTTGGATCAAGTTCTGTATCCGGTTATTCAGGAACTGTTTTTGAACCCGTAAACGCTTTTAAAGGCGATATTGCCCGAATGTATTTTTATTTTGCGACACGATATGAAAACACAGTCGCAGGTTATTCCTTTCCAATGTTTGACGGTTCAAGCAATAAAGTATTTACAACTGCTTTTTTAAATGTTCTTTTAGCCTGGCACTCGCAGGATCCTGTGAGCGCGAGAGAAATTGCAAGAAACAACGCTATTTATGCACGTCAGAACAACAGAAACCCATTTATCGACCATCCGGAATATGTAAACCAAATTTGGGGAGGAACTGCTCCTTCCGGAGATACTCAGGCACCAACTGCTCCAACAAGTTTGGCTTCAACTACAAAAACAGCGACTTCAATTACACTTTCGTGGACAGCTTCTACTGATAATGTTGCCGTTACAGGTTATGACGTTTATGCAAACAGCGTTTTAAAAACCACAGTTACTGGAACAACAGCTACAATTACTGGTTTAACAGCTTCAACTGCTTATTCTATTTATGTAAAAGCAAAAGATGCAGCCGGAAATACTTCTGCGTCAAGCAGTACGATTGCCGTTACAACAAACAGCAGCGGCACTAGCGGAACAGCAACAGATTTGCTTTTCTCTGAATATATTGAAGGTTCCGGAAATAATAAAGCTTTGGAAATTGCCAACAACACAGGAAGTTCCGTTAGCTTATCTGCTTATACTATCAAAAAACAAACGAATGGTGCAGGTTCCTGGAGTACCGGCTTAGCTTTAAGCGGAACTTTAGCAACCGGAAGCAAATTTGTAATTGTAAACAGTTCTATTTCTTCAAGTTGTTTTTCTACAAGTTCAGCTAATATTTCAACAACAGCTACTGAATTGACTTTCAACGGAAATGATGCCGTTGGTTTGTTCAAAAATGGTACTTTAATTGACATCATCGGAACTTTTAGCGGAGGAACAGCTAATTTTGCTATAGATGTAACTTTAAGAAGAAAATCGACTGTAACTTCTCCAAGCACTACTTTTAATTTGAATTCACAATGGGATTCATTTTCATCAGATACCTGTAATAACTTAGCCAGTAAGAAAGCACAGCCAACTGCAATTGAAGAAGAAGAAATTGTTTCAGATTCAGATAACATTATAATTTACCCAAACCCTTCTAACGGAAATTTCAACATTGTTTTAGATAATTCTGCTGCTTCCTATTCAGTAGAGATTCTTTCTATCACGGGTTTAAAAGTATTTGAAAAATCAGACTTAACAGATGCTGTAATTTCAGTAGATCATCTTTCGAAAGGGACTTATATTATAAAAATTACGAAAGAATCAAAAACCATTAATAAAAAGATCATAATCAAATAATTAGACCTTACTTTTAAAAAAATATAACAAAAAATATTTTTATTAAAGTTTTCATAACTTATATATAGATTTGGTAAACTAATTTTGAATCTATAGTATCCATTTTTATTACAGTAAACAAACCAATATTTTATGAAGAAATTTTACATTCTGTTCTTTACGCTTTATGCTGTTTTTTGTTCAGCCCAGGCACCAGCCAATTATTATTCTACAGCTACAGGAACAGGTTACACCCTAAAAACTCAATTGTACAATATCATTAAAGACCACACAGATAACGGTTATTCAGGCTTATATGTTACTTATCAGACATCTGATATTGATAATTTTTATGAAAATGACGGATCAATACTAGATATGTATTCTGAAAATCCTAACGGAAATGATCCTTATACTTACAGTGCAGGTGCCACACAAAGATGCGGATCAGCCGGATATACAAATGAAGGAGACTGCTACAACAGAGAACACATTATTCCGCAATCTGTATTTGACGAAAAAGCACCGATGGTTTCAGATGCTCATTTTATAACTCCAACTGATGGAAAAGTAAATGGAGTGCGATCTAATTATCCGCATTCGGTTGTAGCAACACCAACTGAAACAAGTTTAAACGGAAGCAAATTAGGAGCAAGTACAACTGCAGGTTATTCGGGACTCGTTTTTGAACCAATAGATGAATTTAAAGGTGACATTGCCAGAATGTATTTTTATTTTGCAACACGTTACGAAAATACTGTTGCAGGTTATTCATATCCTATGTTTAATGGTAGTTCGAACAAAGTTTTTACTCCTGCATTTTTAAGTCAGCTTCTTGCCTGGCACAATCAGGATCCGGTAAGCGCACGCGAAATAGCGCGTAATAATGCTATCTATGCACGTCAGAACAATCGTAATCCTTATATTGATCATCCCGAATATGTTGCTGCTGTCTGGACTACAGAAGCAGATGATACAACTGTTCCAACTGCACCGACTAATTTAGCTGTAGCATCCAGCACTTCTAATTCAATTAATTTAACATGGTCGGCTGCGACAGATAACGTAGCTGTTACTGGATATGCTGTATATGTTAATTCGGTTTTTAAACAAAACGAAACCGGACTGAGTGCGACAATTACGGGACTTACCCCTTCTACCTCTTATAATTTTTATGTAGTTGCCAGAGATGCTTCTAATAACACATCAGTTCCAAGTTCAACTGTGAACGGAGTTACAGCAGCCTCAACCGGAGGAGGAAATACAGGCTCTGAAATTTTCTTTTCAGAATATATAGAAGGCAGCAGCAATAACAAAATATTAGAAATATCGAATTTCACCGGCTCTGCAATAAATTTATCAGATTATTCAATTAAAAAACAATCAAATGGTGCCGGAGCATGGGGATCCGGATTAGCCCTAACCGGAACAATTAATGATGGTGCTTCTTATGTAATTGCTTATAATCTAGCAGCGACAAGCTGTTATAATATAGCTGATGCTAACCTATCAAGCAACAGCACTGATCTTCAATACAATGGTAATGACCCAATAGGATTATTTAAAAATAATGTCCTGATTGACATTATCGGAACTTTTAACGGAGGATCTCCAAACTTTGCGATAGATGAAACATTAAGAAGAAAACCGACTGTAACAGGACCAAATACTATTTTCAACAAAAGTGGAGAATGGGATGTCTATACTAAAGACACTTGTTCCGGACTTGGAAGTCATGCGGTAACATTGTCAAATGAAGAATTTAATTCCGCTGAATTTTCAATTTATCCAAATCCGGTAACACACCAATTCACAATTAACTTTAAAGATAGTAGTGATGAATCTTTTTCAATAGCCATTTATTCTTTAGTAGGTCAAAAGGTTTTTGAAAGACAAAATACTAACACGAAAACAGTTGAAGTTCAAAGTTTTTCAAAAGGCACCTATATTATTAAAATAACTAAAGACTCAAAAACACTGGCTAAAAAATTAATAATCAATTAATAAAAATCACGTGATACAGAATTAAAAAGCGGCAAAATTGTCGCTTTTTTTTTTGAGTTGAATTGACTAAATTTGCACCTCAAAACAACAAACTACACAAATGATCCATTTCTTTGAAAACCAAAGCAAAACTGTTTTTGTCGTACAAACGCAAAACGAAATTTCAGCTCAAGACATTTCAAAATTAAACTGGCTTTTTGCCGACGCAAGTAAGATAGAAAAATCTGCATTGACAGGATTTTTTGTTGGTCCACGCGCAACTATGATCACTCCCTGGAGTACAAATGCTGTAGAAATTACTCAAAATATGGGTGTTCCGGGCATAATCAGAATCGAAGAATTTCATCCTGCAACGGAAGATTTTACTGATTTTGACCCAATGCTTTTTCAAAAATTCAATGAATTAGATCAGGAAATCTTCACTATCAACATTCAGCCAGAACCAATTCTGGAAATTGATGATATTGCAACTTACAATAAAGTAGAAGGTTTAGCTTTAAGCGAAGAAGAAGTTGAATATTTAAATAATCTTGCAACTAAATTAGGAAGAAAATTAACTGACTCTGAGATTTTTGCTTTCTCACAAGCGAATTCAGAACACTGCCGTCACAAAATTTTCAACGGAACTTTTGTAATTGACGGTGAAGAAAAAGAAACTTCTCTTTTCAAATTAATCAAAAAAACATCACAGGAAAATCCTAACGATATTGTGTCTGCTTACAAAGACAACGTTGCTTTTGTAAAAGGACCAAAAGTGCAGCAATTTGCACCAAAAACAGCTGACAAACCTGATTATTACGAAATAAAAGAATTTGATTCTGTTTTATCTTTAAAAGCCGAAACACACAATTTTCCAACAACAGTTGAGCCTTTCAACGGAGCTGCAACAGGTTCCGGAGGAGAAATTCGTGACCGTTTAGCCGGAGGTCAAGGTTCTTTGCCATTAGCAGGAACTGCGGTTTATATGACTTCTTACTCTCGTTTAAACGATGACAGAAAATGGGAAAACGCTCTTGAAGAAAGAAAATGGTTGTACCAAACCCCAATGGATATTTTGATCAAAGCTTCAAACGGAGCTTCTGATTTTGGAAATAAATTCGGGCAACCGCTTATTACAGGTTCAGTTTTAACTTTCGAACATGGAGAAAACGACCGTAAAATTGGTTACGATAAAGTAATCATGCAGGCGGGCGGAATTGGTTACGGAAAATTAAATCAGGCAATTAAGCATAAACCACAAGAAGGCGATAAAATCGTCATTCTGGGAGGAGAAAATTATAGAATCGGAATGGGTGGCGCTGCGGTTTCTTCTGCAGATACTGGAGCTTTCGGTTCAGGAATCGAATTAAATGCGATTCAGCGTTCAAACCCTGAAATGCAAAAACGTGCTGCAAATGCAATCCGCGGATTAGTAGAAAGCGACAATAATCCAATTGTTTCGATTCACGATCACGGTGCTGGAGGACACTTAAATTGTCTTTCTGAATTGGTGGAAGAAACGGGAGGTTTAATCGATTTAGATAAATTACCGGTTGGAGATCCTACACTTTCTGCAAAAGAAATTATCGGAAACGAATCTCAGGAAAGAATGGGATTGGTTATTGGTCAAAAAGATATTGATACTTTGCAAAGAATTGCCGACAGAGAGCGTTCGCCAATGTATCAGGTTGGAGATGTAACGGGAGATCACCGTTTTACTTTTCAGTCAAAATCAAATGGTTCAAAACCGATGGATTATGCTTTAGAAGATTTCTTTGGAAGTTCTCCAAAAACGGTTATGACAGATAAAACTATCGATAGAAAATATGCTGATGTTTCTTATTTAGCAAATGACTTCGAAAGTTATTTAAAAGACGTTTTACGTTTAGAAGCGGTTGCTTCAAAAGACTGGTTGACTAACAAAGTGGATCGTTGTGTTGGAGGAAAAGTTGCTAAACAACAAAATGCTGGACCGTTACAATTGCCTTTGAATAATGTTGGAGTTATGGCTCTTGATTATTTAGGAAAAGAAGGAATTGCAACTTCTATTGGGCACGCTCCTATCGCTGCTTTGATTGATCCGGTTGCGGGAAGTAGAAATGCTATCGCAGAATCGTTATCAAACATTGTTTGGGCGCCAATTAAAGATGGTTTAAAAGGAATTTCATTATCTGCAAACTGGATGTGGGCTTGTAAAAACGAAGGTGAAGACGCTCGTTTGTACGCTGCTGTTGAAGGCTGTTCAGAATTTGCAATCGAATTGGGAATCAATATTCCAACAGGAAAAGATTCACTTTCAATGAAACAAAAATATCCAAATGACGAAGTAATTGCGCCGGGAACGGTTATTATTTCGGCTGGAGGAAACTGTACCGATATTAGAAAAGTAGTTGAACCGGTTTTACAGAAAAACGGAGATTCTATTTATTATATCAATTTGTCTCAGGATGATTTTAAATTAGGAGGTTCGTCTTTTGCACAAATCAGAAATACAATCGGAAACGAAACTTCTACCATTAAAGACGCTTCTTTCTTCAAAAATGCCTTTAATACAATTCAGGAATTAATCGGCGAAAGCCAAATCTTAGCGGGTCATGATATCGGAAGCGGTGGTTTAATCACTACTTTATTAGAATTGTGTTTTGCTGATGTAAATCTTGGAGCTAAAATTGATTTTAGCGCTTTCGCGGAAAAAGATTTATTGAAAATCCTTTTCGCAGAAAATATCGGAATTGTGTTCCAGGCGAAATCGGATTCAGCTGTTGAAACTAAATTGAACGCTAACAATATTGAGTTCTTCAAAATCGGTTCAGTTCAAGAAGCTGCGATTTTAGAAATTGGTCCAGACTCTTCGGGATGGATTTTAGACATACACGCTTACCGTGACATTTGGTTCGAAACTTCTTATTTATTAGATCAAAAACAATCTAAAAACGGAAGAGCTCAGGCACGTTTTGAAAACTATAAAAATCAGGTTTTAAATTATACTTTCCCTGCACACTTTACAGGAAAAGCACCTGTAATCGACAATTCTAAACCAAGACCAAAAGCAGCTATTATTCGTGAAAAAGGAAGTAATTCTGAGCGTGAAATGGCAAATGCAATGTACCTGGCAGGATTTGACGTAAAAGACGTTCACATGACGGATTTAATTTCGGGCCGTGAAACGCTTGAAGATATTCAGTTTATTGGTGCTGTTGGAGGATTCTCGAACTCTGACGTTTTAGGTTCTGCTAAAGGCTGGGCCGGAGCTTTCTTATACAACGAAAAAGCAAAAACAGCTTTAGATAATTTCTTTAAAAGAGAAGATACTTTATCTGTGGGAATCTGTAACGGATGTCAGTTGTTTATGGAATTAGAAGTGATTAATCCGGAGCATGAAGTTCACGGAAAAATGCACCATAACGAAAGCCAGAAACACGAAAGCATCTTTACTTCTGTAACGGTTCAGGAAAATAATTCGGTGATGTTATCTACTTTGGCAGGAAGCACTTTAGGAGTTTGGGTTTCTCACGGAGAAGGTAAATTTAAATTGCCTTACGCAGAAGACCAATATAACATTGTTTCTAAATATGCTTACGAAGGATATCCTGCAAACCCTAACGGTTCTGATTATAACACAGCAATGCTATGTGACAAAACCGGAAGACATTTGGTTATGATGCCTCACATTGAACGTTCGACTTTCCAATGGAACTGGGCGTATTATGCAAAAGACAGAAATGACGAGGTTTCACCTTGGCATGAAGCCTTTGTGAATGCCAGAAAATGGATTGAAAAAAACTAAATTTAGTTTTCATTATAGAGACAGCCTCAGCAATATGTATTGCTGAGGTTTTTTTTTAAAAGAATTATCTATTTTCAAATAATTATTTTTTTTTGAGTTTAACTTTTAAGTTAAATTCAAAAATGAATGGTTATTTTCTTGCAAAAATTAAAGTATATTAGCCAAAGAAATACCTCATTTAAAAAAAGTTTCAAAACCTAAAACCTGCGTAAAATGAAAATCCTAAAAGCATTCCTTTTTATCTTATTTTTTGTTACTGTAAAATCACATTCACAAGTTCAGATTGATCAAATCGTATATAAATCCAAAGAACATTATATTACCAATACCCTTCCTTATCATATTACTGGTACATTCCTGCCTCCAGACAAAAAAGAGCCAAGCACCGTTTTAAATGATGACGGAACGGGAGTGATACAATATGATGATATGACCAAGAAAAAAATAAACTGGGGCATAGAATGCAATTGGGAAGGTACTGCTATACTTAAAGAAGGCTACAACAGTGCTTCGTATACATTCTGGTACAGAACGGAAGACAGCGACGAATGGATGTACAGTCAGTTTTCTATTCATTTTGCTAAGAAAAAAATGTTTTTGATGGGCGATAGAATAAAATTTTACGAGGATTACAACGTACAATAATGGCTTCGACTACTTAAAATCAGCTTATAAGATTATTTTATTTTTTCAATTGTTAGTAATCCCGAATTTTAGATAGTTATCAGTTAAAGACGGAGGACCAATGTCATTTAGTTAAGAATTAAAAGATAAAATGATTGCTGATATAAAAAACCTCGCAAAATCGACAGTCAAACATTTAGCGGCATCAAATCTGAAATCAAAAATCGTTACTCCTCACACGAGCCTAAAAGGCGAACTGGCGAAGCAATCTAAAATCTCTTAACTTAATGACATTGAACGAAGGATTAGTGGGTTTGCCTACTTACACCTGTTGACCACTTTATTTGAGCTTCTAAAATTAGTAGGGACTAAGAACTTCATTTTATTAAAAAACACAAAAAACCTTAATTTATATTCTTGGTCCATTCTCTTTGCCGGCACGGAAAAAATTTACGCACTATCGTTGTGCATATCTGGGCGATCTGGATTTCTGCCTCATACGCTGCCCAAAAATTAGTTTCAAAGTATATCTTATTCTTTTTCATAATGGGAAGATTTTAAATTCACTAGCGAAGCTCCACTCTTTCAAAGGATAAACTGGATATACTATCTGACAAAGGGATATTTTACGGATATTTTTTTATCTTTGAAATTCAGACTTTTTAATGCAGATGGCTTTATCTTTGAGCCTTCAGAAAACTAACACTCATTATGGAACAGAAAATTCATCAGGGAAGAAACATTAAACGCTTCAGAGAAATGCTTAACATAAAGCAGGAAGCATTGGCTTATAATCTGGGTGAAGACTGGAATCAGAAAAAAATTTCTATGCTGGAACAGAAAGATGTTATTGAAGACAAACTGCTTAAACAAATCTCTGCTGTATTGAAAATTCCTGTTGAGGCTTTTCAGAATTTTGATGAGGAGCAGGCGGTAAATATTATTTCTAATACTTTTGATAACGGAGCTTTCTTAAATACAGGTCATAGTGCGTCATTTAATGTTAATCCTATCGACAAATTGATTCAACTACACGAAGAAAAAATTGTGTTGTATGAGCGTATGCTGAAAGAGAAGGATGAAATGATGGCGAGACTTGAAAAGCTAATCAGTAAATAACCCCTTGTTTTTCGAAGTATTCTTTACTAACGTTGTTCATATTAGTCAAGTGCTTGGTGTCTACTTACAACAGTTAACCATTTTATAAAGTATACTAAAATAAGTTTGATATAAAAGTAAAACCTCGCAAATTGCGAGGTTTTACTTTTATATACTTTATAGAGACTACATATCTGCAATCAGGTTTTTTCAAAACAAAATGATCATAAAAATCTTTTACATCTCCTCCAACTTGTGAATACAATCTATCGATAAATAAAAGAGTGAATGGCAATAATGATTAAAAAACTACCAAAAAAAACTAGAATTCTCCCATAATGCTTAAAAAATTTATATCCTAAAAATATATTTATTCTTTCATTTGATTTTATTTTCTCACTATAATATAAAAGACCACCCACAGTCATTAATATTATACCTAAAATAAAAGTTATCACTTTATCATCTAAATTCATCATAATTTTCAACCTTTAAAGTTATTTTTCTGCAAATTTATTTTATTTTCTATTTGCGGAATTACCTGCTGTGCGAAGTCTCCCGACTTCGTACCCGTTCCTATATACCGCTAAAACGTTTTTTGGCAGTTGCATACTCACCGATAACCATTCAAACGGATACAATTATCAAAACATTCACGGAAAAAGTCGGGAGACTTTTATTATATCTTATGGCTTTCAAGAACTTTTAAAAATCCGCAAAGTCATGAGACTTTGAGGAGCGGGGATATTTATCGCTTAACCCTTAAAAATACTTTTTTATTATTAGAATGGTATGCTAAACAAGGAATTGGAAGATTTAAATTTTCTTTGTCTATTTCATCATAATTACCGCTTGCTAAAATTTTAATTTTTGTTATTCCAATATGTTTTCTAATAAACTCATTGGCTAACATTCTATTATTTAACCCTACATCAAATGTATCTCCATAATAATTAGCATAGAGCAAACCTGTTTTAGTTTCTATTTCAAAAAGCACCTGATATAATCCAGATATTTCAAAAAAGAAATTATTATCCTTATTGTAAATAATTTTATTATAATAGCTTGTATAATTTTCTGGATAAGCACTAAATTTTTGAATATATTCTCGATTATATGTATATGAATCTACTGTATTTCCGAGTCCAGGATTCCTAATTCTTTGTCTTTCAAATATAGGATTTGGAATAGGAATTTCACATAATATTTCATTTTTAAACCTTATTAAAGTTAATTGAAATTTATTATACTCTTCAAATGCAATATAATTCTCTATGTTACTTTCACAATTAAACTCTTCAGAGGCATCTTCAAATAATCTAAATATTGGTATTGAATAATAATACAAATCTTCTAACTTGTAATTTAGTGATATTGCTGTTTCTTTAACATAAGGAAAAATATCCGCTTCGTTATATTTAATAATCTGCTTATTATATAATACTTTAACACTATCTTCAGCAATTTTATTATAAAAACTTCTATCATAACGAAAAACTATTGTATCAAACAAATCTTGTTTTTTATTTGTTTGAGCGAAAGTACAAATCGTAAAAAAGAATAAAATAATTTTTGTTTTTATGGATGCCATACACTAAATATTTGTTTTACTCCTGCTGTGCGAAGTCTCCCGACTTCGTACCCGTTCCTATATACCGCTAAAACGTTTTTTGGCAGTTGCATACTCACCGATAACCATTCAAACGGATACAATTATCAAGACATTCACGGAAAAAGTCGAGAGACTTTTATCCTATTTTACGGCTTTCAAGAACTTTTAAAAATCCGCAAAGTCTATTAAACTTTGCGCAACTTTCTATTTAAGAAATAGCTTACAATTAATTATCAAGTATTTCATTGATACTCTACAGAACAACTAATCTGAAATACTACCTATTCTCCAGAGATATAACCTCTATATTAACTTCTTGACCGTTCTTTAATTTTTCTTTGGTGAATGCTTCAGAAAAGTTAGCTGAACCATAAATATTGTGGCCATGAAGCATAAATTTATATCCTTTGGTCGAATCAATTTTAATTTTAATCGACCCTGAAGAATCTGTTACATATTCTCCAACTTTATTAAAACTCTTCATTAAATAACCATTCTCCTGTACACTAACTTCGATAGTATCAAAAATATTAACTCTGGACTTTCTGGTTTCACTATCAATTGAATTTATTTTTATAGTAATTTGATTTTCTAAATTATTTTTTTTATTACAACTTAAAATTAAAAAAAACATCATCAGAATATATAATACTATTTTTCTTTTAAGGATGTTTGATTGCATAATCTGTTATATTTATGTGATTAATTAGTACTCCACTCCTATAATACTGTCCCGTTAAATTAACATTATTAATTACAGGCCATTGAAAACTCCCACTTACAGAACTACCCTGAAACGGATTATCAGCAAATTCTAATCTATAAGCAAAATGTACGTTATCTGTCGGATTTCTTTGATAGTAATTAGTTACTTTCGACACGTTAGGATAATCAAAATTAAAACTACCTCCAAAATACATTCCTACTGGGTCATAAAGAGTCACTTCAGAAATATGTATATTCATTGCTCCAAGTTTGTTCGCAATTCTTACTGCAGCTGCTCCACCACGACTATGACCATACAGCTTTAATTGATTGCCTTTTTCAAATCCTTCCTTTAAATAAGCTATGATTTCATCGTCACCACCGCCAACTGAACTGGTAAACATTTTTCCTCCTTGTGCTTCAACCAATGCTTTTAAATCCGGATTACCGCTTGCTCCTTCACCTCCAGCACCATAAATACCTGCAACCGTTGTTTTAGGCTTACTCATCATATGCATTGCATGATTCAGTCCACTAACTACAAGCCCAGTAACTGCTCCTTGCCAGAAATTACCTCCTGTTAAAGCTGCTCCAGCACCACCTGAAACGGTACCAAATGCTATCATACCTAAATCGCCTGTTCCAGCACCTAAACCTGCATGCTTTGTCATTGACATTGTATAATTCCCATTATCAGTAATTGTATCTCCTCCACTCCATGCACTAGACGCAATACTGCTCAATGCCCCAGCTGCAAAACCACTCCAAAACTTCCCTCCCGAAATAGCCGTCATACTACCCTGAAACGTTCCATGTGCTGCTGCCTGAAACGCCGCCTGCGAATAGAAATTAGTAAACAAACTACCTGCAGCACTACCAATACCATATGTCACTGCAGCACTTGCTGCACCAATAAACACAGATTTTGTTAAACCACCTACTGTAAAGGGAACATCTGCAAGCGCAGCTGTTAAGGTATATGATGTAGCTGCTATTATCGCACCTAATACAACAGCACCTACAAAAGTAAAATATTCCCCACTAGGATCCGTGTACATCAAAGGATTGTTCAACACATACGAATACCTGTTGTAATTTTGGGTATTTTCAGGCTGCTGTATAAAATTATCCGGCATTAAAAAAGAACGTAAAACAGGATCGTACAAACGACCGTTCATGTGTATGAGGCCAACCTCTGCCAGATGTTCGTGGCTGGTATAACCACGGTCGAGCATCATCAGGGATGCTCCTGTACCGTTTGTTGGCAGGGTGATTGCCACACCATTTTTCTGCAATTTGGCCAGATTCCCCCACGCATCAAACTGGCGCCTTTCTACCGCTGTACCTGTGTTGTCTGAAATAGCGATAATGCTCCCCAGATAATCCCTGTGAAGGTAATATTTTTTGTCTGTAATGGCACCTGTAGCCACCGTTTTTGTTTTTTCTATATACAGAGGTGCTCCGTAGGCATCTCCTCCTACGTAAGTTCTTATTGTAACTTCTGTCGGGGTTCTTATAATCTCTACCGT
>NZ_JASY01000019.1:0-67419 GCF_000735715.2 Flavobacterium chungangense LMG 26729
AATGGTGGTTTCCAATGGCACTGCAGATGCACCGGTCGTTTTGGTTTTGGTCAGTTTTCCCCAATTATCAAATGTATAATCGCTTACTACTCCAAAAGGGCTTGTTGATTGTGTTACCTGACCCAGTCTGTTGTAAACAAAATTAGTTACAAAGTTTTGGTGGTCTGTTTTTTTGACCACGAAACGTTTGGTGGCATCATATTCGTCTGTTATTTTTCGGGCTGTAGGCGCAGGCAATGCATTTGGTGCAGAAACCGTTTTGGTCAGCAGATTCCCTACTGAATCATAAGTCATGTCTTCGATAATGGCATAGGTATTGTGCCCTTTTTTCTCTGTATGTGTTATATTCCCATTTGTGTACGACAGTTTTTCTTCAGAAGTTCGTGTTTCACCTCCATAAGTTGTTGATGTGTTTATTTGATTAGGCCGTCCAATATAATAATCCTTTCCCGTTCCACTGGGATTATTATCATAAGAAGTTGTTGTTATTGTTTTACCCTGAAGTGTATTATTTTGATAATAATCAACCGTTTTAATTGTAACCAAACCATAATCGTTAGGATCATGCTGGTAATTTTCTTCTGTATAAACACCAGAAATTTTATCATCACTGTACACATCATCTAAACGGTAATTTATAACTAATCCATTGGTGTAATCACTGTAATTATAATACTTTTGCGATATTATGTTGCTTTGTGAAAAATTAAAAATATTAGTGTTATCGTTATGTGTAAAAGTTGAGTAAATATATCCTCTAGTTGTTTCATAATTATTAATTGACCAGATTTTAATATCTGAAGGGTTTAAATACCAACTACTACGTGCAGTTTGTGCAAATCCGACAGTTCCATAGTTGTAATTCGAAATATAGCTTCTATATTTAAAATCCTGATATTTAGAGGTTCCATTTACAGTAGCTGTCAGACGGGAAACTAAATAGCAGTTTTCATTTTTTATTAGTGCTATATTTGGGTGATTTGGGAAAGAAAAATATATTGAATTACTTAATACCGAATAAAAATCTGTAGGATAATTTCCTAATCCACCATTTGACGACACCATAGGCAAATAGTCAATAGTTTGTACTATATTACCATTTGCTTCTGATACTGATTTTAATCGGTTATCAGTATCTACATTTTTACTAAATTGATAATATTCAATTTTATTATGATGTCCTCGAACAATTACTAGATCGGTATTTGCACCGTTGTATTTGTAATTGGTAACTAATGGAATCGGGATATCTGGCGAACCAGAAAAAAAGCCGGAAGGTTGTCCTGTAATGGGCGATAGATTATCATTTTTTGAGTCATAAGTCATCGGAAAAGCAGTTGTACTGGCTGTATTTCCTATGTTATTTGTATAGCCTTTTACCCACCATTCTGTATTATGATCATTAATTGTCCAACCCGGCTTGTAATATCTTCTCCAGACCCTTACGATATCTGATTTTCCATCCTTGTTAATATCAATAGCATAATAATTACTAAAGTGGGTTTGAGAATCAAAATGACTCCCAGTATTGGGCCAATACTCTACAATGTTATGCGATTCTTTTACAAAAAAATTGCCTCCTGCCGGGTTTGGATTACTGTAATAAATATGCCATAAAGTTTGTCCTGATCCACCTTCAGAATCAGGTAACATTATATCTGTCTTTCCATCACCGTTATAATCGCCGAAAAGAATTTGCCTTGTATGCGAATAATTAGAAATAGTCCCATAACCAATTCTCTTAGCTTGCGCTCCGGTAGAAGGAAGCTTATTTATTTCAACAATAGAATACTGGCCATGGAGATTTATATTGATGATATCCGATCTTCCATCACCATTCATATCAGCAATGTATCGTTTTCCTGTTGCGCAAATATAATATTCATCATTCCCCTGTAATAGCGTTGATCCACCAGTGGAGAGAGAAACCAATCTGGCATCTCTTCTATAATCACTATTTGTGTTTGAATAAAGTTTCCAATAAAATCCTTCAGAATAACCATTTTGATTAATGTATTCTTCCCACACATAACGTTCGTCTTTAGATAATATCAAAACTTCTGAAATACCATCGCCATCAAAATCTCCAGATAAATATTCATTGGTTCTACTATCTTGTGGAGGAGCTACAGGAGGAACATAACTCTCATCTTCATCCATATAGGAAGGGTCAATATGAATTGTGTTGTTATAAGAAATTGTTTGGATGACAGAGGCAGTTAAACCTGTATAATTTAAATTGTTGTCAACAATATTATATGCAACAAACTGAATTTGCGAATTTGTTGCAGCAGGTTCGATAATTGATTGAAATTGATTTATTTTGTAATTAGACATTATTGTTGCCGGAAATATTAAAGCAGGTCTAAATGTTGGAAAATTTATTGGTGTGTTACCTGTGTTTCCGTTAAACAAATTTGTGAATATTTTTTTGTCTGCCACAAAATCCAATCTGCCATCACCATCAAAATCGCCTGCTATATTAGCTTTGTCAAAAGCCAGCGTATTACTGTATTCCTTTACAGTTCTGGTCACACTATCTGTAGTATTATTATAAGTAAACGTAACAGGATTAGATAATTCACCCGAACCGTTACTTTCTTGTATGCTACTCACTCGCTGATAACCTGAACTAAGGTCTGTTTGATGTTGCAATTGGTATTTTCTAAAAAGATCACCATTGGTTCTAACCATTATGTTATCGAGAATTTGCGTTGCATAAAAAGGGGCGCCGTTAATAAAATCCCGTTCTATTCTGCTACTACTTTTATAATTAAATTCAATTTGGTTTTGAAAGGCGATCCCTGCTGATGAATTTCCACTAAAATCTATTGTTTTAATGTAGAGTTGATTCGTACTATTATAAGTTACGTTGCTGTAATTGTAGTTAATTTCATTTCCGTTTGCATCTTCAAAATGGACGATGTACCATGCATTTGCCGAAATGGCATTCTGGTAACTTCCCGTACCTTTACTAGCATACCAAGTACGTGAACCATCCGGAGCAGTAACTATAAAATGTAGAAAGCCATTTTCAATTTTAAGCTCAATTTTTGAATTGCTTTTAAATTCCGTTTCATAAGTTGACCCGTTTGCCCAGTATACCCCTGTTTTTAAAAGTAAACGCTGGCCGTCAATCGCTAATTTATCATTAGAATCGAAATCAACTCCATCGATAAACCCATCAATATCTTTACGTGTAGCCATTCTTGAAATTGCTGAAATACTATTAATACTCCAACCTTGTCCAGCTATACCCCCTCTGCCTCCACTACTGTAAGTCAAATTTATTACTGGAGCAACATTTTGAATTGAAGGAGGCGTCGCAATTGGTAAATTATATACAGTCGTACCTGAACTCGATATTTGTAATTCGCCTTTAGTATCTGTGAAATTTTGAGAAAATGAAAATTGGGCTAGTAAAATAAAAATGAAAAAGTAAAATTGTTTCATATCTAAATCTTATTGTTTAATGATTTTAATTGTTTTAGGATCACCTGATTTATAATTGAGTAATACAACATAAACCCCGGAAGGATAAGACTGAAACAAAATATTTTGAGTGGTACTATTTTTAGTTGCCGTGTACGTATTTAAAACCTGCCCCGTTATTGAAAATACCTGTATTGAAGTTATATAATTATCATCCGTCAGTTGCCATTTTAAATAGAGTTCTTCTTTTACAGGATTAGGATAATAGGAGAACATATCCTCTGCTGAAAATTTTTCTAAATCTTCATCAACAAGTGCTTCAATTTCTTTGATTTGTTTTCCAGTTTCCGGTGGACAGTTAGTACACAATATCCTGCTGGTCTGATTACCGGCAGTATCATAACTAAATTTTATTTTAGTTTGGGCAATAGACGAAAGTGAAAATAGAAATAGGAGAAATAGTAGTTTTTTTATCATATCTATGGGGTGTTTTATAAAAACTTTAATTGGCGTAAATTCTAACAAAATGATTTACAAAACAATACCTGCATTTAGTGATTTTTAGAGAAAAAAAAACGTGTTCTTTTTTCGCTTCAAGACCATGATAAAATGAATAAAAATAAATTGACAAAAGGGATTAAAAATGATTCTACCCGATAAAAGAAATCCGACATCTTAAGTCTAATGTAAAGTATAGCTAGCTGTAAAATATAAAAAAGAATGATTGGCATCAAATTTTACAGAGCAAAAGCAACAACGGCTATCTGATAAAAAAAGCAACAATTAATACATATTGCATGAATTAAAAAAGCTATACACTAATAAATCGCAGAGAAACTCGTGCAATTATCTTTTATAAGTTTTTAGAATCCTCTACGAGACGTTTTAATTTAGCATGCATAATCGCAAGTGGTACATGCCCAAATCTGCATTCACTGGTAAGTATCAGACGTTCAGCCGGAAAATAATCTAACGCCGGTTTTATGCGTTCACGTATTTCTTCTACAGATTCCAATTCATCACTACGCAGTCAATTACACCAATGGCTAAATCGCCTTGGAAGTCCCAAATATCTCCAGCATGTTGTAACCGAGTTTACAGTGCTCTAACATAAGTTCGTCGACCGGAACCTTTTTAAATGTTTCCACCAGATCGGTGTATTTAGTAAAATAAACTCGTTTCGTCTTGGGTTTACGCCGCAAACATGCAAAGCTATACATACTTTTTTTAACAGGGATTCAATAAGTTCAGTAAGAATTTCGGCTGCCCAGATACTTTCTTCCGGAGACTCTGTCTACATTGGCTCATCAAATTGTACGTGTTTGCATCCAACTGCTATGACTTCGGCTATTTTATCTCTTAAAACATTCGCCCAGGTCCGACATAATGCCTGAGCATCCGGATAAAGATCTTTTCGCTCGTTGACACAAAAATAACATAAGACACACATTATCATAATTTTGTATTCAACAAATTAGGCTCTGTTGAAAGCATTGGCAGTACGCAAAGTACTTTTATAATGGCCGAAATAAAAAATCTTCACAATATTAATGTAGAGAGCTAAATTAATACAGCAAGTGGCTGGGAAATTTACACTAAAAACGAACTGACAATGCTAAACTAACAGTTAAATAATGACTTATAAAAAGGTATTCAACTTACTTTACATTATTTTGTGTCAACCTTTTTCAGGACCATACAAATGTCTAAAACCAAGAGCCAGAGAAATCAATATTTGTCTGGCTCTTTTGTTGTTCAATAAATTGTGTTTCAATTCTCTTTTACAGGAAGAGAAAATGTATTTCAGATTCGATATGCGGAAGAAAATAAAAAGTGGCTATCTATTAATAGCGCTTCAGACTTAGAATTATTTCGCATCAAACCATAATTTTGTGGTCAGCAGGTCTTTTCCCTGTCCAGCTACTGCCGCCTGATAACTAGCTCCGTTTAATGACTGCTCTGTTCCGGGATAAAAGAAACGTGACGGTATTTTTCCGTCTAAAACTGTAGCCGGACCAGCTATCAATACAGGATAATCCAGTCTCCTCCATTCTGTAAATGCGTCAAGACCTTGTCCAAAGAATGCAATCCATTTTTGAGTACCTATCGATTTGGCATAATTTCCTGCATCGTACTTCACTATTGCCTGATTAAGATAATTAGAAATAGTTGTTGCATTGGTAATTCCAAATTGATTAAATGATGCTGTAATTGCATCATTATAATATTGTTCTGCATCTCCGGAAATGTAACCACGGGCAACTGCTTCTGCAAGATTAAACAATGTTTCAGAATAAGTAGCAAATACCGCCGGCGACTGAGAAGTAAGGAAGTAAGTTCCCGGTTTTGATGTTTTAGCAAGACCCTGAGCATTTGCTGCAGCTGCTGATAATCCGTTTCCTCCTCCAACATATTTACCTACACTCGCATCTGATGGTAATTGAGCGTAAACAGGTAAGCGTGGATCAGATAACTCATATAACTTATCCACTACTGTTTTTGAAATACGATAATCATCACGAGTTTCAAACCAGGCAGAAGCCGGATTTTGCTGTGGTGAACTCGTATAAGTAAACTTAAAGATATCATTATTGCTGCTAATTAAGCCTCCGGCATCTGCTGTTGCATCAATTGCTGCTTGCTTAGCTAATACTGGCTCTCTGTCTGAAATTCTTAACGCTATACGCAAACGAAGCGAATTTACCAGTTTTTTCCATTTTGTAATATCTCCTTTATAAGACAAATCACCAGTTACAGTACCGTTTGATGTGCTTAACAGGGACTGGGCTTGTGTCAAATCTTCCAGCAATCCTGTATATACTTCTTTTTGAGTATTATATGACGGATTTACTTTCAGACCTGCTTCTTTATAGGGAATACTTCCATAAGCATCTGTCAACAATAAAAAAGTCCATGAACGCAACGTTAGCGCAATCCCTTTATAATTTGAATTTGCCTGCGCTTCAGGGAAATTAATAATCGTGTTCAAATCTGTAATTAGAGTTGCATATCCCGTATTCCATAAAGAGGTGAACGAACTGTTTGATAAACTGAATATATCCGGTTCTGTATATTGGATTTTAGCCCAATGCTGAACAAATAATAAAGACGAGTCAAAGTTATTTACTGAACCCCAATATAAGTCGGCACCCTGTTTTAAAGATCCTGTTAAAAGGTAAGGTGTTAATGGTGTTTCGGTTGCATTTGGATTTTTATTAATATCATCCAATGAATCGCTGCAAGAGCTAAACGTCAATGCAAAAAGCGATATATAGGCTATTTTTTTTAGCATGATTTTGTATTTTTAAAATTTAAGATTAAGATTAAGGCTGAAATTTCTCGTAGATGGCAATGAGTAAAGTTCCAGTCCTTGTGCATTTCCGGTATTGTAAGCCGTTTCCGGATCAATATTTGGCACATCTTTGTAGATAAAAAACAAGTTACGACCTACAGCAGTAATACTTGCTGATTGTAATCCCAGTTTTCTGGTTAAGCTTTTATTCAAATTATAAGTAAGTTTAACTTCTCTTAATTTTACAAATGTTGAACTGTAAACATAAGCTTCGCTTATATTGTATGACGCTTTGTAATATTCCTGTGCACTAAGTACTGATGTGTTTGGAGTTCCGTCAGCATATACTCCTTTAAATATCATACCATCATCATATATAACTGCTCCAGACGGAACATTACCTGCTGAAGCCAATATTTTCTTAGGTCCGGTGCTAGTAGTGGTTATATAATAATCTAATCCGCCATTTTCAGCACCACGACCCGGCAAGGTTTGTTCCAGTACACCTGTATAATTACCAATTCTGTTTGTTCCTGAAAAAAGTTCTCCACCTACACTCGCATCAACAAGAAACGAAAGTTCAAGATTTTTGTAAGTCAGTGTATTGGTTAGACCCGCTAAATAATCCGGAGTATAGTGTCCTAAAACTTTCTTAGTAGGATCAGCTTTTGGCAATCCATTATCGCCTACTACGATGTTTCCATTAGAGTCACGCTGATACGCTACTCCATAAATGGCTCCGTAAGCTTGTCCTACTGATGCCAAAACATCTACACCGCCTGAAGCAGAACCAATTGTGTAGTTCTGAATCTGTTTATCATAATCCAAAATCTCTACTTTACTTGTATTCTTTGAATAATTTCCGGCTATGTTCCATTTGAAATTTTCAGTCTGAACCGGAGTTCCGTCCAATTGAATTTCGATACCTCTGTTGTTTACTTTACCTGCATTGATCAATTGCGATGTATAACCGCTGGCAGCTGTTGTTTTAATTTCCAGAATCTGATCGAAACTATTGGTGTTATAATAAGCAACATCAAAATGAAGTCTGTTTTTAAAGAAAGTAGCTTCTAAACCCACTTCGGTTGAACGGGTTGTTTCCGGTTTCAAATTCTCATTAAGTTTTCTCTTAGAAGAGGTTTGAATCGGATTTCCTTCAAATGCAGTTTGAAAATCGTAAACTGTATTCAATTGATAAGGATCTGCATCGTTACCTACTTCAGACCACCCACCACGAAGCTTTAAGAAATCAAGGGTATTTCCTTTTAGATTCAGCACTTCAGATAATATCAAACTACCATTAAAAGAAGGATAGAAATAGGACCGGTTACTGCTTGGCAATGTCGATGACCAGTCATTACGAGCCGTAACGTTTAAGTAAGCATAGTTTTTATAACCAAATTGTGCAGAAGCGTAAGCGCTATACACTCTTAATCTCGATAATGTGTTTGATGACAATAAAGGATCTCTTGAATTGTTCAATGTATATAAATCAGGCACAGCCAAACGTGGTGCTTTTTGATAATTGTTTGCATCGCTGTGGTTACGAATATTAAATCCCGCAAGAGCGTCTACACTAAAATCATCGTTTATTTTTTTAGTATAGGTAAAAATACCTTCTGTATTTTGTTCGTTTACAGTGTAAGCATCTTCAGCGTAAGATCCAAAAGGAGTTCCGTTTGTACCGTATTTAATTTTGTATTTTCTTCGGTCGTTATAATAGTCAACTGCTGTACGGAATCTGAAATTTAATCCATCAGCAAGTTTCGCATCCAAATGGATATCTCCTATTAAACGGTTGCGGTTCTGACTTGTTGTATTGTAATACGCTGTCCAATACGGATTGCTGTAATAGCTGTTGTTCCAGTTAACATCTCTGTTATTTCTAAGTGCATTCATATCTACCTGGCGTCCAAACCATGTAAACTGAAGCATTACACCCGCAGCTCGATTACCTGATGGTCCACCAGGTAATGCTGGAGCATCTGTAACAATATAATTTCCTGTTACCCCTACTTTTATATTTTCAGAAATTTGATAATTAGAATTAATCGTAAAGTTTGTTTTGTTTACTTCACTATTAGGAACTGTCCCTAATTGCTTTTGATTGTTTACTCCTAAACGGAAATCTGATTTATCATTTGATTTCGCCACAGAAATACTATTTTCATACGTAACACCAGTATTAAAATAGTTTTTTACATTATTAGGATGAGCCACAAAAGGCACTGCTACACCATTTGAATTAAATTGAGGAATAAGGCGCCCGTCCATTTTAGGGCCCCAGCTTTCATCAGTCTGATCATTAATACCGCCTCCTTTACCATCTTTATAGCTGAATGCTCCGTTTGAACCTTGTCCAAAGGTGTTTTGATAATCAGGCAAAAGCGAGACTTCAGTAATAGTTATACCAGAACTAATCGTTACACCCAATCCTTGCTGGCCTTTTCCTGATTTTGTTGTGATAAGAACAACTCCATGTGCAGCACGCGATCCGTAAAGAGCAGCAGCATTCGGTCCTTTTAGTACATTAATCGATTCAATATCCTGTGGATTCAAATCGGCAATCGCATTTTTGAAATCACGGGAGGCAGCTGCACCACCTGAACTGCTAAATTGCGAGTTGTCTACCGGAATTCCATCTACTACAAATAGCGGCTGATTATTTCCGGCTATAGAGGTTTCACCACGGATAACGATACGCGAAGATCCCATATCTCCCTGTGAATTGGTGATACGTACTCCTGCTAACTTACCACTAAGACCATTTAGGAAATTTGTCTCTTTTGTAGTTTCCAAATCCTTACCCTTAATTGCCTGAGTAGCATATCCTAAAGATTTCTTTTCTTTTGTAATACCAAGTGCGGTTACTACAACCTCTGACAATGCATTTTGTTCCTGAGTAAGATCAATAACAACAGAATTTGCACTAACGACAACTTCTGTTTTTTTATATCCCATATAACTTACAATAAGCGTATAAGGAAATTTTTGTCCTGTTTGAAAATAAAACTTCCCATCAAAATCTGTTTGAACCCCGTGTGTAGTACCTTTAATGTTTATTGAAGCACCAATAACCGGCTCTTTTGTAACAGCATCGACTACTAACCCTTCGAGTTTAGACTGTATTAACGGCTTGGTCTCCTGAGCCTTAACTCCTATGAAAACCAATAAAATACATGTGCATATATATCTATTCAATTTTTTTTTCATTACTTTGTTTTGGTTTAATAAAATAAGTTCAGCCGAAAGCAGATTTATTACACTTTCGCTACTTATAGAGATGTACAATTTCTTTTTAAACTTCACCATTTCTGCTGCAACAGAAGTGGTTTTTTTATTTTCAACACATTCGTTTTTTCATTTTTTTATTTTTGATTATTATTATTTAAACTTATTTTTAGAAGATTAAAAATCTTAAATATTCATCCTATCATTTTTTATGAAACATTAAGATTAAAGAATTTCAGCATTGATTTACAATAAGACACTAATTATCAAATTATTATTACTTCCTCAGGATTCGAATACATGTTAGAATCTTGAGTTTTTATATTTGTTTTTTTTTACCAAATACTACTAATTCTATAGAACAAAAGTATATTAAAAAAGTTAACTTAAAAATTTTAAATGTTTTTTTTGTCAAAAAAAAGTTAAGTCTATTGATTAATATAAATCAAACACCTAAAAATAAAACAGTTAAGTAATTAGATTTAAGTATTTTTAAAACAAGCCAGAATTTAAATGTGAACTGTAACTCGTTGCAGCGATTTGTATTTTGTTTAAGTATTATGTAGATTCATTTATAAGGTTCATTTTTTTATATGATGAATACAATCCGTATTTTCAATCATTTTAAAATAAACTACTTATCCTCATATACCAATCGGTATTTATTTGTTACATTTGTTTTAAAATCATAATAAATCCTATGAATACTTCTGAATTTATACTAGATAAAGTTGCTCCCATTTTTAATAAACAGGGATACATTGGAACCAGTTTGTCAGATATTACAAATGCAACAAGTTTAACCAAAGGTGCTATTTACTGCAATTTTTCGAATAAGGAAGATTTAGCTTTAAAAGCATTTCGATACAATGTAAATATTGCTATAATTCCGCTATTTAAGCTTCTTGAAACTCAGGAAGGAGCTATAAATAAATTGTTTACGATAACCAATTACCATCGTACCTATTATGATTTGGTGAAAGACAGAGGAGGTTGTCCGATGCTTAGGGTTTCTGTTGATACAAAATTTGTAAATCCACTATTATTTAATGAGGCACAAAAACTATCTCAAAAATTCATCACTGGTTTGACCGAAATTCTTCAAGAAGGAATTAACAATAATGAAATTCTGCAGAACACAGATGTGAATAAATACGCTCAACTTATTTTATCTATGATTGAAGGCAGTTCAATTTTGGCCTTTACCCATAACGACGATACTTATATTACCAATGCAATGGATTTTATTGATGACTTCATTATTCAAAAAATAAAAGCTTAAAAAATTTTAACCCTCCACATACCAATTGGTATTTAATTAATTTACTATGAAAAAAGTTTTAAAAACAAAAAGAAAAATCAGATTTCAGGATTGTGATCCTTTTAATCATTTGAACAATTCGAAATATCTGGAATATTTCATTAATGCCCGTGAAGATCAAATTGAAGAACACTACAATCTTGACATCTTTAAATTGATGAAAACAACTTCTTTAAGCTGGGTTGTTGCATCCAATCAGATAAGTTATATAAAACCTGCTTTTACAATGGAAACAGTAATAATTGAATCACAACTGATTCAATACACTGATAACACATTATTGGTAGAAATGAAAATGTGGAACAAGGATGAAACGGAATTAAAAGCATTGCTTTGGATAAAATTTATTCACTACAGCTTTCATACAAAAAAGGTAGCGAGTCATTCAGATGACCTAATGCAGTTGTTCCATTCTGTAGCGGTTCCTGTTGAGCAGACTGTTTTTGAAAACAGATATTCAAAAGTAGTTCAGGAACTAAAATCCAGAATGCATACCTAAATTAAAATTTGATTTGATATAATCAGGAAAAAAATAAAAGAGCTTCATGTTTTTATGAAGCTCTTTTATTTATAAACAGTAGATTTAAAGGAATTGTTATATATAATTTACAAGAACCTTTTTCCAGATAAATTTTAAATGTTTAAAGTTTCAAAAACAAATTATGTTAAGCAAATTAACATAAAAAGTGTTAAAATAAATTTTCATAGCAAATGATAATTTTTCTGAATATTTTCTAAAAAGAAGTGAATTATTTTTTACCTGATACTACCTATCGGGATTAAACCTTTCGGCTTTTTTTTAATCTTCAACTCATAATCACGACGATTTTCTGTCAAAACCTCAGTCTATTAGAGTGTTAACCCCTCTAACCGCGTGCGAATTTTCTTCAAAAACATTCTCTTCTCATTTGTAAAAATAGCTTCCAATATTCTTTTTTTTACATTTTTCTATAATTTTCTCTAAAAAACAGAGGCATTTTAATCATAAGCACCTATAAATACAGAGAACATAAAGCCTTACAAATACTGGAATTTACATATTTTTCAAATATTAACATATAAATTATAATATCAATATTTATTATAGATATAAAAAACACATACTAAAAAAAACAGGATAGTGCAGGATAGAATTAGCAACAGAACCTTTTAGGTTTGACATATTCGTATTTACTAAAAAAAAGTTAAAACTAACTGACCTTTTCAATATAATAAATTAACCAAGAATGAAGAAAAAAATACACCATCTACTTATCTTTTCATTTTTAGTCCTTCTCTCAAGTTGCAGTAAGGATGCTTATGATGATTACTACGAGCGACCTGACTCTTTAGAACCTCCTATCTACCAACAACTAGAAGCTCGTGGAAATTTTAAAAATCTTCTGGTTTTAATTGAAAAAGCCGGATACAAGGATATCTTAGGTAAAGCAGGATATTGGACCATGATGGCTCCGAATGATGAGGCATTTACGAAATTTTTTCAAGAGCAGGGTATTTCAGATGTAAATAAAGTTGATGCTGAAACTGCTTCAAAAATTGTAAAATATGCTCTCATATACAATGCTTTCCGTGCAGATCAGCTTTCTGACTATCAATCAGGTACGGGATGGGTTCCGGATAATGCCTTTAGAAGAAGAACTGCCTTTTACGATGGCTTTCAAAACAAAACCATAAACGGCAAACCCATGGTTGTTGTCGGATCTAACAGAAATGGAGGTTATCTTTCAGGAGACAATAATAACAAATATATCTCTTATTTTGAGAAAGAGTATTTTGCCGCAAAGGGATTAACTTCGAATGACTATAATTTTTTCTTTCCAGGTTCAACTTATACCGACTTTAATTTATTAGGCGGAAGTGTAAAAGAAGCAGATATTGTGGCTGAAAATGGAATTATCCACGAAGTTACCAAAGTATCACTTCCTTTGGTAAATTTAGATCAGTATTTAGAAAACAACAGTCAGTACAGCCAATTCCGTAAGTTACTTGAGGACAATCTGGTTATTTATGCATTTAACCAATCTGCGACTACAACCTACCGTAATTTTTCTGGTAAAAACGACGATGTTTATGTGAAATACTATGACCCCACTTTGCCTTATTCCCCTAATAATGAAAACTTTTTAAAGCAGGCAGATAATGATGGGCAGAGTGATGCTTATACCCTATTTGCACCTGATAATGCATCTTTACAAAAATTCATTGACGAAGTTTTACTTAAGAACTATCCTTCTATTGATAAACTTCCTCAATATATTTTTCAGGATTTATTTAAAGCACACATGGTTCAGGGCGCTGTATGGCCATCAAAATTAGGTTCATTTAACAACGGTTTAGATGAAGAATTAAGATTCAACTTAAATACCGACATAAAAGAAGCCAAAGTATTAAGCAATGGTTTCTTTTACGGAACTAACAAAGTACAGGCATCAAATTTATTTTACAGTGTTTACACCTCTGCTTATCTGGACCCTAAATTTACTTTAGCTACACGATTGTTTAATGATGGTTCTTCATACAGGGAAATCATCAGCAACATCAATCAAAAATACACCTTATTTCTACCTTCGGATACAGTATTACGTGGACTTGGATATGAGTACAATACTGCCAGATCCGAATGGAATTATGTTTCTCCAATTAATGGTGCTGCTTTATCAGGAACACCAGCCAGACTGCGTTTACTGCGTGTTTTATACAATTGTATTGTCCCTACACCTAATGGAGAACTAAATGATTTGTCGGGTTCCGGAATTATACGCTCCGGAGATATGGATATTCCAGGAGAATACATAAAATGGAGCAGCAATAAGGTTTATGCCGCCGGAAATGAAGTTTTAGAAAACATGGCCAATATTCTTGGATATGAAGACCAGCAAAACGGACGTACTTACTATATTGATAAGCTACTTGAATTTAGTGAACAGCCACCAGGAACAGACCTTAAAAATTTAGCTGTGGCCGGTTCAGAATATTTTAATTTCTACAGTTATCTGAAAAATTCGAGTATTGCTTTTGCTGGAGACAAAATTGGAGGAGTAAATGTAGGTAACTCATACACGTTTATTGTTCCAAACAATGCAGCTATTATACAAGCTGTGAAAGATGGAAAACTTCCAGGAAACCCTGCCACCGGTGTGCCTAATTTTGCTCCTGCTTTACTTGGTGACCAAGATCAGGTAGCAGATTTTATCAGGTATCATATATTGGTTAACAAAACTGTTTCTGACGACGGACTTGAAGCAGGACAAATTGAAACTTTAAGAAAAGACAGTAAAGATGAAAAAACTTATGTAAGTGTCATGAGTGATACTGGAGTCTTGACTTTTATTGATAAAGCCAACAGATCTGCCAATTTCATTGCAAATAAAAGTAACAACCTAGCCGACAGAACCTTAATCCATTTAGTAGACAACTATCTTTTATATACAGAATAAAATGAAACAAAATCTAACCAATTTACTTTACCGTTTTTCATTTGCTTTGATTATTCTGGCAGCACTGCCGTCATTGGCTCAGGATTCTAAAAATGCCTTAGTGCGTGGTCAGATTGTCGACTCAAGTGATAATTTACCAATTCCTTCAGCTACTATCGTTGAACAGGACTCAGAAAATCGTACCGTTGGAGGTGTTTTATCTGACATAGACGGAAATTTTGCAATACATCTAAAAAACCCAAATAATAAATTATTAATTTCAACTATTGGATATAAATCGAAAGTGGTTTCTGTTAACGGCAAAACCACAATAAAAATTGCTTTAGTTTCTACTATAACTTCTTTGGACAACGTTGTAGTTACAGGACAAAAAAAGGTAGAAACCGGACTACTTAACATTGCCGATAGAAATAAAACAACCAGCTCTGTTACTATTAAAGCAGCAGATATAGCTAACTCTCAGGCTGCTTCTATTGATGAGCAATTACAAGGACGTATTGCAGGTGTGGATATTATTTCATCAAGTGGTGACCCTGGTGCAGGAATGCAGATTAAAATCAGGGGAGCTTCTTCAATTTCAGGATCTTCAAGCCCATTAATCGTTGTTGACGGAATGCCTTATGAAACTTCTATCCCGGCAGATTTTAACTTTGGTACTGCTGATGATGATGGTTATGCAGCATTACTAAATATTGCTCCTTCGGATATTGATACCATCACCATCGATAAGGATGCAGCAGCAACTGCTTTATGGGGGTCACGCGCAGCAGGTGGTGTTATTATCATCAATACGAAGCGTGGTGGAATCAGTGCTCCAAAAATTAGCTACACTTTTGTAGGTACTCGTTCAAAAGTTCCTGATGCAATTCCGATGTTAAACGGAGATCAATACTCACAATTGATTCCGGAAGAATTCATGAACCGAAACGGTGTGCCTTTAAACACACAAAATATTAAAGAATTTCAATACGACCCTCAGGAGGTTTATTATTACAAAAACTATAGTAACAATACCGACTGGACAAAAGCAATATCTCAAATTGGTCTTATACACGATCACAACCTTTCTTTACAAGGCGGTGGACAAAGAGCAAGATATTTCAGCTCGGTAGGGTATTACAACTCTAAAGGAGTAACTATAGGTACTGGCTTTGAACGAATCAGTACTCGTTTAAATTTAGATTATGTAGTTTCAGACCGTATTCGTTTTAAAACTGATATAGCGTATACACACTCCAGTACAGACCGTAATTATGTCAATAATTTTTCGGGTACTGACAAGGATTTACTTAGAAGTGTTTCCTACGGAAAAATGCCAAACATGGGAATTTTTGAATATGATCAATCCGGAGTTCTTACTCCTAACTATTTCTCTCCGGCCCAAAACGTTCAGGGAGGATACCCAAGCACTTATAATCCTGTTGCTATGGCGGAATTTGCTACTAACAATCAGGTAAGTGACAGAGTAGTACCCCATTTTAACATCAATGTTGATATTATACCAAAAAAATTAATCTCAACATTTGATTTACAATTTGATTTTAACAGTACAAAAGCGAAATCTTTTCTGCCTCAAAATGCTACAGGCCGTCCAATTACAGAAACAGTAGTCAACAGAGCTTCTGATGTGGATGTTGATATGGCTAATATAACGACCAAGACCAATTTCATTTACACCCCTGATCTTGGTGAAAAACAAAATTTATCGGTACTTTTATCTTTACAATCGAATGATTCCCGTTACGAGTCACATCAGGTAATTACCTCGAACACAGCATCATCTTTACTTACAGATCCATCCAATCCGTCAAGAACACAAAATTCAGAATTAAATTTATATACCAGTAATAGCCAGACAAGAACTGTTGGTAGTTTATTGAATGCTCAATATGGTTTATTAGACCGTTATATTCTAAACGTAGGTTTACGTGCAGATGGTAATTCAAGATTTGGTCAGGAAAACAGATACGGCTTATTTCCTTCGGCATCTGCCCGTTGGAGGATTTCGGGAGAATCTTTTATGAAAAATGTGAGCTGGATTGACGACCTTAGTTTAAGACTTAGTTATGGACAATCAGGAAAAGCTCCCAGGTATGATTACCTTTATTTTAATGTGTATGGAAATTACAGCACAGAATACTTAGGACTTAACGGTGTATATCCTCAAAATATTCAACTGAGTAACTTCCGCTGGGAAACTTTAATTGGAAAAAATTTAGGATTCAATCTTCAAATGTTTAATAAGCGTGTTATACTGGATGCAGAATTTTACAGAAACACCACAAAAGACATGATTTTCCTGGATCTTGATATCACCACCGTTTCAGGATACAGCAAAATGGATCAGAATGTTGGGACTATGGACAACCAGGGATGGGAATTAGGTCTTTTTACTACACCAATTAAATCTGGTAAGTGGAAAGTAGAATTCAATTTTAACATTGCCAGCAATGAAAATATGATTCGTGAAATTTCTCCATACTTCCCTAATGAAAGTGGAAATACGGATCGTAATGGAGAATACAAACGTTTTCTTCAAAAAGACAGCCCTTTTGGATCTTTCTACGGATATAAATTCAAAGGAGTTTATACTGACAAGGAAGCAACTCTGGCAAGAGATGCAAATGGAAATGTAATTACAGGTCCAAATGGACAAACGGTATATATGCGTTTTAATTATCCAAATACCGACTATACTTTTCAACCTGGTGATGCTATTTATGAGGACATCAATAAAGATGGTAACATAGACAGTCGTGATGTGGTATATTTAGGAAACAGCAACCCTAAATTTACTGGTGGATTTGGACCAAATATAATTTTTAACAACCAGTTCAAATTATTACTGTTCTTTAACTTTCGTATGAATTATGATATTGTAAACGGAACGGATATGACCACAACCAACATGTATGGATGGGGTAATCAAAGTACGGCAACATTATCGAGATGGCGTAATCCTGGTGATGTAACCGAAATGCCAAGAGCAATTTACGGAGCAGGGTATAACTGGTTAGGATCTGACCGATATGTAGAAGATGCTTCTTTCCTTCGCCTTCGTTCGGTTACTTTTAGTTATTCTTTTGGAAAAAAACTATTAAAAAGTTTAAGAATGGATGAAATAAGAACTTATGTAACTGCAGACAATTTATATACATGGACAAACTATAGAGGTCAAGATCCTGAAGTGAGTATGAAAGCCGGAGATCCATTCGGAATTGCTATTGACAACTCCAGAACTCCTCCTACAAGTCGTGTATCATTAGGTATTACAACACGTTTCTAAATAAAAAAATTGATTTATGCGAACTACAATAAAATCTACAATAGCAATCCTTCTAATTTTTGTTACTGCAACATCGTGTGACAATTATTTAGATTTAAAACCTGAAGACGGAATCGTACGTGAGGAATTCTGGAAAACTAAAGAAGACATCCAGGCTGCCGTTATAGGAATCTATTCTTCATTATTAAAAAGACCTCCTGGAGCGCAAATTCCAACAGGGGGAACCGATTATAATATCAGTGAATACTTGTTTATGTATGGAGAAATCAGAGCCGATATGATAACTCCGGGAGGAAATATTACAGAGGAACAAAGAGATATTACAACTTCAAATATCCTGTCATCGAACGATTTGACAAGCTGGTCCGCATTTTACCGTGTTATCAATTACTGTAACACTGTTATTGAACTCGCCCCTGCTGTAAGAAATAGTGATCCAACTTTGACACAAACACAATTGAACAATTTTCTTTCTGAGGCTTTAGCCATCAGAGCCTATATGTATTTTACCCTGGCCCGTACTTTTAAGGATGTACCTCTTAAACTGACTGCAACACTTTCTGACAAGGATAATTTTCAAATAGCAAAAACACCACAAAATGAAATTTTTGCACAAGTTATCAAAGACCTTATTTTAGCTGAAGAGTATGCCGTTGTCGATTATGGAAATGCCGCTTCTAATAAAGGAAGAATTACAGTTTATACAATTAATGCTATGCAGGCTGATGTTTATCTTTGGATGGATAAATACGCCGAAGCCCTGGCTGCTGCGACTAAAGTGACTGATTCAGGTAAATTTGAATTAATTCCTGCTTCCAATAGCTGGTTCAACAATGTATTTGCTGTTGGAAATACCACTGAAAGCATTTTTGAGTTTCAATACACGAAACAAAACCTTAATCCTTTTTACGACATGTTTTTTCAAAGACCGGAATTCCTGGCAGCTCCACATGTGATAGAGGATGTATTTGGTATTGACTTTAACAATCCGTTGAACAGGGATGTAAGAGGTGAAAGATGCGCTTTGGTTCCCGGACTTAATTTTATCTATAAATACACCGGACTTAACAATAATGATTTTAAAACTCCACAAGAATCTGACACACATTGGTTTGTATACAGATATTCAGATGTTTTACTTTTAAAAGCAGAAGCTTTAACGCAATTAGGAGAAGGAGATAAAGCCCTTATTATTATCGATGATATCCGTACCAAACGCAAAGCCATCAGTTCAACTTCACAAACCGTGACTACTACAAGCAAATCAGAAATGACTGATTATATTTTAGCAGAGCGTGCCCGCGAATTTGCTTATGAAGGAAAGAGATGGTTTGATGTTCTGCGAAATGCCAGAAGAAATAATTATGAGCGTTTAGATTTATTGATTAGTATGGCACTGATTAGCGCTCCGGCAGATCAGCAGCAATCTATTATAGCTAAACTTGAGGATCCAAATAGTCATTATTTACCTATTAATGAATACGAATTATATACTAATAAAGCACTTGTTCAAAATCCATTTTATAAATAATTAAGTCATGAAAAGATACGCTGCATTCCTAAAATTGATGAGACTTACTTTAGTGGTTTTTTTAACCCTGGCATTTCTTAACTGTACTTCTGAAAAAATCAATGAACGTACTGATGAAACGGTAAACATTACTGATTTTTTAAGACAAAATGATGAATATTCTATGTTCCTGGAAATGTTAGAACTTACTAACTATTCTTCATTCATGAATACTTATGGTACCTACACTTTATTCCTGCCAAGCAACAATGCGATAAAAAACTATTTAACTGATGTTGGTGCAGCTGCTGTAAAAGACGTACCATTAGAAGATTTAAAAGAACTTGTAAAACTGCATATTCTTGATCAGGAAGTAGCTACTACAGCATTTACTGATGGTAAAATTGCAACTCCGAGCCAGCAAGGACAATTTATTATTACCGGGGCTGCCAATGTTGGCGGAATTTCAAGCATCACTGTTAACAAGACATCAAGGATTATGTCTTCAAATGTAAAAGTAGGAAACGGGATAATCCATATAATAGACAAAGTATTGCGTGTTGCCGATAAAACTTTGGCCCAGACTATTGAAGCTGATCAATCGCTTTCATTATTTACCGAAGCTTTAAAAGCAACCGGATGGTATGACAAATTAAATATGCCGTTAACTTCAACTACTGTTGAAGGAAAAACAACACTTTCAGGACATTTGACTGTATTAACAGAAACAAATGAAGTATTCAAAGCAGCCGGTATCAATAGTCTTGCTGATTTAAAAGCAAAATACAGTCATCTAAACGATCCTTTAAATCCTGAGGACAGTCTGAATCTCTTTGTAAGCTACCGTGTTTTACCAAAACTTCAATACTTAGCTGATTTAGCTGTTTCTCCATCACTTGAAACCAAAGCACCACTGGAAGTAATTAGCGTAAAACTGGCTACAGGTAAAATTTTACTAAACGAGGAAACTTTTAATGGTGTTTTAGAAAAAGGAATTCCGGTAAACCGTACAGGAAGTGATGTAACAACTTCAAACGGAGTGGTTCATACTGTTGAACAGAACTTCTTTATCAAAAAAAGAAACCCGGCTCCGGTTTATTTTGACTTGGGTGACCAACCGGAATTCAGAAAACTGAGTGCTGTTTTTAGAAAACCGGGTAATTATGTATCGCTTGCCAAATCACTTTTTACAGAAGTAACCTGGGATGGTGTTGATGCCCTTACTTATGTTTGTGCTGCTAAAGGAAGTTCCAGCTATCAGGATCGCGCATGGAAAGGGGATGTAATTGAAATATTCCGTTTTAGAAATGGTAATACTCAAAATATTGCTTTTAAAACACCGGTCATTATAAAAGGTAAATACAAAGTTTGGGTATCTTACAGATGGAAAAGCGCTAAAAACCCAACAGTTAGAGCTTATTTTGATGGTGTTGCATTGCCAAGGCTGATTAACTTTCAGGAGCAGGGTGTTAATAATATTGACGAAAGAGTATTGGAATCACAAGGCTATAAAAGCCACATTAGTCCATTTACCAATAGGTTCAACAGCAGGCTTTGCGGTGTTATCGATGTACAAACAACCGGAAGACATACTATCACTTTTGAATCACTTTCTAATCCTGGAGATACTGCATGGATGGATGTCGTGGAATTCCGACCAATAAATATGGATCAACTGTATCCTAGACTTCAATCTGGAGGAGAAGGTTTTGTGGAGTAATAATCACACAAGCAATTGAAAAGCATTCTAATCAAAATTTTAATCATCTAAAAATGACCATATCAAAATTAATTAATAAAAAACTTTTTGCTGGCATTGTGACATTAGCATTATTTTCGTGTTCTGATCCATGGTCAGACCGGGAAAATAATGGAGATGACAACCTAAATATCACTCTTAGCGAAGCCATCGCGAGCAACCCGGAAACATCAAAGTTTGCAGAATTGTTAGTACAATCAGGTTATGACAAAATTTTGTCGGGCTCAAAAACTTATACTGTTTTTACTCCTACAAATGAAGCCATGACTCAGGTTGACGCTTCGCTATTAAATACTCCTGAAAAGGTTACTGCTTTTGTACAAAACCATATTGCACTAACAGCCTATTCTTCTATAAGGAAAGATGCCTCAGAAAAAATTAAAATGCTGGGTTCTAAATATTTGCTATTTAAAGGTAATGCAACAATTGGTGATGCCACTATTGTTACCGCCGATAAATATGCTGCAAATGGTGTTTTTCATATTATCAACCGTTCACTTGCACCAAAAAAGAATATTTGGGAATACATCAATTCGCAAACAGCTTCTTCTTCAATGAGTAATTATCTGGTAAGCTTAAATGAATTAAACATTTACGATTCTGACATTACTGCAAAAGAAAATGCTGTACCTGGGGTGCTTGCAGATTCCTTAAGTAATTCTTTTTTAAAAAATGTATACAATGTAAACAACGAAAAGAACTCTTACACACTATTTTTAATTGAAGATGAAGGTTATAATGCTGAAGTAGATAAACTCAGACCGTATCTAAATAAATCTACTGCAGATTCTACCACAACATATTCCAGCTATTTCACGGTGAGGGATATGGTTTTTCCTAAAGCGTATATGCCAAATGAATTACCGGACAAATTAACTTTAACTACCCGTTTTGGAGTGAAAGTAGAGATAGACAAAACCCAAATTGTGGGAGAACCTGTTGTCTTGAGTAATGGAATCGTTTACCGCATGAAAAAAGTAGATGTTCCGTTGACTGATCGCTTAGTTACTACTAAAATAGAAGGAGAAAATAATACTTCTTTCGCCCCATCTAACCTACGCAGCAAGATTTTTTACCGTGAACAAAAGGATCTCAACAACATTTTTTTCAAAGATGTTATGGTATATAATTCTGGAGCAACATTATTTCAGCTGAATTACAAAGCAACCGATTTATTTAGTACTAAATACGATGTATACTGGAGAGCTGTTAATATTAACAATTACAGTTCAAATGCTACTGTTTTTCAGCAAAGGTTAATTGTAGGAACTGTCATAAGAGATAATGTGAATTATCCGGATGAAGCTATTAAAAATTTCGGTTTTAAAAACGTTGAAATAGGAGTTTACACTGATGTATATTTAGGAGAATTCACCTTAACAAACGCTCAGGACATAGACAAGATTACTCTTTTTGGAGCCAATACAACTACAGTAGGTAATAACACCATGATCCTTGATTATTTAAAATTTGTTCCTGTCGTTAAATAATATTTTATAAAAATAGATATGTTAAAAAATTTACAACTAACCTGTGCAATAAGCATCTTCTTTGCCGGAAGCCTTAGTGTATCCCTATATGCTCAAAACGTTCAGGATTCAACTGCAACTACTGTAACTGCTCCTAAAATAAAAAAGGGAATAATAGTAAAAGGTATTGTTAAAGATGCCAAAACTAAAGCAGGTTTATCAGGGATAAATGTAGTAGTTAAAGACTTTTCTGCAGCCATTACCAATGATGACGGTAGTTTTGAAATCAATGTACCTGATTTACAAGCGCTGTTGACTATAAGCGGACAGGAATTCCAAACCAAAGTCTTTCCTCTTAAAAACAGAAATTCAGATTTAGAAATATTTTTGTACGAAGCGTATTATTCTCCTATTTACCAAATAGCCAATTTACCTACCGGAACTGAATTCCAGTACGGAAGCACCAAAGCGGTAAATGTGGTTAATTTTAAAACCAATCAATGGTCCAGTCCCATTAAAGAGTCTGTTGGCGATTTTCTTCAGGGAAGAGTAGCCGGTCTTAACAGTATTAGAAGATCCGGAGTTCCGGGATCAGGGGCTTATTTAAACCTTCGCGGTTTTACTTCTTTGTATGGAACAAATAAACCGTTGATTATTGTTGACGGAATGATTTATGACGATGAAGATTATGGTTCCGGAATTATACAAAACAACTCTTCCTCTCCTTTGGATAATCTGGACGTAAAAGACATTGAAAATATCACTGTCCTTAAAGATGACAGTGCGCTGTATGGAGCCAAAGGAGCTAACGGTGTACTTATTATCAATACCACGCGTCCGACAGAACTGACTACAAAAATTGATTTTACGATGTACGGGAGTGCCAATCAGACACCTGACCAATTGCCTGTTATGGGTGCAGATGCCTACCGTACGCATATTTCGCAGTTAGAAGCTACCCGTGGACTTTCGCAAGATCAAATTGCAGCTCTTCCTTACATGAATGACAATCCTCTGCTTCCGGGATATTACAAATATCATAATGAAACCAACTGGCAGGATAAAATTTTCAAGTCGAGTGTTAGCCAAAACTATTTCCTTAAAGTGCGTGGAGGGGATGATATTGCAAAATATGGTTTGTCTGTAGGATATCTTAATAATCAGGGAATTGTTGAAAACACCGAATCAAAACGTTACAGCACCCGTTTAAATGCAGCTTTGCGTTTAACTGAAAAGCTTTATGTAGATGCCAACATGTCTTTTATCAATAATCTTCAGGAACAGAGAGATCAGGGATTTGCTTACAAAACTAGTCCAATTTATCTGGGTCTTACAAAAGCACCTTTTTTAGCAGCCAATGCTATAGATGATGCCGGAAATGTTTCTCCAAACCTGGCAGATACGGATGATTTTAATGTCAGCAATCCAAGAGCAATACTAAATGACGGAATTGGAACCAACAAAAACTATCGTTTCTTTGGAAACCTGAATTTTAGATATACAATCAATAATACATGGAATTTAAATACCCTTTTTGGACTTACTTATAACAAAGAGCGCGAAATTTTCTTTATTCCGGACAAAGGAGTAGCCGATGTTATTCTGCCTACTGCCATAGCAAAAAACCGTTCCGGTAGTGAGGTACAAATTTTAAACAGCATTTATACTGATACTTACGCCAATTACTTTAAGAAATTTAAGGATGATCAGCAAGTAGATGCTCGTTTTGGTTTTAGAACACAAAGTAATCATTCTGAAAGTGATTTAGGTTTGGGATACAATTCTGCTACTGATGATTTTACAAGCGTAGGAGCCGGATCTAACCTATTGCGCCAGGTTGGAGGAGCTTTAGGAGAATGGAATTGGCTAAACATATATGCCAGTGCAAATTACAATTACCATAATAAATACTTCCTGACAACCAGTTATGCGGTTGATGGTTCAAGCCGTTTTGGAGATAAAGAGAACGGGAATAATAAGTTCTCTCTTATGACGGCTATAACAGGAGCATGGATGGTTTCTGCTGAAAATTTCATGAAAAATTCAAAAACCATTGATTATTTAAAATTGAGAGGAACAATCAGTGAAGGCGGTAATGACGATATCGGAAATTTTACAGCTCAAAAATATTATGTTTCACAAAACTTATTGGGTGTACAAGGTTTGGTAAGTGGTAATATTGGAAATCCAAACCTGCAGTGGGAAACCGTTAAAAAATTTAATGTTGGTGCTGACTTAGGTTTGTTTAATGAACGTATTAATCTTTCTATGGATTTTTACAGAAAGAAAACAGAGGACATGATTGTTTATGAATCTGTTAGCAATGTAACCGGTTTTGATTATGTAGTTTCAAACAGTGGTCAAATGAAAACTTTAGGGGCAGAATTATCTTTGAATAGCCGTGTAATAAGCTCGCCAGATTTTACTTTTGATTTTGGACTGAATTTAGCCACATATAAAAATAAGGTACAAACCCTTCCAAATGGTGATATCCTGACTCAGTTTGGTGGAGCGACATATATTACCTCAGTAGGAAATGATGCTAATTTATTTTATGGTTTAAAAACTAATGGTGTATATTCTACTACTGCAGATGCCAACGCTGACGGATTTTCAAAACGTTTAAGTAATGGTCAATTAGTTCCTTTTGCCGGTGGAGATATGCGGTTTACAGACACAAACGGTGATAAAGTAATTGATGATAAAGACCGTATGATAATTGGTAATCCAAACCCGGATTTAACAGGAAGCATTACAACTAATTTTACCTATAAACGCTTCAGCCTACAGGGACTATTTACTTTTTCAGTAGGAAACGACCTTTATAATGGGGTACGCTACAACCTTGAAAAGATGAGTGGATACGAAAACCAAAGTACTGCTATAGCAAACCGCTGGAGAGCCGAGGGACAACAAACTGATATACCAAAAGCTACATGGGGAGATCCTATGGGAAATGCCAGTTTTTCTGACCGATGGATCGAAGACGGTTCTTACTTAAGGTTAAAAACTTTAGTATTGGGTTATGATTTTAATGTCGAAAAAATGAATTATATAAAAGCCATAAAAATTTATGCTACTGCCAATAACTTGTTTACACTGACAGATTATCTGGGCTATGATCCAGAATTCAGTGCGACCTCATCTATATTTGGTCAGGGTGCAGATATCGGATTAGCACCTCAGTTTACAAGTTTTCAATTAGGATTACGTTTAGGCCTTTAATTATTTTACACTTAGATAAGAATACAGATGATGACAATTAGTATAAAAACAAAAAAAAGCATTCTATTAGGAATACTGGCTCTAACATTTAGCCTGAATTCCTGCTCTGACTATCTGGATGTGCAGCCTGAAGACAAGCTTATTGAAGAGCAAATGTATCGTAATATATATGATGCTGATGCCGCTGTAATGGGGGTTTACGGAAAATTTATGGCACTTGCAGAGAAAAACGTTATTTTGAATGAAATGCGTGCTGACCTGATGACAACAACCAGAAATTCAAGTCCATACCTTAAAGAAATTTCAGAACATAATGTTTCAGCTGACAACCCGTATGCCAATCCTAAAGATTTTTTTGTGGTGATTCAAAACTGTAATAATGTGCTTAAAAATTTCGATATGATGCTCGAAAAAAAGCGTTTTACTCAGGAACAGTATGACCAGCGTTACTCTGATGTGGGAGCAATTCGCAGCTGGGTTTATCTTCAGTTAGGAATTCACTATGGAAACATTCCTTACATCACAGAACCTATTGAAACAATAGAAGATGCAAAAAACATTTCTAAATATCCCCGCATATCATTTAATCAATTATTAGATCAATTGATTTTATTTACCGAAAATTTGCCTTATAAGGATTTATATGCTTCAGGAAGTTCTTTGGTAATTAACATTGACGGCTACAATACAGCAAAATTCTTTATCAACAAAGAATGTTTACTGGGTGATTTACATCTTTGGAAAGGAAATTACAACGCTGCTGCTATACATTACAAAAATGTTATGGAAACCGGAACTAAAGGAGGTGCAGACACAGAACTATATAATACTTACAGGGTAAAATTTGCAGAGGTTACAACACATGACGATTTAGCGGTTGGTTATTTAAGATATTCTGAACAAGACGCTACAACCTTAATCAATAGCAATACACAAGGCTGGAGATCCATTTTTGCCAGGGACAGAGATGCATTGTGGAACACAGAATGGATTTGGTCTTTGCCTTTCGAAAATAATTTTGCTCCTAAAAACCCATTTATCGGTTTATTTTCCAGCAAAAATGGCGATTATCTAGTCAAACCATCCAACACAGCTATTGCCCTATGGGACAGTCAGAAACAAAGTAATGATATCCCTTACGATGCCCGTGGACCAAAATTTACCTATAATATTATAAATGGCGATCCCGTAATTATGAAATACCTTTACAGCAGTGAAGCAGTAGCTACAACCGGAATTGCTAATACAAAAGGTCAATGGTTTTTATACCGTGCAGCTAAATTGCATCTGCGTTATGCAGAAGCTGCCAACAGAGATAACCAGCAAAAAGTAGCGTATGCCATTTTAAATAATGGCATAAGAAGGGCTTATACTCCAAATCCTGCACCTACAGATGTTACTGATGTACAGCAAACCAAATTGCCATTCCCGTATGATTTCGATGCCCGTATGGGGGATTATCCATTTTATAGAGGAAACTGGCATCGTAATGATGGAATTCGTGGCCGTGCTTTCATGAAATTTGTCGGAGCAGTTGGAGATGATATAATTACGACCGAAAACAATATTATTCAGGAAGATGCATTAGAATTAGCTTACGAAGGAAACCGTTGGGAAGATTTGGTTCGTGTGGCTTTACGCCGAAATGACCCATCGTTTTTAGCTGAAAAAGTATACCAAAAACTGAGCAGCGAAGGAAATAGTAAAGCAGACGAAGTACGCTCTAAACTAATGAACGTTAACAATTGGTATTTACCATTTACGTGGTAATATCTTATTAAACAAATAGTTTCAAAATATTACAAATAAAAAGACCTTAGTGGTAAACAAATTACTCCTAAGGTTTTTTATTTTTCTGAAGCTATTCCAGCAATCCACTATATCTTTGCCTGCTTAAAGAAAGCAGTCAAAGGATACCGTTTCTTTCTGGACTAGGGCAGCTGTTTTCAAAAAGAGATTATATTTTAAAGGATTATATTTAGGTTATTTAAAATCCAAAACAAAATCCTTTGAAGCACATTTGTTGAAAAAAGCAGCATTAAATTTGTAGAGTTTATCTCCTTTCTCAGAAACATTTTCTTTTTTTTCTTTCAAAGGCACTACTACTTTTTGCTTTAAAAATTTTCTGCTAAAACTATCCTTATCCGTTTCTATGCCCAAAATTCCCTTATAAAGATTCATTAATTCTGATATCGTAAATTTCTCCGGCAGAAGATTAAAATCAACAGGAGACTCACGAACACATTTTTCTAACTGATACAAACTATAATCTAAAATTAAATTGTGATCCTGAATTAAATCAGGTACATCTGTAATCATAAACCATCTTTGGTATAAATCAACTACACCAAATTTTACCCGATAATCTTCAATATTAATAACCGTGTAATATCTTAAAGTTTGAGAATTTGTACCGGCTCCCTCTGTCAGCTGTTTCAGGAACACATTTTCAAAATTACCAAATTCATTCAGTAAATCCAGGGCAGTCTCATCTGCTTTTTTAGCATCCTTAGCAATTCCGGATATAAGCCCCCATTTTGTCCCTACTCCTTTATTCCCCTTAGATAAGAGCACCTTAAGGCTTCCGTTATCATAGCCGAAAACAACACAATCAATCGTGACCTCATTCATAATTAATCGTTTTAGTATTAATAAAATAGTATTGACAATATGTAAATAAAATTTGCTAAAAAGAACTCTTTATAACATTTGTCGTCACAAACTTATTCGATTAAAATAAAATAACCATCCTGAACCGTGCTGGTACACGGAAATTTTAATTTCATTTACAATCTGAAGAAATACAAGGATTTGGAAGACTTTTATGAAAATTGTATGATCTAAAACTCGTATAAAAAAAACTCCAAAATCAATTTGACTCTGGAGCTACTTTTATTAGAATGCATTCTAAAAAATCAATGTCATATCGTGCCAGACTTCTCCGCCATGAACAGATTGGGAAACGCCCAAATCAGCAAATCCAAAACGTTTATAATATTGAATTAAATGCGATTTACAAGTCAGGATAACACCGTCACGCCTTTCCTTTTTAGCCTGCATAATCAAATGATTCATAAGCTGGCCAGCATAGCCCTGATTGCGATATTCTGGTGCCACAGCAATCCCAAAAACACTTTGCCATTTACCATTTTTATCGTGTAATGATGCTTCACTAAACAATGTATCACTTATGGTATTTTGATTCGTAACCATTCCGTTTACAAAGCCAATTAACTTTCCCTCAGCTTCCAGAAGCCAAAAATGCTCTGGATAGATTTGAATTCTTTTTGTAAATGATTCTTTTGATGCTGCCTCTTTAGGCGGAAAACAAATGTTTTCAATTTCAGTAATAACATCAAGATCATTTAAAGTAGCATTTCTAAAAGTTATCATAGTTGTAAAATTTTAGTAAAATTAAACAAAGTCCCGTTTTAAACAATAAGCCTCCAAAGTCAAAATGATTTTGGAGGCTTCTGTTCTTATTTATAAAACAAACCAATCTCTCACATCTTCTGCAATCGTTTCTTCTGCCATAAGATTTTCAAATTCATTTGTTGACGGATTATACTGATACTCTTTTTGCCACTCTTCATAACAAAGTGCCACTTTTTGAATGGCATTACAAATAAACAACAGCTCTTCGTCTTTCAGTGTGGGATGAAGCGACACTCTTACCCAGCCCGGTTTGTTGCTTAGGTTTTTCTGCAGAAGTTCTTCGGTCATCTTTTTAGACTTTTCCTCACCTAAATCAAACAAATAATGCGCATACGTACTGGCACATGACCAGCCACCACGAACCTGGATTCCGAAACGGTCATTTAAAAGTCGGACGATTAAATTGTAATGGATGTTTTCAATCGTAAAAGAAACACAGCCAATTCGCTCGCTTTTTAAATCACCCAGAATGGATAAACCCTCTATTTTTTGAAGTTCTGAAAAACAAAGATTCAGCAGTTCTTTTTCTCTGTTTTGGATGTTCTCCACTCCAATTTGTTCTTTCAGTTGGAGACATAAAGCCGTACGCATCACCTGTAGAAAACCCGGAGTTCCGCCATCTTCTTTTACTTCTATTGCATCACTGTAATCATAGCCGCCCCACGGATTCGTATATTTTACATTTCCTCCGCCCGGATTATCCGGAAAATTAGCTTTATATAGCTTTTCATTAAAAACCAAAACCCCACAGGTTCCGGGTCCGCCTAAAAATTTATGAGGCGAAAAGAAAATCGCATCCAACTGCTCTTCGGGATCTTTTGGATGCATATCGATTCTAACATACGGTGCAGAAGCTGCAAAATCAACAAAACACAAACCGCCGTTCTGATGCATGATTTTTGCCAGTTCATGATACGGCGTAATAATTCCGGTAACGTTGGAACAGGCCGTAAAAGAACCGATTTTTAAAACTCTGCTTTCGTATTTCTTAAGTTCTGATTCGAGTATTTTCGGATCAACCAAATTGTTTTCACCTGCCGGCAGAATCACCACATCGGCAATGGTTTCATACCACGGAACCTGATTGGAATGATGTTCCATGTGCGTGATAAAAACCACTGGTCTTTCTGCATCAAAATTCAGTTTTACATTGTAGATGTTATCCGCAGACCGCAATCCCATGATACGCTGTAACTTATTTAAAACTGCTGTCATTCCGGTTCCGGTGGTAACCAAAACATCGGATTCATTGGCATTCACATGTTTTTTAATCAATTCTCTTGCATACTGATAAGCATAAGTCGATGCTTTACCGGTTTCACTTGAAAAAGAATGCGTATTGGCAATCATCGGCCCTACTTTATTAAGCATAATATCCTCAATCGGAATGTACAATCTTCCGCTGGCAATCCAGTCGGCATAATATAATTTTTGTTTCCCGTAAACCGATTCAAAAGTATGGTTCCCACCTATTATATTTCCTCTAAACGTAGAAAAATGCTGTTCTAATTCAGTTGTTTTTAAAGTAATTTCCATTTTCATTTATTATTTAAGCATTTACTTTTTAAAATTCCGGATTCCGGACTGCAGCCAGCTGTAATATGCTGTAATATCAGGATTGTACGCAGAAGGTTCTGTCAAATTAGCACTGTTATGATCTACGATTACGTAAAAAGGCTGTGCATTGGCTTTATAAGTCTTTATTTGAAGATCGCTCCATTTATTACCAATCGTTTTGATTTTTTTTCCTGTAGTTTCAGAAACATACTGCTCACTTTCCGGTAAGTCTTTCTTATCATCCACATATAGTGAAATCAGTACGATATCATTTTTTAAAATGCCTAAAACTTTTGAATCAGACCAAACCAGTTCTTCCATTTTTCTACAGTTCACGCAGGCATATCCTGTAAAATCCAATAAAACCGGCTTTCCAGTCTTTCTAGCGAATTCCATCCCTTTATCATAATCATGAAACGTAATGATATTATGCGGACCAAATTCTGCGCCTGTTGGCAATGTTTGTTTACTCACTGTTTCCGTGTTTCCACCACCAATTCCGTTTGGAGATTCGCTGTAATGCATTGCCGGAGGAAATCCGCTGATTAGTTTCAAAGGTGCACCCCAAAGTCCCGGAATCAGATAAATAGTAAAAGTTAAAACAATCAATCCAAGACTTAATCTCCCTACTGAAATATGATTTAGCGGAGAATCATGCGGCAACGTAATTTTTCCGAATAAATAAAATGCCAAAGCTCCAAAAACAGCAATCCAGATGGCTAGGAAAACTTCCCTTTCCAGCCAATGCAATTGTAAAACCAAATCGGCATTGGATAAAAATTTAAAAGCCAGAGCCAATTCTAAAAATCCTAAAACCACTTTTACAGTATTTAACCAGCCTCCTGATTTTGGCAAAGCATTCAGCCAGCCCGGGAAAGCAGCAAATAATGAAAAGGGTAATGCAATGGCAATCGAGAATCCTAACATTCCGACAATTGGTGCGATTCCTCCCTTTGAAGCCGCTTCAACCAACAGTGTCCCAACAATTGGACCTGTACAGGAGAATGATACAATTGCCAAAGCCAGAGCCATAAAGAAAATCCCGATTAGTCCTCCCCTGTCTGCCTGCAAATCGACTTTGTTTGCCAAGGCATTTGGAAGCATAATTTCGAAAGCTCCCAGAAATGAGATTGCAAAAACAACCAATAAAACAAAGAAAATCAGGTTGAACCAAACATTTGTAGAAAGTGCATTCAATGAATCGGCACCAAAAATTGCGGTTACAATAGAACCCAATAAAACATAAATAACTACGATTGAAAATCCGTAAATCACAGCATTTCTGATTCCGGCTGCTTTGGTTTTACTCTGTTTGGTAAAATAACTTACCGTCATTGGAATCATCGGGAAAACACAAGGTGTCAATAAAGCCGCAAAACCAGATAAAAAAGCAATGATAAAAATACTCAAAAATCCTTTTGATTCCTGCTTCTTAACCGGACCAGCAACCGCTTTTGAAACTGTTTTATCTGTTGATACAACTGTTTTATCTTCTGTAACTGCAGTATCATTATTAACTACGACAGTTTCTTCAGCAAGAGCCACTTTTGTTACATTCGGAATCTTAAATGCTAACTCTTCTGAAGACGGAGGCAGGCAATTGCTGTCATCGCAGACCATGAATTCAACTTCGGCAGCGATATTAGAAACATCAGCAGAAGTAAATTTTATCTTTTGTGTAAAAAGTGCTTTGTCTTCAAAATATTTAATTTTCATGTCGAAAATTTTATCCTGAACCTCATGCCCTTTTTCCTCAGTAGTTTTACCGATTAATTCGAAATTTTTCTTTGGATTTTTAAAACTAAAAGCAGTTCTCGAAGGACCTCCTTCTTCGATATATTGTCCATATAAATGCCAGCCGGATTGTATTACGGCCTGAGCTTTCAAAACATATTCCTTATCTGAGATTTTCTCTACAGACGTGCTCCATTTTACCGGATTGTACATTTGCCCAAACATGCCCGCACTAAGCAGCAGCATGAAGGTTATGATGGTATTTTTCATTGATTTTTTGATATTTTAATACGATTCGTATATTTTTCAAACACACTTCGACTCCGCTCAGTACAAGCTGGAATCATAGTTCTCAAATTCTTCAAAGGCATTTCATTTTGCCTAAATTCACATAGCTATGTGTGCAAATCCAGATTTGTTATTGATCTTTTTTTACAATTAAATCTATGGCCTATGTGTTTATTTTTTTTTACGCAGATTCTGCAGATTTAGCAGATTTTCACTAACCTTTTATCTATTTTATTAAAAAAAGAGCTGCTTGCCGACAGCCCTTAAAAGTCTTTCACCGAAAATTGCTTACTAATTCAGTTTCTAAAAATGAGATAATGAAAGACGATTGTTGAAATTTTTGTTTCAGGTTTCAGGTTGTGAGCAGTTTGTCATTCCGAGGAACGAGGAATCTCCGCAAGAAACTCCGTAATCAAAATCGCCTATCTTTGTCGAGCTGCTAACGGAGATTCCTCATCCCTCGGAATAACATAAATTGTGTTTAAAAAATTATAATATTACTTTAAAGGATTACCGTCTTTGTCAAGCGAACCAGATTTAATAATGACCATTTTGTCTAACTGAATGTATTTTTTAATGGCATCATTCACCTGTTGCAAAGTTACTTTCTCAATATCTTTAGGATATTGGTCGATGTAATTTGGCTCCAGACCTCTTTCTACAAAACTCAAAATGGTTCTTGCCATTCCGCTTGTAGTAGACATTCCAACTTTAAAACTTCCGATTAAATTCGTTTTTTTGTTTTCTAATTCGACTGCTGTAATTCCGTCTCTTACCCATTTATCAATCTGAACTTTAGTAGCATCCAGTCCTTTTTGGAACAAAGACGGATTGAAAGAAGCATTTACCAGCCAGTAACCTCCCGTTTGAATGTTTCCACCTAAACCTGATGAAATACTATACGTTAACCCATCATTATCACGAACGGTCTGCATTAAACGACCGGCAAAACCGGCACCTAAAGTATAATTTCCAATGTAAAACGGAAGATAATCGGCATCAGCTCTTTTTAAACCTGTGTATTGTCCGATGTACAATTCGGCACTTGGTTTTTCAGCAATGGTAACAACTTCGGTTTTAGGAGCCGCTTTTACTGCATCTTCAAATTTTAAGGTTTCAGAAACACCGCCATTCCAGCTCTTAAATGATTTTTTCAAAGAAGCATTCAAATTAGCTCCATCAGTATCTCCCACAATGACCAAATGCATCGATGCAGGACCAAAATATTTTTTATGAAATGCTTTTACCTCATCAAGGGTTGCATTTTTAATATTGTTCAGATTATCTTCAACACTCAAGCTGTAATTTGGATTTCCTTTAGGATAAATTGCCTGAGAAAGCGCAATATCACCTCTTTCGCCCGGATCATTCAAATTTTGCTGCATGTTTCCTGTAAACTGCTGTTTGAGGTTTTCGAATTCTTTCTGGTCAAATAAAGGATTACGGATTTCTTCTGCCAATAAAGCAACAACTTGATCTAAATCTTTTTTAAGACATTTAAAACCAATATTTATTTTGGTCGTTGAAGAACTTACATTTAAGTTCACCCCTAACTTTTGAAGTTTTTCAGAGAATTTAAATTTATCATTCAGTGTAGTTCCTTTTGATAACATAGAAGCTGCTAAAGAAGAAACCATTGGATTTTTAGTCTCATTAACAAAATTCCCTAATGAAATACTTGCCGCAACAGTCACAAAATCTTTTGCAGATGTTTTTACCGAAACCACATCGATTCCGACTACTTTTTCTCTTTTGAAAGCCGAAGCTGTTTTTTCAATTACACTATTATCTAAAGCAATTTCTGCTGTATTATTGTTTTGTATTGAAATTTCAAAAGAAGTTTCTTCATGTGAATGTCCGTCTTCCGGATGTCTGAAATAAAAAGGACCATTTTCAGGTATGAAATTATTCGCCTGAGCAGCATCCGGATTTTGAGCACCGGATTGTTTCGGAATAAAATAGCCCGTTGTACTTTGATCTTCAACCAAATATTGCTGAGCTACACGCAATACGTCAGCAGGGGTTACTTTTTTCAATCGGTCAACTCCTGTTACAAAATCTGTCCAGTCACCTGAAGCAATGGCTTCGTTTAATTCTGATGCGATAACACCCGATCCGTCACGGGCTAAAATAGTCTGCGCACTGATTTTGGCAACCACACGATTTACCTCATCCTGAGTTACACCTTCTTTCTGAATTTTAGCTACTACTTCGCTTATTTTAGCATCGATATCCTCATGTTTTGATGTTGTTGGAAAACCAACTCCAATCGTAAAAAGACCAACTTCTTTAAAATTTGTCGCGCTGGCATATGCATAGATTCCCATACGGGTATCCACAAAAGTTTTGTTTAAAATTGCCGAAGGACCAGCACCAATGATTTCGCCTAAAATGTTTAAAGCAGGCAAATCTTCATGCAAAGCACCCGGAATTTTATAAGCCTTGCTTACCACACCCAGTTCTCCCGGTTTTTTAACCACGATTTTACGTGCACCGTATTGCTCCGGTTCTTCGGTATAAGGCTGAGGCAATGTATGAGGCGCTTTTGTGATTCCGCCGAAATATTTTTCGATTAATTCAAAAACATTTTCTTTTTTAAAATCGCCAATAATCGTTAAAGTAGCATTATCCGGCCAGTAATACGTATTGTAGAAATTACGCAGAACCTCTATCGGGGCTTTTTCAATATCCGATTTCCAACCGATTGTTGAATGATGATACGGATGTGCAATATAAGCCGAAGCCCAGATTTCTTTATCCAGCAGACTGTTCGGGTCGTTTTCTCCACGTTCGAATTCGTTGCGGACAACGGTCATTTCTGCTTCTTTATCTTCTTTGGTCAATAAAGAATTGCGCATTCTGTCTGCTTCGATCTGTAATGCTAATCCAATTTTGTCACTTGGCAGTGTTTCGAAATAATTGGTTCGGTCGTACCAGGTTGTGGCATTTAATTGTGCGCCTGTGTTTTGAAGCACATCGGTAATAGTTGTACCGCTTTTTTTATTGAAAGTTGGCGTACCTTTAAACATTAAATGCTCTAAAAGATGCGTTGATCCTGTGTTTCCCAACACTTCATGTTTCGAGCCAACACGATACACAATTTGCACGGTTGCAACCGGAGAAGCGTTGTCCTGCAGAAGCAAAACATTCATTCCGTTTGGCTGGTACAAATATTCTTCGATTCCGCCTAACGCTTTAATTTTCTTGAAATTATCCGATTTGCTCTGTGCAGAAACAAGTGTACAGAAAGCCAGTGAGCAATAGCCCAGAAAGATGTATTTTTTCATTTGTGTTTGATATTTTATGAAGAAATTTATAATTCGTTATTTAGTTTAAACACATAGAATCATAGTTTTTGTAACCGTGAAAAGACGTTTCACTTATTCAAAAAAACATAGCTATATGTTGAGAAATATGTTTCTCTTTTGTATCCTTTTTGAAAAGAAATAAATCTATGTTTCTATGTGTTTAATTTTTTTTGAATTATAAGGCAATTTATGATTTACTGAAAATCTCTTTCAGTTTTGACTGAAGTTCGGCTTCTCTAAGGTTTTTAGCCACGATTTTTCCGTCAGGTCCAATCAGATAATTAGTTGGAACCAATTTTACCCCGTACAAAACAGCCGCTTCATTTTTCCATCCTTTTAAATCTGAAACGTGTGTCCAGGTTAAACCATCTTTTTCGATTGCTTTTTCCCAAAGTTTCTTTTTATCATCTAATGAAACTCCCAATACATCAAATCCTTTGTCGTGATATGTTTTATATGCTAAAACCACATTTGGGTTTTCTTTTCGGCATGGACCGCACCAGCTTGCCCAAAAATCAACCAATACATATTTCCCTTTATAATCAGATAATTTTACCACTTTTCCGTTCACGTCGGTTTGAGAAAATTGTGGCGCTGCAACACCTACAGCCGTTTTATTATTAAGTTCGATTCCTTCTTTTATTTTTTTACCAAAATAAGAGCCTTGTACCTCAGGAGTCAAAACTGCAAAATATTCATTTACCTGTTCCGGTGTTCCGTAAGTTACCAAACGATCATCTAAAACTAATGCTCCTGCAACCTGATCTTTGTGAGATTTGATAAATTTAAAAGTCAAGTCATCTGCCTGAGTCTGCAAATCTTTCCATTTTTTATCCATCATTGCCTGCTGCTCAGCAGTAAGCTTTACTTTTCCGTTTTGACTTAAGGAATCTGATAATTTATAAATTGGTCCCGCAACATCCTGAATCTTTTTAAATTCGTTTTTATAATAAGAACCATAAATAGAATCCTGGGTTGCTCCGGACAATTTGGCCATATAAACTGAATCCTTATGCGCTGTAAATCCAATAGTTTCATTAGACAACACAAAAACTTTTCCGTATTCCTGACCTTTTAACTTAATGCTGTATCTCAAGGGCTCTTCCACTTTTCCTGTAAAGCTAAATTTACCGTCAACGATTTTTGCAGAATCCTTAACTACAGTTTGATCACCATCCTGAAACTCTAAGTAAACTGTTCCGTCTTTTTGTCCCGGAATATTTCCGTTTATAGTAAATCCTTCCTCTTTTTTAGAACAGGAAGTAATTGTGGCTACCAGCGCCAACGCTAATAAACCTGATTTTAAAATTATACTTTTCATGTTGCTATTTTTTTATTTGTAAATGCGTTATGCTTATTTTTTTCTCGCAGATTTAGGAGATTCAGAAGACTTTTTAATCTTTCAATCCGGGGCTGATTTTAAAAAAAAAATTAAAAACCAGATTATGATTTCAATAATTCTTTTAATTTTTCTTCTAATGCCGCTCCTCTTAGATTATCACTGATAATAACACCTTTGCTGTCTACTAAATAAGTTGCAGGAATCGCTTTTACATTAAATGCTTTGCTTACTTTATCATCATCATACAAATTTGGCCATTGCATGTTTTCCTGACCTAAAGCTTTCAACCACGCTTTCTGGTCACTATCGATTGAAATGCTTAAAATTTCAAATCCTTTAGAAGCATATTCTGAATAAGCTGTTTTCAGGTTTGGAATTTCCTTTCTGCATGGCGCACACCAGGAAGCCCAGAAATCAATCAGGATGTATTTTTTTCTTGCCACGATCTCTTTTACGCTTAATGGTTTTCCTTCTTTATCATTTAAGGCAAAATTAGATACACTTGTCCCAATCAATGATTTCGGATTTACTTCTTTATCAACCAATTGTCCGTAATAACTTTTTTTTGCTGCTTCAGAAAATTGTTCAAATTCCGGTTTTTGATCCGGTGTAAAATAGCTGTACTGTATCATCATAAAAAAGGGTCCCCACCAGGTATCTTTATGTTTTGAAATCAGATTTTTTGAACTGGATGCTACTTTATCAAAAAATGCTTTTTCTTTTGCTTCAAAACTTTTCCATTCCGGAGTGTTTCCAATAGAATCCATTGCCTTTTTATTTCCGGCAACCCTTGCTTTACCATAAGCTTCCGAAACTTTTTCAGTGCCTTTGTGATACTCTTGGTAGTCTTTTTCTAATTCTTTTCTAAAAGCAGTTTCTTTTTTATAATAATCATGTGATTTGGATCCTGAAACTACTTCATTTTTAAAGTTAATTCTTTTGTCTTCTCCTTCTGAAACAGTTCCTTCAGCTGATAATTTTATTTTAGAATTTTCTACTAAAACCTGTATAAATCCTTTGTTGTTTCCAAATGCAACATAAAAAAAACGAGGTTCTTTTAATTTTCCTGTCAATGTAAATTTGCCGTCTTTAATTGTTGATTCTGCAACTGCAGGTTCTGAAGAATGCGTTGCTCCCGGAATTAATTTTACTGCTGTTCCATCTTCAAGCCCCTTAATATTTCCTTCAATGGTATAAGAAGCTGCTGCCGGAGGTGCTGCTTTTTTCTTTTGCGCAATGCCGGAAATTGTGAGAAGGCAGATGCACAATCCTGCTATTTTAAATTTAATTGTATTCATTTTTGATTGATATTTTTGATATTTTATAAGAAGCTCCCTTTCGGAATACCTACTCAGGAAGCTTTGGGATCTTTATTTTGCTACATTTTGCGTTATAGTTCCGTTACCCGGATTTCTTGTTGCTCCCTGTGGGAAAGGCATCGTCCATAAATGAGACGTTGACGATAAAGTGTAAGTTGTTCCTGCATTTACTTTTGAGAAACTCACTTTATAAGTGCCCTCTGCGTTTAAACGACGTGCATCTGCAAAAGGAATAATCGTTAAAATAAGTTCGTTATTTTTAGTTCTAAAAATAGCGTTTAGAGCAGTTGTTTTATCTGTAGTTACAATATCCTGATAAGATGATGGCTGAATACGTGTTTTACGCACTGTATTTAGAACCTCTAACGCCTGGCTGATTTGATTGGCACGGGCCAGACATTCTGCTTTAATAAGATATACTTCAACAGTTGTGATTCCGCCGTAATTAAACATTCCGGACAAAGTCCTTCTGTAATACGTATCTGCACCAACAGTTCTAAGTTCCCAACGTGATCTAAAACGGACATCGCCAGTTTCAAAACGTTGTGCACGCTCTACCGGAATACTATACTCTGTTGATAAATACGTTCTTTCACCATGACGAAATGTGTAATTTTCAACATAATTATATCCCATTGGAGAGGGTGTATTCGTATAATCATTTGGAATATCAATTACAGCTTTATTCGCAATATAGTAAGCGTTCCAATCGTATAATTTATTATTTTCGGCTAAAGCCAGATCAGCGTACTTCAGGGCTTCTGTATAATTGCTCATTTGCAGATACACACGAGAATAAAAAGCATAACCTGCTCCTAAATTAGGATGTAAAGCCGTTTGTGAAACTTTTGGCAAATAAGGCAGGGCTTCTTTTACATCGTTCAAAATAAAATCATACAGTTCCTGAATGGTTACCTGTTTACTTGGCGCATTAATATCAGCACTAGTAATAAGAGGCACTGATAATTTTGTCCCTGCTGTTGAAGCCAAATACGTATCTGCATAAAAGTTAACCAGATTATAATAGGACATCGCACGTAAAATTTTTGCCTGAGCCCAAACGGCTCTTTTTTGTTCCTCAGTAGCCTCTGTTGTTGTTAAAGCATTGGCAATAATTAAATTGAAAGTTGAAATTCCTTTATATTGCATATAATAGGTGCTTTCATCTTCTTGATTTAACTGGATACGATCTGTCGTTTCATCCCACATGTAATTTGCTTTTGTCAAACGATCAGCGGCCAGAGTAGCTATATCTATAAACTTATCGTTCATCAGGTTTAATGCCTGTGCAACATTTACGCTTTGGTTAGCGTATTCATCGCGAAGAAAAGCTTCATAATCTGCCAATGTTGTTGGAATTTTAGAGCCTTTTGGTGCATCATCCAGATAATTCTCGCAAGAGGTTAAAACCAATCCTAATGCTAAAATGCACAGTATCTTTTTATATATATTTTTCATCATGTAGTCTTTTTAAATTAGAAATTGACGTTTACACCAAGAACAAAGCTTGGAGACTGGTAGCCGCCTATCATGTATTTTGCATCGCTGGTTTTTGCCCATGTATAAACATTTTCTGCATTTAAATTAAAGCGGACATCCTGTAAATTCACTCTTTTAATAAGCTCTTTTGGTAATTGGTACGCCAATGAAATATTGCTCAATCTCACATTCGAAGCATCCAAAATATTGATATCCGCATAACGATAAATATCACGGGAATCTGAAATATAATCAGCTTCATATTCGTATACCGCACGAGGTATATTCGTAAAAGCTTCGTCGCCGGGCTGCTGCCAACGGTTTACGATATTTTTATTTACAGTTGTAATATTGCTTACATAACCACCCAGTGCACCATTATAATTATTCTCTAACATGGGTAAAAATGTATTTCTTATTTTATGTCCTAACTCATAAATAAACAATGCCGAAAGTGAGAAATTCTTGTAGCTTACAGCTGTATGAAAGGACCCACTGTGCGTTGGTACAATTGAACCATAATCATGAATGGCATCTAAATCGTACGGATTGAAAATTACTTTTTCGCCGGCTGCATTATAAACCTGAGGTAAGCCTTTTTCATTTAAACCTGCCCATTTATAACCATAAATAGTATTGTAATCGTTACCTACTCTGGGATAAGCATAAGGAACATCTAGCAGCAGGTAAGATGCCGGTGCTTCTACTTTTACGAAATCGACTTTATTTTTGTTGTAGGCATATAAAACTGAGGCATCCCAGGAGAAAGAAGGTGTTTTGATGATGGTTCCTCTTAAACTGGTTTCGATCCCTTTGTTGGTCATTTCTCCATTATTTATCTTATTAGTATCATAACCAAACCCTTCTGTTGGGATTCCGTTACTGTTTGCTAATAAATCCTGTCCTTTTTTGTTGTACAGATCAAAAGTTCCGCTTAATATGTTACTAAAGAATGAAAAATCTAAACCTATATTAGTTGTCGTTGTTTTTTCCCATGATAATTCAGGATTTGGTCTTGAACTAATATAACCCTGATTTCCTCCAACATTTGGATTAGCATAATAACCTGCCGTTAAATAAGGTGCTGAATCCTTAGCCACATTTCCTCCGATACCATATGAAGCACGAATTTTAAGTGCGTTTATCCAATCAACTGCAAAAAAAGATTCTTTATCAATATTCCAAGCTGCACCAGTTGACCAGGTTGGCTTATTTTGATATTTATTGTCTGTTCCCCATAGATTAGAACGGTCCCAGCGTAAACTTCCTGTTACTGAATATTTTCTGTCATACGTATAACCTCCTGTTCCATAAAAAGAAACATAACGGTTTACCAATTCACGATCTCCTGCGAAATCATTAACTCTCATAGATCCTCCAAAAACAGCCCCGTACACTTTAAGCAAATCTGCCTGATTTACGGGTGTGAAAGATAAAGTCTGCTCATCCCAGCCGTAACGCGTGTTGTCACCATATTCTACTTTTGAGTGACGTATTTCCATACCTGCAATGGCAGTTACGTCATGCACTTTATTAAAAGTCTGATCAAAGTTTAACTGCTGACGGAAGTTGTAAGCATTAGAAAACTGATTCGTTTCTTTTAAAATATCTCCGTAAGGCAGATTATAAACGGCTTTGTTATTAGCAATAGTTGCCAAACCGTTTACTGTAGCCCTAACATCAAAAGATTCTTTTTCTCTTATTAAACTACCTCGGTCAACACCATACTCGTACTGAAACATTGCGTTGTAAGTAAGTGCTTTACTAAACTTTACATTAAATTTTGCAAAAGTTCTGTTCAGGAAGTTTTGCCCTTCATTTATATTTCGTCCAAATTCTTCCATTGGCGTAATATCCATGTTGTAAAGACCATACGTCTGCATGGACTGAAGTGTGAAATTATTGTATCTTGATGCTGCGGTAGAAATAAAATTTGACCCATCATTATTTACTAATTGATTGTACATCTGAGTTTTAAATCCTGGTACAAAAGCATTGTAAGTTTGTGTATTACTTTTGCCGTAATTGATGTAAGCACCTAAATCTAAAGTAAGCCAGCTTGTAATTTCTGTTGAGTTTTTCAGGTTTAAACCAATAGACTTATTATCAGAATACTTGTCTTCCAGTTTATTATCTTTATAAGTCAAAGAAGCATTGAAACTATTCGTTTCAGAAGCTTTCCCTAAACTTACGTTATACTGTGTCATAAATTGACTGCGTTTTGCGTATCTGGCAATATCATCATAATATTTATAACCTTGTCCAGCCAGTGCATTTAAACGGTTATTTGCTTCTGTCTGCGAAATATTCCCTGCATAACCATTGAGCTGTGTCTGCATTCCCAAGCTTGTAAATACAGCATTATTTAGCAATGATTGTGCATAAGCAGCACTGTTTGCTCCTTGCAAATTAGGGTTTTTAGCAGCCCATCCTCTTTCTAAATCAATTATATCTGCTGAACTGGTTAGATTTCCGGTATAATTTCGATAAGGAGTAATGGTTAAATTGCTGGAAACCGAAATATTGGTCTTTCCGGCTTTTGCTTTTTTAGTAGTAATTACGACAACACCATTAGCTGCACGAGCCCCATAAATAGATGAGGCTGCGGCATCTTTCAGTACTGTAATACTCTCAATATCTTCTAAGTTTAAGTTTGGGAGATTTTCCTCTAAACTAAAATAAGGAGTGAATTTTGTATTTTCTATCGGAAAACCGTCAATTACATATAATGGAGTTGTTAATCCATTCATAGTCGTAGTTCCACGGATTTTACCATCCTGATATCCAACAATACGTCCTTCCAATATTTTATCTAAACTGCTTAAACGCTGTTCCTGAAAATCTTTCGCTTTTAAGTTAGAGTATGATCCTGTAGCTTGCTCTGCCGAAATATTTTGATATCCTGTTGTCAGTACTACTTCACCCAATTCAACGGTATCTTCTTTTAGTACAACATTTATAACGCTTTTTCCATCCACTTTAATTTCCTGTCTCACAAATCCTAAATAAGCAAAGGCCAATGTTGTTTCGCTACTAACGGTAATAATCTGATATTCTCCATTAAAATCGGTCTGTACGCCTCTGCCGGAACCATTGTCTGAAACCGCAGCACCCACTAAAGGATTTCCTTTTTCATCTGTAACTTTACCTTTTACGATAAAATCCTGTACATCTTTTACCTCAACTACAGGTTTTTCAACCGGTGCTTTTTTAGGTGTTAAAACAATATGCGAACCGCTTACTTTAAAATCGGTGCCTGAATTTCTAAAAATTGCATTCAGCACCAATTCAATAGAAGCATTGGTTAGGTTAACATCTATTTTACGATCTAAATCAACTGATCTTACGTTATATACAAATCTGTAATCACTGGTATATTCAAGCTTTTCAATTGCTTTTCCAACAGTCATATTACTGGCACTGAAAGAAAGTCTGGCCTTTTGAGAATAGGTCACACCCGCTTGCATAACAGACAAAGTGGTTAATAATAATAATGTCGTCAATTTCATCTTCAAATCAAATTTCAAAAAAGGCTTGTCGAACCTGATTTTGTTCAATAGTTTTTTCATACTTTTAAAATGTTTTTTTAATGTTGGTTGGTTAATTAACTGACCGCATTCCTATACCGGGAAATGTTGGCGCATTTTCCGGTTTTTTTACAGCCGCTTCTCGAACTTTTGTTACATAGGCTTATTCCTTTTTATGGTTCTTAATTTCAAATTTGTTTTTGGATTTATATTTTGATATTTTAAACTCTATTTAATCGTAATTTTATCTCTGTCAATATTATAATCTATTGCATAACTGTCGCTAAAATATTTCAGCACCACTTCAATAGGCTCATTATCAAAACGGGCGTTAAAAATTTCTTTTCCGAGCATTTTATTTCTGTTAATGAAAGTCACATTGTATCGCCGTTCCAGTTTTTTTATAATATCTGCAAACGAGGCATTTTTAAATACTAAACTTCCTTTTACCCAGTCTGTGTAATAATCCGGATTTACTTCTTCTGTTGTAATTACAGACTTCCCTTTTATACTCGATCCTTTAAAACCCGGTTTCAAATACACCTGATTTTCATTTGTTTTCTGACCTTTATAAAGCGAAACTTTTCCTTCAACCAGCACAATATCTGTACTTGTATTATCCATGTACGCATCTGCATTAAACCTGGTTCCCAAAACTTCAACACTTACTTCATGTGTATTTACCGTAAACGGATGCGCCTTGTCTTTGGCAACTTCAAAATAAGCTTCTCCGGTCAAATTCACTTTTCGCCCCTCGCTCTTTAAAAACTGTATCGGATACGTCAATTGAGTTCCGGCGTTCAAATGCACAAGGGTTCCGTCTGATAACTGTATTTCAAATTTTTTACCATAAGGAATCTTAATTGTATTGTAAACTAACTTTCCTTCCGTATAGGCTTTGTTATACAACAGCCTGTTTTTTTCCTGTCTGCCAATTATGTTGCCGTTTTTATCGGTTAGATTTCGGGTATCAGCCGTATCAATTTCCTCTTCTGAATTATTATCTAATTGTAAAACAATTTCATCCTGTCTCGGAATCACAACATTTTGTTTCTCTTTCGGGATATTCGAATTTTTATAAAAATAAAATCCGCCCAGAGCGACAACCAAAATCGCTGCATATTTGTAATAAGAAGAAAACCTTCTTTTATAAAAAACATTATTTTCTTTCTGAATTCTTTCTGATAACTGCCTTCTTATTTCAGCAGAATCGAATGTATTCATAGCGGTGTCAATGGCGTAATTCGTTTTTACAAATTCCCTAAACTCAATTTGGTTTTCTTCATCCTTTAACCACTCCGTCAGTTGTTCAATTTCATCCTGACTGGCCTGATTTGTTATAAATTTAACCATTAATCGTTCTGACTTTTTTACTGTCATTTTATCTTTTTTTTAATATTATTACGAAGCCAAAAAACAAAACCCTAACAATTTGATAAAGTTTTTTTGATTTTACTGATTTTTTTATTTTTCACAAGTCTTTTCTTTCAATAAATTCTACTAATTTGGTAGAATTAAAAAACAAAATAACTTATCTTTGCATTTTTACGCATTTTTATTTGTAATAAAATTCAAATAGAAAATCTGAATACAGGGCTTATTTTGGGAAATATCCGTTCTGATTAAGCCCTAAAATTTTAAATTTATATATTTGTTACTATGAAAACCGATGATTACAACGATAATAATATTCTGATTGAATCTCTTCGAAACGGAGATGAAAGCGCCTACACGTATCTCATCGAAACTTATCATCATAAACTTTGTGTTTATACCAATAGTCTTGTAAAAAATATTTACAGCGCCGAAGACATCGTTCAGAATGTCTTTATAAAAGTTTGGGAGCAAAGAGCGCGGTTAAAATCAGATCATGCCATCAAAAGCTTTCTTTACAAATTAGCTTATAATGAGTTTATCGATTTATACAGAAAAAACCAATCCTTGTTTTCTCTCGAAAAAACGTATCATGATGCCTTAAACTCAGTTGTTCTTGAGGATGATTCTGAATCTTTTCAACGCATAATAAAGGTAGTAAATAAAGAGATAGAAACTTTGCCTCCTAAATGCAAAGAAGTTTTTATTTTAAGCAAAAAGGAAGGTTTAACCAATATCGAAATTGCCGAACATCTTGATGTATCTATCAAAACTGTTGAAGCGCAGATTACCAAAGCATTTTCAATTCTGCGTTCTTCGCTTGAAGAAAAGATAAAAAGTGTTTTGTTTATGTTCTTCGGAAAAAAGAAAAAACTGGGATTAAGCTAAATTGAATCTCTTTTATTCTGAAGTAATTACAGTTATTTCATTTCTCTTATTTACAAAGAACTCTTAACATGATTTTCCTAAAGCTATTTTCCTAAAACAAATCTCATCCTGTTTTATAATTTCCTTCTTATCTTTAATCTCAGGAAATATTAAAAAACGAAATATGAGTACTCCAAATACCATTAGAAAAGTTGCTATTGTTGGTTATAACCGAATTCCATTTGCAAGAGCTAATACAGCTTACGCCGAAGTTGGAAACCAGGAAATGATGACCGCAGCCTTAAACGGACTTATTGATAAATACGATTTAAAAGGTCAGCTGTTAGGCGAAGTAGCCGGCGGTGCGGTTATTAAACATACGTATGACAACAATCTGATTCGGGAATGTGTCATGAAAACAACTCTCGATCCCGCTACTCCAGCCTGTGACATACAGCAAGCCTGTGATACCGGAATAGAAAGTGCCATTTACATTGCCAATAAAATTGCTCTTGGGCAAATTGAATCCGGAATTGCCGGAGGTGTTGATTCAATCAGCGATATGCCGATTGCGGTGAGCGAAAAACTTCGTAAAATTTTACTGAATGCCAGAAAAGCGAAATCATTAGGCGAAAAAATCAAATTATTTTTAAAACTCCGACCAAAAGATTTAACACCGCTCGTTCCCCGAAATGAAGAGTCACAAACCGGACTTTCAATGGGCGGACATACAGAAATAACAGCAAAACATTATAAAATATCCAGAGAAGACCAGGATAATCTCGCCCTTAAAAGTCATTTGAATATGGCGAAAGCTTATGATGAAGGCTTTTTTGATGATATGATTACTCCATTTAACGGACTTGAAAAAGACAATAACCTGAGAAAAGACAGCACTCTTGAAAAATTAGCCAAATTAAATCCTGCTTTTGATAAAGTAAACGGTACATTAACAGCCGGAAACTCAACACCGCTTACAGATGGAGCCTCGTGTATTCTTTTAGCCAGTGAGGAATGGGCAAAAGAACGCGGACTTCCAATTCTGGCTTATATTACTTTTGCAGAAGTTGCTGCGATTGAATACGTTAAAAATCAGCAAAACCTTTTATTAGCTCCATTATTTGCTGCCAGCAAAATGTTAGAAAAAGCCGGATTAAATCTACAGGATTTTGACTATTATGAAATTCACGAAGCTTTTGCAGCACAGGTTTTGGCAACTCTCAAAATTTGGGAAAGTCCGGAACTGAGTACAGCAATCGGTTTAAAAAAAGCATTGGGAACAATAGACCGGGAAAAGTTAAATGTAAAAGGAAGCAGTCTGGCAGCAGCGCATCCTTTTGCAGCAACTGGAGGCAGAATCATTGGTGTGATGGCAAAATTATTGAACGAAAAAGGATCCGGAAGAGGATTTATTTCAATTTGTGCCGCCGGCGGACAAGGAATTACCATGATTATTGAGAAATAACTTAAAAACAAAATCCCGGCAAAACCGGGATTTTATACAAATCTTAAAAAGAAAATTCTTCAACAGCTGCCAAAGCCTTTGGCAAAGCACTTTCAGCAAAATCAGGAATTGCAGTTCCTTCTACACGAAAAGTAGTCACATCTGTCATGCCTAAAAAACCTAATATTGCACGTAAATAAGGATCTGCAAAATCATTACTTTTGTATGGACCTTCAGAAAATATAGCCCCGGACGCAATAGATAAATATACTTTTTTATTCACTACCAATCCTTTTGGCGTGCCATCAGCATAACTAAAAGTCACTCCCGCTCTGGAAACCTGATCGACCCATCCTTTTAAAACCGCCGGAATTCCGAAGTTGTAAAATGATACTCCAATCACAATAATATCAGCGTCAAATAATTCTTTTACTGCATTATTTGAACTTATAATGGCTTCTTTTTGTTCATCAGTATGCATTTCTTCAGGCGTAAAAAATGCTCCAATCTGTGAGGCATCCAGATAAGGCAAAGGTGTTTTCGAAAGATCAAGGGTCTGAACCTCAATCTCCGGATATACATTTCCCAGTTTTTCAATCACTGCATTCGATAATTTATTACTAAAGGAATTATCTCCTTTGATACTTGTAATTATATTCAGAATTCTTTTACTCATAATTTATTTGTTTTGTTTTACAATACAAACTTATTTACATTTACTATCTCTTTTATAGTACTATCCTCAGAGATAGCGCTTTCATTGAGTATAGTAACGTTATAAACATGAAAATGAAAAGCGAAAACACCACTATTACAAAAGAAACTGAGTGCTCAAAAAACAACTGTATGGGTGCTTTATTGCCTGTAAGAGATGCTTTGGAGGTTTTAAGCGGCAGATGGAAACTGCCTATTTTAATTGCTTTATCTGATCGCCCAAAACGGTTCAAGGAAATCTCAAAAGACCTCGATGGCATCACAGACAAAATGTTATCTAAAGAGCTCAAAAATCTGGAAATAAACAAACTGGTAATCAGAACTGTTTATGATACGTTTCCGCCAACCGTTGAATACAGAAGAACAGAACACAGCAAGTCTTTAGTAAATGTAATTCTGGCATTAAAAGACTGGGGAGATTTACATCGAAAAGAAATCATTGGTAAATAATTTTTATGATTAAGCGTTTAAAAAGATAAATAGATTTTGTTTTCTTTTGCAAATAACATTTCTATATTTGCAACTTGGTTGCATTACAACAACTGAGATTTCCAAAATAAGAATGAATAAAAAGAAATTCGTCATAGTTAATCTTTTAATGTCTGTAACAGTATTGTTAGCAATGCTTTTTCAGACGATTCACTCTTACGAGCATATTTACGCACAAATTCAGGAGAAACATTGCGATCATAAATACACTCCCGGTCAAAAACAAATTACACACAGTCATAATGTTGAGAATAATTGTTCTATATGTCATTTTGCATTTAGCACATTTATTCCCAACACATTTTCTACTTATACCTTTCATAAAACACACATTCCTACTGTAGAGGAATTCGCTTACAACCTAATAACTGCAACGTTTTTCAAGGGCAGTCTTTTTTCTTTAAGAGCACCTCCTGCTCTGGCTTAGTTTACTATATTACTTTAAAAAGAATCATTCATTTGCTTTTAACAGAAAGTGAAGAACACTCCTATTCGTACGTCTTTTTCTAACGGAAACTTTTCCGCTGAAATTATATTACGTCTTTTTTCTAAAATTTTACATAGTAAACTGCTTCCTTATTCCGACAAAACGATTTTGATTCAAAAGTACCTTGGTGTTTTTGTGAATCAGATCATTCCTTATTCATAATTCCAAACAAATATAAAAGATGCTTACCGCAGAAAATCTGACTAAAAAATACGGCGATCAAATTGCTTTGAATGCTCTGAATTTAACCATCAAACAAGGAGAAATTTTTGCATTGTTGGGACAAAATGGTGCCGGAAAAACGACTACCATCAATTTGTTTCTGGGTTTTATAAAACCAACCAACGGCGAAATTAAAATAAACAATATTTCGGTTGTTACCGATGCAGATAAGACCAAAAAAGATGTGGCATACATACCTGAAACGGTAATGTTATACCCAAATCTTACCGGACTGGAAAACCTGAAATTCTTTTCTTCCCTTGCCGGATTTAAATATTCAACCGGAGAACTGACTTATTTTTTAACCAAAGCAGGTCTGCAAATTACAGCTCATGATCAAAATCTGGGCGGTTACTCAAAAGGAATGCGCCAAAAAGTGGGTATTGCAATTGCTATAGCTAAAAGAGCAAAAGTGCTATTATTAGACGAACCTACGAGCGGTTTAGACCCGAAAGCTTCCAACGAATTCTCTCAAATCCTGAAAGAACTTTCAGCAGACGGAACGGCTATTTTAATGGCTACACATGATATTTTCAGGGCCAGGGAAGTCGCAACACACATCGGTATCATGAAACAGGGCAATCTGGTTACGATTATCGAAGCCGAAAAAATATCAGCAAACGAATTGGAAGATTTGTATTTACAAACTGTTTAAAAAGGAAAAATTTCCATCTACATAAAAAATGAAACATCTATTTATAGTACTGTTTTTTGTCTTTAGTTCTGCTTGTTTAAAAGCGCAGACGAATACAAAAAGTAACGACAGTATCGCTAAGGATTCCATTAAAACGGAAGCCAAATTAAACGAACTCCAAGCCGTAGAAATCATAGGCCGTTCTACCCGAAAATACAACAGCGATTATTCTTTCGGAGCAACAAAAACGGCTTCGCTTAACAAAGACATTCCACAATCAATTTCTACGGTTACCAAAGAATTAATTGCAGACAAAGCCGCAATTTATCTGGCCGATGCTGTAAAAATGACAAGCGGTGTGATTCCGGCAAGTTATTACAATCAATACACCATCAGAGGGATCAGCCAGAACGAAGAGGGACAAATCATCAACGGAATGCGTACCCGCCAATATTATTTCCTGCAGCCGCTTACCAGTAATATTGAGCGTGTCGAAGTAATTAAAGGACCGTCGAGCGCTACTTTTTCATCTGTAGATCCGGGAGGAAGCATCAATCTGGTGACCAAAAAACCATTAGCCACTGACCGAAAAGAAATAAGCCTGAGTGCCGGAAGTTTTAGCACATTCAGAGGAACTCTTGATTTTACCGGCCCTTTAAATGAATCAAAAACACTATTATATCGTGTTAATGCAGCCTATCAGGAAGCAAAATCGTTTCGTGATTTAGTGGGCAATAAATCGTATTTGCTCTCTCCGTCCTTCAGTTATATTCCGAATGAAAAAACGGCTGTCAATACCGAGTTGATCTTAAGCGACATGACCGGAATTCTGGATCGCGGGCAGCCTATTTTTGGAGCCGTTGCCGGAGTTACAAGTCTGAATAAAACACCAATAAGCCTTAATTTAGGTGCGCCAAGTGATTTTTTTAAATCGAAAGAAATGATTTTCACTACGAATTTCTCTCATAAATTCACTTCAAAAATTGGTTTTAATGCCTCTTACATGAAACAATCCTGGAGAGAAGATTTGCAGGAACACCGAACCACAAACGGATTTGCCGTAGACATGAACAACCAGCCTGTAACAAGTCTTGCAATGATGCAGTTTGTACAGCGCCAGCAATACTGGAATGTGGACAACTTAACAGCCTTTTTAAATTTCGATTTCAAAACCGGAAAACTAAATCATAAACTACTAACGGGTTACGATTTAAGCAGCTGGAACAAAACCAAAGGCGGCGGACAAAACGCAGCAAGAGGTTACCTGTTGAAAGACGGAACTGTTGCAAGCACTTTTGTACCCGCAAATGCATCTAATTATCAAACTATTACAATTGACGGTGTTACTTTACCAAAACCAAATGTAAATTATTTCAATTTAAATAATCCGACTTATACAGTAAGAAGTCCTGATGATTATACTTTGAATATACGAACAGCATTACCATCGGCTTTAACCACTACGAATGCTATTTATATTCAGGATCAGATTCAGTGGGACAAGTTTACGTTTCTTTTGGGATTACGAAACGAATGGTTTGAAGACATCACCAATTACGAGACGAATAACGAATTAACCGTTAAGAAATCGGCTTTACTGCCTCGTGTAGGAATTACATATGCAGTTAATACAGCCATTAATGTTTATACGACTTATCTCGAAGGGTATCAGCCGCAATCGAACACCGTTACGTTGATGCCGCAAACCGGAAGTTTACCTGCCGGAAGTTTGTTTGATCCTCTCGAAAGCAATTTGAAAGAAGCGGGTTTAAAAGCGACTTTTTTAAACAATTCAATGAGTTTTAACGCAGCTGTTTACGAAATAAACCAACGCAATATCCTGATGAATGCCAACGACCCTGTTAATCCTGATTTATTGGTTACCAGAGGTTCTGAGCGCAGCCGTGGTTTCGAATGTGATTTGGCAGGCTACATTACACCAGACTGGCAAATCAATGCTTCGTACAGTTATATTGATGCCAAAATTACCAACGATCGCAATGCTTCCTTAATTGGCGCCAGAAAACAAAACACGCCAAAAAACAGCGCCAACTTATGGACCCGTTATAATTTCAAATCCGATTCTGCTTTGGATAATTTCGGAATTGGTTTCGGAATGCAATATCAAAGCAGCAAAATTCCGTGGTTTACAAGAGATTTTACACTTCCTGATTTTACCATTTTTGATGCTGCTATATACTACAAACCTGAAAGAAGTAATATTCAGGTTGCTGTAAACGCAGGGAACATTTTTAACAGAACTTACTGGTTAGGCGCTCAGAACTATTTGAGGTTATTTCCCGGAGCTCCTAGAAATGCAACGCTTACCGTAACTTATAAATTTTAATCTGCAGTTATGTCATTACACGTAGAAAATTTAATAGCCCAACATTTCAGAAAATCTGTTTTTAAAAATCAGGCTGTTTATATCATTACTCTTTTTATTGGTGTTTTATTGCTGTACGCTGCATTTTCAGGTTGGGAAAATTACACGAATCAAAATGAAACCAGCGAAAAATACCAGCATGAATCCAGGGAAGACTGGTTGAAAAATCCGGATAAAAACCCTCACCGAATGGCACATTACGGAAACTTTGCTTTTCGTAAAAACACTTCGTTAAGCGTTTTTGAATTTGGAATGGAACCTTTTTTCGGAAATGCCATTTATCTGGAAGCTCACAAACAAAATATAGCTAATTTTTCTGAAGCCGGATTTTCAAACAGCATGCTTCGTTTTGGAGAAATCAGTATTGCCATGGTTTTACAAATTTTGCTGCCTCTGTTGATTTTCTTCCTCGGATTTAATTCGGTCGCAGCCGAAAGAGAAAACGGAACATTAAAATTACTTTTGAGTCAGGGCATCAGCTGGAAACAGCTTTTACTGGGAAAAACACTCGGCATTGCATCTGTCATTATGATGCTTTTTATCCCTACGATTATTATTTTGGTTTTCGTTTGGCTATTGCTTCAGAACTTTGCCGTTTCATTTGACGAGACTGTTAAAATGCTCTTGTTTATTGGTTTTCATTTTCTATATCTGTTATTTTTTTGCGCCATTGCCGTTTTGATTTCTGCTTCAAGCAAAACTTCAAAAAAAGCGTTGATTTCGTTAATTGGGATTTGGTTGGTTTTCACAATTATTTTACCGAGAACAACGCAGGCAATTGGTGCTTATATTTACGAAGCGCCTTCTAAAATTAAGTTCAACAGTGATATCGAAAAAGACATTTTAAAACAGGGAGACAGCCATAATCCGAACGACCCACATTATAAAGCGATCAAAGATTCTTTGCTTAGGGTCTACAAAGTCGATTCAGTTCAAAAACTACCCTTTAATTATTCCGGTTTCATTATGACCGAAGGCGAAAGAATAAGTTCGAATATTTACAATAAACATCTTGAAGATTTATTGGAGATTTATAAAAAGCAAAACAGCTTTTCAAAAACAGTTTCGTTTATAAATCCCTACATCGCCATGAAAAATGTATCGATGGGATTGTCGAATACCGATTATGATTCGTACATCGATTTTCAGAAACAGGCAGAAGCGTATCGCTACGATATGGCGCAAAAAATGAATACTTTGCAAATTAAATATATCAGCAACAAAAAGCCGGGACCAAATGACAAACCGCTCACAATTGGCAAGGAACACTGGGCTGACGTACAGGAGTTTCATTATGAACCAAAAGGGATTTTGGCTGTTTTGAAAAGCGAAATCATTTCTATTATCTCTATTATCCTCTGGATTAGCCTGCTTTTTATCTTTATAAAAATTGCTGCTAAAAACCTAAAAGCCATTTAATATGTTAGCCTTATTATTTAAAAATTTCATACGCTCAAAAGGAACCAAAATTGGATTGCTTTTTTTGCTGGGTATCGGGTTCATAAGTCTTTTGATTGGAAATCAGTTTCAGGAAAAACAAGACCGGAATATCAAAGAAGCAGCGACTTATCAAAAAGAACATATTGCAAGAAATGCTGCATATCATTCAGACGAAATGGGACTGCTGCTCTATTACATCAAGTTTTCTCTGGTCAATAAAACGTTCCCGATCAATAGTCTGGCAATTGGACAGCGGGATGTAAATTCGTCGATACAAAGTGTTACGATTCGGGGTCTGGAAGGTCAGAAATACGATTCAGAATTAAACAACCCGAACAATTTGATGTTAGGAAACATTGATTTTAGTTTTGTACTGATTTATCTTTTTCCGCTCCTTATTATTGCTTTTACGTATAATGTGATCTCCGAAGAAAAAGAATCCGGAACCTGGAAAATCGTGGCAACACAAAGCGATAATACGTTTTTGTACATCCTGAAATTGTTTTATATCCGAATTTTAAGTTTGATGGCATTAGTAACGTTTACCCTTTTTATTGCAGTTTTGTTATTGAATATTCCATTAGACAGTTCACTTTTTACTTTTTACATCATCAGTATTTTATACATCCTTTTTTGGTTTGCCGTTTGTTTTTTTATCGTGTCCCTGCAAAAGAATTCCAATTTCAACGCCGTGATTTTATTAACGATCTGGCTGTTTCTGATTATTATCCTTCCGGCAACAATTAATACTTATATCGTGAATAAATACCCTGTTCCGGAAGCTTTGGAGCTGACACTGAAACAGCGAAATGCGTACCACGAAAAATGGGACATGGATAAAACAGCGACAATGGAGAAATTTTATAGTCATTATCCACAGTTCAAAAGATACATTTTGCCTGATACCGAATTCAGCTGGCTTTGGTATTATGCGATGCAGCAAATGGGCGACGACGAATCGTCAGTTCAGTCTAAAGAACTGGAAACAAAACTGAAGCAACGAAACCAAGCCAGTCAAAACATTGCACAATTTATTCCGACGCTGCACACTCAGATTCAGTTAAACGAAATTGCCAAATCTGATTTAGGAAATCAGCTTTTATTTATGGAAAAAACAAACCAGTTTCATGAAAAACTACGATTGTATTTCTACCCGAAAATCTTTGATAATGCCGATGTAAAAAAGGAAAACTGGTCGAAATTTAAGGTGGAAACTTTTGAAGATGATTCGGAAACCAGTTTTGCAAAAACCCTTTTACCACTTGTATTGTTTAATTTGCTGCTGATTAGTTTAGGCTGGATGAATTTCAGGAAAAACCATCAGGGAATTTAAAGATTAATGTTAATTTAGAGGGAATTTTGAAGGTATTTATAGTACTTTCTAATTCCCTCTAAATCAAAAAAAATGAAAAAAATACTTTTAATACTGCTAATTATAATTGTTTTTTACGCCTTAAAACAATTGGTCTACAAACCGTATGCTTGGAAAAAAGCAATCAATACGCCGGAACACAAATTGCAGTTGGGAAGTTTTATCTTTAGCAAACAAAGAGGACACAACGGCAGCCAAAGTTTTGAAAACAAATATTTTATTTTTAAGGTAACTGAAATAAATGGAGATTATGTGAGACTTTCTGTTATTAGGCAACTATCACAACCGGATAAACTTTTGCAATCTGATTTTTCGACTACTAAAGATTCTTATAATAATTTAAAAGAAAATATTCGCAGCATCACAATTACACCTATACTTTCTGAAGATTTATATAAAGGAGACGCGTCTTATATCATAAATGATTACTTATTAGAAAAATATCCTGTTTTAGCTACATCGCGCTACTATTATGAAGATCTTCCGGAAGATAGAAAAAAACCTATTTTATCAAATAATCCGGATGAATTGAACAACTACTTCAATATGGTTTATTCTAAAAAGGAAATCATTAAAAATGGAAAGCTTGTTCCGTATACTTTAAACTATAATAACGAAATTCAATTGTCTCAGCAAATATCAGAAAATATAGATTTGATTCTGAATTGTAGAGTTTTATCTCAAAAATGATTTAAAAACATCTTTTATAAAATAATCATACTCTAATTAAAACGATAATAATTTTAGAATTATATATTTTTAATCGATTAAATTATCAATTTTATAGAATAAAAACTACATTTAATCGATTTTTATCAAAAGTATTTATAGGTATTGTACTACGTATTTATTTGACCTTTATTTGTATTCAATTAACATTGTTGAATTCAACTTAAATACATGAAATGAAATATATAGTAACAATTTTATTGTTTGGAACCTTCTCTTTATCTAATGCACAAGATAAAATTTTGTTTAGCTATGATCCCTTAACAGGAAATCAAATTGTTAGATCACTTTGTCTCAACTGCCAGACAACAGGAAAACCAGCCAAAGAAACTTCCGAAATTACAAATGAAGATTTACTTAAATTTTCTTCAGAAGATGTGATTTCTTATTATCCAAATCCGGTCAGAGAAGAGTTGTATCTAAAATGGGAACTTACTGATCATAACTTTGTAACTGCAATACAAATAACCGGAATTACGGGACAAATATTAAGCACTTACAATATTTCTGGCAATACCAATACTCTAAATATTCCTTTTCAAAGTTACTCTGGCGGTGTGTATATAGTTTCGCTGTCGTACAAGAATGGCGATAACCAAATAATAAAAATCATTAAAAAATAATATGAAACAATTTTACTTTTCAATTTTATTTCTAAGTTTTAGCTTTTTTATTGCTGCACAAACCTCCCCTACCGGTTCTTCTGCAGAAACCGGTGTTACAGCAGGAGATTTAGCCGTAACCTTGTCAGGAGGAGCTTCTTATACTATACCAATTGCTGTTCCTCCGGGAATTAACGGAGTAGTCCCGCAAATTAGTTTATCCTACAATAGTCAGGGAGGTCCAGGCCTTGCAGGTTATGGCTGGAATATTTCCGGGATTTCTAAAATTACCAGAATTCCGAAAACTAAATTTCACGATGAAAAAATAAAATCTGTAGATTTTGGGGATGACCGTTTTGCCTTAGATGGTCAACGATTACTTGTAAAAAATGGCACAGGAGGAATTTATGGGGCCAATGGGACTCAATATGAAACTGAAAATTTCTCTAATATCAAAATAACCTCGTATACAAATCCAAAGTACCCCAATGCAGGACCTATTAATTTTCTAGTAGAATATCCTGACGGATCAAAAGCGTATTATGGGAACCAAGCAGCCACTTATACAGATTTAGAATGGTCAATTAGATCATGGGAAAATGCCCAAGGTGTTTCTATTAAATATAATTATATTTCATCCGGTTTTAATGGCTGGGAGAATATCAGTTCTATTAAATACGGAACCCGCTCTACTACAACACCCATCAATGAAATCAAATTTGTTTATGAAAACAGATCCCGAAAAGAAAGTGCCTACATAGGGAGTCTAAAATACGATCAGGAGTACCGATTAAAAGAAATTCAAACCATAAGTAACAATATAGGATTTCGAAATTATTTGCTTGAATATACTCAAACTACACAAAATTATGACCAATTAAGTAAGGTTACCGAAAAAAACGGTGATAAATCAAAAAGCTATAACCCAACCGTTTTTCAATACAATAACACCGAAAGTGCTATAAAGTATATTCCAAATCCAAATCAATTAAATATAGGTTCGGTTTCTTCTCTCAATGCTGCTACTGTGTCTGGTGATTTTGACGGAGATGGTAATATGGATTTTCTTTTATATCCAACCATAGGCACTGAAGCCAGAAAAAAATATTGGCTTTTTACCGGCGTTAGTCCTAATACAAGTGCCCAGACTTTCCCTAACTACGGTATCGAAATAAAACCTGGCCTTTTTGATGAAATTTTTCCGGTTTCCTTTTTAACCCTGGATACTAAATACTGGCTCAGTCAGGGATGGACAGTTTTAAAAACAAATCCAACTACAAATCTATCGACATTTACCACCCACGCTACTACTGGCTCGCCCTTTGTATATCCGCAGGATGAAAAACAATATACATTTCCAAAGTTTACGCGTCATTACATATATCCATGCAACGGAGCAGAACCTCTCAGAGTTACATCCCGATTGTTAAACTCTGATTTAAATACGGCTGCCAGTACTTCAAAAGACGGGTATGTAGAGGCAAATATTCCTAAATCTTTTTTAAGCGGAGATTTCAATGGAGATGGCTTAACTGATATAGTGGTCATTGAAAAAACATTTAACTATTTTATATATACGAATTGTACCGCCACTTCTTCACAAACCTATACAGGAGGCAAATCTTATTTTGTTAATTTAGACAGAAGAATCACTGCCAATTTTGTTAATCAGGCAGGAGTTTTACCAATTAATCCAAACAGCAAATGTTATGTTGCCGACTTTAATGGAGACGGAAAATCAGATATTTTCATATTTGATACCGGAGTATTAAAAATTTATTCTCTGGATCAAAATAATACTTTAGTTCTAATTTCTCAAACCATTAATGAAAGTATTAGGTTAGATCTGCCAATTGTGATTGGAGATTTTAATGGAGACGGAAATTCTGATTTTATAACCCCAGGCCCAGGTATTGCCAATTGGTGGTATAGGTTTCCATCAAAAGGAATTGCAGATGAAAAAGGAAATGGATATACAATAGAAAATTTACCTAATTATGCCCCATTTACAGCTAATAACTCCTCTAACAGCTACAATTATTTGGCAACTGATTATGATAATGATGGGAAAAGTGATTTAACTATTGTAAAAAATACTGTAAAAATATATACTGATGCATCTGATCCTCTAAAATCGACCAGAAAAGGAACGATACAAGTTAGTACTATTACAGAAACAGCTGCAAATACTTTCATCACAAAAACGGCTATTACTTCTGAACAGGAAAATATCGACATGTATGCCTTGCCTGTTTATTTGCCTACAACAGACAGGAAACAACCCCGTTTGGAAATTGCCTTTATAAACCAAAACAGATTGCATTTTTTCAATTCCTCAAAAGACACCTCAAAAGACCGCTTGCTAACCAAAATTACAGCAGGAAATGGCGTACAGGAATTTATAACCTATCAACCCTTAGATCAAAGCTATGAAAATGATTTTTATACTATTTATACACCAAGCACACTAAAAGAAACCTACCCTTATTTTGACATCGTCTCCTCACCAGATTTTCAAATCGTTTCGAAATTAGAAAAAAAGAGTGCTACGGTTTCTAAAATGAAATTATACGGTTACTACGGAGCGGTAAGTAATTTAGAAGGCCTTGGCTTTATGGGGTTTAGGTCTATTATGGAAACCAACTGGCATGACAGCAATAACCCCATAATGAGTTCTGTAACCAACAGAGATGTAAAATTAAGAGGAGCAGCAACTGATAGTTATGTATTGCCCTATTTAACCTATCCTTATGGTGGTTTTTCACCCTCAGACTTTACCTCTAAAACAACTGTATCATACAATCCCACAACAGCAGAGGCAGCTTTGCAGGAAAATAAAGTTTTTAAATTACAAAATACAGCCAGTATACAATATAATGGTTTAGATAACACAAGCGTTGCCACTACTAATACTTTTGATTCTTATAATAATATTAAAAGTATCACCAGCGTTACTCAGGGATCAGCAGAAACTCAGACGGCCATCACGACAATAGATTATGAAGATCCAATTACAAGTCCTTTTTATATACTGGGAAGACCTTCTAAAAAAAACCAGACTGTCAGCGTTACTGGTTCTCCGGAAATGAGCAGTAAGGAGGTATATACCTACAATTCTAATCAATTACTTACTAACATTGATAAGAGCGCTACAGGAACCGGTACAATAACAGAACATAATGATTATGACTCTTTTGGAAACATCACAAAAAAGACCATTACTGCCCCTCTTCCTTTGCAGCCAAGAAGTACATGGTATGAATATGATACATCAGGCCGCTTTGTTACAAAAATAACTGACAATGATTTATTAGAAACTACTTTTGAGTATAACATAAATAATGGTGTATTAAAAAAAGAGACTGATGCCAATAAAAGGTCAACTTCCTATACCTACGATTCCTGGTTTAAACCTTTAACCGTAAAAGATGATCAATTAAACAAAACACTTACAACCACCTATACCAATTCCTTCAATCCACAGACCAGAGAACAAACCACAATTGTTACAACGGATGTCCCTGATGGCAGTGCTTCCATAGACATATTTGATGATTTGGGACGAAGAATTAAATCCGGAGTAAAGGACATCAACGGAACTTATTCTTACATATCAAATCTGTATGATATATATAATAGAAATTACAAAACTAGCGAACCGTATTTTGGAGCAAATCCTACAGAATGGAATGAAACCAAATTTGATCTTTACGGCAGACCAACAAAAACCGTACTGTTTAACCTCAGAAAAACAACGGCCAATTATTCAGGTCTTGTTACGAGCATAACAGATGGCTTAAAAACCAAAACCATCACTAAAAATGCCTTTGGAAATGTAGTTTCTTCTGGTGAAACACTGGGCGGTACTATTAATTATTCTTATTTTTCTAATGGCAATTTAAAGCAAACGAAATACAATAACATCGCTATAGATATAAATCAAAATGGCTGGGGCCAAAAAACCAGTCTTATTGATCCATCAGCTGGTACATTTGAATACAAACACAATGATTTAGGAGAACTTGAAGAAGAAACTTCTCAAAACGGAAATGTAAAAACCACCATAACGCGTGATTCAAGCGGTAGACCCGTTAAAAAAACGATCAAAGGAGGAGGTACAAACAGTGAAACGACCTATACCTATGATGCTCTAAAATTACCGTTAACAATAAATTACAAAGATTTAAATGATCCTTCGGGAGCAAACGATATTTTAACCTCTATTGTTTATGACAATACTTTTAAACGTCCAACAACTATTACAGAAGAAAAAACCGGTGCTTATAAATTCACTAAAACATTTGACTATGATGATTTAGGAAGAATTATAACTGAAACCAAAACTGCCGAAGCTGGCGGAAAAAGCAGTACTGTTGTCAATAAAAATGTTTATAAAAACGGGGCATTGCACCGGATTGTGGACATTAACGATAAAGTTTTATGGCAGACAAACACAGTAAACGCTAAAGGACAGCTATTAGAAAGCATAACCGGTAACGGCATAAAAATGACCAATACTTATGACACAGATGGTTATCTTTCTAAAATACAGCATGATAAAACCACACAGCCAACAGGCAATATCATAACGCTTACCACTAAATTTGACAAAAATACTGATAACCTGGATCAGCGCATCAATAGTGCTTTTGGTAATTATACAGAAGATTTTGACTATGATGAACTTGACCGATTAAAAGAATTTACGAATAAATATGGTAGTAAGGAAACCCAAACTTATGATGCCTCCGGAAAAATAACCGGCAATAATTTAGGCACTTACGGTTATGATCCGGTTGAAAAATACCAGAATACTTCTATATCACTGAATCCGGAGGCCGCAGCTTACTATGCCAACAGGGAAGCTCTTTTTAATGATAGTCTGGAAAGTCAGTCCGGATGGGGAATGGCTAAACACCCCAATACAGTTTTTTACAGTTATGATGATATTTATACTCATACTGGAAAATATGCATTAAAATTGACTAATACCACTTCATCTGAGCAGTATGTTCATTCTGACAAATGGATTGCTATTGACAATGCTGTTGATACCGAATATACTTATTCTGCATGGGTGTATGGCGATAGTCCAAGAGCCGAAATTTTCCTGTTCATGAAAACGCCTCAGGAAACCGGTTATTATTCATTAGTAGACAGTAAAAGTGTAACGGCAACAAATCAATGGACTAAAATTGAAAAAACATTTCTGGTTCCGGCTAATGTCAAAAAATTGAACATTCGCTTAGATAATGATGCCCAGGGAAATGTATGGTTTGATGACGTACAAATTAAAAAGGCAAGCAACACATCTAAATTAAACATTACCTATAATGCTTTTAAAAGCCCTGTACAAATTGAAGAAACCGGTATAGATAAAATAAGTTTTACCTATAATGATGACAACCAGCGTAGTACGATGTATTACGGCAGTTTAGAAGACAAAGAACTAAGGCCATTGCGCAAACATTATGCTGCCGATGGCAGTATGGAGATTAAACAAAATACAAAAACCGGTGAAATTGAATTTGTAACTTATATTGCAGGCGACGGCTACAGCGCTCCAATTGCAGTAAAAAGTGATGGTGTAAACCCTGCTAATTATTTATATTTACACCGGGATTATCAGGGAACCATTTTGGCCATAACCAATGATGCCGGTGCTGTTGTCGAAAAAAGATTATTTGATGCCTGGGGTGACATTATCAAAGTTCAGGACGGAGCGGGTAATACTCTTAACGGATTAACTGTTCTGGACAGAGGGTATACCGGTCATGAGCACTTACAAAGTGTAGGACTCATCAACATGAATGCGCGATTGTATGACCCTATAATTCATAGGTTTTTACAAATAGACAATTACATACAGGATCCTACCAATACGCAAAATTACAACCAGTATGGGTATGTCTTAAATAATCCTTTGTTGTATACAGATCCTAGTGGGAATTCATATATTGATGGTAGTGGGAATACTTATATTAATGGTGGTAGTAAAGGTGAGGATTGTTTCTATTGTGGTGATACAAAGCAACAAATAGACGGAAGTACAATTGGTTCAATTAGCAATTTTTTCAAGGATCCTAATAACACAGAATGGTTTAAAAGAAATGCAGGAGAAACCGGGCAATTTATAGGCCGAAATGTTCAGGAAGCCGCTAATTTTGTAGGTAGAAATATCGAATCTCTTGGCAGAGGTATAGGAAAGCTTTTTGGTTTTGGAGGAGGCGACGGACCTCCACCTAATCTGAGCAGTTATGTAAATTTTAAAACCGTTTCTAATTTCGCGCAGGGATTTGGAAAAATGGGAGTTCAAGCAACAATTGATGGATATACTACTACATTCCCTGGTATTGATAATATCTATCATAGTTTTGGAGGTGAAGATTTCTTAGATTTAACACCAACTGACAATCAAAAAGTAGGATATTATACCGCCATGGCGCTTACATTTGTTACTGGAGGAGCTGAAGTCAAGGTAGAACAATATACCTTAAGAGCAGTAGAAAGTGGATTTTATCCAGTTATGAAAAGAGGTTTTAGAAAAGCGCAGGAATTAGTCTGGTTAGAAAAGGGTGAAGTCTGGAAATTTGGTACTACCAAAAACTTTAACCCTTTTAAAAGATATACTAAATCATACTTAGAAAATATTGGAGAACATGGAGTTCAAAGATTTCAAGAATTTGTTGGTACATCTGCAGAAGCTTTGCAAATCGAAAAAATGAAAATAATCAATTATATGGAAGTTCATGGTTATTTACCTGCAGGTAATAAAATTATTAAATAAAGGAATATGGATATTAGTATAACATCTGATGCATGGTGGGAAACAAGAGTAGGTGAAAGTTTACATCAATTCTCGTTAAGAAAAATAAATGATTTTTTTTATTTAAAAAATTACGGAGAGGAATTACAGAGAATAGTGGTTTGTTTTCTTTGTTGTAATCCAGAGCATTATGGTAAACTTGAACAAAAAGTACAATTTAAAAAGAAAGAAAAACGTCTCACAATTTTTTTTGTACTTGACTATGATCTATTTATGAAAATTAGTAACCCTGAACGAGAAACTATTGTTTTTAATAAAATTAAAGATGGCGTGCCGGAAATAATGAAGCAAAAGCTTTCTAAACAGTTTAAGTTCGATGATTTTACAAAAGATTGGTTTAAAGCAATACAGAAATAAATATCATTTTTTTACTTTGACAATAAGTAACAAACTATGGATTTTGGATTAACAGCAGATATAAATTGGGAAAGTGGCGTACGAGAAGTGCTTAATTTAATACCAAATAGAGAGTTTAGTGATTTTTTTTATTCGAAAAATTATGGTATTGATCTTAATGATATTTTTATTGTTTTAATGTGTCGTAATTCTGAATATAATTTCAAACAACGCATTCGTTTTATAAAAAAAGAAAAGGCATTATATATGGATATTATGCTTGACTTTGATTTGTTCCTGAAAATTACTCAGGAAGAAAGAAATAGAATCGTTTTTGAAAAATTAATTAAGGAAGTTCCTGAAATTATTGCAAAATATAAGTTTAAAAATTTTGATTTAGATACATTCAAACAAGACTGGACTGGTTTGATAAATTCAATAGAGTATTAATGTGGATCTTAAATGATTTTGAAAAAACACACAAAAATAGGCGATATTTTTTCGGTCAAAATAAACGAGAATAGTAAAAAGTTTTTTCAATTGATTGCATTTGATTTAACACAATTAAACTCCGTATCGTGCAAGATTTGCTCCAAGAGGGATAAAAGAACTGTATAATTTAACTTGGAAATAATATGTTTAGTTTTTAAAAAAAAAAGAAGGAAAAAGAATATCCAATAACAAAAAATGAATTGCATTTTTTTAAAAGCCTTATAAGTATTTTACCTAACAAATATCATTATCTGTTGCCACAAATAAATGATGATTTTTTAATTGCCTTTAAAGAAAATGTCTTAGGATTTAAGGATAGCTACACTTTTTTGCTCAATGCAAAATTAGAGCCTATTTATAAAAACAAAAAACTACCTCATTTTTTTATTTTGAGAGGATTAAATATATGGAACTCTAAGGAAAATAAGTTTTATAGGATTGAATTAGATATTTTATCAGGTTATTTAGGTGGTTTTAATATTGCCAGTATTGAGTTCTCGAATTTTGATTTTACCAAATTTGATATTTCAGAAATAAATGAAAAACACTTTGAGAATAAAGACTTGAATAAGCTATTAATCAATTTTGATGAAAACGAAAAAGCCATTATATCAAAATATTTAGACACTACTTATTCTATAAAACTTTCTGATGGCATCTTTTACTATATAGATAGTATAGGAAATGGTGACGTGATTGTTTTAGATAAGACAGGTACTGTTTATTTGTTAATTCATGACCCTGCAAACAAAATTAAAATTTTCTCTAAAGAAGAATTTTTTGAAAAATTAGAAAATAAAACTTTGATCATGGAGGCTACTAAAATATATACAGCTTTATAGAAAAGTATTATTCCAAGTTCCTTCTCTCTAAAGTTCCTAAATGAAAATCCTCCTAGTGCGCCGCTAATTTTGTAGGTAGAAATATCGAATCTATTGGCAGAGGTATAGGAAAGCTTTTTGGTTTTGGAGGAGGCGACGGACCACCACCTAATCTGAGCAGTTATGTAAATTTTAATAAAGTTTCTAATTTCGCTCAGGGATTTGGAAAAATGGGAGTCCAGACCATCATTGATGGTTTTGATGTGGCAATGCCTGGTTTTAGCCGTACGTTTGATTCTCTTGGTGGTACAGATTACTTAGGCATAAAACCTACAGAGAGTCAAGAAGGAGGTTATTATACTGCTATGGCTCTTACATTTGTTACTGGAGGAGCGGAAGCTGGTGCTGAGAAGTCAGGAGTTAACGGACTGAAAAAAGGGATTAATTGGTTATTAAAAGGTGGTAAAACTTTTAATCAGTACAAAATTGCACGAGGTGGTACAGAAACTTTAGCAAAAATTGCAACTTCAACCGGAACACAAAGAATTAGTACTGAATTTCACCATGTATTTTTAACTCAGAGGCTTCAACGCGCTTATAATCTACCTAACTGGATGGTAAATAATCATTTAAACGTTTGGAAACTTAATTCGGTACAACATTCCATTATTGATCCTTATAGATATAGATTTTTACGTGCTGGTTTTAAACCTAAAGTTGGATGGTTTGGAGAATATAATTGGTTCACTAAATTTTAATAAAAATAAATATGTTTGGATTATTTAAAAGAACAAAAATTGAAAATAAGGAAATTCAATTGCTAAGAAATACGATAATAAAGCTCCCAGTTCCATATTCTGATTTAATTAATCAAATAGACGATGGATTATTTAAAGGTGTATTAACTAATGCAAGTGACATACCAGGATATATAGCCTTTACTTTTAATCCTGAAGTTTTAAGAAAATATGATCAGGAAAATGAGAAAGATTTTAAACTTTACAATATTAAAGTATATGACAAAAAGACATTAGTTTATTTACCTTATGAGATTTATATCTTAAGTGGTACAATAAGTGGCTATTCATTAGGTGGTGGTAAAAAAAACGACATTGATATTGAAAAGATTGACATATCAAATTTCAAAAAAGAATTTATTGGAATATCTGACTATAACAGAATTGAAAATTTACTTAATAAAAAAGAAAAAACACTTCTAAATCCCTCCGAAGTTTATTCTGTCTTCTTAAACGAAAAGGAGTACTTTCATATTAAAGATTTAAGTGATGGTGATTTTATTGGTATTGATTCTAACAAAAATGTATACAAAATAACACATGATCCTTTTATCATTGAAAAAATTAATGAATCTATTGAATCCATCTTAAGTAAATGACTCTATACCTTAATCCTTTTGTAAACTAAATAAAACGTTTGCAACACGGCTTTTATAAATAGATTTTTTTCAAGTAGCCATAATTAATCCTTGGAGGTACAGGTACAGATTACTTAGGTATAAGACCTACAGAGAGTCAACAAGCAGGTTATTATACTGCAATGGCTATTGCATTTGTTACTGGAGGAGCGGAAGTCAAGGTAGAACAATATACCTTAAGAGCAGCAGAAAGTGGATTTTATCCAGTTATGAAAAGAGGTTTTGGAAAAGCGCAGGAATTAGTCTGGTTAGAAAAGGGTGAAGTCTGGAAATTTGGTACTACCAAGAATTTTAATCCTTTTAAGAGATATTCACAAAAATATTTAAAAAATATTGGTGAACATGGGGTTGAGTACTTCCCTGAATTTAGAGGCACTTTAATGGAGGCATTACAATTAGAAAAAATGAAAATTATAAATTATATAGAACAAAACGGATATTTACCTTTCGGTAATAAAATGATAAAATAATAAATATGGACTTTGGAATAACTGCAGATAGTTGGTGGGAAACAAAAGTTAGTGACACTCTATCTTTAATCCCTCAGAGAGAATTTAAAGATTTTTTTTATTTAAAAGATTATGGCACTGATCTTAATGATATTTTTATTGTTTTAATGTGTCGTCATACTGAATATAATTTCAAACAACGCATTCGTTTTATAAAAAAAGAAAAAGCACTTTACATGGACATTATGCTTGATTTTGATTTGTTCCTGAAAATTACTCAGGAAGAGAGAAATAGAATCGTTTTTGAAAAATTAATTAAGGAAGTTCCTGAAATTATTGCAAAATATAA
>NZ_JASY01000020.1:0-61010 GCF_000735715.2 Flavobacterium chungangense LMG 26729
TTTTTGGCGTAAATTCTTTTCTTCCTTGCATGTTTAAATTTACATAAAAGCACGCTTTTTAATGTTTCCTTTTTGTTATATTTGAGCAGTTGTGCAACAAGCACACACGCTACAAGCAATTTGGGCAATTGGCTTAATTTGAAATTGGTTTTGTATTTGGAAGATTTGGCTTATCCGAATAATGGGCTTAATTTAGTCCCAAACCCGTTTTAGTACCAGAACGTGGCCAGTAATTCAAAAAAAATGATAAATAAAATTTTAGAAACATTAAAAGGAGATAATGATAATAAGTTCTTTGATGGAGTTTCTGAGGCTGAAATAAATGATTTTGAATCTAAGATAAATGTGAAATTACCAGATCTACTTAAAAAGCTATATCTAGAAATAAATGGAGGGTATGACGGTAGTCTTTTAGAGTTTTACTCTCTTGAAAAAGTTAAAAACATAGATAATTTTGATTTCGGCTACTTTGCTGAAAATAAATCAGGAAAAAACATTATTTGGAGCCTCAATGAAAATGATGTTAAAAAATGCTTTATAAAAAACTATAAATTTTATTATTCATTTATGAATTATAATTTTGGAGGTGCATATTGGTTCATCAATTTAAATAAATATGATAAAAAATATGGAGAGATATTATTACTCTATAATCATCTAAATGAATACTATAAATGTCAATCGAATATAGATAATTTTTTCAAATTGTATACTGATTATGGATCAATAGAAATATTACTTGACTCTGAAATTGAAATAAAAAAATACCTGAAAGAAAAATAAGTCGACAGTATAAAACCTAAAAATATTGTTGTACAATTCTCTCTACTTTATGGAAAAAATGAGAATTTAAAAGTAGTAGTACAGTAGAAAAGAGGGTACAGAAAGCACCAGAATGTTGACGGATATTTTACTGCAAAATCAAGAATAACTCTATGAAAAAGAATATTATAATTACATTATTATTTATAAGTCAATATTCAAATGCCCAATTCGAAGGTAATTGGTTTACTTTTAGAATCGAAGATATATCTTTCAATACTATAACTAAAGACAAATTGATAACTGGGAGAATTGGTAATTACAATTCTAACAAAGAATACATTGCTAGAGTTGATACTTTGAAAATCACAAAGCACATTGTGAAAAATGACTCCATCTTATACATAATAACAAATCCAGAGACTAATAATTCGGAAAAAAATCAAATACATAAATTTGTTTACCATAAAAAGTCTTACTCTTTCTACGTTTTTTTTTGATACTTTAAAGAAATTTCAGGAATTACAATCTAATACAGAAAATTTGGAAATTAAAGATATTGAGAAATTTATAAGTGAAGACAATTCAAATATCAGTTATCTAACTTATTATCGAAAAGAAACAATCGATACTTATATATGTTATCCGAAGTTAATTGAGCAACCAACAGATAAAATTATAAAATTATACGAGAATCTCAGTTTGGTTTATATAGCACTACATTCAAAAACTGAATAAGAAATGTTTCCATATTTTCTTCTAAAAGGAATGTCGAAAAGTGTTATTCAAGTTCCTGCATATTTAGAATTAAAAATCAATCCATTGGTAAGCGCGGAAAATTACGATGAAATTCTAATTCGTGAGAAATTTATAAATAATAAAAGTGTAATTGATGCATTAGAGAAGTTTCAAAGCTCAATGAGATAAAAAAAACATCCGCTAACAGCTCTAACGGATTTGGGCAATAGGTATAATGAAAAGTTGGTTTTGTATTTGGGATGATTTGCTTCGCCTGTTCGCTATCGCTCGGGTGGCAAATTCGAGAATAGGGCTTAATTTAGTCCCAAACCCGCGGTAATAACAGAACGTTATATACCATTTTAGAATGACACAACAACACGATAAACAGACAATATGATACAAAAAACATTACTACTAATTTTGACAGTTTTGACACTACAAAGCTGTAACCTTGGAACTTCAGGAACTTGGAATAATGACAACATTGACAAGGACAAAAGGGAACAAATAAAAGTTTTAAACGATAAGTTATTTAAGGCAATTATAAGAAATGACGTGACTGGTATCAAAGCTTTAATGTCAGACAAGCTACTTGAAAAAGGTGCTTCTGATTTGGACAAACTAATAAATCAAGTCAGCACTTCTTTTAAATCTGACAGTTACAGAATTCTTGATGAATACAATGTTCATAATTCAACTACGGGTATTGGTAACACTTTGCCATCAGGAGTTTCTGGCGACAGTGATTATGTTGTAAACTATCAAGCATTGAACAAGGAAATGTATGTTTCATTGTTATTGCCAACAGGACTTGACAACGAATTACTAATTACAGCTATTTATGGAAATTATGACAATCAATGGAAATTAAATATTCTGCAATTTGGACAATATAGTTTATTCAAAAAGACTGCTCCTGACTATTACAAATTAGCAAAGGAAAGTTACGACAAATCATACTTAATTGATGCTGTAAATTATATGGGTTTATCCAAACAATGCTTAAGACCTGCCAATGATTTTTTTCAGTATCAAAAAGAAAAAGATATTAATGAATTCTATGAAAAAGTAATGAAAGAAGTTAATTCCAAGTTTACATTTCCATTAACACTTGACAATGTTGATACCAAACCGAAAGTGTTTAGAATATTCCCTGAAATGACTAATGAAGGTTTTTTTCCAATGGTTTATTATTTGTCTGACATCAATCTTAAAGACACAACAGCATTAAAAATTGAAAATGAAAAAGTAAAAAAAGAGGTGGGACGGCTATTTACAGGTATAGATAAGGACAAGAAATTTGTTTTCTATTGGGCATTTAACGAAATACCAGACGGTAAAAAATTAGTAGAACATTATGGGTTTATTGATAAACGGACAGAATAGAAAACGGTATAAAACAGCACCTACAAGAAATAGGTCGTTCAGTCGTTAAATAAAGTATTGTGCTTTGTATCAAATTCAGTGGTAGCAGACAGTTTAGTGCTTCGAAATGGCCAACTTCTTGTAGCTGCAAAACGTTATGTAAGATTCAAAAAAATGCATAATGATTTGAAAAGTTACCATTTTACAATCGAAACTTTATCTGAAATGCAAGCTGAAAAGTATTATGATTTACTTTTGGCATCATGTGATGATTTAGCAAGTAATCAAGAACTTGGTAGAAACTATGCTATAGTAACGAAAGGAATATTAGGTTTTAAATCAGGGTAACATATTATCTTCTACTCAATTATATCAAAGAACGAAATAGAAATCGCAAGAATTCTTCATGGAATGATGGATTTAAAAAGCAAATTATAAGGAACCTCGCATAACAGCTACAGCGGATTTGATCAATTGGCTTAATGGAAAGTTGGTTTTTTATTTGAGATGATTTGGCAAATCAGATAATAGGGCTTAATTTAGTCTCGAACCTGCTTTAGTACCAGAACGCTACCAGCTATTTTAGAGCATCGTTTATGAAAGAAAATTGGCTTTTTATTAAAACTCCAGATTATTACGGAAAATCGGAAGTTATTCAGATTGATGAAGATATCATTGATTATTTTTTCGTTGAAAAAATGGATGAAATCTGTCTAATAAAAAATGAAATCAGAAATGAAAAGCTCAGTGAAACGGAACATAAATTTATAAATCAAAATCGAATTAGATTTTTCAGAAAAGGAAAAATCTACAAAGTTTTAAGCGATGAAAAGTCTGTAAATGAAGATTGTACATTCGAAAATGATTACGAAAAACTAATCGCTACTGAAACTGAATTAACTGAAACTGAAATTCAGAATTTAAAGTTTGAGTTTAATTGGAATGGAGAAAAAAAGAATCTTAGGTTCAATGAGGTTTTGGACTCACCAGTTATACAAGAGATAAACAAACGTTTGAATAAAGAAGGAAGTAGAATTGTACTTGAAAAATTAAATGAAACGCTATTTGTTTCACTTTATATAGACAATTATCTGGATAAACTAATCCCAATAAAATATGTAGACAAACAAAAGATGATTTTATATGGTTTTCCAAAAGAACCTTATGAAATTAATTGCCAAATAATCCCAAACCCACTTTAATCCCAGAACTTTATACTTAATTTAAGTGACGATGACAAGAGTTAAACATATTAATCCTATAATAACGAAGATTTGCTTAATAATTCTTGTTTTGTCAATAGCATCATGTGACAATTCTGTTCAAAGACCTAATGAATTAGAATATTTAATAGGGACTTGGGTTTTGGACAGTGCTACTTACCCCAGAGGAAATGATTACCAAAAAGTGGAAGCATGTGACTATTTAACTTTTCTCAAAGACTCTGCTTACACTTTCAAAACAAATTGTGGTTGCATTCATTTAGACTTTAAAGGAAAATATTTTTTATTGAATAATCCTAAACGCGGACTTAAGACTATAACATTAGTACCTGATATTGAAATTTACGAGGGTGATACTATTAGAATTGGCTATGATAACTTTGACATAGTAAAAATTAGTAACCGGCGACTTCAGATTGTTCGAGAGACTGAATTTTTCGATAGAAACGACTTGCATTTACGATTTAACAAAAATGAAATTTATAAAAAGATAAAATAAACTGATTATAACAGCTACAACGGATTTGGACAATTGGCTTAATGGTAAAATGGTTTTGTATTTGGGATGATTTGATTTGCCTGTTCGCTATGACTCGGGTGGAAATCTAAATATAGGCTTAATTTAGTCCCAAACCCGCTGTACTACCAGAACGTTGGCGGTCATTGCTGAGCGGCGCAGGCTGTAACAAAGTTGATACTTATTCGTCTAATACAGTTGTCGCCTTCTAGAAAAATTTTAGTGTGTAAGATTAATCTAAAACAGCCATAAATGGAAAAATTAGAATATTTTGAAATATTTTTCAATGAAGTAAATAAAGTTAATACTATTAACGATCATGATAAGCAACTTTGTTATGAATATTTCAAAGTTGAAAAATATGCTAAAAACACAATAATTGAAAAAGCAGGAGAAATTCATCTTTTTCAAAATTTTATTGTTTCTGGTTATTTAAGAAAATTTATTTCAAATGAAGAAGGTATTCAAATAACAACTGATCTTAATACCGAACCTAGTTTTTTTTCTTGCCACTCATCACTAATGGAGAGAAAAATTTCTAATGAAAATTTAGAAACGATAACCGACTGTGTTTTACTTCGTGTTAAAAGAGACGACATAGATATATTATTTCAGCATGGTAAAACAATTCACCAATATACTATTTTGCTTTTTCAAAAAATCATAGAAAAGCAAGGCCAAAAGTCTTATGATTTGGCTAATTTATCTGCAAAAGAGAGGTATGCTAAATTTGTTAAAAAACATCCAAAGCTTATTCAAAATGTGCCTTTACAATATATAGCTACTTTTTTAGGCATTACTCCACAAAGTTTAAGCAGAATCAGAAATGAGATTAATTTATAACAAATCGTAGTTTGTTATAATTCATTTTGACTGTATTTCTTACCATTTGGTAAGTAGAAACAAATCACTATATTTTATTTTTGCTTAATGAAGTAAAAATCACTACGCTTTTATATTTTCCTAATGCTATTTAAAAAGTTTTACTTGGGATTTGGTTAATAGTTAAGGGGTTTAATTATTGTCATCTAAAAATTAAAAATTAAATGTATTTTATGAAAAATTTCAACTTAAATTCACTTTGTAAACTATTGTTACTAACTTTTGGATTATTTATTAGTTCGTGCAGTAAAGAAGATAGTTCTCCGATTGCATCTGGTTATCCTAAAAATGTAACAATTGTTTATAAAGTAATAAGTACCAGTGTAGCATCTGCTTCTATCACATATAAAAACGAAACAGCAGGAATGACAACACTTGCCGATGTAACATTGCCATTTACAAAATCTTTTGTTAGAACGGTAAACAAGAACGATGATGCTTCACTTGGTTTTTCTTTAAATCAGGCCGGTCCAATAAAATTAGAAATTTTGGTAGATGGTTCAAGTGTAAAAACACAAGATTTTAATACAGGAACTGGAGCTATGGTTTATCTTTTTCAATAGTTAGGCTACTGCTAAATCAGAAAATAGTAAATAGAAAATGAAATCAATATTTAGTGATTCAACAAGAGACGAATTGATAAATAGAATTAATTCATTGAATGAAGGTTCAATTGCTAAATGGGGAAAAATGAATGTTTTTCAGATGATAAAGCATTGCATCTTGTGTGAAGAAATGTATTTAGGAAAAACTAAATATAAACGTAATTTATTGGGATTTTTATTTGGTAAAATTGCATTAAATAAGTTAATGAAAAATGAAGCTCCGAAAAAGCAAAATTCACCAACAAAATCTAACTTTAAGAATTTGGAACTGACAGGCAATTTTGATGTTGAAAAATCAAAATGGATAAAACTTGTTCAAGAATATGGAACTTACAATGAAAAAGAATTTATTCATTGGTTTTATGGAAAAATGACCAAATTCCAGATAGGAATATCAGCATACAAACACATTGACCATCATCTTAGACAATTTAACGCCTAACCTAAATTGACTTTGTAACAGGAAATATATTCAGTTGACTTATTTTATTATAAAGACAATTGTTGATTTTACTTAATTAAAGATAGTTATGACAAAAAAAATATTTACCAAAATAGTTGTATTTTTTACACTATTTGTAATAATTGGAATTTTAGGATTGACACTTTGGGATTATTTTCATGATGGTGTACCAGGACATAACCTCTTAAAAAGAAAAGACTTGCCAAAAATTTCAAATTGGTGGGGATTACTATCAATCCCATTAGTAACCTATATTTCATTGAAAAGAATTGAAAAACGGGTAAACTTCAAAACAGATTTTACTAATCAAATATTTTTTAAAAAATATATTGTGCCATTTTTAATTGCTCTTATTTATGGTGTTTTTATAGTTGTATTTTCTTCAACAGGAAATTCTAAAATATCCTATTCAATGTTTTTAATTCTATTTATGATAGCATTATTTGTACCTATATATAAATCAGAATATTTTTTAGGGTTTGTACTTGCACTTACTTACACTTTTGGTGGAGCTTTGCCTGTAATCATTGCACTTGTTTTATCAACTGTCTTTTATCTTTTGTTCAATTACATAAGACCGATTTTCCTATTTATTGGAAGTAAAATTGGAGTTAAAAAAAAAGCTAAATAATTTAATGAGAAGTAACGATTAAAATTATTAAAAACAATATTAATGACCAAAAGTCATATTAATTAGTATTTAAAACAAATAAAATGAAAAAACACACATTCCTTTTTCTCTTATTTTTTGCCATTAACTCCATTTCGACTTATAGCCAGTCTGGCTCTAGTAAAAATACCAGTATACCTGAAAACACTAAATATATTTATTGCGAACTGGTGCAGCAGGATGTATATTGGGCTGGTGGAGGACGAACAACCACATTTTTAAATTTTGGCTCTAATTCAAAATATCAAAACCAGACGGAAGAAAGTGATTTTATAAAATTACAAAAAGACGGAATGGACGCTTTAAACTATATGACCCAAAATAGTTGGGAAATAGTTTTTAAAAACAGTAGAGAAGCTGGGTCTGCAACTATAGAAACCATTTATTTATTACGAAAAAAAACTTAAATTTAATTATATGATTTTTAGAGAAGCGACAGTTGATGATATTGACAACTATATGATTGTTAGATAGCTGTTAAAGAAAATGTTTTAAATAATCGCATTAGTTTCCAGAGACGACAATGTGGACTATTTAACAAAATATGGTAGAGGTTGGTATGCATAATAGAAAATAAAATTGTCGGATTAACACAAAGAAATGTTTGGACTCTTTTTGTACATCCAGAATTTGAAGGTAAAGGAAATTGAAAAAAAACTTCACGATGTAATGATTGATTGGTATTTTGAACAAACTAAAGAAAAAATTTGGTTAGGAAGTGAATAAAATACAAAAGCAGAAGCATTTTATAAAAAAGATGGTTGGACAACTGTTGGAATACATGGAGACGACGAAACTAAATTTGAAATGACATTCGAAGATTTGGGAAAAATTGCAACGATCCGCTAGCTGGCGTTTAATCGTACCAAAGATCTTCAGAAATACTTTAGTATGATAACTAGGGCGGCCCTTCCGATTCGATTGAATTGGATCTAAAACCGAGTTTTTCCGAATCTAAAAATGTTACAAAAGCATCTACAAAACGAACCTGATTATCGGCAGAAATAGCGTCTTCTAAACTAGAAATGCACATTTGTTGGCGGGAAATTCTTTGTATATGTTGCATTACTAAAAATACGAAAATTCCTGTTTTTAAACAATACTTTTCTATATTTGTTGCTAATCAAACGAAGGTTTTTTCACAGACTGACGTTAGGGAGCATTAAAAAAGAACAGCACCAATGGTAAAATACTGCTTGATTTTTGAATTTTTGATTTATTCATTAAGTTCGTTTGGACAAGATTATGAATTTAAAGAGCCTAAAAACTTTAAAATTGAATATGGGTTACTTGATTCATATTCCAAAAATTCTAGAAAACTTGGCGACACAATTTCTGTATCGTATTTTGATAATGTAGGAAACAGGATTAAAACAATTCATAAATCAGGAGGTCGAATAGAATCGATTTCTAGTTTTAAATATGACAATTCTGGAAATAAAATTGAATATAAGGATTACGGAAGACAAATATATTATACAGTTACTGATTCCAAAACGGGAAAATATATTGAAAGATGTAAATGGGATAGTACAGAAGTTGTGATGATTAAAAAGTATCAATACCAAAATGGATTACTTAAAAGATCTGATGATTATTCTTCTGGCACAAAACTTACATATTCAATTCTTTATGATTACGATTTACAAAAAAGAGTTATTAAAGAACGAAGTATGTCTTATCCGGATGATAATATTCTGGCTTATTTTAAACCCAATTCGACTGACATTGATTCCAATCACCAAAAGCCGATTAAAATGGAGACTTATACCAAATTATGTTCTTATACTAAAAATTTAAGAATATGCACATATTCTGACTCATCTGGTATTAAAACTAGAGATACCACAATATTTCGAAATGGATTAATTGCAAAATCAATTGCGTATAATTTAAAAGGTAGATCCCTGAAACAAGAGTTATATAAATATAATAGTAGCAAACAATTGATTGAATATTCTGTAAATGATACAGGTATTGGATTCTACGGAGAAGAATTTGATATGATTATCGCAAACAGATTCAAATATGAATATGACAATGATGGATTCTTAATTTGCGAATACCATTATGACAAGGACAAATTATTACAGAAATACTATTACAAAAGAATTAAAAAATAAACGCTCGCTAGATGCTACAACGGATTTGGGCAATAGGCTTAATGGAAAGTTGGTTTTGTATTTGGGATGATTTGCTTCGGCTGTTCGCCCCTAAGTGACAAATCCGAAAATAGGGTTTAATTTAATACCAGACCCTTTGTATTATCAGAACGAACGTTAACGGCCATTAGCCAGAGACTAAAAAAAGTAAATCATTTTGATCTACTACTAACTTTAAAATTATCAATATTTAGCTATGTCAAATACTCTTTATTGTATAAAATATCTTATACTTTTCTTGCTTTTATCATTGCAATCAAAAGGGCAAAATGTAGAATTGTTTAATCACATATCTAATGAAGTAATCACAATACCCTCCAAAGTACTAAATGAGGAACGTCAAATTTACATTCATGTTCCAAAACGGGAATCCGCAAGCCCTAACAAGACTTTTCCCGTGTTGTATTTATTAGATGGGGAAAATCATTTTCATATACTTTCTGCATACATTGACTACTTAAGCTATTATGAGATAATTCCTCCAATTATAGTAGTAGGTATTATTAGTAAAGACCGTAGAAAAGACCTTACACCTACCAAAAGTACAATTGATTATTTTGGAAAAATCGACTCTACCTATAAAACAAGTGGTGGCAATGAACATTTTTTTCAATTTATGCAATCAGAGTTAATACCCTACATTGAAACAAATTATAAAGCTGGATCATACAAAATATTTGCCGGGCATTCTTTTGGTGGCATTACAACTATAAATTGTATGTTTACACACCCTGATATGTTTAATGCCTATATAGCCATAAGTCCTTCGCTTTGGTGGGATAATAAATATATATTAAAACTTGCAGAAAACAAATTGACAAAATCAGCTTATCTTGATAAAATTATTTTTTACAGTACAGGAAACGAAGGTATTAATGAACAGAATTCATTTCATACTGATGTATTGAAATTTGATAGTTTGATTGTAAATAGAACACCGAAAGGGCTTTTATATAAGTACAAATGCTACCCGGAAGAAAGCCACATGAGTGAACCAATAGTTGCTTATTATGACGCATTGCGATTTATTTATCAGGACTGGAAACCTCCCTTGAAAAAATAATAGTGAAGATTATCACTGAAAACAGCCGCTAAAAAAATGTAAAGAATTTTCTTTGGGCTTGTCTGTTTTTAAATTAAGGAAAAAACAAACACATTACATTAAAACGTACTAGCATTTTATGACGAAATTCACAATTAAAGATATTATGAAAAAAAATCAAATTCTCGTTATTTTAACCCTTATTGCAACATTTGTTAGTTGTACAAAAAAAACAACTAACAGAATTGTTGAAGACAAATTAAATTTCTTGCTTGAACAGAAAAATTATTTTCAATTACAAGATGAACTTTTCAAAAATTTGGATGAGTTGAGTGATGACCGAATTTTGTATTATAATGTATTCATAAATAAAGCATTTGGACAATGGGAAAAATCCAATCAGGAAATTGAAATTCTTTTAGACAAACACCAACAAGCTTTAAACGACACCTTAACCGTTAAGTTACTCGATGTTCAGGCATCCAATTACCTGTTTTTATATGAATACAAAAAGGCAACGAAAATTTACAACGATATTTTGACTACTTATAAAAAGGTTTTGGACAGTGCTGATTTAGAAAATTATAAAAACACAAAAAATTTGTTTGGGACATTTTCGGATGTAAATCAGCAGAAAATGCACAAAGCCAAAGATGTAACTTTAAAATCGTATAGAAACAAATTCAATCACCTTATGATACCGGTAAAGGTGGATACTTTCAACGAAGATTTTATTTTTGACACTGGAGCAAATTTGAGTACAATATCTGAAAGCCAGGCAAAGAAAATGAAGCTTAAATTGTTTGAACAAATTGTAGATATTGGTTCATCAACTCAGAAAGATGTTCGGTCTAAATTGGCATTAGCTGACAGTCTGTATGTAGGAGATATACTTTTTGAAAATGTGTTGTTTATTGTTATGCCTGATAGCCAATTAACATTTCCTCAAATAAATTATGCCATAAAAGGAATAATTGGTTTTCCGGTAATTAACCAATTGGGCGAAGTTCACTTACATAAAGACGGTAAGATATTTATTCCGGGAGTCGCTTCAAAAAAAACTGAACAAAATATGTTTTTTGAAGGGTTAAATCCAGTAGTTAGGTTTTTCTCTAAAAGTGACACTTTATTATTCACATTTGACACTGGTGCCAAGAATACAGAATTATCCTTTAAATACTATAAGGATCATAAATTGGATGTTGAAAAAAAAGGAATTATGCAAACAAATCAAAGGGGTGGTGCTGGCGGCAAGGTAGAAGTTAAAGAATATATGCTTTCAAACTTCCCAATTCAAATTGGACAACATAAAACAAGTTTAGATAAAATTCCTGTTACGTTGGAAGAGTACGATTTTAATAAATACTTTGACGGGAATTTAGGACAAGATGTTTTTTTAAAGTTTAATACGTTGATTATCAATTTTAAAAATATGAATATAGACTTTAAATAAATAATGAATGTACAAAACGGTTGCTAGCAATGTAGCAAGAAATGTCTAAATATCATCTTAAATTAAATTTCTACTTTTATTTTATACAAACCAATGAAATTACAATTAATATTTTTCTTTTTAATTTTCCAGTATTTGGCAAATGCTCAAAATGATCCGGAACTGTTTCCTAAAAAGGACAGAATAGCTGGAGGACTTGGCTATTTTCTTGAAGACGGAACAAATGTAGTAAAAGGTCAGTTTTGCTCAGCATCTTATAACATTGACGGCTATTATATGGTTTCCATTGCAGAACACGAAATTAGCGAGAATGGATATAAAAATGAAAATCATATACCTGGAACTGAAAAATATGGACTTCTTAATAGCAAAGGAAAATTTGTTGTCAATTTTGAAGAAAATTACAGTTCAATTGATGTATCAAATGGTATTATAGTGGTTCAAAAAAATAATTTGTACGGAGTTGTTAATGAAAAAAAAGAAATAGTAATTCCAATTGAATATGATGAATTAGACATTCAAAATCAAGAAATATTTATTGCTAAAAAAAAACAATAAAACGGCTGTAATAAATTATGAAAACAAAATTATAGTTCCTTTCATCTATGATGAGATATTTAGTTTTGTAGAAAACAAAACAACACATAATTTCTTTGTAATTGTTAAGAAAGCAGATGAAATGGGAGTTATAGACAGAAACAATAAAATAATTATTCCGTTTTCAAAACAAAATTTACAATTTATAACAGAAAAATTAATATGTATAAAAAAAGGAGGAAAATATAGTTTAGTTGATTTTAATCTAAAACCAATTATAGCAAAAGATTTTAAAACGATGTCCAAGGAAAATATACATAATAGTGAAATTTACGCTGAGGATGAAAATTACAGCTATTATTTTACAAATAATGGAAAGGTTATGAAGAAAGAAAAAATATCAAAAATGAAATATTAAAAATGAAGAAATTAATTTTTTTATTATTGATTTGTGTTACTTCGTTTTCACAAAGTAAAAATGAAAAAGATACTTTTACTTTTTTGGTAACAAAAGTCATTGGAGATTTAAACAAAGATAATTTAGATGATAAAGTAATAGTTACTCAAGATACTATTAATCAGGAATCCCCATATAAACTTCAAATATTTTTTGCTCAGCCAAACAGACAATTTAAGTTAATTGCTGCTTCAACTAAGATAATCGCACCGCAATATCCAAACGGAAGAGATGGATATCGAACAGGAGATGGATTTTTAGATGCTACAATTAATAAAGGAATAGTTAGTGTAAATTTTGGTTTATTAAGAGGGCACTTTGAACATAAATTCAGGTTTCAGAACGGAAATTTTGAATTAATAGGTTTCTCTTACATATCATCGGATGGGCACGGAACAATTTACACTACTGACTTTAATCTTTCAACAGGAATAAGACTTGAGAAAACAGAAAGTTATGGGGAAGAAGAGGACAGGGTTTTGAGTAATACAAAAAAGAAAATACTCATAAGGCCTTTGCCAAAAATCCAGGATGTTGAACCATTTGAAAACGAATTATACTAAAAAAAGCAAATGTCTAACAGTTGGAATAATGAATTTGAGTAATGGATTTAATTGAAAGATAATTTATATTTGGATAATTTACTTCGCATGCTCGTTATCGTTTGGGTAGTAAATCCGAAGAATGGGCTTGATTTAGTATGAAACCAGTTGTAGTTCCGGAACTTTTGGAGCAGTATTTCGGCAACTAAAAAAACACCTAAAAAAATGACTGAAATAAAATTATATAAATCAAGCTGGAAAGGAGCTAGACTTATAGCATTGTCTTTGCCTTTTGTTATAATTGGTACTTGGATGATTTTGGAAGAACAAATAGGAACATTTGACTATATTATGGGATGGCTTTGTGTTTCGTTTTTTGGTTTAGGGATTTCATTAGGATTTTTTGTTTTATTTGATAAAAGACCACAAATAATAATTAATGAAAATGGAATTTCAGATAGAACTTTAAAACAAGGAGAGATAAAATGGGAACAAATTATTGAAACTTATCTTATTGATATTCATAATCAAAAATTTATTTCAATAGTTGTTTGCGAAACATTTGAGTTTAAGAAAAAACAATATAAATGGGCTGAAAAATTAAATGAATTTGTTGGTACTCAAAAATTAAATCTAAACTTAAGTCAAATAAAAATTGATGAAATTGAACTTACCGAATTATTAAATAAAATTATAAATTCAGAAAAAAAAGAAAGACAAAATCATATCAGGGTATTTTCATCAAACCAAAAAATAATTCCAAATTTTGAACTTCAAAATTATTTAATTTATTTCATCATTTTAATTGTTTTGGTTTTTGCATCATTAAGCAATTTCAAAGCTTTTATGACTATAATAATTTTAACGGGAATAGCTGCTATAATTGCACGATGGTATCAAGGAAAAAATAATAAATCAATTCTATATAAATATGCCCGAATAATGACTTTTTTAGGCTTTATCAATATAGTTGTACTATTACTTGTGTTTAAAAGTTATGATTTTATTTCTGATAAAATTGGAATTGAAATACACAACGAAATAGAAATATATAAAAGCAAATTTGGAAATTATCCAAATGACATTAAAAATATTTGTGAAAAACTAAATTTAAATCCAATTCAAAACTATATTGTTGACAAAATAGAATACGAAAAGAACGGAGATGAATATAAATTGAAATTAGAAACTTTAAATCATAATCAAAAAGAATTTGATGCTGAATTAAATGAGTGGAATTAATGCTGCTACTAACTGCTACAAGGGATTTGGGCAATTGCCTAAATGGAAAGTTGGATTTATATATGATTTGGCAAATCCGAAAAAAGGGTTTAATTTAGTCCCAAATCGCTTAAATTGGGTTAGGATTTAGTTCCTAACGAGGATTAATTTAAGAGTCCATAAATTAATGAATTAGAATAAATAGGTAATATAATGAATATTGATAATTCACAATTAACAAGATATGAAGACAACAATAATGTGTGGTTGTCTAAAAATAACAATCAGGAATTTAATTTTATTGATTACGGCATAGTACCCACAGTTCTTAGCAGTGAAGCTGAAGTTGGCCGGGCAATGTTAAATGAGCTTTACAGCACTGCAGCATCAAAAGAAGGTGATATTAATATTGCACTACTGGGTGGGAGAGGTGCTCAGGAGTTACACCGTCTGCTTGGTGCACTAGCAAAATCAACAGAACAGGATCAGCTGCTTGCCAGACTAAATGTTTTTACTCAGGATGCACTTGCTCCTTTGAGCATGAATAATGGTTTTAGTTTTGTCAGGGATTTTGAGCGTATTTTAGGTGATGACTTTTTCAAAAAAATAAAAAGCTTTACACCAATGCGAACAGATACAGAAGATTTAGAGTTAGCGCTTATAACGTATTTGACTAAATTGGAAGATTTAGGCGGTTTGGATATTTTTTTTATTGGTCATGGTCCGGAAGAGAATCAGGCATCACACCTTGCCTATATAAAACCTTTCTCTGGAGCACAGCCTCATCATTTCGTGGGTATAATTCCAATATCCGGAAGTATTTTGAAGCACCACATTAGCAAGTTTAAAGCTGGTGGAAGCCTTGTAAATGAAAGTGATGAAAAAGAATGTCGATCTGCTGAATATATTCTCACATTAGGTCCAGCAGCGATATTACAAGCCAAAAAGATTGTTCAGTCTGTAGTAGATGCCGATTCTGCTCCTGCTAAAATTCAAACTTATGCAAACGTGCTTAATACAGACCTGAGTTCAGATAAAGAGGAAGCATTACTGCAATTAAATGAAAATCCTGGGTTATGGATAAGGTTACATCCTAATACTAAGTCTTTTGTGTTGCCTAATTTAGGTCTGTAATTTAGAAGAAAGCTAATCTAATTTCGTCCCCATCTGGGAAGTTGTTAATAGATACTTTAGAGAAATTAAAATATTCTGAATAAAAAAACTAACGTTTAACAGCGGTTCAAACAATTATGATTTTTGGCCAAAAATGTTGTTTGTTTTGTATTTTATAAGCCTAATCGTAAATTATTAGTTGTAGAGAAATTTATCCTAATTGCGCAAAAAGTAGGAGGTAAATTCGAATAATAAAATTAATATTCTAAATCATGTCAAAGCAATTCAAATTTTATTATTGTAAATATAAATGAACGAAGCTGTACAGTTTTAAGACAGCTTCGTTATAGTATATACTTTAAACCAACTCTTTTTTCAAAAACTTAGCCGTATAGCTTTTTTTGTTCTGAGCGATTTCTTCAGGAGTTCCTTTGGCAACCAATTGTCCGCCGCCTTTTCCGCCTTCAGGACCAATATCAATAATATAATCGGCTAGTTTGATGACATCCATGTTATGTTCGATTATCAGAATTGTATTTCCTTTGTCAACAAGTTTATTAATCACATCCATTAAAACACGAATATCTTCAAAGTGCAATCCAGTTGTAGGTTCGTCTAAGATATAAAACGTGTTTCCGGTATCTTTTTTAGACAATTCTCCGGCTAGTTTAATACGCTGTGCTTCACCACCAGAAAGTGTTGTACTTTGCTGACCAAGTGTAATATAACCTAAACCAACATCCTGAATCGTTTTGACCTTGCGATAAATCTTCGGAATGTTTTCAAAAAACGGAACTGCTTCATCAACCGTCATATTTAATACATCCGAAATTGATTTTCCTTTGTACCGAATCTCTAAAGTTTCTCTGTTAAAACGTTTTCCCTGACAGGTTTCACATTCTACATAAACATCCGGTAGAAAGTTCATTTCAATTGTTCGTACACCAGAGCCTTCACAGGTTTCACAGCGCCCGCCTTTTACATTGAAACTAAAACGTCCTGCTTTATAACCACGAATCATACTTTCGGAAGTCATTGTAAACAGATTTCTGATTTCGGTAAAAACTTCAGTATAAGTTGCCGGATTTGAACGCGGTGTTCTTCCAATCGGACTTTGGTCAATATCAATTACTTTGTCGATATGTTCTAATCCTTCTATTTTTTTATAAGGTTGTGGTTTTTTTACACCGTTAAAATAATAAGCATTTAGAATCGGGTAGAGGGTTTCGTTAATTAAAGTCGATTTACCACTTCCCGAAACTCCGGTTACACAAATTAATTGACCTAAAGGTATTTCGATAGAAACATTTTTAAGATTATTTCCGGTTGCTCCGGTTAGTTTCAAAAACTTTCCATTTCCTTTTCTTCGTTCTTTAGGAATCTCAAGTTTCATCTTACCGTTCAGATATTGAGCAGTAATCGTATTCGATTTCAAAGTTTCAGCAGGGGTACCAATACTGATAATTTCTCCTCCATATTTTCCTGCTTTCGGACCAATATCAATTACATAATCGGCGGTTTCGATCATGTCTTTATCGTGTTCTACCACAATTACCGAATTACCGATATCGCGTAATTGCTCCAGTGATTTAATCAACTTTTCATTATCTCTTTGGTGTAAACCAATACTTGGCTCATCCAAAATATACAAAACACCAACCAATTGCGAACCAATTTGTGTTGCCAGACGAATGCGTTGTGCTTCTCCACCAGAAAGTGATTTTGAGCTTCGGCTTAAAGCCAGATAATTCAAACCTACATTCATCAAAAAGTTCAAACGGTCTTTGATTTCTTTTACCACTTCAGATGCAATCAAAAGCTGTTTGTCTGATAGATTAGTATTCAAATCCTGAAACCAGGCCGTTAAATCAGATATGTCCATATCACACAATTCAGTGATATTTTTTCCATTTACCCTAAAAAACTGAGCCTCTTTTTTTAATCGTGAACCATCACAAACAGGGCAGTTTACTTCGTCCATGAAATCTTTTGCCCAGCGTTTTATCGTTGTAGAGGTACTTTCGTCATATTGATTTTTTATGAAATGAGAAATTCCTTCAAAATCAATTTTATAATCTCGAGTAACACCCAAATCTTTTGAGTTTACGATGAATTTATCTTTTCCGCCATGCAAAATCATAGTCATGGCTTCTTCCGGAATTTTCTCGATTGGATCTGTTATTTTAAAACCGAACTTCTCACCAATAACTTCTAATTGCTTAAAAATCCAGGATGATTTATATTCACCAAGTGGAGCAAAACCGCCACTTTTAATTGATAATTTCGGATTAGGGATAATCTTTTTAATGTTGATTTCATGAACTGTTCCTAATCCGTTACAATGCGGGCAAGCACCTTTAGGCGAGTTAAATGAAAATAAATTCGGTTCAGGATTTTGATAAGATATTCCTGTTGAAGGACACATCAAATTCCTGCTGAAATAACGTACTTCATTAGAGTCCTGATCCAAAATCATCAATACATTTTCACCGTGATGCATGGCTGTATTGATGCTTTCAGATAAACGCTTTTGATTATCCTCAGTATTTTCAATCAACATTCTGTCAACTACAATTTCAATATCGTGGGTTTTATAACGATCTAGTTTCATTCCGGATACCAAATCCTGAATTTCACCATTTACACGAACTTTTAGAAAGCCTTGTTTGGTGATTTGCTGGAATAACTCGGCATAATGTCCTTTTCTGGCACGAATGATTGGAGCGAGAATATTAATACGTTTTCCGCTAAAATCCTGCATAATCAAATCCTTAATTTGTTCATCAGAATAACAAACCATTTTTTCGCCTGTGTTGTAACTGTAAGCATCAGCACCTCGGGCATATAAAAGTCTAAGAAAATCATATATTTCAGTAATAGTTCCAACAGTCGAACGCGGACTTTTACTGGTTGTTTTTTGTTCTATAGCAATAACTGGTGAAAGCCCATCAATTTTATCTACATCAGGTCGCTCTAAACCACCAAGGAATTGTCTGGCATACGCCGAAAAAGTTTCTACATAACGGCGTTGTCCTTCGGCATAAATAGTATCAAATGCCAAAGATGATTTTCCCGAACCAGAAAGCCCTGTAATTACAACAAGTTTTTCTCTGGGAATTGAAATGTCTATATTTTTTAGATTATGAACTCTTGCACCAAGAACTTCAATAGTATTGTCTTTATCTAGCATAAATTCGAGCAAAACGCAAAGTTACCACTTTGATTTGTTCTTTTGTAGATAGAGTATAGAAGTTTATGTTAAAAATTGTAACAAAAAAACGCCAGTTTTAGCTAGCGTTTTCTTTTTCTGACATATATTCTTCGATAGCTTCCTTTAGTTGTATACCGGTTTCTACCTTCTTTATAAGCATCTATATTACACAACAAATGTACTTCTTAATATCGGATAAAAAAAATAAGTATATCCGATACTACTTATTCAATTGTCATAGACCGAAGTTTTGTTCTATAGGCTTCAAGTGCTATAGATTTAGAAATAAAGCCGTAGTATTTATTATTTCGTATTACAGGAAGAAATGCGGATTTGGATTTTTCAAATTTGCTCATTACAATTTCCATACTGTCAAACGAATAAATGATAGCAAAAGGTGTTTTCATTACATCTTTTATTTGAGTGTATTTTACCCTGTAAGAGTTAAATATAATCTCTCGGATATCATTAAAATGTACAATACCAACGAGATCTTTTTCATTATTTACAACAGCAAAAACAACCTGATTGGAATGTGAGATAAGATCAACCAGCTTACTTAAGTTGTCATCAGGGTGAACGGTTAAATAATCGCACTGAATAATCGTTTCAATATCTAAAGTTGAAAGAATATTAGAGTCTTTATTACTTGTAAAAGCGTGACCTTTTTTGGCAAGATTTTTTACATCAAGGGAATATCTTTCAAAACGTTTCGAAATCGCGAAACTTATAGAAGAGACAATCATAAGGGGAATCATTAAACTGTAGCCTCCGGTTATTTCTGCAATAAGGAAAATAGCTGTAAGAGGCGCATGAAATAAGCCACTCAAAATACCTGCCATACCAACCATAGTGAAATTAGTAATTGGTAATTTTGATAGGCCGATAAGGGTAATAAATTTTGAAAAGAAATAACCCAAATAAGAACCTAAAAATAAAGAAGGAGCAAAATTTCCACCATTTCCGCCACTCCCTATTGTAAGGCCCGAAGCAAACACTTTGATCATCATCGTGCATCCTACAAAAAATAGCAAAATCCATTGGTTATTTCTAAAGTCAGCAAACAATGTATTGTCTAATAGTTTTCCAGGATCAGTTTCAGATAATGTTTTAATGCTTTCATAACCTTCTCCAAAAAGAGTTGGAAAAACAAAAATCAGCAGAGCTAAAAGCGATGAACCAAATAAAGCCTTTTTGTAAGGGTTTGTTTTTAATTTTGAAAAATAATGCTCGACCCTTTGAAAATTTCGTGCGTAATAAACTGCCATGAAACCTGTCAATATACCTAATAGTACATAAAAAGGAATGTTATGATAATTAAAGGCTTCTTGTTTTTTAAAAGACAACAAAATAGTTTCGTCTAATACAATGGCAGAAACCAAAGCACCAGTAGCCGCAGAAATCATAATAGGAGTGAAGGCAGAAATACTTACATCAACCAGTAAAACTTCAATAGCAAAAAGAACACCGGCAATAGGAGCGTTAAAAGCGGCTCCAATTCCTGCTGCTACCCCACAGCCAATAAGTAAAGTTCTGTCTTTATAAGGTAATTTATAGTTTTGTGCAAAATTTGAACCAAACGCGGCTCCTGTGATTACAATTGGACTTTCAAGACCGGCAGAACCTCCTAAACCAACAGTTAATGAGCTTGTAACGATTTGAGCATACATTTGTTTTTTAGGAATGATACTCGCTTTTTTGGCAACTGCATATAATATTTGAGAAGTTCCTTTTTCGATACTTCCGTTTAATATTCTATTTACAACAAAAACAGTAAGTACAATTCCGATAATTGGAAAAATACTGGGGATGAAACTCAGTTTTAAAATTCCGTTGATATATGTAGCAAAAGAAAAAACGCTATGAGCAAAAGTTTTTAAAACAATTACTGCCAATGAACAAGATATACCTATTAAAACACTTGATAAAAAAATAAACTGCTTTGGAGTCATTAAGGATTGCGCCAAAGCAATAATACTTTCTAATTTTCTAAAATATTTTTTTAGCATTCTGTTTGTGAAAAGTTAAGGATGTTACAAATTTAACTCTTAACATTCAAATTTGTATAATTTTAAGTACAAATCTTTCTAAAAATTAAAAACCAACTGCTGTGTCATCTCCACGAAAATCTGCGCCTCCTTCGAGGTTTTCGTTTGGCAGGACTAAAATGGCATCAACCTTGCCAATTACAGGTGTTGTTTTTTCACTGATTAAATAGCTTTTTGCTTTAAGTTTGTCTATGGTATTATTATTAAAAGTATTCGGCTCAAAGGTAACAAGGTCCGGAAGCCATTGATGATGAAAGCGAGGTGCATTTACTGCATCCTGCATACTGAATTTATACTCGTAAACATTCAAAATAGTTTGTAAAACTGATGTTATAATTGTCGATCCACCGGGAGTTCCTACTACCATAAAAAGTTTTCCGTCTTTCTCTACAATTGTTGGTGTCATCGAACTTAACATACGTTTTTGAGGTGAAATGCTATTGGCTTCATTTCCAACTAATCCAAACATATTTGGAGATCCGGGTTTAGCACTAAAATCATCCATTTCATTGTTTAAAAAAAAGCCCAGCTCATCACAGTAATATTTTGACCCATAGCCATCATTTAAAGTTGTTGTAGCTGCGATGGCATTTCCAAATTTGTCAACTATAGAATAATGTGTAGTTTCAGTACTTTCATTGTATGTTATATTTCCTGCTTTTATTTCTGAGGATAGACTGGCTTTTTCAATATTAAAAGTAGACATTCTATCTTTTAAATAATCTTCTGAAAGTAATGATTTTACAGGAATTTTTACAAAATCCGGATCACCCAAAAACTGACTTCTGTCGGCATATGCTCTTCTTTCAGCTTCAACAATTACCTGAATAGCTTCTGCTGAATTATGTCCCATTTTCGCTAAATCGTACGGAGCAATCATTTTCATAATCTGTGCAAGACAAATACCACCGCTGCTTGGAGGAGACATCGATGTGATTTTTAAATCTTTATAGTTAAACTGAAGCGGTTTTCTCCATTTCGCCTCATATTTTGCCAAATCTTCCAAAGTGATAATTCCGCCTTTTTTTTGAAGATAATCAACTAAAATTTTTGCTGTTTCTCCTTTATAGAATTCATTTCTTCCATATTTTGAAATTCGTCTTAACGTCTTGGCAAGAGCAGGATATTTAATCGTGTCATTTTCTTTAAAATTAGCTGCTAAAAGCGTCGTTGATCCATTTGTTTTTACAATTGCATCTCTATAATTGTTCAGGTTTTTTTCTTGTTTTTGAGTTACTACAACTCCTCGTTCAGCCAAAGCAATAACAGGTTTTAAAATTTCGGACATTCGCATTGAACCATATTTTTTATGAACGGCAAAAACTCCGGCTACTGTTCCGGGAACACCAATTGCCGAAGCAGTTTCGGTACTTTTTCCTTTAATGACATTTCCATCTTTATCCAAAAACATATCTTTTGAAGCTGCTAAAGGCGCTTTTTCACGATAATCTAACGATCCAACTTCGCCATTCGCTTTTCGGTATACCATGAAACCTCCGCCACCAATATTGCCTGCAAACGGAAAAGCAACTGCTAAAGCCAATTCAGTTCCAACCATTGCATCAAAAGCATTTCCTCCTTTTTTCATAATTTCAACGCCTATTTTTGAGGCTTCTTCTCTTGCCGAAACCACCATAGCTTTTGAAGCTACTAATCCAGTTTGATTAACGTTTTCTTGTGCAAAACTAATAGAGAAAATGAAACAGCATAAAAATGTAATTTTTTTCATAAAGTAAAAATTTTTGATTTTTATAACGAAAGTAATTTTTGTTTGGCCTGATTTTGAATGTCTTCAAAGAAAGTAGTGAATTCTTTTTCAAATTCAGTGTAAAATTCGTTTAGTTCTTCGCTGGCAAACTGCATTTTTGATAAATTTTTTGATCGCCGGTCCATTTGAGTTAAAATCTGGTGAATTCCTTCGACTGTTCTGTAACTTAAAAGCCAATTTCTTTCAATCATATAGGGCATTAAACCCTGTGTCTTTTCAGTAAGAATAGAATAATTATCATGTAATGAATTATAAAAACGATTGATAAAATCTTCTAGTTTTTCATCGGAATATTGTGACCAGTTTTTAGCTAAAAAATGATCGTAAACAATATCCACAATTACACCAGCGTAATGATGGTATTTTTCGTGTAATCGTTTAGTACTTTGCCTGAAAACATGGTGAGAATCAGTGTATGTGTCTATAAAACGATGTAAAATAATTCCTTTTTGTACATCATCGGGAAAATGCTCAAATTGTTTTCCGCGTATACCATCAGCCATAAAATTACCAATTTTGATTAGATCATTTTCACCTGAAAGATATATATGGGCAAGGAAGTTCATCGTTTGAAGGTATTAAGATTCTGGTGCTGTAACAAGCTAAAAATTGCTATTGTAAATGTATTAAAAACTTTTTAAAACATTTTTGCTAAAAAAGCTAGCTGTTTATCTATACTATTTAACGATTATTTTAAAATCTTAGTGTTTGAACATCTCAGTAACTCAGCAACTTTTTTATATTTGTAATAAATAACTATAACTCAAAAAAATGACTTTAATAAAATCGATTTCAGGAATAAGAGGAACAATCGGTGGAAAGGCAGGAGATAACCTTACTCCTGTGGATGCTGTGAAATTTGCATCGGCTTACGGAACCTTTCTGAAAAATAATAGTCCAAAAGAAAAATTAACGGTGGTAATTGGTCGTGATGCCAGAATTTCCGGACCAATGATTCATAATCTGGTGGTAAATACATTGATAGGATTAGGAATTGATGTAATTGATCTTGGGCTTTCTACAACGCCAACTGTAGAAATTGCTGTGCCATTAGAAAAGGCTGATGGTGGAATTATCCTAACAGCTTCTCATAACCCAAAACAATGGAACGCATTGAAGTTATTAAATGAAAAAGGAGAGTTTTTAAGTGGTGCTGAAGGTGCAAAAATCCTTGAAATTGCAGATGCTGAAGCTTTCGATTTTTCTGATGTGGATAATTTAGGGGAAATTACAGTAAATGACGCCTATATGGATATTCATATTGATGAAGTACTGAATTTGCCATTGGTGGATGTTGAAGTTGTTAAAGCTGCTAAATTTAAAGTTGTTGTTGATGGGGTAAATTCCTCAGGAGGAATCATTATTCCAAAACTATTAGAATTAATGGGGGTTGAAGTCGTAAAATTATATTGCGAACCAAACGGACATTTTCCTCATAATCCGGAACCATTAAAAGAACATTTGACCGATATCTCTGAATTAGTTGTAAAAGAAAAAGCTCATTTAGGAATTGTAGTAGACCCCGACGTTGATCGATTAGCTTTTATTAGTGAAGACGGGGAAATGTTTGGAGAAGAATATACTTTAGTAGCTTGTGCAGATTATGTTTTAAGTAAAACTCCTGGAAATACGGTTTCAAATATGTCATCCTCTCGTGCGTTAAGAGATGTGACGGTTGGGCATAATGGAAATTATGAAGCTAGTGCAGTAGGGGAGGTGAATGTTGTAGAATTAATGAAGAAAAATAATGCTATTATTGGCGGAGAAGGAAATGGTGGAATTATTTATCCAGAATCACATTACGGAAGAGACAGTTTGGTTGGAGTAGCTTTGTTTTTAACACATTTGGCAAATAAAAAGATGTCAGTTTCTGCATTGCGTGCTTCATATCCGGAATATTATATGAGCAAAAATAAAATTGAACTCACACCACAAATTGATGTTGATGCAATTTTAGTAGCTATGACTGATAAATATAAAAACGAAGATATTTCAACGATTGACGGTGTAAAAATTGATTTCGCAACAGAATGGGTTCATTTAAGAAAATCAAATACAGAACCTATTATTCGTATATATACAGAAGCTCCTTCTCAAGAAAAAGCAGATGTTTTGGCACTTCGAATTATAGATGAAATAAAAGCAATTGCGGGTATTTAAAAATTAATATTACTTGTATAAAACAAAAAAGTTTGATGAGATAATCATCAAACTTTTTTTTATTTTAAATTGAATTTTTTTAATATTTTTTAACCTTACTCAGAGCGGTTTTGTAATTTTCGTTTACTTTTTCCCAATTGATTAATTTGTAAAAAGCATCGATATAACTTCCTTTTCTGTTCTGATAATCCAGATAATACGCATGTTCCCATAAGTCTATCCCTAAAATTGGGGTTCCTGGTATCAACGCATTCCTCATTAAAGGGTTATCCTGGTTTTCAGTAGTTGTAATTTGTAATTTCCCGGCCTTATCAACAACCAGCCAAACCCATCCTGAACCGAATTGTTTAGTAGCCTCATTTTTAAATTGAGTTGTGAGATTGTTAAAAGATCCGAATTCTTTATTAATTGAACCTGCCAAAGTATCTTTGGGAGTTTGTTCTTTTGGTGTTAAAATATCAAAATAAAGAGTATGATTGTAATAACCGCCTGCATTTTGACGAAGTTTTGCATTCTTCATATCCATTTTTTTCAGAATATCTTCAATGGAAGCATTTTCAAATTCAGTAGAGGCAATTTCTTTATTTAGATTATTTGTATACGTTAAATAATGTTTGGAATAATGAGTTTCTAAAGTTAATGATCGTATAGCAGGGGCCAAGGCATCATAGCCAAAAGGTAATTTTGTCAAAGCAAAAGAACCTTCATCAGCTTTTACATCAGCAGGGGTTCCAATTGTAATTTTTTCTTCCTTTGTTGGTAAAGGAACTTCAACAACTTCGGTTAGCTTATTGTCATTACAGGAAAATAACATCAGTAATGAAGCCGTGAAAGTAAAACAGATTATGTTTTTCTTCATAATTTAATTATTTTGATGTTAGCGAATTGATTATGTCAATATAATTCTCTTTTGCTTCTTCAATTGAAATGTGACTAATTTGCATCCATGCATTTGTTTTGAATGCATCCCGCAAATCAAAATTTTCAGTTTGATTGTAAATAGCAGTTCCAAATGTAGCCTGTTTATAAAAGGCATATAGTCTTAACTGCACATCTTGAGGCAGGGAGGCTTGAGTCATTTTCATAGCGATTTCTACAGCCTCAGAAAAACGGGTATCTAAATCTTTTTTAGTCATTTAAGCTTTTGTAGCTATAATAGTTTTACCTCCAATAGCTTTCTGGTTCAATACTACATTAATTGGTGTACCTAAAGGTAAAAATAAATCTACTCTTGAACCAAATTTAATAAAGCCTGCATCACTTCCCTGTATAACCTGAGTTCCTTCCTTAGCATAATTTACAATTCTGCGTGCCAATGCACCGGCAATTTGTCGGTAAAGTATTTGTCCAAATGTGTCGTTTTCAATTACAACAGTGGTTCTTTCGTTCTCTTCGCTTGCTTTTGGATGCCAGGCAACTAAAAATTTTCCAGGATGATACTTACTGAATTTTATGATACCGTCCATCGCATAACGAGTTACGTGTACATTAATGGGTGACATAAAAATAGAAACTTGTAAACGTTTGTCTTTAAAAAACTCACCTTCATAAACTTCTTCAATAACCACAACTTTTCCATCTACTGGAGCAAGAATGTGATTGCTGTTTCTAATTGCAATCCTTTTCGGATTTCTGAAAAATTGTAGAATAATAATTAAAACAGCTAAAGCGAAAATTTGCACTAGTTTTTGTAACCAATAAATATTAATAAACTGGTCAGCTAATAAAACTACAATAACAGTAAAAACTACACCTAATAAAATGGATTGGCCACCTTCTTTATGAAACATAATATAAAATTTGATAAAATAAAAATATAACTGGTGCTACAAATATAACACTATCTAATCGATCTAGAACACCTCCGTGCCCGGGCATTATTGCTCCACTGTCTTTTACGCCTGCAATTCTTTTAAACTTTGATTCAATCAAATCTCCTGTTGTGCCAAAGATACTCACAATTAAGGCAATAATCATCCAGATTAAAATAGATTTATTACTGAATTCAGGATTGGGCTGAATGTAAAATTTTGAAATTAAAAAACCTGCAAAAGATGCAAAAAGAGTTCCTCCAAGAAATCCTTCTATAGTTTTTTTAGGAGAAATACGTTCAAAAAGTTTGTGTTTCCCAATAGATTTTCCAACTAAATAGGCAAATGTGTCATTGGTCCAGATAAGAATAAATAAACCTATAATAATTTTTGGATTATAATCAATAGCACCAAAAGAAATTTTAACGATGAATACAAAAGGAAGTGTGATATATCCCAACAAGTATAAATATTTTGAAGAAATACTTATTTTTTGTACACTATCATAAAATAAAAATAAAATACATTTAATAGATATTACAATAGTTACAGCAAGAAGTATTAAATCTAATTGCTGAATATTGGTATTTAAATTTAATGTGTCATTAAAAAATGCAGTAGTCTGTTTGTTATAATGACTAACCAATATAATAACTGTGTATAATAAAATTCCAAAAATAATTGAAAACACTTTACCAAGGTTAACTAAATTGCAAAATTCGTAAATAGCAATAATTAAAAAAATGCCAAAAAGAATAATAAAGCTTTCGGTAGAAAACAAAATTGAAGTTAGTAATAAAGCGATATAAACAGCACCAGAAATGGTTCTCTTGAGTGTTTCATTCATCTTAAAGGTCTTCTAAGAGCAATAAGTATAAATTTTTGGCAACACTCCCGTATTGTGTAAAATCTTCCTCTTTTGCTTTTTCGAAATATTTTATTGTGGTAATATTAGTAGGATAATCTCTTTCGTATTTTCTTTTAATAGCACTTAAGCCATCGCTTTTCATGGGCAGGATTTGGCTGGTAGTTGCTATAATAACAATATTTGCCGGAAGCTCATTTGGTTTGTTTTGTCTAATTTGTTTTGATGAAAATAAAATCGAACCTTCATCAGCAATAAGGTTTTCACAGGAAGCCAGTAAGAATTTTGGATTTTTAGGTGAAATATAAAGTAGTTTATTTTCTTCCAACAAATGAAAGAGACTTGGTTCATAACATAAAGCTTCACTTTCAAACCAGTCATTTTCTTCTAATATATTTTCAAGTTGCTCTTCAATTTCTTGTTTGTTTTCACAATATAAAAATTTCCCGCCATTTTTTTTAAAATTAAAAATGAATTGTTCATCTATTGATAAATGACTGTTTGGAGTAGGGTTGTTTCCATACTCACTTTCATTTTCTTCATCAGATGAAGCATTAGCAGAGCCAAATATTTTTTTGAAAAAACTCATTTTATATGAAATACTTTACATGTTAATTGAAAACGTTCAAAGATAAAAAAATCTTAATTCAAAAGAGGTTTTTGAATTAAGATTTTGAAAAATATTAAATATTTCGTTGAAATTTATGAAACTACTTCGCCTAAATTTTTATCAAAAGTACGTTTTCCAAAAATAGTTTCTAAGTCATCCTTAAAAATCACTTCTTTTTCAATCAATATATCGGCGAGTTGATTTAGCTTATCTTTATTATCCTCTAAAATTTGAATAGCTCTTTGGTATTGTCCTTCAATTAATTCTGAAATTTCAGCATCAATAATTTTTGCAGTTTCATCAGAATATGGTTTAGAGAAGTTGTATTCACTCTGTCCGGTTGAATCGTAATAAGTAACGTTACCAATTTTGTCATTCAAACCATAAATTGTTACCATAGCACGCGCCTGACGTGTAACTTTTTCTAAATCGCTTAATGCTCCGGTAGAAATTCTGTCAAAAGTTACTTTTTCAGCTGCTCTTCCTCCCATGGTAGCACACATTTCGTCTAACATTTGGTCAGTTCTAACGATTTGTCTTTCTTCAGGTAAGTACCATGCAGCTCCTAAGCTTTGTCCGCGAGGAACGATAGTTACTTTAATCAATGGAGCAGCGTGTTCTAACATCCAGCTAACAGTAGCGTGGCCTGCTTCATGAATTGCAATTGCTCTTTTTTCTTCAGGAGTAATAATTTTATTTTTCTTTTCAAGACCGCCGATAATTCTGTCAACTGCATCTAAGAAATCTTGCCTGTCTACTGCTGCTTTGTTATTACGGGCAGCAATTAAGGCTGCTTCGTTACAAACATTTGCAATGTCAGCACCTGAAAATCCTGGAGTTTGTTTGGCTAAGAAATCTAAATCAAGACCTTCAACTTTTTTTATAGGTTTTAAGTGTACCTGAAAAATTTCAGCTCTTTCGCGGATGTCTGGTAAGTCAACAAAAATTTGTCTGTCAAAGCGACCTGCACGCATTAATGCTTTGTCTAATACGTCAGCTCTATTGGTTGCTGCCAAAACGATTACGTTAGAGTTTGTTCCAAAACCATCCATTTCTGTTAGTAATTGGTTCAATGTGTTTTCTCTTTCGTCATTTCCTCCAGACATGTTACTTTTTCCTCTTGCTCTACCAACAGCATCAATTTCATCAATAAAAATGATAGCAGGAGATTTTTCTTTTGCTTGTTTGAATAAGTCACGAACACGTGAAGCACCAACTCCAACGAACATTTCCACAAAATCAGAACCTGATAATGAGAAAAATGGTACCTGAGCTTCACCAGCAACAGCTTTTGCAAGCAATGTTTTACCAGTTCCCGGAGGCCCTACAAGTAAGGCTCCTTTTGGGATTTTACCTCCAAGATTAGTGTATTTTTCAGGGTTTTTAAGAAATTCTACAATTTCCTGAATTTCTTCTTTTGCCCCTTCTAAACCGGCAACATCTTTAAATGTTGTTTTGATGTCTGTTTTTTCGTCAAACAGTTTAGCTTTCGATTTTCCTATGTTGAAAATTTGTCCACCACCACCACTGGCTCCGCCTGACATTTTACGCATAATAAAAATCCAAACACCAATAATGATAATGATAGGAAGTAAGCTAACTAAGATGTCACTCCAGTTGCTTGCCTCTTTAAAATCATAGTCAACTAATTTTTTTTCTGATTTAGCTTTATCAAGTTTCTCCTGAAAAGATTTCAGATCACCAAATTTCGTAGTGTAGTGAGGACCTTTGTTAGGTCTGTTAAACATATCTTTGGCTACTTTTTTATTTGCAGGATCTTTTAATGCCGCATCAGAAAGATAAATTTCAGCATCTTTATTATTGAAAATGATAACATTTTTAATTTGCCCTTTAGCCAGCATATTATCAATATCAGACGATTTTAATTGAGCTGGTTCGCTTATATTAGAACCTCCTGTTGCAAAACTTATAAATAAAAAAACCAGAAGTATTGCGGTATATATTAACCAGGGACTTATTTTAAATTTACTCGGATTTGGATTATTATCTTTAGCCATTAGAGAAAGTTTCTTTTAGTATTTATTTTCGATTGTAGTTATTTTGGCGTCACCCCAAAGGCTTTCGATGTTGTAATATTCGCGAATATGCTTCTGGAAAACATGTACTACGATATGCACATAATCCATAAGAACCCATTCGGCATTATCGGTTCCTTCTACATGCCAGGGTTTATCTTTTAAGTCTTTAGATACTGTTTTTTGGATTGAGTTTACTATAGCATTAACCTGAGTATTTGAACTTCCGTTGCAAATTACAAAATAGTCACAAACTGCCGTATCTATTTCCCTTAAGTCAAGAATATCGATATCATTTCCTTTTACTTCTTCAATCCCTTTGATTATGTTCGCCAACAGAACATCATTATTAATAGTCTTTTTCGCCATGAATTATTTATATGAATTTGTAAAGTTACCAAAATTTGTGATTATTTTTGAACCTTAACAAAATATTAAATTAAGTTATTAAATTATTTAGATGAAACTAATCAAACTCGATGCCATAGATTCTACGAATGACTTTCTTAAGGCATTATCAAGCCACGACGAACTGGATAATTTTACAGTGGTAACAGCTGAAAATCAGACAAAAGGAAAGGGACAGATGGGGTCTAAATGGGAGTCTGAATCAGGTAAAAACTTAATTATGAGTGTTTTGGTGAAGGATTTTTTGTATGACAACGAACAGGTTTTCAATATAAGTATTATAGTTTCATTAGCTGTAATTAAAACGTTAAAAGAACTTGATATTCCTGATTTAAGTATAAAATGGCCTAACGACATTATGTCATACAACAAGAAAATTGGTGGCATACTTATCGAAAATACAATCAAAAGTGATGGCAGAATCGTGTCAGTAGTTGGATTAGGTTTAAATGTTAATCAGGTAAATTTTGAATTTTTACCAAACGCATCATCCATGGCAGTTATTTCTGGAAAATCATACGATAAAGATGTTTTGCCGGAACTAATTATTGAAAAAATCCAGCAAAAAATAGAATCCTGGCAAACAAAATCCACTGATTTTTGGAAAAAATATTACAATACGTTATTCAGAAAAGGTGTTCCGATGCCTTTTAAAAACCTTCAAAATCAAAACTTCATGGGAATTATTCAGGGAGTTTCATCTGTTGGTAAGTTACAGGTTTTACTTGAAGATGATTCGGTTTCAGAATTTGATATTAAGGAAATACAGATGCTTTATTAAAGAGGCAAAGATTCATAGGTTCAAAGTTACAAAGCAATCTTTCTAAATTTGATTAATTGCTCTTGATTTAGTTTTTGGCTCTGTTTTTCTATTCCAGTAAATAATATAAAATGTACCTAAAATTGATGGTGTAATCCAGGCAATCACACTGCCAATTCCTAATCCTGCTACGATGTAAGCTGTAATAGATGCGATTAGTGCCCCAACCATTTTTCCTATATGTTTTGACAGCCAGCTTTTGTTGGTCTCTAATAAATTTTTGAAAAAGATAAAGTCTTTATAACTCATATAAAAACCAAATCCTCCAAAGAAAATAAACAATATTCCATTTGTGATATTATTTAACTGGCAATAAATCCCCAGCAAGATCATTATTACAGAAAAAAGCAACATAATTCCTGAAATTACTTTATCTGTTAAATCGGCTTTTAGTTTGTGTTTAAAAGTCAATGCTCTATTTCCCGAAACTACAAGATAGATTGTAAACAGTCCGATTAGAAATAAAAAAATGTTTTGATGATTTGGTATCCAACAGATAATCAGTGAAATAATTGAACTCGTTAGCATTCCGATGGAAAATAATTTCCCCATTCTTTTATGTAAATTACTGCCTTTTTTAACAGCGACACTTCCAATGCCTGTAATTAGCCCAATTCCTCCAAAAAAGGCGTGAATGTAAATTAAAATCTTAATTGCTGGTTCCATGTGATATGTTTTAGTTTTGATAGGCCAAACTTCGATTAATATCCCGACCGATAATAATTTATATTCCTGAACTGTATTATTTTAAGGATGAATTGTTTTTTTAAGAATTTTAAAACTAAAAAGGCTTAAAGATTTATATTTTGAATTTCCGCAATATTAAATTTTGAACCAATATTCTAAATTGCGGCAAAGTGATAAGCAAAAAAAAAGTCCGATACAATCGGACTTTCTAACTATTTGAGCTAATCAATAATTGATTAAAGTTTAGTCATATTATTTGCTAAAGTTTCAATAAACTTACTTATAGGTCCTTTAATCATCATTGCCATCATAGCATTAAATTCTCCTTCAAAAAATAACTGAACAGCACTTTCTGAATCAGAAATACTATCAATATTTGAAACTAAAGTAAAAGGAAGTTTATCGCTTGCAGCCCCTAAAACAATTTTGTTTGGAGCCACTTTTTCTTTCATTTTAAGTTTTATTTCCGGCATACCTTTAAGTCCAAAAATAAAAGCGTCTTCGCCAATTACTTCAAATTTAGCAATATTATCCGGCATTAATTTTTCAAAATTCTTTACATCAGACAACAAATCAAATAATTCCTGAGCTGATTTCTGTACATTAACTTTTGGACTTTCTAAGTTCATATATTTTTATTTAAATAAAATTCTAATTATAAATCTAAATCAATAATCTAAATTTATTGTTGACCCCAGGTTGACGGAATTTCATTCCACTCCTGCAAAGCAGATTGTTGGTCTTCTGTAATATATTGTTTTTCTACGGCTAAGTTTAGTAAATTTTCATAATTACTTAGCGTATACAAGTCAATGTTTGCATTCTTGAAGTTTTCCTGGGCAACACCAAAGCCGTAGGTAAAAATTGCTGCCATGCCTTTAATATTAGCACCTTCATTGCGTAAAGCCTCTACAGCCATAAGACTGCTGTTTCCTGTGCTGATTAAATCTTCAACAACAACAACATTCTGACCCTTTTGTAAAAATCCTTCAACCTGATTTTGTCTTCCGTGTTTTTTGGGTTCCGGGCGTACATATACAAATGGTAATCCAAGGCTTTCGGCAACAAGAATTCCAATTCCAATAGCTCCGGTTGCAACTCCGGCAATAACATCTGGTTTTCCAAATTGTTTCTCTATATTCTTTGCAAATTCATCGCGAACATAATTTCGGATGATAGGAAATGAAAGAATTAACCTATTATCACAATAAATAGGTGATTTCCATCCTGAAGCCCATGTAAAAGGATTTTCTGGATTCAATTTAATTGCATTTATTTGCAAAAGCAATTCTGCTGTTTTTTCGGCGGTATCTTTATTAAAAATCATAGTACAAATGTATAAAGTTTTTGTGAACGACAAACCACTTTTTTTGACAAATGAAATCTCAAGAGAGACTAATTTTCAATTATTCTTGTTAGAAAGTATTGATATCGAGCAGCTTATTGTGAAAATATTTCAAAATAAAATTCAGAAAGCTTATTTGTATCATCCTGATGAAAAGGAAATAATGAAAACTTTGAAAGCTAAAATACCGGTTAATAAAGCTGGTGGTGGATTAGTCTATAATAAAAAAGGAGAAGTTTTATTTATTTTTAGAAACGGGAAATGGGATTTGCCAAAGGGCGGAACTGAAAAAGGAGAGGAAATTGAAGATACTGCCATGCGCGAAGTTGAAGAAGAGACAGGTGTTGGCAAACTCAGAATTACAAATAAACTCCAAAAAACCTATCATGTTTTTAAACGTAACGGAAAATACAAACTAAAAATAACGCATTGGTTCGAAATGCACACTGATTTTGAGGGGACTCCACAAGGACAGCTTGAAGAAGGTATCGAAAAAGTAGCCTGGCTAAATCCAGAGCAAATCAAAGAAGCACTTGCCAACTCCTACGAAAACATCAAATTGTTGTTTGAAGAGGAGGAAAATCCAATATTTAAAATTCCAAATTCCAATTAATTGGGAGATTTTAAGCTTTTTAAATTGAAATTTAGATTTTAAAAGAGATTTAATTATCAGGGCGTGCCACCATCCCGATAAGAGGGCAAAATCACTATGCGCATATTCGCCCTCTTATCGGGATGCTGTCGGGCTATCCGCGCTACTTCGGTAGCTTGCTTCTATCCCTCACGCAAAAAACGAAACGCGAACTCATATCGTAAAATACCTTAGTACCTAAGTATCTTAGCATCTTAGAACCTTAAATTTTATTCAGCTCCGCTACATTAATCCATCCTTTTGAAGTCTTTTTTCCATAATACGTACAAAAAGCTTTTCCGTTTTCAATTTTATCAATGCAGACAGCATCGCCTTTTACAAGATATATTTTTGACGGATTTTGGTCTGATTTATTCTTATAAAAATAAGCTTTTGCTTTATCAACATATCGAATCTGAATCCAATTGGATTTCTTTTCTAAATCAAACTTCGGATTCTCTACAAAATGCATTACGTTCCAACAACCGCCATGTTCTTCCGGCAGTTTTATTTTGATAGTTCTATTGTTTACAATTTCGACTGTTCCTAAAATCAAATCTTCTTTTTTGTCTTCGGGATAATAGGTTTTAACGTTGAATTTATTTCCTGTTACTTTTCCTTCAATATAAAAAATACAAGAGAATTGAGAATTTTGTGTTTGTTCATCCCAGCCTGTATAACTTTCAAAATAACCTGTCAGCAGGTTTTTAGAGGCGTCATACGAAAGTTTCAAACCCATTTCGTATTCGCCAGAAATTACTTTTTGTCCGAAGAATAAGTTTGATGATGCTAATAAGAGAATTAAAAAAAGATTTTTCATGCTGTTTTTTTACTAAGATTTATGATTCTTCAAATGTTTAATATAATTATCGAGTAGACTTTGTATTTGCTGACTTGCCACAGGATTTGCAGAATGTACGTAAAAGTTTAAATCTCTTAAGTCTATCCCGGAATCGTAAACCAGCCATTTCGCACAAGCATAACCATCTTCGGCAATGAGATCGTTTTCATCAAGTCCTAAATCATTATCAAAACTTATAAATTCGGGAAGCCCTTTTTCGAGAATTACTTTTTTAAAATCATGAAAATTTCTAACGATTACAAAATCGTCATCTGTGAGGTCTTTGTAAACCATTTTGACATCTCGTAAATCGTCTAGAAAAAGTTTGTAAGACATAGTTTTGCGGTTTAAGAAGACTCAAATATAAAAATAGAAATCAATATTTTTCATGCTGATTATTTTATATCTCAAAAATCGTACTTTTGTGAGATAAGCCATAAGTAAAATAGAATAAATGATTCTAATTATTTTGCTTATATTGTATTTATAAAAATTGTTTTTACAGATTGCTTTTTATTACTCTTACACTTATCTTTGAATTATGAGCACACTAACAAAACCAAATCACATAGGACGAAAAATAAGCCGAATTCGTGAACTTAGAGACATGAAGCAAGAAGCTTTGGCACAAGCTTTAGGAACAAACCAACAAGCAATTTCTATTTTGGAAAATAGTGAAACAATAGACGATGAAAAACTTAAAGCTGTTGCAAAAGCTTTGGGAGTAAGTGTTGAAGCTTTGAAAAATTTTTCAGACGAAGCTGCAATTAATTTTTTTAATAATTTCTATGATAATAGTGGAAGTCATGGCACTAATTTCGGAACCAATAATACTTGTAATTTTAATCCACTCGATAAGTTAGTTGAAGCTTACGAAGAAAATAAAAAATTGTACGAACGTTTAGTTCAGGCTGAAAAAGAGAAAGTTGAATTTTTAGAAAAAATATTGAAGGATAAATAAGTTTTTTGTTTTTTCTGGATATACAAAAGCCTAATAAGATGTGATGTTTTATTAGGCTTTTGTATGTTTTAATTATTTAATAAATATGTAAATTAGGAAAATACTAAATGTAATAATTGAAAAGAGTAAACTTCGATTATAATTTTTAAATTTTAAGTTTGCAATGTGGCTATTAATAAATATTTGAGAATTAATATCATTTAAGAAATTTTCCTCGGTTTCATTTTTTATTTCATGATTAAAATCCTTGAATTTTTTTGTACATATGCTACCAAAAAAAAGATTTGAATTTGTTATTAAATCAGCTTGATTATATACATTAGGGTCAATTCGAGCTTTTAAAGTAAAATATGTAAAATAGAAAGTAATAATTATTGAAATAATAAATAGTATAAACAAAACTAATTGAAAAAAAGCTTTACATGATTGGAATGTAGTTTTCTCCGAAGAAACAAATTTTAAACATGAAATCATTTGTTCTCCTATACTCGAAGTAAATATTATTGTTATAACTACACCCAAAAAAGTTAGAATATATGAACTCTTAGAGTCACAATTGCTAATCCAATTATTTATATTATTTAGTTTATTTAAACTGTTTTCTATTTTATCGTTCATATTGTCCATTGTATTGATGATTCGTATATTTCTTCATTTACATCCTTTATTCCATGATTTTTTTTAATTTTCCACCAGTTTTCTTTGATACTTATGTGGCCAGAATTTTCATTTTTATAACCCAAAAAAACGCTCTTAGTAATTAAAATCTTTTTAAAAACTTTAAATGAAGGAATTTTTGTAAATTTAATAAATTCTCCTTTTGTATATTTAATTTTTCCATTTTCAAAACTTATTTTTTGACAAAATTCATCTTGATTTAAAGTGTCCGTAATGATACTAGGAGAAATTCCACTACTAAAGGGACTAAATATAGGAGCAGAGCTTAGAAAGCTTAGATCTATATTTGGTTTATAAGTGACATTAAATTTAGTAATAATAGTAGTTTTATTCGCATTATCTGTTAAACGAGATGCTATATTAGCCGGATAACCTACCCACACTAAGTTTTTGTTATCTACAACTTCTGAACCTCTTCTGTGAAGACCAATTTTTAATACTTTCAGGTTACCATAATCTATCCCTATTCCGCATTTGAAATCTACAGCAGTAAATGTTGAGTTAATAATATTGGAAATGTTATTAATAGTGTATGCACATTCGATTGAATTTGTAAAACAATTATTTGGGTCAAATACTATCATTACCCTATCTCCAATTATGTTTCTTACATGACCTTTATGATATTTAGCTGCTTTTAGAATTGATTTAGTGAAAATGCTGTATATTCTACCCATTGTCTGAGTAGTATGTTTCTTGTTTAAGGCAACAGAATTTCGAATATCAACAAATAATACGCATGTTTCTAACTCTTTTCCGGTCTTATTTTCCCCTCTTTCAAAAGTTAATGTAGTATCGTATCTGTTAGGAACAGATGTAGTTCTAATATAATCAAATTTTTTGACTTTGATATCTATAACATCGCTTTCAATTTCGCTTAATAAACTTTTAATCATTAGATGTAATATTTATTTGTTTGGAAATATTTATAATCGACCCCTTTTAAATTTAGAGGGACTGATTGAATTTTTTCTAATGTCCATACTAAGGAATTTTGATTAATTTCATCATTCCAATTATCGTAATAATCGGAATTTACAAAATAATTTATTTTTTCATTCTCGCTAATTGATTCTAATCTAAAAAGTTCAGTCAATGGTTTACCAACAATTGTGAGTTCATTGTAGAAGATTGATTTATTTTTGAAGTAGTTTATTTTTCCGAAATGAAATGCAATTTTACTTTTAAATTTATCTCTCTTTTTTGTCTCCACTATTATTTTTTTTGCGCATTTGTCCGCAATAGAGATACAATCGTTAAGATTCTTTGCTAAAAAAGGTTGACCAAAGACACAAATAATCCCATCACCTATTATTTTATCAATTTCTCCGCCAAATTCATATATTATAGGAATTACCAAATCATAATACTCATCAAAGTATTGACTAATTCCATTACCATCCAAGTTTGAAAAACGCGTTGAAAAATTACATACATCTATAAAAAGCAGGACTACTTCAGCAGTTTTACCTTGCTCAAAATAAGTTGTATAATTTGAACCTAAACTGCTAATGTTATTTTGAATTGCTAACTGTATGTTCCCATTAAATGATTCATTTAGCGAAAAACTTTTAGTAGATCTTGTAAAAGCAGTTGGTTTATTATATTTTAAATTTAATTTCTTTATTAATTCAAGATTTGCCATAGTTTATTTTTTTTATAATTATCAAAAGTATTTTTTTTAAATGAAAAATTGTTACGGAAAACCATAAAGAATTTAAATAGCAAGTTTTAAAGTATTAATTTTAAAAACTCTAAAGCACCCAATAAGTAGGATACTGCATGTGCGACTTTTCATAATAAACAGAATGTTTATAAATCCAATCTAATTGCGCTTTAGTATTTTTAGCAAAATTAGTATCAGTTTGTTTAGCTTCTAATTCCGATTTTAGAACTGGATTTTCTTTTAGAAGCTGTGCTGCAGTATCTTCAAAAATATAAGCTGAATAATGTGCATTATGGTTAAAATCATCATTGAAACCTGAAACCTGAAATCTTAAACAAGAAAACCTGAAACAAATTTTCCCTACTTTTGCAAAATGAATAAAAAACACCATTCCAATAACATACTTTCGAATTTAGGAATTCAGAGCCTAAACGAAATGCAGGAAATGGCACAAGATGCTATTTTAAACGAAAACAATGTTTTATTGCTTTCTCCAACCGGTTCAGGAAAGACACTGGCTTTCTTGCTTCCTGTTTTAGAACTATTACAGCCTGAAATTTTATCAGTACAGTGTCTGATTTTGGTGCCGTCCCGAGAGCTTGGATTGCAGATTGAACAAGTTTGGAAAAAAATGGGAACGCAATACAAAGTAAATATCTGTTATGGCGGGCATTCAATCGATACTGAAATTAAAAATTTAAGCAATCCTCCAGCGGTTTTGATTGGAACTCCGGGAAGAATTGCCGATCATATTGACAGAGAAACTTTCAGGACAGATAAAATTCAGACTTTAATTTTAGATGAATTTGATAAGTCACTTCAATTGGGTTTTCATGAGCAAATGTCTTTTATCATTGGAAGACTGCCAAAAGTGAATAAGAGAGTTTTGGTTTCGGCAACTTCAGATATTGAAATCCCGAAATACACCCGGGTAATCAACCCAACGGTTTTAGATTTTATTCCGGAAGAAGACGAAAAAACAAATCTTTCAATGAAAATGGTGGTTTCACCAGTAAAAGATAAATTGCAAAGTTTATTCAATTTGATTTGTTCTTTAAAATCAGAATCGGCTATTATTTTCTGTAATCACAGAGATGCTGCAGAACGTATTAGTGATACTTTAAACGAAAAAGGAATTTATTCGGTTTATTATCACGGCGGAATGGATCAGGAGGAGCGTGAGCGTGCTCTCATTCAGTTTAGAAACGGAAGCATGAGTTACTTAATTACAACTGATCTGGCAGCCCGTGGTTTAGATATTCCGGAGATGAAACATGTAATTCATTATCATTTGCCATTAAAAGAAGATGAGTTTACCCATCGAAATGGTCGTACAGCACGTATGCAGGCTTCTGGAACAGCATATATTATTGTACATGAAAGTGAAAAACAATTAGATTACATTGACTATGAAATGGAAATTCTAAAAGTTGAAGATGAAATCAATTTGCCAAAACCTCCACAATTTCAAACCATTTACATTAGTGGCGGAAAAAAAACGAAATTGAATAAAATTGACATTGTAGGATTCTTTTCTCAAAAAGGTAAACTCGAGAAAGGCGATTTGGGTTTGATTGAAGTGAAAGATTTTATTTCGTTTGCAGCAGTAAAATACAATAAAGTGAAAGACTTGCTTAAAAATGTAAAAGAGGAGAAGATGAAAGGGAAGAAATTTAAGATTGAAGTTGCCAGAAAAGTAGTAAAAAAAGAGGAGGAAAGATGATTTTATAAGAATTTTTTAGACCTTGATTAAAAAAAATGTCGAATAAAAGAATTTTATTTTTTATGTAATTTATTGATTATTAAATATTTGTGATTTTTTTGTTTTTGATTTAAATAGTTTTGCATAAAATTCACAATTTAATGTTAACCAATGCTTAGATTTAGAAGTAATTTTTCATAATTTCGGCGATTATTAATAGTAGTAAAAATTAACCCCAAATTCATTATGAAAAAGATTATTACCCTTGCCATTTTATTCTTTAGTTTTGTTTCAGTTGCACAGATCAAAGTTCTTGAAACTGTACCGGTTGAAAAATTAGGAAAAGTAAATAACAATTATATTCAAAAAATTGGAGATGAATACACTGTTTACTATACTAGTATTGTGAGTGATGATGATGATTCTTCAAGTTTAAGAAAATTCTCTTTCAAAAACGTTAATAACGATTATACAAGCCTTTACAATATCATTATGAATGGTTTTAATGCTACTCCATTATATGATATTAAATTAGAGTTGCCTAATAATTACATTTGGTTACATTATACAGGAAGTACTCTTCCGGAAAAATCTACTGTTCAGTTTATGGTTTCAAGCAAAGATGCTTCTTCAGGTTCAAGTAATGTTTCTGAGCCTTTAGTGAAAGATCAGATTAATAAATTATTTCAAAAATAATTTTCTTTAAATATACAACTAAACGGCTATTCAGACTTTGAATAGCCGTTTTTGTATTTAGAGCTTATTTTCTAAAATTCTTATGATTATGTTTTCGCTTGTAATGAGTTTGTTTTAAGAGCTTTTTGTCTTCAGAAATAACACTTATCGTACCATCAATTTCTAACATACAAAGTTTTACATCTGTAAAATGCTCTAATCCATGTTCACGCATGGCTTCTTTCAACTCGTTGTTAGAAATATCTAATTTGCTTAAAGTTTTAAAATCTAACTTTCCATCATGAATTAAGACTTCTGGTTTGTCTAAAAGTAAATCATTAAGAATTTTGTATTTGTGTGTCAGTTTTTTGATTATAAAATTAATTACAAATAAAACCAAAGCAGCAACCAAACCTCCCCAGAGACTTGTATCCGGACCAACCATTGCATTTTGAACCGAATTGCTAATTAGTAAAATCAGGATAATGTCAGCGGTATTTAGCTGAGAAAGTTCTTTTTTGCCGAATATTCGCAAAGCAATTGTCATAAAAAAATAGACGGCTGCACTTCTTAAAATAATATCTAAATAAGGGAAAAGCATATTTTTTATTTTAAAGTTTAAAAAAAGCTCCATCAATATTTTGATGAAGCTTTAAATATAAGATATTAATTAAAATTAGTGATTTGGAAAAACTGATTTAACGCTATAACTTAAAATTCTTTTCAATCGCCTTTATCATTTCTCCGGCAACATCCTTGTTTGTAGCGCCTTCGATTCCTTCAAGTCCAGGAGATGAATTTACTTCAAGTAATAAAGGACCTTTAGACGAACGAATAATGTCAACACCTGCTACTTTCAAATCCATTGCTTTTGCTGCTTTAATGGCGATCTTTTTTTCTTCTGATGTTACTTTTATTACAGAGGCAGTTCCTCCAAGGTGAATATTGGCTCTGAATTCGCCTGGCATGGCTTCTCGCTGAATGGCAGCAACCACTTTACCATCGATGACAAAACAACGAATATCTTTTCCGTTTGCTTCTTTAATGAATTCCTGGACTAAAATATTTGCATTTAGGCTTTTGAAGGCATTGATAACGCTTTCTGCTGCTTTTTTTGTTTCGGCCAATACAACGCCTTTTCCTTGTGTTCCTTCAAGTAATTTTACAATTAAGGGCGAACCTCCAACCATTTTAATTAAGTTGTCAGTATCTAAAGGCGAATTTGCAAAACCGGTTGTTGGAATATCAATACCACTGTTTAAAAGTAGTTGCAAAGAGTATAATTTATCGCGTGACTGCGTGATAGCTGTAGCCGAATTTAAAACAAAAACTTTCAGTGCTTCAAACTGACGTGTCAATGCACAGCCGTAAAAAGTAATACTTGGTCTAATTCTGGGAATTATTGCGTCAAATTGATTTAATATTTTTCCGCCTCTGTAATGAATCTCCGGAGTCTTTGCATCCAGTTTCATGTAACATTCTTTGATGTTCAAAAAATGCATTTCATGTCCGCGCATTTCGCCTGCCTCCATAATTCTTTTATTGCTGTATAATTCAGGATTACTGGCAAGAAGCCCAATTCGTAAGCCTGAAGTTGCTTTTTCAGAGTTTTGGTATAGTTCTTTTATTGTTTCAGTAGAAGGCTGTCCTAACATATATTTTTCTTCAGGATCTACTAATACACGTCCACTCATAGCTTCTCGGCCTAAAAGCATACGGAAACCCATTGAATCGCGATTGGTCAATGTCATTTCGATTGGCCATTTTATTTCACCAAGTTTAATGCTGGTCTGAATTACATAACGATGTTCTCTGAAGCCGCTTGAACTTTTTACAATTCTTTTGTCGACCAAAGGAGCTTCACAATGAATTACGGTTTTAATATTATTCTGAATTGGATTAATGTCGAATTTTACCCAATTGGCATCATTTTTTATAAAAGGAGCTATGTTTATAGCGTGCATTGCTGAAGTTTTTGCACCTGAATCCACACGGGCTTTGATTGTAGGGATTCCCAAATCAGGAAATGCGCACCATTCTTCACTACCTAAAATGACTTTGTTTTGAAGCATATATTGTTTTTTATTGTAGAAATTTAATATTCAAAAATAGCTATTTGCATTTATTAAAGATAGTGATTTACCTAAAAAAAACACCCGTTATGTTATGAAAACGTAACGGGTGTGTTATTTCTGTTATAAATTTAAACTACTTTATTGATTAGTTGGCTCTTCTGCTTTGTGAATTTCTACTGAAAGTTCCTGAGAGTCATCTTTTAAATCCATTACGATTTCATCACCTGAATGTATTTTTGAAGTGATAATTTCTTCAGCTAATAAATCTTCAACATATTTCTGAATTGCTCTTTTTAGAGGTCTTGCGCCAAATTGTCTGTCAAAACCTTTTTCAGCAATAAATGCTTTAGCTTTGTCAGTTAAGCTTAAATTGTAGCCAAGTTCTGAAATACGGGCGTATAATTTTTTAAGCTCAATTTCAATAATAAGATCAATATCAGCTTTTTCTAATGCGTTAAATACAATTACGTCATCAATTCTGTTTAAGAATTCAGGAGCAAAAGTTTTCTTTAATGCATTTTCAATAATGCTTTTCGAATTTTCATCAGCCTGAGCTACTTTAGCAGCAGTTCCGAATCCTACACCTTGACCAAAATCTTTTAACTGACGCGCACCAACGTTAGATGTCATGATGATTATCGTATTTTTAAAATCGATTTTTCGACCTAAACTATCAGTCAAATAACCATCATCCAGAACTTGAAGCATCATATTGAATACATCCGGATGTGCTTTTTCGATCTCATCTAAAAGGACAACACAGTATGGTTTTCTGCGAACTTTTTCAGTCAATTGACCGCCTTCTTCGTAGCCAACATATCCTGGAGGCGCTCCAACTAAACGGGAGATTGCAAATTTCTCCATGTATTCACTCATATCGATACGAACTAATGCATCCTCAGAATCGAACAGTTCCTTAGCTAAAACTTTTGCCAATTGTGTTTTACCAACTCCTGTCTGACCTAAGAAAATAAATGAACCAATTGGTTTATTAGGATCTTTAAGTCCGGCTCTGTTACGTTGTATAGAACGTGCAATTTTTAAAACAGCATCATTTTGACCAATTACTTTGTTTTGAATTAATTCTGGTAGTTTGGCTAGTTTGTTGCTTTCTGTCTGTGCAATTCGGTTTACAGGGATTCCGGTCATCATAGAAACAACGTCGGCTACATTATCTTCTGTAACTTCAATTCGGTTGCTTTTAGAATCTTCTTCCCATTGTTCCTGGGCAAGTGCTAAATCTTTTTCGATACGTTTTTCATCATCACGAAGTTTGGCAGCTTCTTCGTATTTTTGTTTTTTAACTACCATGTTTTTGTTTTCACGAACTTCTTCCAGTTGACGTTCCAAATCAAGAATTTGTTTCGGAACATCAATGTTAGTAATATGTACGCGAGAACCTGCTTCGTCAAGTGCATCAATAGCTTTGTCTGGTAAAAAACGTTCAGACATATATCTGTTTGTTAATTTAACACATGCTTCAATGGCTTCTTGTGTATAAGTTACATTATGATGATCTTCGTATTTGTCTTTTACGTTATTCAAAATTGCAATTGTTTCTTCAACAGAAGTTGGTTCTACAATTACTTTTTGGAAACGTCTTTCTAAAGCACCGTCTTTTTCAATATATTGTCTGTACTCATCAAGAGTTGTAGCACCAATACATTGAATTTCTCCTCTTGCTAAAGCGGGTTTGAACATGTTTGAAGCATCAAGAGAACCTGTTGCTCCACCTGCGCCTACAATTGTGTGAATTTCATCAATAAAAAGAATGATATCGTCATTTTTCTCAAGTTCATTCATTACAGCCTTCATTCTTTCTTCAAACTGACCTCGGTATTTTGTACCGGCAACTAAGCTTGCAAGATCTAAAGTAACCACGCGTTTGTTGAAAAGTATACGAGATACTTTTTTCTGGATAATGCGTAAGGCTAATCCTTCTGCAATAGCTGATTTACCAACACCAGGTTCTCCAATAAGAAGTGGGTTGTTCTTTTTTCTGCGGCTTAAAATTTGAGAAACACGTTCAATTTCTTTTTCGCGTCCTACAACAGGATCAAGTTTTCCTTCCTCGGCCATTTCTGTTAAATCTCTCCCAAAATTATCTAATACAGGAGTCTTAGATTTTTTGTTTGACTTATTGGCTGGATTGTTGAAACTACTTTCTTTTAGACTGTCATCTTGTCCTGAATCATCATTATATGATTCATTTTTTGGCAAGTTTTCTAAGAATTCTTCTTCGTTTGGAGTCATATTTAAATATTGTTCTTTAGCTATATCATAATCTATTTTTAGCTTATTCAATAACTTGGTTGTTGGATCATTTTCGTTTCGTAAGATACATAAAAGCAGGTGTGCCGTGCTTATTGATGAACTTTGAAATACTTTAGCTTCTAAGAAGGTTGTCTTCAGGGCTCTTTCGGCCTGTCGGGTAAGATGAAGATTCTTCTTTTCTGCATTTACTTCAACGCTCTGGTTGGCTGGACTCAGTATTTCTACCTTCCTGCGTAAATGATCTAAATCGACTGCCAGGTTATTAAGAATATGAATAGCTTTTCCGTTACCATCTCTTAAAATGCCCAGCATTAGATGTTCAGTACCAATAAAGTCGTGTCCTAGACGCAGGGCTTCTTCTTTACTGTATGTAATAACATCTTTTACTCTTGGTGAAAAATTATCATCCATAATATATAATTGGTATTGTAAATTTAATGATTTAGTTTTTGAAAAACAAAAACCATACCCTTTGAAATCTCGTGTCAGCTAATAGACAAAAAAAATAACAATAAAAACGTTAAAAAACGCTTAATTTATTAACTAAAGAATAAAATAAAGTTGTTAATAAATCATTGAAATAAGTGTGTGAAAATAGTTATAAAAATTTCAAAAAAACGTATCTTGGCACGCTTTGAAACTAAAATAATTATTTAATATAACAACTTATGTCTGAAGGAGAAAAGTTAATTCCTATTAACATCGAAGATGAAATGAAATCAGCTTACATCGATTATTCGATGTCAGTAATCGTATCAAGAGCACTTCCAGATGTTAGAGATGGCTTGAAACCAGTGCATCGAAGAGTTCTTTACGGAATGTATGACTTAGGAGTAACATCAAGATCAGCCCACAAAAAATCTGCGAGAATCGTAGGAGAGGTTTTGGGTAAGTATCACCCACACGGAGATACATCTGTTTATGATGCCATGGTACGTATGGCTCAGGAATGGAGTCTGCGTTATCTTTTGGTAGATGGCCAGGGTAACTTTGGTTCTGTAGATGGGGACAGCCCGGCTGCAATGCGTTATACCGAGGCTAGAATGAAAAAGATTTCGGAAGAAATTATGGCAGATATCGAAAAAGAAACAGTTGATTTTCAATTGAACTTTGACGATACATTATATGAGCCAAAAGTTATGCCTACCAGAGTTCCTACTTTGTTAGTGAACGGGGCAACGGGTATTGCTGTTGGTATGGCGACAAATATGCCTCCACACAATTTAACTGAAGTTATCAATGGAACATTAGCATACCTAGACAATAACGATATTGAGGTAGACGAATTAATGACGCATATTAAAGCTCCGGATTTTCCAACAGGAGGTATAATATATGGTTATGAAGGCGTTCGTGAAGCATTTAAAACCGGTAGAGGCCGTATCGTAATGCGTGCTAAAGTTGGTTTTGAAGAAGTTGATGGAAGAGAATCGATTATTGTTACTGAAATTCCGTATCAGGTTAATAAAGCTGATATGATCAAACGTACAGCAGACCTGGTTAATGAAAAGAAAATCGAAGGGATTGCTAATATACGTGATGAATCTGACAGAAACGGTATGCGTATCGTTTATATCCTAAAGCGCGATGCAACTCCAAATGTAGTTTTAAACACCTTATATAAGTTTACACAACTGCAGTCTTCTTTCAGTGTAAATAATATTGCATTAGTAAAAGGTCGTCCTCAAATGTTGAATCTGAAAGATATGATTCACTATTTTATTGAGCACCGTCATGATGTTGTAGTTAGGAGAACTCAGTTTGAGTTACGTAAAGCTGAAGAAAGAGCGCATATTTTAGAAGGATTAATTATTGCTTCAGACAATATTGATGAAGTAATTGCGTTAATCAGAGGTTCGAAAAATACAGAAGAAGCCCGTGAAAAATTAATTGAAAGATTTAAATTATCAGATATTCAGGCTCGTGCAATTGTTGAAATGCGTTTACGTCAATTAACTGGACTGGAGCAGGATAAATTAAGAGCTGAATATGAAGAATTGATGAAATTAATCGATCATTTGAAAGCTTTATTGGCAGATGTAAATTTGAGAACCAATTTAATTAAGGAAGAACTTGTTGAAATCCGTGATAAATATGGTGACGAACGTCGTTCTCAAATCGAATATTCTGGTGGAGATGTAAGTATTGAAGATTTGATTGCCGATGAAAATGTTGTAATTACAATTTCTCATGCAGGCTACATCAAACGTACAAATCTTACAGAATACAAAACGCAGAATAGAGGAGGAGTTGGACAAAAAAGTGCAGGAACAAGAGATCAGGATTTCCTTGAACATATGTTTGTTGCTACCAATCACCAATATATGATGTTCTTTACGCAAAAAGGAAAATGTTTCTGGATGCGTGTTTATGAGATTCCGGAAGGAAGCAAAACTGCAAAAGGTAGAGCAATTCAAAACTTGGTGAACATTGAAAGTGATGATAAGGTAAAAGCTTTCATTTGTACACAAGATTTGAAGGACAAAGATTATATCAACAGTCATAACCTTGTAATGGTTACTAAGCAAGGTCAGGTTAAGAAAACATCTTTAGAGAAATATTCTAAACCTAGGGTAAATGGTGTTGCTGCTATTACTATTAAAGAAGGTGATGAGTTAATGGGAGCACAATTAACTAATGGTGAAAGCCAGATTATCTTAGCGGTAAAATCAGGTAAACTGGTTCGTTTTGAAGAAACAAAAACGCGTCCAATGGGAAGAACAGCTTCCGGAGTTCGCGGGATTACTTTAAAAGACGATACTGATGAAGTAATTGGTATGGTTACTGTCGATAAAAACGATATTAATGATTCGCAAATTTTAGTTGTTACAGAAAATGGTTACGGAAAACGTACAAAATTAGTTGATGACGATGGAGAAGATGTGTACAGAATTACAAATCGAGGTGGTAAAGGAGTTAAAACTCTTAATATTACTGAGAAAACCGGTAAATTAATATCGATTAATGCTGTGACCGACTCTGATGATTTAATGATTATCAATAAATCAGGATTAACGATCAGAATGGCTATTGAAGACTTACGTGTCATGGGACGTGCAACTCAGGGTGTAAGATTGATTAACCTGAAAGGTAAAGATTCAATTGCAGCGGTTACGAAAGTAATGAAAGATGACGCGGAAGAAGTTGTTGTAGATGAAGATGGAAATGTAATAGAATCAGTAATCGAAAGAGTTAAACCGGATTTAGAAGTTCTTGAAGATGATGGTGTTGTAGAAGATGATGAAGATGATGATTCTGAGGAAGAAACTGAAGACGAGGATGATTCTGAAGAAGAAGAATCTGAAGAATAGAAAATTTAACCACACAAATTAAAATTAAATACACAAATTGAATATTATGAAAAGTAAATATGTAATACTTGCATCAGCATTATTGATTTCAGTAGCTACTTTTGCTCAAAAAGATCAAATAAAAAGTGCTGAAAAAGCATTAAAAGGTGGTGATGCTCAAGGGGCAATTTCAATATTGAAAGATGCTGAAAATATGGTAGTAAATGCAAAAGATGTTGAGCAGGCTCAATACTATTTTGTACAAGGTAATGCTTATTTAGAGCTTGCAAACAAAAGTGTAGAAACGGGTAAAAACCTGTCTTTATCAGCAGAAAGTTATAAAAAGCTAATTGATTTGGAAAAAGCATCAGGTAAGCAAAAGTATTCAACTCAGGCAGCTACATCAATTACGCAAATTAAGGGTAAATTGATTAATGCTGCTATTGCCGATACTCAGTCAAATAAAGCAGCAGAAGGTGCAAAAAAACTGTATGATGCTTATTTATTAGATCAAAAAGACACAATCAATTTGTATTATGCAGCATCAACATACGTAAACGCTCAGGATTATGATGCAGCTTTGCCATTGTATGAACAATTGAAAAAACTAAATTATTCAGGAAAAGGAACTAGCTATACTGCCGTAAATAAAATTTCCGGTAATGAAGATGGCTTCAATACGGCAAATGAAAGAGATATGGCAGTTAAATTAGGTACTCATGAGAAACCTAAAACTGAAACAATTCCTTCTAAAAGAGGTGAAGTTTATAAAAATTATGCTTTAATTTTGCTTCAAAAGGGACGTACTGAAGATGCGAAAAAAGCAATTTCAGATGCAAGAAAAGCAAATCCAGACGATAGCTCTTTAATTCTGTCTGAGGCTAACTTGTATTTAGAAACTAAAGATTTTGATACATATAAAAAATTAGTTGGTGAAGCTTTACAAAAAGATCCAAATAATAAAGAATTAATTTTCAATCTTGGCGTACTTAGTGCAAATGCAAAAAATGCTGTAGATGCTGAGAAATACTATTTAAAAGTTATTGAAATCGATCCTAATTATGCAAATGCTTATCTTAATCTTGCAGCATTGAAATTAGAGGCAGAGAAACCAATTATTGATGAAATGAATAAATTAGGTACTTCTGCAAAGGATATGAAACGTTACGATGTACTTAAAGGACAGAGAGAAGCTGTATTTAAGAGCGTTATTCCTTATCTTAAAAAAGCAAATGAGTTAGATCCTAAAAACCAAGATGTTTCTAAAACATTGTTAGGTGTATATAAAGCACTTGAAATGACTGCTGAAGCTAAAGCATTAAAAGCTACAATGTAGTATTTGAAATGATAATAATAAAGTAAAACCGTCTAAATATTTAGACGGTTTTTTTTATACCGTAATTTGAATATAAAGATTATTTATTTAATTTATTGAAACGACTGTATATCTTATAAATTTGGTTACTAGATATTTAATTTGTTTCGTTATTATTTTCAAATTTAATATCAAAAGTGATTTAATTACTTTTGATAATTAGCTAATGAAAATAAGATTTTATAAGTGTAGTTATCATTCATCTCTAGAATGATCGCTTTTTTTTCATTACTGTAACGGATAAATTTATTTCGATATCTATAAAAAAAAAGAGTATCAATTTTTTTGATACTCTTTTGTGTTGTAAATTAATATTTATCTTCTTCCGTGACCATGATGATCATCGTGTCTGTCATTTCTATCGTCTCGATCATGTCTATCATGTTTCTCGTGTCTATCATGTTTGTCATAATGTTTGTAATTTTTACGATTATCATGACGACGGTCATTGTAACTGTAAGCAGCTCTCGGTTTGTAACATCTTTGAGGTGCGCCATGATATCCTTTATAGTACTTTACTCTATGGCGATCAAAGTATTTATAGGGGGTTCTTCCGTGGTAATCTGTTAATACCACTTTGTAGCCTCCATATAAATCATAATTTCTGTATGCTCTTGGTAAATATGTTGTTCTAACCCATCTTCCTCCTCCGAAATAAATAAATTGTGAAGCACGTACATCATAATAAGCTTCAATATCAGGAAGATAATAATATTCCATTTCTGAATATCCTGCAGGTCCCCATGCAGGCGGAGTTCCTATATTAACGTTTATTGATACCTGAGCTTGTGTCGTATTTGCAACTATTAGAAATAATCCAGCGATTGCTAATTTTATAGTTTTCATTTTTAATAAAATTTAATTGTTAATCTGTTTATGGATATCCATATACTGTGCCAAAAATAGTATTCTAAAATGAATTATGTCTGTAAAAATATTTTTTTTGAAAAGTAAAATATGTTGTAATGCTTGATTTTGCTGATTTTTAGCATTTTATGAGATTAAAAGAACAAAATGAAAAATATCTAATTTTTGATTAGATTATTTATATTCTATAATTTTTGGTTTTCCTAATTCAAAAGAGTGAAGGCCTATATCTGAAGTTTGAAAAGTATTTGTTTTGAAAATATTTTCGCCCTGAAAAGGTATAGTTGGATAATATGAAACAGAGAGCTGAAATGAACTGAAGACGAGATAATCATTACTTATTAAAACACCCAAACTAACTTTTGAATAATATTTGTTTTGAAGTAAACCTGACGTACTGTTTCCCAGAACGGCAATTGAATAATTTAGGTAGGGGTTTAATCTAAAACCTAAAATTTCTTTCGGAGCATATGTTTGCGTTTGCAATGTTAATACCATTTTGCTTTTGCCGTAATGAGCGGCATTAAATCCCTGAATTCCGTAATTTTCGTTTATGGTGAGCTGATCACCTATAGAATTAGCCCTGTTAATTCCAATCATTACTTCGGGTTTAATAAATTGCCTTAATTTCCAGTCCCCAAATGTCAATAAATTTGTAAAATAATTGGCTTGAAAGGAAATAGAAGTCTGATAGGTTTTTGCTTGATGAAAAAAAGTGCCAATCTCAAAATTAGTACTCAAAAATCCCCATTTATAATAGTCGCCAAAAGAGGCTTGTGCTCCTACATAAGGTCTCCATATTTTATTTTTATATTGATAACCGGCCGTTATTCCGTAAATCCTTCCAATAGGAACGTCTTCAGTATTTCCATTTCTAAAAATATAATTGTCTTTGACGAATTCCCGTGTATTTATTCCAAGACCCATTAAAACTATTTTTTCGTCTGAAAAAAAATTGATTGTATCAAATGCCAGGCTGGGTTTTTCAGTGTAATCGATGTTTAAAAAACGACCCGAAACAATAAGGTTAGTTGTTCTTTCTTTTTTTGGACTTACACCTGTAATATTAAAAGCTTTACCAACCCAAAAATCATGAGTATTGTATTTGAAGGGCTGAAATTCATATTTTAAATTTGCATCTTGTAAAGTGTCCCGTTTAAATTGCTGTCCTAAAATAAAACCGCCCGCCCATTTAGTCAAAGGTGAATAAAAAGGACGCTCCATAGAGATACTTTTTATATAGTTATCATCTAAATCATTGTAATATCTTAATTTAGTAGTGATAAAAGTATTTTTGATATTCGGAATAGTGTATAAGGCATCATGTGCATTATGTCCATCGTCAAATCTATTGGTGAATTTATATTCGAGTTGTTGTCCTGAACCTAAAATGTTGCGGTCGTTAAATCCAACACCAACTCTTGAACTCGATATTGAGAATTTTGGAAGTAAGCTCCACGAGTCTAAAACCCGAACAGTAATATCAATAGAATCATTACTTGTTGAAACTAGTTCTCCTGAAATTGTAACTTTGCTGACATATCTTTGAGATCTGATAATACGTTCTGTTTCTTTTATTTTATAGGTATCATACGGTGAATTACGTCTAAATAGTAATAAATTTTGTATAGCGAATTTTTTAGTTTTAAGGTGTAATTTATTTCCTGTTCTCTCTCCCCAATTCTTTGGTGCCATTGTAGAGTCAGTATCTGATCGACCAAAAGGGTCTAAGGTAATAATTCTGATTTTTCGAATAATTTTTCCATCAACATTCGGAAGAGATTCTTTTTTAACCAAAGTTTCATTTTTCTTTTTTATTTTGGAAGGTTTGAAAATGATTCTCTTTAAAAAAGTTGTGAATTTCCTTTTTTCTGAAAGTTTTTTTATTTTATCATATTTCTCAATACTATCTTTTTTAGTCTGTTTTTCTTGTGAAGAAGCGCTTTGGGAAAAATTCCAAAGGAAAAGAAAAAGCAAAAAGATTTTTATAAAGTTTCGAGACATGCAAATAAAGTTAGCGTAAATTATTGGTGATTCTATAATTTAAAATAATATGCAGAAGATAAAAAAAACAATTTTAATTTTCAGTTTTTAATTTTCTTATTCGCCACGTAAATTTTTTCGGCATATGATTGCCCATAACGTAGCCCCAAGGTTCTAAGGGTTCGATTCTGTCAAAAATAATTTTTAAAATAGCCAAAAGCGGAATTGCCAAAAACATTCCTGAAATTCCTGCAATACCCCCGCCTATAATAATTCCAATTATTGAAACTAAAGCATTAATTTCAACTTTTGAATTGATAATTAGGGGGACAAGTATATTGTTATCTATGAGTTGTACAATAATATTTACAACAAGAATACTTATAATTATAGACAAATCAGGAGTTCCGGTAAGTGAAGATAGGATAGTTAGAATGCCCGCAATCATAATTCCGATGTATGGGATTAAATTTAAAATCCCTGTCATAAGTCCAAGCAGAATAAAATATTTGGCTCCTATAATCCATAGGCCAAGACCTGTTAAAATAGAAACTACAAACATTTCGAAAATAAGTCCCAGGATATAATTGTTTATAGAAATTTTTATTTGAGTAATGATCTCTTTCAATTTTGCATGATCTTCCTTGTCAAATAATTTAGCCAAAAAGAGAATAAAGTGAGTTTTGTATAAAAGAAACAAAAATGTAAAAACGACCACAAGCATGCCGTTAAATAATATATCGCTTAGTGAACCAATTGCAGTTCCTATAGTTCCGGAGCCATTTTGTACAGAATCGTTCGTTACTTTTTCAATATATTTTTTTTGCTCCCAAATACTTATTTGAAACTTTTCATGAATATAGGATTGCGCATTATTAAAAAAAGATATTGCATTTTTTTTAATAATATCAAAATCATTGGCAATATCTGTTACCTGATAAGATATGAAAGCTAAAATTGCTGCTATACAAAGAACAAAAATCACTACAGTGATGAATGAAGCAAGATATATAGGAATATGTATTTTGTGATGTAATAAAGTGTGCAGAGGCAATAACAAAACTGTAAATAAAAAGGCTAACATTACAGGAGTGATTATATTACTCCCAATGTAAGTTATGGTACCAATACAAATTACAGTTAATAATATAAAGGTTAATTTGGCATAAAAAGGCAGCGTGACAGGTTGATTCATTTTATAGGAATTTAAAACTAAAATTAGGCTAATCAAATATTAAACTTTATTTACTTTATATTGTTTTAGCTTTTAAAAAATAGTTTATAAAATTTCCATTAAGTGCTAATCAAAAAATTCTTTCTCTTCATATGTGTTGGTCATTATAGAGATTCCTTTCTGTAGTAAGAGATTATTAGGGAAGATGATTTTTTCGCCTTCTTTTGTTCTTAAATTCACATGAAATGCACTGATATCTTCGATTTCAGCCTCAATAGGGAAATCTTTGTCATGAATTTTTATAGTGTCTCCAATTCGGAAAGGAAATGAAAAAAATAAAATCATTCCGGAAGTGATATTGCTTAAAATTGACCATTGTGCAAACATAGCAACGCCAATTACAGTTGTAATTGATGAAACGGTTATAAAAATATCCTTAGTATCGACTCCCCAAATGATGATTAAACTAATAATCACCAGTGTATTCATTAGTAAATGAATGTATTTAATAATAAGGTTTGTTCTGTGTTCAAGTCTTTCACTGGTTTTTGCAAATTTTCGAATTAGTTTAGCTACTATTATTCTAAGCAACATTAATACTATGAAGAGGACTATTGTTGCTAATATTTCTTTTGAATATTCCTTGAAAGAAAACATAATTAAATTTTTACTCTAATATACTTAAATAATTATAAACTTTTGATGTTGGTAATCCCATAACATTGGTATATGAACCTTCAACTTTTGCAACAGCCATAAAGCCAAACCATTCCTGTATACCATAGGCTCCGGCTTTATCATACGGTTTATAATTTTCTATATAATACAAAATAGCTTCATCAGATAAATTGTTGAAAGTTACTTTTGTAATATCATTTAAAAGAGTAGAAGAAGAGCTGGTTTTAAAACAGACTGATGTAATCACTTCATGAGTTGTACCGGACATAGATTTTATCATTTTAAAAGCTTCTTTAGCATCTTTAGGTTTGCCTAATGCTTTATTTTGATGCCATACAATTGTGTCACTGGTTACTAAAATTTCATTTTCTTTTAATTCTCCTTCAAAGGCATTTGCTTTTAAAAGTGCTAAAAAGTCTGTAATTTCTACAGCCTTTAATTCTGGAGGATATATTTCTTCAATATCTTTTAAACGAATTTCAAACTCTAAATCCAAATCCTTAAAAAATTGCTGTCTTCTAGGCGAACCCGAAGCCAGAATTAAGGTATATTTTTTTAGTTTTTCTTTAAGCATTATAATGAATGTTTAAGGTAATAACCACAATTGATAAAATTCCGAAAAGTAAAATTAATTTTAAAACAATACTCAAATGATGAAACTCTTTTTGTGATTTAGCAGTAAATGCTTTAATTATGAAATAAAGGAGCGGCGCCAAAACGAATATAAATGAATATAAGGTAGCTATAAAAAGGCCATTTTCAACAAAATAGTTTTTAATGTAAAAAAGCAATAGAACAAAAGGAATAATGGAAATAATTGAAGCAATTTTAGCGGTTCTGCTAATTCCAATGGCAATAGGAAGAGTATTCATTCCCTGATTGTAATCTCCATTAACATCTTCTATGTCTTTGATTATTTCCCGGATAAAATTAATCATGAAAGCAAATAGAGCATAATCGGTTAAAATGGAAAACAAACTGGTCATTTGTGCTTTGTTTTCGGGTATTATTGCAGGAAAAATATCGAAAACCCCAATGATAATTACACTCAGTGCCAATACCAAAGCCACAATAATGTTTCCTAAAATCATAATTTGTTTCAGGGTTGTGGAATAAAAATAAAGCATTGAAGCAATTAATATAAAGATAGTAGCAAAACCCGGTCTCTGAATAACATTTGATAAATAAAATCCAATTGCAACACCGGTAATATTCAGGGCAATATAAATGTTATAGCCCCTGGCTTCAGAAATTCCTTTACCAATTATAACATCGTTTGGTTTATTGATTCTGTCAGTTTCAGTATCAAAAATATTATTAATTACATAACCTGCAGCAGCAATTAAAACGGTACTTAAAACCAATAAACCGTATTGCCAGTCTGACAAGGCTAAAGGAATATTTTGTCCTTTTAAAAATGCATAACGGAATAAAACCTGCATAAAAGCAAGCATTAACAGATTTTGGTAACGAATAAGTTTTAGGAATTTCATTTTGAGTTCAAAGATTTGGATTAACAATTGATAATTAACAATTGATAATTATTTAGTCGTGTTTTCCGTTAAAATATTCCATCCATTTTCCCTGAACTTTCATAACCTGTTCGATTACATCGCGTACAGACCCTCTTCCGCCTTTAACGTGCGAAATATAACGGCAGATGTTTTTAATTTCAGGACTTGCATCTTGTGGACAGGTTGGTAAACCTACTAATTTCATAACATGAAAATCAGGAATATCATCGCCCATGTATAACACATTTTCTGGTTTTATATTGTAAAGATCAGTGTATTCTTTAAACGTTTTTACTTTATCAGGAGTTCCTAAATGTATATCAGTTAAACCTAAATTACGCAATCTTATACGAACACCTTCATTGCTTCCGCCAGAAATAATACATACATTAAAACCACTCTCTACAGCTGCTTTCATTGCGTAACCATCGCGAATATTCATGGTACGAAGCATTTCTCCCTCATTGGTTACAAAAACGGAACTGTCTGTAAGTACGCCATCAACATCAAAAACAAACGTTGTGATGTCATTCATTATTTCTTTAAAGTGTTTTGCCATTATTTTGTATAGATTGTGTTAGGATTTTATAGATGTTTTTTTGATTTTCATTGGTTAAATAATTGAGATGAGCATCAATTGTTGTAGAATCGTTACGTTTTGCCGGGCCAGTTTGCGCATCACCAGGGGTAAGGGTTTGTATTTTTTCTGCAGTTTCCTGAATAAGAGGTCTTAAGATTTCGAAAGGAACCAGATGTTCTTCGCAAATTTCCTGCCCTATCTGATATAAATGATTCGTGAAATTGTTTACAAAAACAGCCGAAACATGCAATGCTTTTCTTTGCTGTGAACTGATAGAAAAAACAGCATTCGAAATACTTTTAGCAACCGTTTCCAAAATAGTGTAGTCCGTTTGATTTTCAGCTTCCAGACAAATTGGAATAATCGAAAAATCAACGGGCTTTGCTTTTGAAAAAGTTTGTAAAGGATAAAAAACGCCTTTTCGGTTTTTTGAATTTAATATGGCAATTGGTGAAGCTCCGGATGTATGAACTACTAATTGATTTTCAAAAGGTAATTGTGCTGAAACTTCAGAAATGGCATCATCAGTAATAGAGATAACATACAAATCGGCTTCTTTTAAATCTGAAAAATCAGTTGCAATTTTATCCGAATCGACCAGGTGGAGTAATGATTCTTTTTTTCTTGAAAAGACCTGCACAATTTCCGTTCTATCACTTTTTGTGAAAGCCTTTATTAAATGTTGCGCAACATTTCCGGAACCAATTATCGTTATTTTAACCATAACGCAAAATTAGTGTTTTTTTAAAAAATATCGAAGCTGTTCAAAGGTTGAATTAATATTTATCAAATTGAAATCAACTATTAAAAAGTTTTATTCAAATAAAAAATAAAAGTTTTTCAAAATGGATTGTAATAGAATACCTGTTTAATTGTCAAATCGGATTGATTTATTGGTCTGTTTTTGGTTTTAATTAACAAAAGACAAATATTACAACTCAACATTTTTAAGTACTTTTGTGCCACTTTTATACACAGTAATTCCTTCAAAAATGGATAAAAAAATATTCTCTTTTTTGTTTTCTACACGATTAATGGCCGTTCTTTTTTTAACATTTGCAATCGCAATGGGTATTGGAACTTTTATCGAAAGTAAATACAATACTGATACCGCCCGAATTTTAATTTATAATACCTGGTGGTTCGAGGCAATAATGGTGTTTTTCCTGATTAACTTCTTTGGAAACATCAAACGCTATCAATTATTGAAAAAAGAAAAATGGGCAACTCTATTACTTCACGTTTCTTTTATTTTTATTCTTTTAGGAGCATTTATTACACGTTATATCAGTTATGAAGGGGTTATGCCAATTCGTGAAGGAGCAGCTGAAAACCAAATCTATTCAGATAAAACATTTTTAACCGTTTTTGCAGATGGAGAATATAAAGGAGAAATGAAACGCAGAACTTTTGAAAAAAGCCTTTTGTTCTCTCCGGTTACCAATAACGATTTTACCCTTTCAGGTAAATTTGACGAAACTCCTTTTGAAGTTACTTATGTGAATTACATCATGGGTGCGAAAGAAACTATAAAACCGGATCCAAAAGGGACTTTATACATTAAATTAGTTGAAGCCGGAGCCGGCGGGCGTGAAGAACATTTTCTAAAAGAAGGTGAAGTTCAAAATATCCACAATGTTTTGTTTGCTTTGAATAAACCAACAGATGGTGCTATAAATATTAATACAACCGGTGAAAAATATACGATCCAAACTCCTTTTGAAGGTGAGTTTATGCGAATGGCTGATCAGTTTAAAGGAAAAGTAACCAAAGATAATGTACAACCTTTAATGATGCGTTCTTTGTACAGTATTGGTGACATCCGAATTGTTTTCCCGGATCCGGCCGTAAGAGGAATTGTGGACTATGTATCGAATAATGACTATAAAGCTAAATCTCATACTGATGCTTTAATCGTAAAAGTTAAAGCGGAAGGTCAGGAAAAAGAAGTACGCCTTATGGGGGCTAAAGGAAGTGTGGGAGAGCCACAGACCGTTAAAATCGGAAAAATTGAATACAGTTTATTTTACGGAAGTAAAGCCTATATTTTACCTTTTAAAGTAAAACTAAATGATTTTATTGCAACAAAATATCCAGGAACAGAGAAAAGTTATTCCGCATTTGAAAGTAAGGTTACCGTTCAGGATTCTTCTGAAACTTTTGATGCTGATATTTATATGAATCACGTTTTAGATCATAAAGGATACAGGTTTTTCCAGTCTTCGTTTGACCCCGATGAAAAAGGGACTGTGTTGTCTGTAAATCACGATTGGTGGGGAACTTCGATTACTTATTTAGGATATTTCATGTTGTTTTTTGGGCTTATGGCTATCATGTTTACCAAAGGTTCCCGTTTTACAGATTTAAAACGAAAACTTGAAAAAGTAAAAGAGAAAAAAGCAAAATTAATTACGATTTTAGTTTTAATGTTGAGCTTTAACGGTTTTGCACAAGAGCCACATGTTCATACACCTGGAGACAATCATAACCACAATCATACACACACTCATAACGATGATCCTAATGATCATGCCAATCACGTAACACGCCCGCCAAGCCAGAAACAAATAGATTCATTGTTGACTATCTACAAAGCACCGGAATCTCATGCTGCTAAATTTGGTCGTTTGATTATTCAGGATGCCGGAGGAAGAATGAAACCTATTAATACTTTTTCGTCAGAGTTATTGAGAAAAGTAAGCCACAGCGATACTTACAACGGTATGAATTCTGATCAGGTATTTTTGTCGATGACACAATATGCCCAGGTTTGGATTCAGGTTCCGATTATTCATTTAAGAGCCGGAAATGATAGTATCAGAAAAATTATTGGAGTAGATAAGGATACAAAAAAAGCACCTTTTGTAAAGTTTTTTGATGAAAACGGAAATTATAAATTGTCTCCATATTTAGATGCAGCTTACAAAGCAGCTAATCCAAATCAGTTTGAAAAAGATTTTATTGAAACCGATAAAAAAGTCAACCTCATGGAATCTGCATTAAGCGGAAGTATTTTGAAAATATTCCCTGTTCCAAATCATCCGGGCGATAAATGGATTTCATATCTCGAATTGGAACATGCAGGTTTAAAAGGAATGGAAGCAACTTATACCAAACAAATCCTGCCACTTTATTTCAATGCCTTAAATAATGGATCTATTTCTAAAGACTTTAAAACTGCCGATGATTTAGTCGAAAGCATCAACGGCTTCCAAAAGAAATTTGGAGCTAAAGTACGCCCAAGCGAAGAAAAAATTGATGCCGAAATCGCTTATAATAAATACGATGTTTTTCAAAAATTAACATATTGGTACATTACAGCAGCAATCATCATGTTTATTTTTACAATTGTAAATATCTTTTTTGAAAAAAAATGGATTCGTTTTTGTGTAAATGCATGTCATATCGTTATTGGTTTTTTCTTTGCGTTGCACACTTTAGGCTTAATAGCACGTTGGTATATTTCTGGGCACGCTCCATGGAGTAATGCTTACGAATCTATTATATATGTAGCATGGTCCACAATGTTCTTTGGATTGGCTTTCGATAGAAAATCAAAATTAACTGTTGCTTCATCAGCTTTCGTGACAGCGATGATCTTAATGGCAGCGTATCTAAACTGGATTGATCCGGAAATTGCAAATTTACAGCCTGTTCTTAACTCATATTGGTTAATGATTCACGTTGCAGTAATTGTAGCAAGTTACGGTCCAACTGCATTAGGAATGATTTTAGGTTTTGTTTCCTTAGTTTTAATTTTCTTTACAACAGAAAAAAACAAAGCCAAAATGGATCTGAATATTAAGGAGATCACATACATCAACGAAATGGCATTGACAATCGGATTGATTATGTTAACGATAGGAAACTTCCTTGGAGGACAATGGGCCAATGAAAGCTGGGGACGTTATTGGGGTTGGGATCCAAAAGAAACATGGGCTTTGATTTCCATCATGATTTATGCATTTGTAATTCACGCTCGTTTTGTACCTGCTTTAAGAGGAAAATGGACATTTAACTTAATGAGTATGTTTGCATTTATATCCATTTTGTTTACTTATTATGGAGTGAATTTCCACTTGGTAGGTTTACATTCTTATGCAAGTGGAGAAGCAAAATCTCTTGACTGGATATATTATTCACTGGCCGCAATTTCAGTAATAGGAGCCATAACATATCCGAAATACCGAAAATATTATAAAAAGCAAATAAAAAAATAATTTGTAGAAAGGTTCATCTGAAAAGTTGGACCTTTTTTTTGTTTTAACTAATTTTCAAATAAAATAAAGTGTTTGAAAAGAAGGAGCTATTTCCTGCTGTCCGCTATATCTTTTCCTCGCTAAAGAAGCGAGAAAAGGATGCCGCTTCCATCCTTTAGATTTGTTAGGAAGATTTAAAGTAATTTTAATCAACAACCAAACTGACAAAGTGAACCTTCTCTTCTATCAAAGTTTGCTACTTATGCCCTGATTAGGACTTTGTCAGTTTTATTGAATAAGCTTCAGAATAGTAATTAAGGATT